>SIBQ01000024.1 GCA_009695095.1 Lacunisphaera sp.
CCTTCCGCATCGTCCTCGGCCAGGGGATCCTCGATGGCGACGATCGGGTAGCGCCGCAGCCAGTCAAGCAGCACCGCGGCGTGCTCCTCGCTGTCCAGCTCGCGGGCGCCGCCGCGCGACCGCGCCATCCGGTACCGCCCGCCCTTGCCAAATTCGGAGGCGGCGATGTCGAGCGAGATCGCCACCTGCTCGCCCGGGCGATAGCCGGCACGCTCGATCGCCCGCAGCAGCATCTCCAGCGCCTGCTCGTTGTCGTCGAAAGCCGGCCAGAAGCCGCCCTCGTCCGCCACACCCTGCAACAGGCCGGCGTCCGACATCAACGCGCCGGCGGCGCGATACACCTCGGCCGTCCAGTCCAGCGCCTCGGCGAACGTTGCCGCCCCGACCGCCATGACCATGAAATCCTGCACGTCGACGCGCCGGCCGGCATGGGCGCCGCCGCCGAAGATCTGGATCTCCGGCAGTGGCAACATTGAGTTGTCGCCGCCACCGAGATGGCGCCACAGCGGCAGGCCGCGCGCCGCCGCGCCGGCGTGGGCCGCCGCCATGGATGCCGCGACGATGGCGTTGGCGCCGATGCGCGACTTGTTGGCTGTGCCGTCGCGTGCGATCAGCGCGGCGTCGACCGCGGCCTGATCCGTGGCGTCGCGGCCGTGCAACGCCGGCGCGATCTCGGCCTCGACAGCCGCCAGCGCCTGGCGCACGTCCAGTCCGCCGAACGCCGTGCCGCCGTCGCGCCGATCAAGAGCTTCGCCGGAGCCGGTCGAGGCGCCGGCTGGCGCGATGCCCCGTCCCATGGCGCCACCGGCTAAGTGTATATCGACCTCGAGGGTCGGCCGGCCGCGTGAGTCCCAGATGCGGCGGCCGATGACGCGTTCAATCGCCGCACTCATGTGCCGAGCTCCGTTGCCCAGATCTGGCGCACCGTGCCAGGATCCTCCGGCGGGGTTAGCAGCAGTCGGCGCGCAACGCGCCGAACGCGATTCTTGTCAGCTTCCACGGTTAGGTAGTCTACAGGCGATTTGCCATCGATGCGACCAAGAAACAGGCCCGGCAACAGGCGGCCGGCACGCCTCAGCAGTTCGGCTCGCGGCTCCCAATCGATGCCCTCGGCGTAGGCGGCGAGCAGCGCATCGAAGCCCAGCAGCAACCGATTGCGCGCCGCCGGCACCCAAAGGCATTTCAGCAGCAGATGGTTCAGGCAGAAGGCCAGGTCGAAGGCCGGATCGCCATACCAGGCGCATTCGGCGTCCAGGAACACCGGCCCGCGCGGTCCCACCAGGATATTCTTTGGGCTCACATCGCCGTGCACCAGGGCCCGTTTGCTTTCGGCGGTGGTGCGCACCAGTCCGTGCAAGGCCGGTGCCAGATCCGGATGGGCGCGGGCCGCCTCCTCCAGATAGGGCTCCAGACGGATGGCATGGAATATCGCGTCGGTGGGGAATTGCGCCGGAATCGCCGGATCGCGCGCCGTGCCGGCGTGAATGCGAACCAGGCGGCAACCAACCTCGCGGGCCACATCGAGGTCGACGCGGCCATCGCGCAGCTCGGATTTCCAGAGGCAGAATGCGGCTGAGTCGAGATACTCCATGGCAAACATCCCGGCCGCCACATCGTGACACAGCACCTTTGGCACGGCCTCGGGCACCAGCCGGCCGGCCACCTGCATCCAGGCCACCTCAAAGGCATTGCGGCCGACCGGCACACGCCAGTCCGCCGCCACCTTCAGTTTGGGCAAAGCGCGTTTCACGCAAATCGGGCCGCCCCGCAGGGCGATCAACCAGATGTCCGAAGACACCCCGCCGGTCAGCTCCTGACCCGACGGGCTTTCGCCCGGCGCCAACAAACCGCACTGGCGCAGCGCGGCAACGATCTCACTCGGCGGTTCCATTTCGGCCGGATGGTTCGCGCGGGCGCCAGCGTCGTCAAGCTGTGAACATTGCGGCGCCGGTTCCGTCTCGGGGTGGGCCAAGCTGACCAGCTGAGGGGAGTGTCAAGGGCTCGGCGCGTCGCGCCTTTAGTCCGCGTCAACCTCAGAGCGGGTAAAGGAAAGGCTGGCGGTCGGGGAGATCATGGATGGATCGAGGCCTGGCGATCGTCGCGCGGGATATATCTCACGCCACGCCCCTAGTGGCGCTCAAGGCCGTGCCCCAGACCAAGGTCGTCGTGATCGTCGGCAGGCCCCACCGCACAACTCTCTCCATTGCTCCGGTCGACTTAAATCCTCCCTTCGCGTTATGGATTGCCAACCTCAGGCATCTCCGCCATGTTAACCACCCTCCCGGACTAACCCACCGCCCCAGGCCTGAATCCCGCGTCTCCGTTCCCGTTCCCCCCCATGAACATCAAAGCCATTGCGATACTCGCCGTCACCACGGTTTGCGCCACTGGTGTTTGTTCATCGACAGCGGTAGCGGTCATTCATCCGATAGACCCGCTGACCGCGCGAAAATTTTCAATTACCGTGAGCACTCTGGGGGCCGGGCAATATGCGGATGAGAACAGTCGTTATTGCCTTCAGGCGCTGAACGAGCCGCAATGGCCTGCTTTTGAATTAAAACCCGTCGATTTCTTCGAGCGCGACTCCGGCCTCGCTCTTCCGATACAGCCGTGACAATACGATTTACGAGAAAGGAGCGACGGTGAACCGCGACGTGACCGCAATCTCCGGGGCTACCGCCCTGATCGAGCGCCGATGGGTTCCTGATGCGGTCATCCTCGTGCGAGACGGTCGAATCACCGCAGTGGGATTGGCGAAGGAGATTCGGATTCCGCGCGGGGCGCACCGAATTGAGGCGAGGGAGCGATTCGTCGCACCGGGGTTCATTGACATCCATATCCACGGTTCAGGAGGTTTCCGGGCGGAAGATGGCGCCCTCGGCATGGCCCGGCATGTGATCCGAAGCGGCACGACTTGGTTTCTCCCCACGTTTATTTCCAACGATTTTGATAAAATGCTTGCGGCGATAGACCACGTCGCCGGCTGCGTCGGTCCGGTTGAAGGCGGGGCCACGATCGGAGGCATCCATCTGGAGGGGCCCTTCCTCAACCCCAAGTATGGGGCGCAGCGGCCAGAGACGAACATTGAACCCGAGCCAAAATTCGTACGCCAGTTGATCAAACGCTGCGGCAAGAACCTGCGGCTGGTTACCATCGCGCCCGAACGGCGCGGGGCGATCGAAGCGATCCAGGCGTTTCGTGCGGCCGGAGCAACCGTCGCCATCGGCCATTCTGATGCGGCCGAGGCGGAATATCGCGCAGGCCGCGCGGCAGGAATCACGCATGCCACGCACCTGTTCAACGCCATGCCGCCGCGGCTGTGGCCGACCAGGGCGACATACGGGGGCACCAAGGTGGTGGGTGTGGAGGAATTGATCCTGGCCGACGACGGGGTCAGCGCCGATATTTTATGCGATGCGACGGCGGCACACGTGCATCCGTCGCTATTGAAGGTGGCACTCAAGTGCAAGGGCATCGAAAAGCTGTCGTTGATCACCGACGCGATGATGGCGGCCGGATTGCCCGATGGCGAATTCAAGATGGTTGACGGCCAAAGTGTCTTCAAGAATCCGCAGGAGGACGTTGCCCGCCTCGCCAATGGCGCGCTCTGCGGCAGCGTGATGTCGATGTGCGGGGCCCTGCGCAATTTCATCAAGCATACCGGGACATCACCGGAGCAGGCCTTGACGATGGTGAGCGAGGCGCCGGCCCGGGTGGCCGGAATCTTCGATCACAAAGGCAGCATCGCGGCCGGCAAAGACGCGGATTTGGTGCTGTTGGACCCGAATTTGGATGTGCAGAGTGTTATGATTGGCGGACGCGTAAGCTATGAGAACGCATAAACATTTCATCCATGGCCAATATCAAGGCGGCGATCACACTTTTGAAATCGACAACCCGGCGACCGGCGAGAGGATCGGCCTGGCCGCCCGTGGAACCAAATTAGAAATAGACCAGGCGGTGGATGTAGCCCGCGAAACGTTTCTCAAGACGGCTTGGGCTGATATGGACGGGCGGTTGCGGGGAGAACTGCTGCGGAGGGTGGCGCGGGTCATTCGAAGCCATAGCGAAGAGATCGCCGCTCTCGAAGTGGCCGACGCGGGCAAGACCATCGGCGACGCCCGCGTCGAGATCGAGATTGCGGCGCAAACTTGGGATTATTATGCTGATCTCACGCAGTCGGCTGTTGGCACGGTGAACGCCGTGCCGTCGCCGGATCAGTTCGATTATACGATTCGCCAGCCGATGGGCGTGATCGGGATCATCATCCCCTGGAATTTTCCGTTTGTGCTCACCGCGTTAAAGTTGGCCCCGGCGCTCGCGGCCGGCAACACCGCCGTGCTGAAACCGGCCGAGGAGACACCGGTCACCGCCAGCTTCCTCGGCCAACTTTTGAATGAAGCGGGTATCCCGCCGGGAGTGGTCAACATCGTTCTCGGAACCGGCCTGGAAGCCGGTGCCGCGCTGGCGGCGAACGAGGGAGTGGACAAGCTGATTTTCACGGGATCAACCGAGATCGGTTCACTCGTGATGCAGGCAGCGGCAAAGAACGTTACAGACGTGACGTTGGAGCTGGGCGGCAAGAGCGCCAATATCATCTGTGCTGATGCTGATCGTGAGCAGGCGGTCATGAGCGCGGCTTTTGGCTGCCTGCTCCACAGCGGGCAGTGCTGTTGCGCCGGAACCCGCCTCTTGATTGATGGAAAAATATACGATTCCTTTATGGACCAGTTGAGGGAGCGCTTTGAACGCGTTCGGGTGGGGGACCCCACGGATCCGAAGTCCCATCTCGGTCCGATCATCAATGATAAACAGCTCCAACAGATTCAACGCTACGTTGATATCGGACAAAGGGAGGGAGCGACGCTGGTGACCGGCGGCGGCCGCCCGGCCGGTGCTGCGCTGGAGAAAGGATTCTTTTTTCAGCCGACTCTGTTGGGCGATGCCAGAAATGAGATGCGGATCGCGAGAGAAGAGATTTTTGGACCGGTGCTCACGTGTATCAGTTTTGAGGATTTCGATCAGGCAATCGCCATGGCGAACGATTCCAGTTACGGGCTTGCCGCCGGAGTCTGCACGCGCGACCTGGTCAAGGCCCATTATGCCGCCAAAAGGCTACAGGCCGGAACGGTCTGGATCAACACCTTCAATGGTCTGGCCCTGAATTCGCCTTTTCTCGGCTGGAAAAGAAGTGGGATTGGCGTCGAGCGTGGGGTCGAAGGATTGCACGACCACATGCATTTAAAGCATGTCCGTTTCGATTTGTCGCGGAAACCGCTTCCGGTTTTCGGAGACTGAGGGAGACGACGGCAAGAAACAGGAGAATTATTACGATGAGCGACGAAACGCGAGTGCAGGAGCTGCGGAAACTCTTTCCCGTCGTCGGGCATTGGACCTATCTCTACAATGGCAGCATCCACCCCTGCGCCCGGCCGGTCGGAGAGGCGATGCGTGCTTTTCTAGAAAAATGGCAGAATGGCGGGGAAGCGGCTTTCTTTCCGGCCTACGAAGCTTTTGGGAAGCTCAAGGAAAAGTTCGCGAAGCTGATCCATGCCAGTGCCCGCAACATCGTGGTGACAGAGTCGACGACGGCGGCTATTAACCTCGCGGCGCAAATCCTGCGGCCGAAGCCGGGCCAAAATATCGTGGTCAACGACCTGGATTTTATGACCGACACATACCCGTGGTTGGTCTGTCACCCGTGCGCTGAGGTCCGGTTCGTCAAAAGCCGCGATGGGAAAATCCAAATCGACGATCTCGCAAAGCAGGTGGACGGGAACACCGCCGTCGTCAGTCTCTGCGCGGTGACCGTCGGTAGCGGGTATCGTTTTGATCTACGGGCGGTTCATGCGGTCACGCGCAGCTCAGGCATCCCGCTTCTTGTCGATGGGTCGCAGGCCCTGGGTTTGGTAAAAATAAGCGTAAATGACCCGCCGCTCGATTTCCTGGCTACAACGGTCAGCAAGTGGCTGATGGGGCCAGCCGGCGTAGGGTTACTATACCTCGCCGATCGCTACTTGGACGCGACGCCGCCGACGGCAGGCTGGCTTTCCGCAGCCAACGTCGGGGATTGGGATGTGCGCCATTGCCGATTGCACGATGATGCCACCCGCTTCCAGGGCGGTTTGCCCAACCTGGTTGGCGTGATCGGGGCCTTGGCGGGGTTGGAACTCCTGGAGGAGATCGGGCCCGAATTTATCGAGCGACGCGTGCAGCTATTGACAACATACCTCCTGGATCAATTGGAGAAAATCGGTGTTACGATATGGACTCCGCGGGCGGCGAGCGAAAGGGCCGGCATTGTGTTCTTCCGGCCACCAAACCCGGATGGGCTCCACGCCGAGTTGAAGGCCGCCCGCATCTATTGCGGGGCATTCCAGGGCGGCATCCGCCTCGATCCTACTTTTTACAATACCGTTGAGGAATTGGACAAGTTTCTTGCCATCGTTCGAAGGCATGTCGCTCGATGCGCGACGTAATCGGTAAAACGACGGGAATCCAACGTTTCCGATCGAACCTTAAAAATCGAGTTCGAAGAGATTCGGCATGTGGTGATGCCGCTGCGATCGACGATTTGCTGCACTCATCGAGAGCGCTTTGGGCGATGCCTATCTCCGGCTCACTCCTTTGCTCGGTCCTGCAAACAAAAAGCCAAAGGGCATTGCTCAATTAATTTCACTCTTGCAGGCGTTATACAAGGTTCCCGGCGGATTGTTCAGGTATCTTTCTTTCTCAGTCCGTCTCTCTTCAATTCCATTACTTATCCCAAGAGCACTCCCACCAATAATGGCGGTGTGGCTGAGGCCCAGCGCCGGCAGGAGCATGGTCTGAGGAAGCGCTGTCCTGAGGCGCTAGACTGGCTATCAGCTTGACATCAAAAGTGCGGGGACGCCTAGTGGCACCAAGCAATGAGGGATGATGAATCACGCGATCCAGAATCCCAAACGGCCAAACGAAAGATAAGCGGTCCCGGACGATCGGCCAGGACGCTGAGGCGCACCGTTGGCGGTTCATCGAAGGATGACGATTGGATTGCTGATCTGATCGCCGAACACCGTCCGGGGTTTAGTCTGGCGCAGGCGTTCTATACCGACCCGCGGATATTTGAACGGGACATGGAGCGTGTGTTCCTGCGGCAGTGGGTGTTTGCGGGACACGTGAGTCGCGTGCGAAACGTCGGCGATTACTTTCTTTTCACCATCGGCAACGAGTCGATCGCCGTCATTCGCGGCAAAGACGGGAACGTGCACGCGCTGTTCAACGTGTGCCGACATCGCGGTTCGCGGATCTGTTTGGAAGCGGAGGGAAACAAGCGAACGTTGGTGTGTCCCTATCACGCGTGGACCTACGCCACCGAGGGCAAGCTGCTCGCGGCGCCGGCGATGGCGGACGGTTTCGACTCATCGCAGTTTGGTTTGCACAAGTGTCACGTGCGAGTGGTCGAAGGATTGATCTTCATCTGTCTGGGCGACACGCCGCCCGCTAACGAGGATGCATTCCGCGATTGGGAGATATTCCTCAAGCCGCATGGACTGACGCAGGCGAAGATCGGCAAAAGCATGATCTGGCAGGTCTCCGCCAACTGGAAACTTGTAGTCGAGAATTTCGGCGAATGTTACCATTGTGGGCCAACGCACCCCGAGTATTGCTCGGTAATGGCGCATGCCCTGCCCGACACGCACAAGGCAAATAAGCACGTCGGCGAGTTTGCGGACCTGACAGCGGCGTGGGAGGCGAAGGCGAAAAAACTTGGCAATCTCACAGGGCGAGTTCCACACGATCTGAACGCGGTGCACACGTGCGTGCGGATACCGATCAAGGAAGGTTCACTCACTGCGAGCCGAGATGGGCGGCCGGTCGCGCCGCTGATGGGGAGTTTTGCGGATTACGATGGCGGCTACACCGCCGGGCGCCTGTATCCTGCGAACTACTTCGTCGCGTGCTGCGATCACGCGGTGATCCCGCGCTTCACGCCACTGTCGCCGCAGTGCACGGAGGTCGAGATGATCTGGCTGGTGCGAGGGGATGCGCTTGAGAGGAAGGACTATGACCTCAAGAACTTAACATGGCTTTGGAAAATCACGACCGACCAGGACAAGAAGATCGTGGACGACAATCAAGCTGGCGTGAACTCGCTCGCGTATCAGCCGGGGCCTTACTCGCAGACCGAGCAGGGGCTCGCACGGTATACGAGGTGGTATCTGGATCAGATGCAGTGAGTTTAGGGCGGGACACCGTACCCGGCATCCGGGGTGTCCCTGAAGGATCGATCGGCAAGGACATCGACCCTTCCACCCGAGTGCCCGCAAGTTTTTCCTTTCGTTTTCTAACGCGATCTGGCAGCAATTCCAGCCATGAATATTCTGGATTATAATCGATCATTCTTCTTCTTTGAAATGGACTGGGTCGCAAAGCCGCCAAAGACCGTCTCCGACAAACGCCAAAACCAGCATAACCGGGCGCGGATTCGGATTGACTGCCTCTGCAAAATCACGCGGCCCAATGGGAGGTCCACCAGCTACTATCTCGGCGAGGCGTGCAAGACCGAGCGCGTGGGTTGCGGGAAGAAGGTAGGATTGTTTATTCAGCCCAATGCGGACTTTCGGCCCGTCTACTCGGAGCACGAGGACATGATCATTTTCAAGAGTTGGGACAGAAACAACAAAGGGGTGATGCTAAAGCCTGCCTCCCTTGGCCCGCAGCCCGAACGGCAGATCATCAAGACGAAGGATGCGTTTTATAGCCACCGACTCCTGCTCCAGCACGTGCAGGCGGTGCAGCTGAAGAACGTGCGGCAGATCATCGCCGCAGCCGACGCCGGCAAGCCGCTGGTGGCGCGAACAGAATTCCAGCGAGCGGGCTTTCGCGTTCTCCTCGAATACCCCATCGTCACCTTCAACGTCAGCGAGAGGCATTTGTTCTATCAGACCGATACCGGGCCGGTGATATTCCCCGAGCTAACGAAGGCCACGAAGCGCGTCGGCGAATCGTTCCGGCTCGCGTTCTCGGCGTTCGACAGCCCCAACTGGATCGAATTCATCGTACAGAAACCTACGCCGATCGGGAAAGGACTCTCGGTCAACCACTACTCGGAGTTTGTGCAGGTGGATTGCAGGAATTCCATCTTCGAAGCGAAATGAAACTTGAGTCACTGAGCGCCGCCCGGGAGCAGTTGCGCGACTTCGGCCCACGTGGCTTGCCCGCACCATCGACCAGAGTGGCCCGGCGCGCGCACACGACTGATCCATGGGCAGCTTGATCCACTGGTCACGCCGTCGCTCAGCCCGGCCGTAGGCGCCGCGGGGACGTGCAACAGGGACACGGGTTCGCCGCATATTGCCAAGGTGCTGTCATCCATCCCACCGCGTTGTGCGTGAAGCGATTAGGCGTGCGCATCAAGCTTCCGCCGGTGGCGATATTGCAGGCAATCGGTAAGCTTAAAATCAGTGACGTGGGGGAGCAACGGAAGCTAATCGCTCGAACGCTCGTCGGCGAGCGGAGTGTCGCAAGCTTGCCGACATGGCCGCGCTCTGGAGGATGAAAATGATAGACGTTTCTGCAGACTTTGCATCGGAGGGATAGCTTTGTCGATTCGCCACCCCAGCGCGGTCGGAATCAGTTCCGACCCATTGTTTATGCGCAGCAATATGCGCGGCGGATTTTCTCACGCCTCAACGCCCGATGATGCCCGGGAGATTGATCTGGCCGTTGCAACGATGGTTCAAGTGTCTGAAATCCTGGCGCGGCTGCCGGACGCTGTGAAGTTGTCCGCTGAAGCCCACCGGGGCGGGAGGCGGGACGAGGAGTCTGGCACAAAATTGACGAGCGAGGGCATGGCAAGGCTGTCGCTGTTGAGCCCTCGCGCCCGGTCGCTATGGAGCCTGATCTTGCAGCCAGGACAGAGCGATGCGACGAATGCGCAGGCGGTCCAGATTGTGGCCAGGATAGCCTGCGCAATAGGCGAGCAAGAAGGCATCGTCCACGAAGTGAACGGCCGTGTAGCAATACCAGCCATCCGAATCATCTTCGATCAGCTTGCGCAGTGGCCAGGTCTTCCCGTTGTCCGAGGAGACCGCGGCCACGAGCGGCGTTCGCCGGAGCGCCGGAAACGGAAACCGGCCGGAATGGTCGTTGTAAATGGCCAGGAGCGCGCTCGAATTCGGCAGTCGTTTGATGCTGGCGGGCGAGTTCGGAGATTGAAGCTCGGTCGCCTGGGGTGCGCTCCATGTCTCACCGCCGTCTTCGGAGTGAAATCCGTATTGGGATCCCTGGTCGGTGCGCGCCCAGGAAAAGAGCGAGCCGTCGGCCAGTTGCACGACTCCCGGCTCCTGCAGGCCCGACTCAGTCGGATTGACAGGAAGCGCCCACCACGTGGCGGCCTCCCGCCAGGTCGCCCCTTCGTCATCCGAAAGATACCACAGCACGATTCCGCGGGAATCCCACGACGCTCGCTCGTCTGCCGTACCGCTCGAACGATGGAAGGCTAAGGGAACGATGAGCCGGCCACTGGCGGTCTGGATGACACGGTCATTGTTAAGAACAAACATGCCCGGTGCGGCGGTGATTAGCTTGGGCTCCGACCAAGTCTCCCCTTCGTCGCCCGACAGCTTTATGTAGGGGAGCTCGCTCAGCCAACCGCTCCGATTGATCAGATAAAACATCGCGAGCTTGCCGCTCGCCAGCCGGAGCAGGGAGACGCTCATCACATTTTGGTATCCGGTGTTGTCGACGATCACGCGCGACTGGCTCCAGGTGCGCCCCTGATCGTCGGAGTGAATTTCCGCGATCCGGGCGGGGCTATTGTCATGGTGACCGCCGTAAAATTGTGTATAGCAGAACAGGATCCGACCGGACCTGAGCGTCGCAAAGGAACCCTCCGAGTTTCGCGGATTTGCCTGGCTGGGCTCCAAATTGAGGGTGACCTGGTTTTTCTGATGAGCGGCCAGGCTGCCGAGCAGCAGTGTGGCAATCGCGGTTCCTAACAGGATTTTTCTTATCATACTTAAAATATAACAAGAAGATGTCGGCATACAATCTATTTATGGAGGGGAAATCGTCCTAATTCAGGACACCTGACGTGACCGTCTAAAACGGAGCCAGGGCTAGTGTTAGTCCTCTCTGCACCTCCAGGCTAAAACCGCGTGTGGACTGGTTTTCGGGGGTCAGGTCACTCCTGAAAACTTGCGTTGGACAGTTGCTTGCACTGCCCTGACCATTGCGGTTGGGCTGGTAGTCCTGCTGGCGCATCCTTGCCCATGGTGCTGGCGAGCCTCCCAAAATAGTTCGGGAACCACACCCTCCCTCGGCTCGGTCGCTTCAAATACAAACGGCACCCGCTCTCCTCTGGAAAGTATGGCCTCGCTAGGGTCGTTTTTGTTTGGCGGTGTCCTCCGTCTGGGCTTAGTAGAGGGTAAGCTATGTCCCTCCGCCGCACCTCAACTTATGCCATTCTTGTTATGCCACACACCCGCAATTATGGGGTAAAGTGGGATAACAGGAGAATTGGCATTCACCCCGTTTCCCCTCTGTGGGAACGATTGGGAACACTTGGAACTATATGAGGCTTTACTTCATGGGCATTTGCGGGACGGCGATGGGCAACGCCTCGCTCCTCGCTCGCGCCGCCGGGCACGAGGTGCTCGGGGCCGACGCAGGCGTCTATCCGCCGATGAGCACCGTCCTCACCGGGGCGGGCATTACCTTGCACGAGGGCTACGACCCGGTGCGGCTGGAGCAGCTCGCGCCCGACCTCGTCGTCATCGGCAACGCCCTTTCGCGCGGCAACCCCGAGATCGAGTGGCTGCTCGACACGCGCGCCATCGCCTTCACCTCGCTGCCGGCGCTGCTCGCCGACTTCGTGCTCAAGAGGCGGAAGAACATCGTCATCGCCGGCACGCACGGCAAGACGACCACCACGGCGCTGGCCGCCTTCCTGCTGCGCGAGAACGGCCGCGACCCGGGTTTTCTGATCGGCGGCGTACCGCTCGACCCGCCAGTGGGCAGCCACCTCGGCGGGGCCGACGACCCGTTTGTCATCGAGGGCGACGAATACGACAGCGCGTTTTTCGACAAGCGCAGCAAGTTCATCCACTATGCACCGTATATCGCCGTGCTGAACAACCTCGAGTTTGACCACGCCGACATCTTCCGCGACCTGGCCGATGTGCAGCGCACCTTCCTGCATCTGACACGCCTCGTGCCGCGCAACGGCTGGATCGTGCTCAATGGCGATGACGACAACCTGCGCGCCATTGGCCCGTTTGCCTGGACGCGGGTGGTGTCGGTGGGCACGGGCGACAAAAACGACCTGCAGATCACGGGCTTTCGCGAATCGGCCGCCGGGGCGGCGTTCCGGCTGCGGTGGCGCGGCAAGCCCTGGGCCGAGGTAAAGTGGGCGCAGTCGGGCCTCTTCAACGCCCGCAATGCAGCCATGGCGGCGATGGCAGCCCAACTCGCGATTTATGGCGACAAGGCGAAACCCGGCCTCCCGACGGGTTCGGAGCGCGGTGGGGACGCTGCGCTCCATCAGATGATCAACCTCGACTGCCTCGCGCGTTTTCGCGGCGTGAAACGCCGGCAGGAATTGCTGGTGGACACGCCGAAGCTGAAGGTCATCGAGGATTTCGGCCACCACCCCACGGCACTGGCCGAGACCCTACAGTCGTTCCGGGCGCGCTTCCCGGGGCATCTCATTCACGCGGCCTTCGAGCCGCGCAGTAATACGTCGCGGACCAAGGTCATGCAGGCCGCCTTCATGCGGGCGCTTGCGCTGGCGGACGAGGTTTATCTCGGCGCCGTGGCGCGCGCCAACCAGTTTAAGGAGGCCGATCGGTTCGACTCCGAGGCGGTCGTTCAGCACCTTGCGACACAGGGCATCGACGCCTACACCGCACCGACGCACGCCGCGCTGTTCGAGATTCTCCAGGAGAACATCGCCGGGGTGACCGACCGGCCCCAGCTCGTGGTCTTCTTCACCAACGGCTCATTCGACGGGATTATCGGCAAGTTTGTCGCGGCGAACCACAAGGCTTGAACACGGATTGAACGGACTAAGGCATTTAGCCACAAAAGTCACAAAAATGTCTTTCCGCAGCGTCAATGTCAGCACGGCGCCCATCGACGCGCGGAACATTTAACCGAAGCCGCAGATACTTTTGCGTTTTTTGTGGCCAACCTGTCTTGGCCTTTGGCTGAAAATCCTACTGCGCCTGCTTGGCGACCTTGAATTCGGCAGGCCGCTGGCCCCTCGGCAGTGCGAGTAAATCGTAATCCTGGTAGCCGGTGATGGCGACGTGGACGAACTCGCCGACCGGCAGCTCGCGCGGCACGTAGACGCGGCCGTCGATGTCGGGGGCGTCGGCCTCGGCGCGGGCGACGCCGGGTTCCTCGACCAAAACCTTCAGTGTTTTGCCGACATAGCTCTTGCTGACCTCAGCAGCGATTTCCTTCTGGAGCGCCATGAGCTTGTGCCAGCGGGCTTCCTTCACCTTGGCGGGAATCTGGTCGGGCAGCTTGGCGCCACGGGTGCCTTCCTCCTGCGAATAGCGAAAAACGCCGAGCCGCTCAAATTTGGCTTCGCGGATAAATTCGCAGAGTTCGGCGATGTCAGCCTCGGTCTCGCCCGGGAAGCCGACGATGAAAGTGGTGCGGATGGCGATGCCCGGGATGCCGGCGCGGATGCGCTTGAGCAGGTCGCGGATGTAGTCGCCGCTGGTCTCGCGTTGCATGCGCCCAAGCATGCGGTCGCTGATGTGCTGCAGGGGAATGTCGATGTAACGGGCGACCTTCGGGCACTCGGCGATGGTCCGGATGAGCTCGTCGCTCCAGTGGGCCGGATGTGTGTAGAGGAGACGGATCCAGAAGTCGCCCTCAATGGCGTTGAGCTCGCGGAGCAAGGTGGTGAGGGCGGTGCCTCGCGAGGAATCCACCGGTGTGCGCGGGTTGGGCCGCTGCTCCCAGGTGTCCATGCCGAAGAAGGTCGTGTCCTGCGAGATGAGATCGAGCTCCTTCACGCCCTCCTTGACGAGCTGGCGGGCCTCCTGCACGACGCTGTCCACAGTGCGGCTGCGGTGGCGGCCGCGAATCTGCGGGATGATGCAGAAGGTGCAGGGGTGGTTGCAGCCCTCGGCGATCTTGACGTAGGCGAAATGCCCCGGCGTAAGCCGGAAGCGTGGCGTGTCGTAGTCCGGAATGTAGGTGGATTTGCCCTCGATGAAGTTGACGGGGGCGTCCTGCTTGCCGCGTTCCCGGGCGTAAATGGCCTCGATGATCGGCGCAACCTTGGTGATCTGGTCGAGGCCGATGAAGGCATCCACCTCGTTGTGCAGCGAGCTGGAGAGATCCTTGGAGAAACGCTGCGACATGCAGCCGGCGACGATGAGCTTCTGCTCCTTGCGGCGCTTAGTCAGGCCACGGCCCTGGTGAACCTCGAGGATGTGGCCGATGGATTCCTCCTTGGAGGAGTCGATAAACGAGCAGGTGTTGACGATGACGACATCGGCCGCTGCGGCGTCGGGGATGACCGCCATGCCGGCCTGGTGCAGATGGCCGATCATGATCTCGCTATCGACGAGATTTTTCGCACAACCGAGGGAAATGAGGCTGACCTTGATCATGAATTAACCTGGAGCGGCAGTCTGTGCCTGCCGGGTCTGCCAAATAAAAACGGCGGTCATAGACCGCCGCTACAGTACAGCCGGCTGAAGGCTCGCTTACTTCTTGGCCTTGGCGGCGGCGGCCCGGAGGCGGGCGTTGCGGCGCTTGTGGTAGGCGACGCGGCGTTTCTTCTTGATGTGCTTGTTGAGTTGTTGACCCATAAGTAGGAATGTTGAGGGAGAGTTGTGTCTGAAAGGCGGCGCGGGAGTCAAGCGCCTCAATACCGGGCCAGCGAGGGGTCAACCTGCTCCGTCCACGCGTCAATGCCCCCGGCGACATTAGTGGCCTGCGGGAAGCCGTTGGCGCGCAGGAACCGGGTCACGTGCCCGCTGCGCACGCCGTAGTGGCAAAGCACCAGGAGGGGCTGGCTGGAGGGCAGGGCGGATAGGTTATCGGGTATCTGCTCCATCGGAATGTGGCGGCTGCCGGCAATGGCGCAAATCTTGACCTCGAACTGTTCGCGCACATCAAGCAGCACCGCGCCTTGGCGCAGCATTTGCGCGGCGGTGGTGACATCGACTTCGAGCGGGGAGTCCATGGGGCAAGGTCGGAGGATAAAGGCATTTTGAACAGTCTTTTGTGCTGACAATTCCTCCCAAGCAGGATCTACGCGGATTCCGCCGATGAGCCCAGACTATCCGAACCATCCGCGAATATCGACGATATCCGCTGGAAATCTGGCCGGTTCGGGTGGGGGTCATCAGTTCGCCGTTGACGCGCGCGGTGGCCGTTTAATCGTGGGCGCATGGCTGAACGCTTCGTAGTGATCATGGCCGGCGGCCGCGGTGAGCGGTTCTGGCCGCAAAGCCGCCAGGCAATGCCCAAGCACCTGCTGCCCATCGTGGGCGACAAACCGATGCTGGCCCAGACGATTGAACGAGTGGTCGGCGTCGTACCGCTCGAGAATGTCATGGTGATCACCACGCAGACTCAGCTCGACGGCTGCCGGCGCGCCTGCCCCGGCTTGCCTGCGGCCAATATCATCGCCGAGCCCATGGGCTGCGACACGGCGGCGGCGACCGGCCTCGCCATGCTGCTGGTCAAGCAGCGCAGCCCGTCCGCCGCCTTCGCGATGCTGCCGGCGGATCATGTCATTCACGCCACCGCCAAATATCAGAAGCAGCTCGCGGTGGCCTTCGAGTCCGCCGAGTCGGCCGACGTGCTCGTAACCCTCGGCATCAAACCCACCGGTCCGGAAGCTGGCTTCGGCTACATCCAGCAGGCCGGCTTGTGGAAACATGTTGGCGGTTGCCGGGTCATGGCCGTGAAGCGCTTTGTGGAGAAACCGAACCTGAAGACGGTGAAGGGCTACCTCGCCGCGGGCGGATATTTCTGGAACGCCGGCATGTTTGTCTGGCGCGTGCCGGTCGTGGAGGCGGCGTTCAGGGAGCACGCCCCGGAGCTGCACGCCGGGCTGGCCCGGCTCGAGGCTGCGGCCAAGTCCGCTGGCGGCTGGGCGGCAGCGCTCACGCAGCTGTATGCCACTCTGCCCAAAATTTCCGTGGACTATGCCCTGATGGAGAAATCCACCAACGTGGTCGTGGTGCCGGCGACGTTTGATTGGGACGATGTCGGCGCCTGGCCCGCGATCGCCAAGCATTTCAAGCCGGATGCCGCGGGTAACATTCTGCGTGGCGCGGCCATGGTCGAAGACGGCGGGGACAACATCATCGTAAGCGGCGACGGCCACCTGACCGCCGTGATCGGCGCGAGCGACCTCATCGTGGTCCACACACCGGAGGCGACGCTCGTGGTCCACAAGGACAACGCGCAGGAAATCAAGGCGCTGCTCAAGCGTCTCGCGGACGATCCGACCAAGAGGAAATATCTTTGAGCGATGCGCTGCCTCGGCATCGATTACGGCACAAAACGCGTCGGCCTCGCCCAGGGCGATGACGTCGGGGTCGCCACGCCGTTGCCGGCGCTGCTCGACGCGGACGAGGCGGCCCGCTGGATAAAAATGGGCGAAGTTATCAAACAGCGCGGGATCACCGACCTCGTGCTCGGCTATCCCTACAACCTGGACGGCTCGGCCGGCTTCAAGGCGAAGGAAGTGGATGCCTTTGCCGCCCGACTGAAGAAAAGCTTCGGGCTGCCGGTGCACTTGGTGGACGAGACCCTGACCAGTTACGCCGCCGAGGAGTCGGTGCCGAAGAAAACGCGGCGCGAAGTGCGTGCCTCCGGACTGGTTGATTCGCGCGCCGCCTGCCTGATCCTGCAGGACTTCCTCGACCAGAAACTGCCGCCCGCATTGGCGGAATCGGATTAGCACAGAGGGCCCAGCGATGACACAGAGAACATGGGGATTGTTTTCTCCCAGAAGATCGGATCGCTCTGTGGTCTCCTGTTATTTCCCGTGAACTCTGTGGCGAAAAAATTCCCCCGAGTCTCACGCTGGAAGTGCGTCTGCGCCTACGACGGCGGCGCGTTCATCGGCTGGCAGTGTCAGGCGAGTGGTGCTGCCATCCAGGATGTCATCGAGCGACGGCTGCGCGATGTACTCCAGACCGGGACCCGGATTCATGGCAGCGGCCGCACCGACTCCGGTGTGCACGCGACCGGGCAGGTCTTTCACTTTGACGCCGCCTGGGCGCACGGCGGCGGCAAGCTCAGGGTGGCGCTGCAGGCGCGCCTGCCGCGAACGATTCAGTTGAAGACCGTGTGTCGCGCCGCGCCGGGTTTTCACGCGCGGTTCGCGGCCAGAGGGAAAATCTACCGCTATGAACTTTGTCTCGGCGAGGCGGATCCGTTTACGGCGCCGTATTGCTGGTCGCTGAACCGCAAGCTGGACTGGCCGGCCATCCAGGCCGCGGCCAAAGTGCTGCGCGGAAAGCACAACTTCTGGGCCTTTTCGGCGGCGAACGGCACGGAGCGCGAGACGACGGTGCGCGACCTGCGCAGACTTGATATCGCGAAGCGCGGGCGGCGCGTGCGGTTCACCTTCGAGGCGGACGGCTTCCTCTACAAGATGGCGCGCAGCCTGACGGGCGCGCTCGTCAACGTCGGCCTCGGCAAACTCTCGCCGCGCGACGTGGCGGCGCTGCTCAAGTCGGGTGGGCGCACGCCGCAAGTGCTAACCGCCCCGCCCCGGGGATTGTTTCTGGTGAAGGTGATTTACTGACCGAAGAGTTATTGACCACGGAGGACAAGGATGAGCACAGATCAAGACAGATTCAATCGGACCATTTTAGAGGAGCTAACGGAGACAACGGAGGTCAAGAGTGTGAATCACTCAATTCCTCTGTTTCCTCTTGTGAAATCTGCATCCGGCCAAATCCGTGTCATCCGTGGTGAAAGTGCTTTTCTGAATGGGACATGAAATTCGTGGTTCGACAGCTCTGGCGCGACAAGCTCGACGTGGTTTTCCCGCGGAGCTGTGTGCATTGCGGCGGAGTGGTGGAGGCCGGCCGGTGGCGGCACCTCTGCCCGGCGTGTGCTCGGCAGCTTTTCGTTGTCAGTCCGCCGCACTGCTCGACGTGCGGGCATCCGCATTTTGTCGAGACGGAGCTCAACCGGGTCTGAGAGCATTGTGAGGCGCTCGCACCGAAATTCAGCCAGGGCAAGACCGCCATCCTGTTGCAAGGCCCGGGGCGTTCGCTGGTGCATGCGTTGAAATACCACCACGGCCTGCATGTCCTGGAGGACATCGCGGTCATCATGGCCGCGACGCCTGGTTATGCGGATTATCTGCGCGGCGCCGTGCTGGTGCCCGTGCCGTTGCATCCGCGAAAACTGCGCGAGCGGCGCTACAACCAGGGCCTGTTGCTGGCCCAGAGCTGCGCGCAGGCCGCGGCGGGACAGGCGGTGGTTGAGGAACTGCTGACCCGCGTGATAGATAGGGAATCGCAAACGCATTACGACCGGGAGGCTCGCCGGAAGAACCTCAAAAATGCCTTTGCTTTGGCTCCGGGTGTCACCATTAGTCCAGCCCAACGCTACGTCCTCGTCGATGATGTTTTTACCACGGACTCCACTCTCAATGCCTGCGCAGCGGTGCTCGGTCGCGCCGGGGCGCGGCACCTCGATGTCGTCACCTTTGGCCACGGCTAGCCATTTTTCATGACCCATTTCTCGAAACCCAAACTGCCCTCCGTCAAGAGCTCCATGAGCAAGAAGAAGGTCACGACCGAGGGGCTCTGGAGCAAGTGCCCGGTCTCGGGGGAAATCGTCTTTAAAAAGGAGCTCGAGCGCAACCTGATGGTGGTGCCGAAAAGCGGCTACCATTTCCCCATCGGCGCGCGCGAACGCATCCAGAGCTTGGTGGACGAGGGGACGTTCGAGGAGTTCGACGCCGGCGTGAAATCGGCCGATCCGCTGAAGTTCGTGGACTCTTCCGCCTATCCCGACCGCCTCAAGCGCTACGAAAAGGAAAGCGGTCTGCCCGAGGCGGTGATCTGCGGCCTGGGCAAGATGGACGGCATCACCGTTTCGCTGGCGGTGATGGATTTTCGCTTCTGCGGCGGCGCCATGGGTGCGGCCGTCGGCGAAAAGATCACCCGCGCCATCGAACGGGCGCTCGAGAAAAAGATTCCCTGCATCATCGTCAGCTCGTCTGGCGGCGCGCGCATGCAGGAGGGCATTTTTAGCCTAATGCAAATGGCCAAGACCAGCGCCGCGCTCGGCCGCCTGGCCGAGGCGAACCTGCCGTTCATTTCGATCCTGACTTACCCGACCACCGGCGGCGTGACCGCCAGCTTTGCGACGCTGGGCGATGTCATCCTCGCCGAGCCCGCCGCGCTCATCGGTTTTGCCGGAGCCCGCGTCATCAAGGAGACGACCAAGCAGACCCTGCCGGCCGGATTCCAGACCTCCGAGTTCCTCCTCAAGCACGGCCTGCTCGACCAGATCGTCAGCCGGCTCGAGATGCGCGAGCGCCTGATCAGCCTCCTGCAAGTGCTGCACCTGCGCAAGTATCACGCGAGAAAGGTGCCGACCGCCCCGCCGTTTCCCGCGCTGGTGGAGGCGACGGCGGGGTGAGAAGGCGCAACGTCCAACGTTCAACTTTGAACGTCCAACATCCAACGGGCTGACCAATGGACAAGATAGTGCCCGGCTTTGACTTGGAAGAGCGGCTGTTGGATTGCTCCGCGGCCATCGTCAGAATTACCGAAACGATGCGGCGCACGCCCGCCGGGACTCATGTGGCGGATCAACTGCTGCGGTCGGGCACGTCACCCTTGCCCAATCATGGTGAAGCGCAGGCAGCCGAGTCTTCGGCCGATTTTGTTCACAAAATGAGTGTATGCCTCAAGGAACTGCGTGAAACTAAGCGCTGTTTGCGTCTGGTCCAGCGAGTGCCCTTGCTGCGTGTTCCTGCGAATGCTGATCCATTGTTGCGAGAAACCGAGGAATTGATTCGCATCTTCTTCCTTGGCACCTCGACCGCAAGAAAGCGCGCTTTACGCAAGGAGACTGACCTTGAACGTTGAGCGTTTGATGTTGGCTGTTGAAGGTTCTGGTTCTCCTTCTTTCCCCGACTATCCATCGGTCACCGAATATCTCTACGCGCTCAAGGCGGGCGGGGTGAAATTTGGCATCCACCGGATGGGCCGGCTCGCGGACGCCCTAGGCCATCCCGAGCGGAGTTATCCCGTGATCCATCTCGCCGGCACGAACGGCAAGGGCTCGGTCTCGGCCATGCTGGAGTCGATTTTCCGCGCCGCCGGCTGGCATACCGGGCTCTACACCTCGCCTCATCTCGTGAAACTCGGCGAGCGCGTGCAGGTGGACCGGCGGCAGCTGACCGCGGCGGAGATTGTCGACTTCGCAAACGAACTGAGGCCCGTGGCGGCGCAGGCCGCAGCGCTTGCGCCCGACGAGCACGCGACGTTTTTCGAGTTCATGACTGCCATGGCTTTCCTGCAATTCCAGCGGAAGCGCGTGGACCTCGCCGTGGTCGAGGTCGGCATGGGCGGCCGGCTCGATGCGACCAATGTCGTGCAACCTGCGGTGACGGTCATCACCTCCATCGGGCTCGACCACTGCGCGGAGCTGGGGGATACTTTTGAGAAAATCGCCCGCGAGAAGGCTGGCATCATCAAGCCCGGCCGGCCCGTGGTGATGGGACGGCTGCCGCCGGCCGCGGAAAAGGTGGTTCGGGAAGTCGCCGCCGGTTGTGACGCGCCCGTTCACTCCGTGCGGGAAATTTACCGGGATGACCTGGCCGGCTATCCGGCGACCAGCCTGGCGGGTGATTACCAGCGTTGGAATGCCGCGACCGCCGCGCTGGTGGCGAGGCGGCTGCCCGCGAAATGGAAACTTACGGAGGAAGTAATCACCCGCGGGCTGCAATCGGTGGACTGGCCCGGCCGCTGGCAGCATACTACCATCGGCGGGCGCCCGCTGATTCTCGATGCCTCGCACAATCCCGAGGGGGCGGAGGTGCTGGAGCAGAATTTGTCACAATTGGTCGCGGCGACCGGGCGGCCGCCGGTCATCGTGGCCGGGGCGCTGGGCGAGTTCCGGGCCCGGGCGCTGCTCGAGGTCATGTTGCGTCACGCCCGGGAAATCCACCTGGTCACGCCGCGACAGGCCCGGGCGAGCACCTTTGAGGAATTGCTGGCGCTCGTGCCGGTGGCGCAGCGGCGCCTCGTGCACCGCGGCACGATCGCGGAGATTTTTCCCGACGCGCATACCTGCACCCTCGGCGGCCCGGACGACACTATCGTCGTAACGGGTTCAATCTACGTGCTGGGCGAGGTGCTGGAGCGGATCGAACCCGGCCGCGGCGCCGGCGAGGGGAAGCTGCAGGATTTTTGACGCAGACGATCATTTTCCGCGAATAACGCGAATAAACGCTGATGCAGAATGTCCGGAATAGGGCTGAATATTTATCCGCGAGCATCCGCGCTATCCGCGGAGAATTCAGGTCGGCTCAGTCCGGCACCCCCAGCTGAACGAACTGTGCGCTTGTTTCTCGCTGATTCTGCTGCAAATCTGCCGGGCAGTTGATGAACCCCCCGCCGTCATTTGCCAAGGCATTCAAGGGCAGGCGCGTGCTCATTACGGGTGGGCTGGGCTTCATCGGCTCGAAACTGGCGCGGACCCTGGTGTCGCTCGGCGCGAAGGTCACGATCCTCGACAGCCTTATACCGGAATACGGCGGCAACCGGCGCAATGTGCAGGGGATCGAGTCGAAACTGGTCATCAATCTCTCGGACGTGCGCGACCGGCACAGCCTGCCGGAGTTTTTGCGCGGGCAGCATTACCTTTTCAACCTGGCCGGCCAGACGAGCCACATGGACTCGATGACGGATCCCGAGACCGACCTGGATATCAACTGCCGCGCCCAGCTCACGCTGCTCGAGGCGTGCCGGAAGCACAACCCGCGTCTCCGGGTGGTCTTCGCCAGCACGCGCCAGATTTACGGCCGGCCGGATTACCTGCCGGTGGATGAGAAGCACCCATTGCGCCCGGTCGACGTGAACGGCATCAACAAGCTGGCCGGCGAGGGATACCATCTGCTCTACAGCCACGTTCACGGCGTGCCCAGCACGGTCCTGCGCCTCACCAACACCATCGGGCCGCGGATGCGGGTGAAGGACGCGCGGCAGACCTTCGTCGGCGAGTGGATCCGGCAGATTCTTCAGGGCCGGCCGATCGAGGTGTGGGGCGGCGGGCAATTGCGCGACTTCACCTACGTGGACGATGCGGTCGAGGCGTTCCTGCTGGCGGCGATCCATCCGCAGGCCGTGGGCCGGGTGTTCAATCTCGGCGGCGTGGGGCAGGTCAGCCTGCGCGAACTCGCGGAGACACTGATCGGGGTCGCAAGGCGGGGCAGTTACTGCGTGAAATCGTTCCCGGTCGCCCGCCAGAAGATCGACATTGGTGATTATTATTCCGACTGCCGGCTCATCGGGTCGGTGCTGGGCTGGCAACCGCGGACGACGATCAGGCAGGCGCTGGCGAAGACCGTGGCGTATTACCGCAAGGAACTACCACACTACCTGTGAAGAGGCGGGAGGAAACCTGAAACTTGAAATCTGAAACCTGAAAGTTCGGAAACTCCCGGACTACAGGTCCCGCCTCGACTCCTCAGGTTTCAGGTCTCAGGTTTCAGCCCTACTTCAAGCTCCATGCTCCCTGCTCCCCGCTCCAAGCTTCTTACGGCTGATCCGAAAGCCGCCTATCTCGCCGCGCAGACCGACATCGACGCCGCCATCAAGCGGGTGATGCTCAGCGGGCACTATATCCTCGGTCCCGAGCTCGCCGCCTTCGAGAAGGAGTTCGCCGCCTGGCTGGGCACCGCCGGGGCCGTGGGCGTGGCCAATGGCACCGACGCCATCGAGCTGGCGTTGCTCGCCGCCGGCATCGGCCCGGGCGACAAGGTCGTCACCGTCGCCAACACTGTCACGGCGACCGTCGCGGCCATCGGCGCCACGGGCGCCAAGCCGGTGTTTGTGGACATCGAGCCCGGCACCATGCTGATGGATCTGGCCGCGTTGGAGTCGATGCTGAGCGAACTGCGCGATCCGAAGATCAAGGCCATCGTGCCCGTGCACCTCTACGGCCAGGCGGTGGATCTGCCGCGCCTGCTGGAACTAGCCCAGCGGCACTCCCTGCTCGTCATCGAGGATTCAGCCCAGGCGCACGGTTCGACCGTCGGCGGCAAAAAGGCCGGAACCTTCGGGTCGCTGGCTGCCTTCAGTTTTTATCCGACCAAGAACCTCGGCGCCTTTGGTGACGCAGGCGCCGTGGCCGGCAGCGACCCGGCCCTGGTGGAGAAAGTGCGGCTCCTGCGCCAATACGGCTGGCGGAAACGCTACGTGAGCGATCTGCCCGGCCGCAACAGCCGGCTCGACGAAATCCAGGCGGCGATCCTCCGCGTGCGGCTGGCCCGGCTGGATGCGGAGACCGCCGCGCGCGACCGGCTGGCGCGACAGTATCTGGGCGCGCTCAAGAACTCACCGCTCTCCCTGCCCGTCGTGGCGGAGGGCCGGTCGCATTGCTGGCATCAATTTGTGGTGCGCTCACCCAAGCGCGACGAGCTCAAGGCTCACTTGGAAACAAAGGGCATTGGGTGCGGCATCCTTTACCCGGTGCCGGTGCACCGGCAGCCGGCGTATCACGACGCCTCGCTTTCGCTACCCCACACCGAGCAGGCCTGCGCCGAGGTGTTGTCCCTGCCGCTGCACCCGGGGCTGTCCGATGAGGATGTCGCGCGGGTCGTCACCGAGGTGAGGGGATTCTTCGGGTAACGCTTAATACTTTACACGAAGCACGCGAAGGCAGTGAAGGACCTGAAAATGTATGTCCTCTTTGCTCGCTTTTCGATCTTGATGTAAATTCCTGTCACTTTCTTAAACCAGCTTGAGGAGATCGGCCGTCGCCGGCACATCCTTGATGATCTGCGATGGCAGGGGGCCGACGCCGAGGTAGCGCAGATTGGGCAGCACGGTGGGCAGCTTGTCCCCGTAGGCGACCGACACGAGGCTGCGGACCATCGCGGCGGTGTAGAGCTGGGCGTTTATGGGCAGGTCGGCGAAGCGGCGGACACCGGTGAGGTTCTCGGTCCAGCCGGGGTGCTTCGAGTAAACCGCCTTTAGCGCGCGGCGGATGGCCTCATTGCGCGGGACGTGGGCGTAGCGGCGGCCGTTGTCGTCCTCGTAGGCGGTGCAGATGAGCAGCTCGGTGGCGCTGGTGAGGGCGTCGATTTTGTTGATCATCAGGTCCTGGAAACCGCCGTAGCGGAGCGCGTCGCCCTTTTCCACGGCGTCATACCAGCCGACCATGCGCTGGCGGCCGGTGACAGTGCCGAACTCGATTTGCTTCAGCTGCTGGCAGATGGGCAGCGTATCGTCCATTTGCGTGAGGAAGGTGTGCGTGCCGACCTTGGTGTCGTAGGCCTTGGCGACGGCAAAGGTGTGGATGGGCTGCACCGGGATGCCGGCGCTTTCGAAAAATTCCGGCGTGAACGTGTGCGAGGCGGTGACGTTGGGCGAGTAGCCGCGGCGCTTGTCGAGCCAGTAGGCCTGACCGAATTCGCCGATGACGGTGCGCCCGGCGGCCAGCTCGCGTAGCACCAGCTCGCGTACCTCGCCGATGTGCTGCTTCAACTGCTGGCCGGCGTCCCAGTAAACCTGCGTGAGCTTCGCGACATCAAGGGTGAACGGCGCGGCGCCCTTGAACTGGCCGAGATCGAACTCCGCCTTGGGGAATAGTCCGAGTTCGCTCGCCCCGGCGTTGGCCCGCTGCTCGGCGGCGGCGAGCTTTTCGAAGAAGTCATCCCAAGTCTTGGGGCTGACCTGACAGACGTGCTGGATGGTGCGCATCGCCCGGTCGGCGCGCTGGGCCAGCTTGCGGGCGAAGAAATTCGGGCCGCCGAGGAAGTCGGCGAAGGTGATCTGCCACTGGCCCGTCTCGTCCTGGTAGGCGGGCGTGATGCCGCGGCCGGTGGAGCCGCGCGGATCCTCCTTGAGGACGTTGGCGCGGTAGTCCTCCCAGGCGAGGTCGAGCAGCCGGTGCGAGAGGTCGGAGACCATGGCGCGCTCGTCGACCATGAGCCGCGAGAAGATGGCATAGCCCTTCTTCTCAAGCGGGCGGCCTTCCCAGAGGATTTTCCGCGGGTCGGCGATGACCCCGGCTCCGATGGCAAGATGCGGCACGGTTTTTTCCACGACGCCGGCCGGCAGGAGATTCAGCCGGATGCCGCCGGCGGTGTGGCCGGAGTTGGCCCCGCCGTTGACCTTGAAGACTACCGAAACGGCGGCGGGCGTGTCGCGCAGCTCCTCAACAACCTCGGGGATTAGCCGGCCCTTGCCCTCGTCACCGAAAGAGATGCCGACATCGGCGATGAGCTGGCTGCTGAAAGGGAGGAGGGACATGGGGGCGGAGGGCGGAAACCTCAGGCCTGAAACCTGGGGTTAGAGACCAGTCAGACCGAAAATGGAGGACAGAGAACTGAGGACAGCCGGGCAACGCCAAATGTGATGACACTGTGGCATCCTCATTCCCCAGGTTTTTTTGCCCGGCGACGGCCCGGACAAACGCCCCGGCGCAGGCCGGCGGACGATTCCCGGGATGCGAGCACGCATCAACAGGGCGCACCGGGTTGGCCGCAGCCAACAACGGCGACGTCTCAGCCTTCAGGTTTGGCCCGCCCGGAGGTCGGGCTCTGCCTCACCCGTGCCGGGTCGCGACCTCGATGACATCGTGCGGGGCGGCTTCCTTCTGGCCGGCGGGTGTCACACGGACATAACGGGCCTTGGCGCGGAGCACGGCCAGATTTTTGGCGCCGAGGTAACCCAGGCCCGATTGCACGCCGCCGATGAGGTTGCCGAGCACGTCGTCCACTGAGCCGGAAACTTCCTTGAGGGCCTCGATGCCCTCGGCCGCGACCTTGCTCGTGTCGGCTTTGTCGTGGCCGTAGCGGGCCGCTGAGCCGGCCTTCATCGCGGCATGGCTGCCCATGCCTCGGTATTGTTTGTAGAGTTTGCCCGAGATTTCCATGATCTCGCCCGGCGCCTCCCGGCAGCCGGCGAGCAGCCCGCCGAGGATGACCGCGTCGGCGAGGGTGAGCGCCTTGACGATGTCGCCCGACTTTGTGATGCCGCCGTCGGCGATGAGGCGCACCCCCCGCCGGACCTCGCTGCGGCTGGCGACGTGGAGCGCGGTGAGCTGCGGGATGCCGACTCCCGCGACATTGCGGGTCGTGCAGATGGAACCGGGTCCCTGGCCGATCTTGATGGCGTTGGCCCCGGCGTGTGCGAGGAAAGCCACCCCCTCGCCGCTGGTGACGTTGCCGGCGATGATGGTGAGATCCTTGAACGCGGCGCGAATGAGCTTCACCACGTCGCCGACCCCGGTGGTGTGGCCGTGGGCGGTGGAGACGGCGACCACGTCGACCGCCTCGTCCACAAGTTCCCCGACATGGGCGATGATCTGGTCGCGGTCGAGTTCCCCGCCCGGCTTGCGAACGGGCGAAACGGCCGCGCCGACGACGAGGCGGAAGTTCGCGTCGCGGGCCGGCTTGCGTCGGGACTTGGCCTCGCTGGTGATGCGCTCGACATCGGAGCTGGTGACCAGACCGCGCAGGCGGTTCTTGTCGTCCACGACGAGCATTTTGTGGATGCCGACGTTCACGGTGAAAAAGCGGTCGGCCTCCTTGATGGGGTCTGCGGCCATGTCCTTTTCCCGGACGGTGATGAGCTGTTGGCGGGGCGTCATCACCTCGGCGACCTTCTTGGACTTGTAGCGGTCCTTGACGAGGTTGCCCGAGAGCAGGCCGGCGAGCTTGCCGGAATCGTCGACGACGGGAAAGGTGCGGAAATCGAAGCGCTTCTGGTCGATCATCGCCAGAACCTCGCTGACGAGCGCGCCGGGGGCGACGGTGATGGGGTCCTGGATGAGGCCGTGGATGTGGCGCTTCACGCGGGCGACCTCTTTGATCTGTTCCTTTCCCGGCAGGTTGTAATGGATGAGGCCGAGGCCGCCATTGAGGGCCATGGCTATGGCCATGCGCGACTCGGTCACGGTGTCCATGTCGGAGGAGATGATGGGGATCTGCAGCCGCAGGCTGTCGGAAAGCGTGGTGGCCAGATCGGTGTCCTTGGGCAGGATCTCCGAGTGGAGCGTGGCGAGCGAGACGTCGTCGTAAGTCAGCGCGTTCGGCAGGTTGGCGGCGAAGAAGCGCTCGGCGGGCAGGTAAAAGTCCGAGTCGCTCGGGTAAGTGGCAACAGGCTTGGTCATCGTTGCCGTGAACGAAATACTCTGGCCGCGGCAAAGCTCAACGATAATTTGCCCGATGGGAGGCAGTATTTACCGAATATGAGGAAATTGAATTATCAGAAATAAACCAGATCATGCACCTGAGGGAACAGGGATATATCGGACTGATACTGATCTCTGGTTTGCCTCTGTTGCCTCCTGTAAAATCAAATTCTGTAAATTCTGTCCAAACCTGGGATTTATCTGTTCAGTCAGACCTGCTTCCTGATTCTCATGGTTTATCGTTTCGCCTACAAAACCTACCGGCTGCCGCTGCGGGCGCCGCTCCTCACGGCGCATGGCCCGTGGCTGGAGCGCGAGGGTCTCATCGTGCGGCTGGAGGATGAGGTGGGCCGGGTGGGCTTTGGGGAAATCGCGCCCCTCCCGTGGTTTGGGACGGAAACCCTGGCCGGGGCGGAGGAAATTTGCCGGAAGATCGGGGCGAAGGTCGCGGGCGAGGCGCTCGACGCCGTCCCGGAGCATCTGGGCTGCGTGCGCTTTGCCCTGGGGCAGGCGCGGGAACTGCCGGGCAAGGTCGCGACCACGACCCGCCTGCCCGTTGCGGCGTTGCTGCCGGCCGGCCGCGTCGCGCTTAAGGCTCTGCCCGCGAAGTTGGAGGCCGGCTTTCTGGCTTTCAAATGGAAGGTGGGCGTCGGCGCCGTGGATGATGAACTCGTACTGCTGGACGACTTGCTGGCATTGTTGCCGGCGTCCGCCCGGCTTCGGCTCGACGCCAATGGCGGGTGGAATCGCAGCGAGGCCGGCCGCTGGCTCGGGCGCTGCGCCGACCGGCCGGTGGAATTTGTCGAGCAACCCGTGGCGCCGGCGGAAGAGGACACTTTGCTCGGGCTCGCCCGCGATTATCCGGTGACAATCGCGCTGGATGAATCCGTCGTGCGGCTGGCCGGGGCCCGCCGCTGGCAGGGGCGCGGCTGGCCGGGCGTCTTTGTCATCAAGCCGGCCCTGGCCGGGCCGCTGGATGAACTGGTCAAATGGGTCGCCGCCACCAAGCCCGATGTCGTGCTTTCGAGTGCGATCGAAACTGCGCTGGGCCGCGCGGCGATTTTGCGCGCCGCTCTGAGCCAACCGCTCACCAAGCGGGCGCTCGGATTCGGCCCGGGTGGGGTTTTTGGCGACCGGCGCTGGGACGGCCTGGTCATTGGGCCGCTCGCGGACGCTTCGTGCATCGCCACCAATCCCGGGGAGGAAATATGGAAAGAGCTGACCTAGCCTTGCTCCTGGGCGCACCGGCGGGACTCGTCGCCGAGGCGCGGCGCGAAGCGACCGTCATCGAGGAGGGCGATCCGCGGCGATTCATGGCTGCGCTGGCCGCGGCCACCGCGCAGGGCGGGACGGTGCTGCTGGCCGGCGACACCTGGGGCGAGCAGGAGCGCAGGCAACTGGCGGCGCTGAGGCGACGGGAACCGGTCACACCGGCAACGGCGGCAGGCAAGGGATGGCTTTGCATCCCGACGGGCGGCACGGGGGGACAGCTTAAGTTCGCCCGGCACGACGAGGAGACGCTGTCGGCCGCGGTGCGCGGCTTTGCCCGGCATTTCGCGCTGCCGCAGGTCAATGCCGCCGGCGTGCTGCCGCTACACCATATCAGCGGGTTGATGGCGTGGCTGCGCTGCGCGCTGAGCGGAGGCGAATACCGGCCACTGGACTGGAAGGCGGTTGAAGCGGGCGACCTGCCCTCATTGCCGGCCAAGCCGCAGGGCTGGACGATTTCGCTCGTGCCGACCCAACTCGAGCGCCTGCTGCGCAACGCTGCGGCCGTGAAGTGGCTGGGAAAATTCCGCCTCATCCTGCTTGGCGGGGGACCGGCCTGGCCGGCCTTGCTCGATCAGGCGGCGGCCGCGCGGCTGCCGGTGTCGCCCGGCTACGGCCTGACCGAGTCGGCGGCGATGCTCACGGCGCTTCGGCCCGGGGATTTTCTGGCGGGCGGACGCAGCAGCGGTCCGGTGCTGCCCCATGCGACCGTGAAGATTGGCGACGAGGAGGTGATAACCATCGGGGGTGAGTCATTATTCCGCGGCTATTACCCGGCGTGGCGCGACAAATGGGATTATGAGACCGGGGATTGCGGCCGGCTCGATGAGCACCGGCACCTGCACGTCCTCGGCCGGCGCGATGCGGTGATCATCACCGGCGGCGAGAAGGTCGACCCGGCCGAGGTGGAGAGCGTGCTGCGCGGCACTGGCGAGTTCCCCGAGGTGGTCGTGCTCGGCCTGCCGGACACCGAGTGGGGGCAGGTGATTGTGGCGGCCTATCCCGGATCGACCAAACCTCAGCTGGACAAAGTATCGGCAGCCCTGAACCGGCTGCTGGCCCCGGCCAAGCGGCCGAAACGCTTTGTCCCGCTGACCAGCTGGCCGGTCGGCGCCGCGGGCAAGGTCGACCGGGCGGAAGTGGCGCGACTATTGCTAAACCTTAAACCTGAGAGCTGACGGAGCGACCTGCGTGGAGATGGCAAGGCAAACCTGAAGGGAAAGCCCAAGGCAGTTTACAGGAGATAACTGAGCAAACGGAGTTTCCACACCTCTGCTCCCACTGTTTCCTCCTGTAAAAATCTTTTCCGTGTGTTCCGTGGTTTGAAATCAGGATCCTTAGGTTTCAAGTTTCAGGTTTCTGTATATCGCTGGCTTCCACCGAATGAATAAAACCGAAATCGCCGCGGTGCTGACCGAGACCGGCACCCCTGTGATGAGAGACCTGAGGGCTGAATCCTGAGACCTGAGGGAAAGACCAAGGCATTTACCACGGATATTTCTGATTACACTGATTGGAACCAACCAACCTCGTGTATTCATCTGTGCTTATCCGTGTAATCCGGGGCTAAAAAACTCCGCGCACTCTGCGTTAAAAATATTCCGTGTTATCCGTGTCTTCTGTGGTTAACATACTCCTGTGAATAAAACTGCCATCGCTTCCGTGCTGACGGAGATTGGGACTTTACTCGAATTGAAGGGCGAGAATCCCTTCAAGATCCGGGCCTACCAGGCAGGGGCGCGCGTTATCGAGTCGCTGGGCGAGACGGAGATCGCGGAGCGCGTCACGGCCGGCACGCTCGAGGAGGTCAAGGGCATCGGCGAGGCCCTCGCGCAAAAGATCACCGAGCTGCACACCACCGGCCGGCTGGAGTATTTCGACAAACTGTCGGCGTCCGTGCCGGCGGGCCTGGTCGAGATCCTGCGGATCCCCGGCATCGGGGCGAAGAAGGCCCGGGCGCTCCAGGAGAAACTCGGCATCGACACGGTCGTCAAGCTGCGCGCGGCCTGCGCGGCGGGCTCGGTCGCGGCGCTGGACGGCTTCGGGGAAAAGACCCAGGAGCGCATCCTCTCCGGCATCCGCAACCGCGAGGCCTACAACAAGCGCCACCTCTGGCTCGATGCATGGGAGGCGGCGGAGCCGATCCTCCAGGGCTTGCGGAAACTGCCGGGCGTCAAGCAGGTCGAGGCCTGCGGCAGCCTGCGCCGGCGGATGGAGACGGTGGGGGACATCGATTTTCTCGTGGCGATGACCGCCCCGGCGCCGATCGTCGAGTGGTTCGTCACCCGGCCCGGCATCAAGGAGGTCACCGCGCGCGGCGAGACCAAGGCCAGCGTGCGGCTGGAATCCGGCCTGCAGGCGGACCTGCGGCTCGTGCCGCCGGAGCAGTTCGTCTTCACGCTGCATCATCTGACCGGCTCGAAGGACCACAACGTCGCGATGCGGCAGAGGGCGCTCGCCCGCGGGCTGTCAATGAGCGAGTGGGGCTTGGTGGCCGCGGAAGGCGAGGGGACCGTCAAGGAAAAGGTCGGCCTCGCCGGGGAACGGCCACCGCCAGGAGCAAAGGGCAAAGAGCAAAGTGCAAAGAAAAAACCTTCTTCTTTGGCCAGCCCTTCGCCCTTGGCTCTTAGCCCTTCGCTGCAAACCGAGGCGCAGCTTTTTGCCGCGCTCGGTTTGCACTACATTCCCCCCGAGCTGCGCGAGGGGCTGGGCGAGATCGAGGCGGCGGAGACGGACGCGCTGCCCGTGCTCGTGGAGGAGGGCGACATCTGCGGGGTGTTTCACAACCACACGACCGCCTCCGACGGACACAACACGCTCGAGGAGATGACCGCGGCGGCGCAGGCCCTCGGGCTCGACTACCTCGGCATCGCCGATCACTCGAAGTCCAGCGTGCAGGCCCGCGGCCTGAGCGAGGAGCGGCTGGTCGCGCAGATCGCGGAGATCAACAAGCTGAACGCGTCGAAGAAATTCAAATGCCACGTCTTCACCGGCACGGAGTGCGACATTCTCCCCGACGGGAAGCTCGACTTCGACGCCAGGCTGCTCGGCCAGCTGGATTACGTCGTGGTGTCGGTGCACAGCTCCTTCCGGCAGGACCGGGCGGTCATGACCAAGCGCATCATCCGCGCGATCGAGCAGCCGCACGTCACAATGCTCGGGCACCTGTCGGGCCGGCTGCTGCTCGAGCGCGAGAGTTACGAGGTGGACACGGACAAGGTCATCGACGCCGCCATCGCCAACGGGGTCGTCATCGAGTTGAACGCCAACCCGTGGCGGCTGGACCTGGACTGGCGACACTGGCGGAAGGCGGCGGAGAAAGGCCTGCTCACCAGCATCAATCCCGACGCCCACCTCACGAGGCAGCTCGCCTTCTACAAGGTCGGGGTGGGCATCGCCCGCAAAGGGTGGCTCACCAAGGAAAACGTGCTGAACACCCGGCCGCTGGCGGCGGTCAAAAAATTTCTCGCGGCCCGGCCTTAGGCGCCGGAACCGGGCCTTTCGTGTTCCCTCCGGTTTGCGCCGAAGCGGAAGCAATGGTGGCCTACTCCGAACGGGCTAGGCACACCGGGCAAGAAACGCGGCCCTTTCGCCAATCTCTGCCGAGAGCGGGAAGGTCGCATCGGCGAGGCCGCGGTGCTGCGCACCCGCCTGAAACAATTGCAGAACTGGAACGACAAGGCCCGGGCGCTGCTGCCGATCGCGAGGACGTTTCTGAAATTAGGCGGGTAGGGGGGCGACAGAGGACAGAGGTCAGAGGTCAGAAAAGTCAGATGACGGGGAAAAAACCAACAGTCGGGAGTCGCTTCAATAGGAAGCGACGGAGCGAAGCCATGCTTCGCTCCTGTGGCCGGTAGCCAGTTGCCAGTGACCGGTGTGGGAAAGCAACTAGTTACCGGTGGCCAGTAAACGGTATAGACAGAGAGAAGTTAGCCACGAATAATGAATTCATGAGAGGCAAAGCGGGAAAATATCACGACCTGAATGTCTATCAGGAGTCGTGCACACTCGACCTTGCTATATTTCAACTTACCAAGTCATGGCCCAAGGAAGAGATGTATTCATTGACCGACCAGATCCGTCGTTCTTCCCGCTCGGTTGGAGCGAACATTGTGGAGGCGTGGGCGAAGCGTCGTTATCTAGCCCACTTCACCAGCAAGCTGACCGACGCGGACGGAGAATTACAGGAAACCCAGCATTGGCTCATGCGCGCAAAAGCTTACGGATATATCGATGCCAAAGCATTTGAGTCCTTGTGGGAGCAATCAAAGCAAGTCGGGCGCAGGCTTGGCGCCATGCTGAACTCAGGCGACTGGTCCTGACTGTCTACAGTCCACCGCCCATCGTCTACTGAATCATGACTGCCCACCGTCAACCGTCCACTGTCCACCGGGGAGCTCCCAGCTCCAGCGCGCGAAGCGCGCTGATCATCGGCATCACCGGCCAGGATGGCTCCTACCTCGCCGAGCATCTGCTGGCCGGCGGCTACACCGTCCACGGCCTGGTGCGGCGGGCGAGCATGTTCAACCGCTCGCGCATCGACCATTTGAGAGCAGCTCCCAGCTCCCAGCCCGCAGCTCACAGCTCAAAGCCCGAGGCTCAAGGCTCAAGGCTTACCTTGCACTACGGCGACCTGAACGACCGGACCTCGCTCCGCCGGCTGCTGAAGACCATTGCCCCGTCGGAGGTCTATCTCCTCGCCGGGCAAAGCCACGTCGGGCTCAGCTTCGAGATCCCCGAGGTCACCTGCGAGGAAAACGCCATGGCCACGCTCGGGTTGCTCGAGGCCCTGCGCGATCTGGAAAACCCCGTCCGGTTCTACCACGCGTCCAGCTCGGAGATCTTCGGCCTGCCCGCGGACTCGCCGCAGAACGAGGCCACGCCCTTCAATCCCGTTAATCCCTACGGCTGCGCCAAGGCCTTCGCCACGCAACTCTGCCGCGTCTACCGCAGCGCCTACGGGATGTTCGTCTGCAGCGGCATTTCCTACAACCACGAGTCGCCCCGGCGCGGGGAGAATTTCGTGACACGCAAGATCACCCTCGGCGCGGCCCGGATCAAGGCCGGCCGGCAGGCCGTTTTCGCCCTCGGCAATCTCGACGCCCGGCGCGACTGGGGCTACGCGCCGGAATACGTCGCGGCCATGGCCCGGATGCTGCAAGCTAGGCAGCCCGGCGACTATGTCCTGGCGACGGGTAAGACCTGCTCGGTGCGGGATTTCGCGACGGCCGCCTTTGCGGAGCTCGGCCTCGAACTGAAATTCAAGGGCAAGGGGGCGGGAGAGACGGGAGTGCGCACCGACACCGGCGCGGTCGTCATCACGATTGATCCCCGCTTTCACCGTCCCGCTGACGCGGCCAATCTCACCGGCGACGCGTCACTCGCGAAGAAGGCGCTCGGCTGGGCGCCGAAGGTCACCGGCACGGACGTCGCGCGGCTGATGGCGCGCGTGGATCGCGAAGCAATCGCAGGGCTGAAACCTGAGACCTGCTTTAAACACAGAGATCGCAGAGTCCGCAGAGATTAAGGCCGGTAACCCATGAATTTCCTCCGTGAGCTCCGTGTCCTCTGTGTTAAATCCTATTTCGGGGGTAACTTCGGGGTGAGGTAGGTTGGCTCTGGATGCGGTTGCGCCAAGCTTGACATTTATAAGGCCATAAGTATGGCATAATTCATGAAAACGACACTAATCTTAGAGGATACGATACTTAAGAAGGCGAAGGAACAGGCAGCGGCCCGCGAAACTACGGTAAGCGAGCTGGTTAACCAATCCCTTCGTTCTTACCTCCACGCCCCGCAAACCAGCGGTGGGGAGCTCCGGGCCTTTTCGATGCCGGTATTTGGCCAAGCCGCGACACCCGGGGCCGGAGTCAGTCCAGCCGAGTTGGCGGAATTGCGGGACGACGGCCGCTGAGCCGAAAGACTGTTCTTAACCACGAAGGACACGAAGGGACGCGAAGCAGGGCCAAGGCATTTCAAGCAAGATGATCCCGGATGATGATTTAACAGGAGCAAACGGAGAGAGCAGAGTATCGAACCGACCCAACTCCTGTCTCTACTCGGTTATCTCCTGTAAGACCTGTCAGGGTATTATTTCGATGTTGACGGATTCCAGGCACGGTCAGTTCCGGTTTAATAATCTACGCTGATCCTCCATGCGCATGCCCGATGTCAATGTGCTGATCTACGCCCACCGGGTGGATGATCCCGCCCACGGCTTCTATCGCCGCTGGCTGGAGCAACTCGCCGCGGGACCCGAGCCCTTTGCGCTTTCGCTGGAAGTGGCCGCGGCCTTTGTGAGGATTGTCACCCATGCCCGTTATCCCGCCGGCCCCACGCCCCTGGCGCAGGCGCTGGCGGTGATTGACGCCCTGCGCCAGACCAACGGCTGCCGGCTGTTGGCCCCGGGCGACCGGCACTGGGAGCTTTTTCGCCGGCTGTGCGAGACCGCCCGGGCGAGTGGCAAGCGGGTGGGGGATGCCCGGCATGCCGCCCTTGCCTTGGAACACGGCTGCACTTGGGTGACCCGCGATGCGGATTTCAGGGACTTTATTCCGGCGGGTTTACGCCTGGAAATGCTCACCCCGGGGTAAACATGTCGACTGAGCCTCAACCGCCTTCCGCTGCCGTGCGCGAGGCAATCGCGCGCAGTAAATAGTTGGGAGTTATTTGTTATTGGATTCGGCCCATAACCTCTAACCCATAACCAATAACCCCACGTCAGTGCCCCATAACCAGTAACCCATAACCCATAACCAACAGCTTCACGTCAGTGGCTAATAACCCTCAACCCATAACCAATAACCCCGCGCCGTCACGATACCTCGTGACGGGCGCCGCCGGCTTCATCGGCGCGAGGGTCGCGGAGATGCTCCTCGCCGATGGCCACACCGTCGTCGGGATCGATAACCTCAACGACTACTATGATGTGCGCCTGAAAGACTACCGTCTTTCAAAGTTATTGGGTAAGAGTTATGAGTTAGGTGGGTCTGATCCGAAGAAATCAATCTTCACCCATAACAAGGAACCCCTAACCCATAACCGCTTCGAATTTCGCGTGCTTGATATAGAAAATATCAAGGAGCTCGATGAGCTCTTTCGCACGCGGAAATTCGAAGCCGTCTTCAGCCTGGCCGCCCGCGCCGGCGTGCGCTACAGCATGGAGCATCCGGAGGTTTACCTGAGCACGAATGTCCTCGGGACGCTCAATCTCCTCGAGTGCCAGCGGAAGCACGGCGTGAAAAAGCAGGTGCTGGCGTCAACCTCGTCGCTCTACGACGGGTGTCCGATGCCCTTCACCGAGGATCAGCCCGTCAACACGCCGCTGTCGCCCTATGCCGCGACCAAGAAGGCGGCCGAGCTGATGGCCTACAGTTATCACAAGCTCTACGGACTCGATATTTCCGTGGCACGCTACTTCACCGTGTTTGGGCCGGCCGGCCGGCCGGACATGAGCATTTTCCGCTTCATCAAGTGGATTGATGAAGGCAAGCCGCTGGAGCTGTTTGGCGACGGCACGCAGTCGCGCGACTTCACCTACATTGATGACATCGCCCGCGGGACGATCCTCGCCGTCAAGCCCTTCGGCTACCAGATCATCAACCTCGGCGGCGGGCGGCAGCCGCTTTCTCTCACGACAGTGATCGCCTTCATCGAGAAAGCGCTGGCTGCTGCGCAAAGTGCAAAGGGCAAAGCGGCAAGGGAGACTCTTGGCTCTTCGCCCTTACCCCTTAGCTCTTCGCCGGTGTGCGCGAAGATTCATCGCGCCGCGCCGCACATTGCTGATATCAAGGAAACCTGGGCGGACATCGCGAAAGCCAAGCGCCTGCTCGGCTGGAAACCCCAGGTCACCCCCGAAGACGGTTTCCGTTTAACGGTGGACTGGCACGTCGCCAACCGCTCGTGGTTGAAGGGTATTAAGCTTTGAGCCGCGAGCTAGGGGCAAGGAGCGATAGCTGAAACCCTGCAGATTTTAACGCAGAGATCGCAGTAGACACGAAGCAATGGCCAATAACCTACAACCCATAAGCAAGAACCTCAGCGCGCAGCGCTGCCTCGTCACTGGCGGCGCAGGGTTCATTGGCTCGCACCTGGTGGAGCACCTGCTGGCCGAAGTGCGGTGAGGCAGTGGGAGAGCGAAAGACGGTCCGCGCGTCGAGCTTGCCGAAGGCGTCCGCCCTGCTAGCTTCGCGCACGCATGATCACCAACCGTCATCGCGGACTGGTCCGGATTCACGGCACCGCCCGGCTGACGTGACCCCGCTAAATCAAGCCACTTGAAGAGTTAGTCTGGAGCCCATAAAAGGAACCAGACTATGAAAGGGAAACGCTACAGTACTGAAGACAAGATCCGCATCTTGCGGAGTGCCGATGGCGGCAAAAGCATTGT
>SIBQ01000005.1 GCA_009695095.1 Lacunisphaera sp.
ACAATGCTTTTGCCGCCATCGGCACTCCGCAAGATGCGGATCTTGTCTTCAGTACTGTAGCGTTTCCCTTTCATAGTCTGGTTCCTTTTATGGGCTCCAGACTAACTCTTCAAGTGGCTTGATTTAGCGGGGTCACGTCAGCCGGGCGGCGCTTCGGTTCAGACCCAAATCACCGTGGCCTTGGGGAAATGCCGCAACCGCTTACTGATCAAAAACTGGATTGTCATCGCGGCAGAAGAACGCGCGTTCCAGGTTTCGCCGCTCACCGATAGCGCGGCTGTGTTTGAAAATTCCGACCATGATTTCCGCAGTAGATCACCCCTGCACTGAAGCTCGACGGCTCGCTGCTGGCCGTCATCGAAGGTCCGGCGGCGGTCGGCTCGATTCGGCGCGCCGAGTTTGTCTGCAAGCGCGTGCAGCCCTGGTCCGCATTTTCCCTGCCGCCATTCCTGTGGTCGTTCTACGGCGATCAGGCGGGGCGCCAGCGAGAACATGCTCGATTTCTGGTGGTACCCGTTTGGACGCCCTGTTAGCGGCGGTCTATGACCGCCGGCTCTTGGAAACGACGCGCGGCGGGCGCCGCTACCGCAAACTTGCACCTCCGGAAAAGCGTGTGCGGACTATTTCTGCAGGCATGCCGCCGCTTGCCCCAACTGCCTGAAGTCAGGTGATGACCGCGCACTCGCTGCGAGCCGGGCAGCATTTCTGATTTGGATATAAGTCTCGCCGGGACCGCGGCCGGCGATTTAAAGGAATCGCGTAGCCCCAACATTTTGTCCACGACGCCCTATGGTTCATTCACGCTCTTCCCTCTGCCCCATGCTGCTGCCACCCCGCGTGCTGGCGCGGGTTGCGCAGTCGGATGTAACTGTCGAGGCACCGAAGCGGGGCGGGCGGGAGGCGGCCATACGCAGCACACTTGTCCCGGCGGGCACGTCATTTGCCCGGATTCGTCCGGATCCTGCCGCGGCCGGGACCGCGGGAATGCCGGTATACCCGCGGTGTCGGACTCTGATGAAACTGCTGCTCCTGCTGGCGGCCTGTCTCGGGCCCGCCCTGCCGGCGGCCCAGGTAAGTCCACGTTACAACGAACTCGCGCGCAAGGGGACATGGCCCTACCGCTTGGAAATCCCCGACATCAGCCGCCGCGAATTCACGTTTCCGGATGCCGGCGGATTCCGGGTGATCAAGGGCGAATTTCACATCCACACCCTCTACTCGGACGGCCAGGTGACTCCGGAGACGCGCGTCATCGAAGCCTGGCGCGACGGCCTCGACGTGCTCGCGATCACCGATCATGCCGAGTACATCGATTTTGTGCTGCCGGAGCACGACGCACGCTCGTTCGGCCGGGCGGAGCCGACGGCTCGCCGCCTCGGGCTCACACTCGTGCGGGGCGCGGAGGTCTCCACGATCGGGCAGGTTCGGCGGCCTCCGGTGGACTCGGATTTCATCGTCAACTTTTTAAAGGACGAGCAGGCACTCAGCGTGCCGTTCCCCGACGCGATGCGGGCGGCGCGCGAGCAGGGGGCGCTCAACACCTGGGCCCATCCCGGTGCCTATGGCGGCGGCGACGTGCTGGCTGACGAGGTCAGAGCGTTCCTCGACTCGGGCTGGCTGCACGGCATCGAAATCTACAACACGCAGGTGGCCATGGGCCGGCAAGACCGCGGGCAGCGGCAGGTGCGTGGGGTGTGGATGTGGCCGCAGGTGCTCGACTGGTGCCTGCAATACAATTTAAATGTATTTGCGGTATCTGACGCGCACTGGCCGGTCGATCTCAGCGTCGATGCGAGGCAGGGACTGCACCGGCCAATGACACTCCTTTTGGCGCGCTCGTCCTCTCCCGCAGACGTGCGTGAGGCTCTCGAACAGCGCCGCACGATCGCCTGCTTCCACGGCATGCTCTGGGGTCCCCGCGACCCCGTGGAAGCGGTGATCAGGGCAGCCCTGAAAGTGGAACGCCCAGCGTCGGACCCGCTCGTCCGACCCAACGACGCCATCTCGCTGCGCAACCTGAGTTCATTGCCGCTGACCATGACGCTTGCGGACGAGGAGGACCGCTTTCTCTGGCCGGCTGGCGAGATAATGGTGCCCGCCCATTCCACCCTCCAGGTGCCGTTCAAGCGCCCCGCGCACTCCCCGGGCGACGCGCCTGTCGCCTTGCGACTGACCGTGACCAGCGCATTCGTGACATCAAAGGACAACCTTGTGCTGCACTACAAGTTGCCGTAGCCCTAGACAACTTGTCCTCAAAACATGCCGCGAGCAGGAGCCAAATGGTATATGGGGTGAGCGCGTTGCCCTCAATGCGCTGATGGGAGTGCGGGTGATCTCGCCCGCGAGATTACCAGAATGAAGCCTTGTTCCAACAAGGGCTTTGCCGCCAGGGAGGCCGTCATCGTCGTGGCGGTCATCGGGCTGCTCGCCGCCCTTGTGATTCGGTGTTCCGGACAGTCAGGCATGCCTCGCAGGACAAGGCGGTGCGGTGCGGCTTAAGTCAGTTGGCCCCCGCCGCCGACCAGTATTTTCTGGAGAACGGGGCCTCCAGCGTCGCCTGCCGCAATCTCGCCCACCCCACCAACTTCGTGAAGGCCGTGTCTCGGGGCTGTGGTGAAACGATTCGGGTCGAGCCAGAGGTACAGATCGAGCAAGCCACCGGCGATCAGTTCCGGCAAAGCCTTTATTCCCTTTGGCTCCAATACCCCGAAGCTGGCTTCGGCTTGGTTTGATATGGTGGGAGCGAGCTTGCTCGCGACGGTTGGCGGATGAGTCGCGAGCAAGCTCGCTCCCACAAAACCGACACTTTATGCCGCAAATGCCCCGGAGTTTGCTCCGGGGCTCTTCACTCCTCCGAAGCCAGACCACAGCCGCTGCAGAGCACCGCGCTCCCTGGAAGGCGCGGACTTATGGGGGGAATAGATGCGGGAAGGACATATAAAGCTGGCGCTGGCGCTCGGGTTTAACGCTACGGGGCATCAACCCTTCGCAGGCGTAACGTTTTGCGGCAATCGGCAGGTTTTCCGGACCGGCCCAGATGCTGATAATATTGCGGCGGGGCTTGTCGGAGCGGTTGGCTCCGCCGCCGTGGATGACGCTGCCGTGGAACAATACCAGCGATGCAGCGGGACAGGTGACCATTACACGCGGCCCATCCGGGAGGTCTTTGTCCTGAATATCCATGTCGGCAGGATTGTCCTTGTCGTGCGAGATGCGATGTGTGCCAGGCAGCATAATGGTGGCTCCATTCTGACCGGTCATGTCATCCAGGCAAAGCATGGCCGTTATCAGATTGGGACTGGTGTATTGCACGTAAGGCTGATCACGATGCCAACGAAACCGGCTGCTGACCAGAGGTGCCTTGATGATACATTTGCAGTTGAAAAAGCTAAATTCCGAGTTCCCAAAAAGATTTTGCAGCACATCCAACACCGGCGGGTAGACAATAAAGTCGGCGAAAACCGGATCGAGCAGCGGCAACTCCCTGATGCTCCGCAGGGCATTGCCCACCTGTTGGGGGGAGAGGTCATTGTATTGCGGGTTCTTTTTAACGTAGTCCCGCTCGAAATCGAGATGGCGTTTGATTTCAGTGGGCAGGCTGTCGGGATCAGCGGTTATTTTCTCAATCGCCTTTCGCAACGCCGCCAAGGTTGCGGCGCTTAGGCAATCCTCGACAACCAGATAGCCGGTGCGCTCATAGTCGCTGATCCAGCGGGTTGGTTCGTGCTTCATGTTTTTTCCTCTTCCCTGCCGCGACCATTTGATGGTGGTTGAGGAGCAACCACTGCCCTGCGGAGAAAAAAGTCAACACCCTACTCGGGTTAGACCTTCCTTAATTGAATGCTACGAATGCGCAGTTTGCTTCTATAGTGCGACAAATGGGGGGAGTAGATGCGAAGTTGAGCGAAGTATTTTTAGAGGCGTCCTGGGCCTTTGGCCGCTCAACCATTGCGTCGAAACGCCGACCTTCGGAAGACGGGAAGATTTACGTCGGCGACTGGGCTGGCGAGTGTTTTGCCGACAGGCAGCAGGGATCTAGATTTTGCCCGCGGCGTCCAATTCCGTCGTCAGTTTATTTTGATACGCGACCAAGGCTTTCTTATCCTCACGAACCGTCGTAGAATAATAGACTAAACCCAGAGCTGGCCGGTTGCGGACGAGGGAGCGGTTACCCTTCGCGCGATGGATCGTCATGGCGTGATGGATCAGAAGGTCGCCCGGTAATGCGGGCAGCAGCACCTCATTGGTCAAATCCTCCCGAGTGCCGAAATCCGTGATGCCCTGGGAAAAACCCAGGGTCTCCGAGCGTCCATGCGGTCGCATGCCGCTTCGGTGGGAACCGCGCACGTAACTGATGCATCCGTTCTCCTCGTCCGCAACATCCAGCGCGAGCCACATGGTTACCGCCTCCGGTGGAGTAATCATGAAATAGTAGCCGTCTTGATGCGGCGGGGTGGGCTTGCCGAGGCGGGGCGGCTTGTTGAAATACTGAAGGGCCTTTCCCTCCACGGGGCTGGCCAGCGCGACGGAGGCCAGTTTCTCCAACTCACCACCGACGAGCATGGCCCGGAAATACGGATCGTACTTTGACAATTCCAACTGTTTCAATGTCCCTTTGTCGTCTTTGTTTTCGTACATGACATGCCCTGCGGGCAAGGTCGGGACTACATCGCGAATGAAACGTGCAAGATGTTCGCGCACGTGAGCAATCTCTGCGGCATTGAAAAAGCCCGCTTGCAAAACATAGCCGTTCCTGAGAAATTGTCGGCGTAACTGCACGGGATCGTATGGCGGTGTATTCATGGTAGAGAATCAAGTAATCAGGCACTAATAGCCCACAGGACTCTGATTGGAGATTAGACTGGGGCTGGGTCCGTTGCAACAGCAATGACTGGCAACTTTGCAAAACCGGTGACCTGACCATCAAGTCTACGTCACGCCAGCGCCGCGAAGTCATCCCACCCCAGTTGGTGGCCGGACAGCCTCGGCGTTTGCTCCCGCGTCGGCGGTGCAGCCGGGATGTCGGCGCGGTGTTGGCCGAGGTGAAAGGTGCGAGCGCTGCCTATGCATTACAGGGTGATGAGATTTACGGGCGCGCGAAAGGCGAAAAGGGGCCTACGATGGGGAACCCGGTTTCATAGCAGTAACTTAACCGTAGTTTCCCTTGCTCGCTCTTGGAGTGGATGACGCAGAACAGTCCTCGGGTTTGCATATTCGGGCGATTTCAGAAAAAAGACTTGGCATAAGAATTCCAAGACTAGCCCGACTCTTTGGCCTGCTCATGGCATTCACAGGCGCGAATTCAGCGCGAGCGCAATTGATTTTCGGATCCGATGTTTCCGCGAAACTCTCGTCAATGTCAACGCGACGACCTTAGTCGGGCAGGTCATCGGGCCGTTTGGCCAGGCGGATTTGACCGGACTCGCTTACGATAGCGCAAGCGGCCTTCTCTATGCAATCGGTTCCCCCAGTTCGCTCTACAGCATCAACCCCCTGCCGGGCAGCCGACTTTGCTGACGGTGGTCTCGACAGGGGGCAACCCGAACGGGCTCGCCTTCGACCCGGACAACCAGCTTCTCTACATCACCGACAACAATTCCAACGGGCTCTACCGTTACAGTATTGCCACCTCGCTGCACACGTTAATCGGGACTATCTCGGGTGGATTCACCAGCGTCGAGGGACTGGGCTACGATGCGGTGACCGCCACGCTATTCGGACTGGCGGATGACCAGGACCGAATTATCAAGCTCAACACAACGACCGCAGCTGGCACGGCCCTGCCCAATGGGCTCGTAGCGGGGATCTGGCGCGGGCTGGATTTTGACCCTGGCACCGGTCTGCTATTCGCCACGCGGGTGAATGCAGGCGGCATCCTGACTTCGATCGATCCGTTGACCGGCATTGGCACCGACCTCGGCCCCATCACTGGCAGCGGCACATTTACTTTCATTCAGGGCCTCGCAGGGCAAAGCTTCACCCCCGTGCCGGAGCCATCCACCATGGTTCTGACGGCCAGCGGAGTTGCGCTGCTGGGTCTCGGCCATTGGCGCAGGCGCAGGGGGGCAGGTCAGTCCGCGTGTAATTAATAGTAATAAATAAATCCAGTTTCCTACCAGCAAGTGTAATGTAGCGTTGCCATGCCGGGAAATACTTTCTTGGTTCTCCGTGATGCCGATTGAGTATCAGAGTCCCTTCGTCTTGCGCTACCTCGTTGGCTTTCGCGGGATCGAGGTGCACCGTTGACCACGAGCCCTGCCTCAGGCGGCGGCCAGTCGCCGGGCGGGCCACCACCCGCGATGCAAGCGTTGGTTTTTTGGGATCCGGCCGGTCTCTCGCTCGATCGGTCCAATCCCTACGCCGCCTTGCTGGCCCGCGCGATGGAAGCTCAGGGAGTGCGTTCGGTGGCCGGCTTTCGGGAGAACCTGACGCCTGAATGGCTGCGGGCCCATCGCGACACATTCGATGTACTGCACCTGCACTGGCCCTGGTGGCTGTACAACGGCGCCACCGCCGAAGAAACAACCAGCCGCTGCGCCTCCCTGATCGACGCGCTCTTTCTGGCGCGTTCTCTCGGCTACAAAGTGGTGTGGACCATGCACAATCTCTACCCGCATGACAGCACCACCCACGACCTCGACCATCTCGCCCGGCTCGGCATCACCGCTTGCGCCAGCGCCGTCATCGTCCATTGCGAACATGCCCGCAAATTGCTGGAACAAAATTTCCATCGCAGGGAGGGGGTGTTTCACGCGCCACACGGACATTTCTGCGACGCCTATCCGGACGTCGTGAGTCCGCCGGAAGCGCGGGCCCGTTTTGGCTTCGACGAACGCCACTTCGTCTACCTGTTCTTCGGCCACGTCCGCGCCAACAAGGGAGTCGATCAGCTCCTCGAGAGCTTCGTCTCCTTGCGGGGCGACCACCTGCGCTTTTTATTCGCGGCGCGCATCTGCAGCGACTACGGCGCCCGGGTGGTGGAACGAGCGCGTCGGGCCGATTCGCGCATTGTGCTGCGGGAATCGAAATTTTATGCAGCCGAGGACTTGCAGTGGTTCTTCAACGCGGCCGATGTCGCGGTCTTCCCGTTCACCGACATCCTAACTTCTGGCAGTGCAATCACCGCGCTCTCCTTCCACTGCCCGGTCCTGGTTCCCGCCATCGGCTGTCTCCCCGAACTGGTCGATGAGACGGTCGGTGCAGTCTACAATCCCACGGGCGCGGGAGGACTGATGCGGGCCCTCGACCAGGCGCAGGCCATCCGGCGCGACGCGCTGCGTCCCGGTATCGAGCAGCGGCTGCGTGAATTGTCGTGGGACGGGATCGCGCGCACGACGCTGGAGGCCTATCGTGCCTAGTTGCATTTTCACGCCGGCGGAACTGCAGAACCTGTCGCGTCGTGCCCGAAGCGCGGCTTTCCAACCAGCACTCGCGCGGCTCCGGCGGGAAGCGGACGAATTTTCCGCCATGCGACTGGCTGTGCCGGAAACGCCGGGAGGGCACTACCACGACTTCATCTGTCCCCAGCACGGGGTGGAGCTTCGTTTCGATCCGCACCGTCCGGCGGAGCATCGCTGTCCCGTGGACCAAGCCCGGTTTACCGGTGAAAAGTTCGACGCCGCTTGGCGCTGGTTCGTCAACCACCATCTCGCGGAAGCCGCGTTGCGGCTGGCTGTGCTATGGAAAGCTGAAGGGGCTGCAGTGCACCAGGAAACCGTTCGCGGCATCCTGCTTGGGTACGCGGTGAGGTACGATTTCTATCGGGGTTGTCCGCGCACGGGACAGAACCCCGGCATTGCCACCTACACCACGCTGGACGAATCCGTGTGGAGTATCCCGCTGGCCTGGGCCTATTCGTTGATCGCCGAAACACTTCCCGCCGCCGAATCCAACGAGATCATTTCGCGTCTCCTGGTGCCGGCAGCGGAACATCTGGTGCGTCGCCGCTACGGCGCGATCCACAACTTCACCTGCTGGCACAATGCGGCCATCGCTACGATCGGACGCGTGACCGGGCGCGCCGACCTGGTCCGCTTTGCCCTCGATGGCCCCTTGGGGCAGCGCGCCCAATTGCGGGACGGGATGCTGGGCGATGGGCTCTGGCTCGAGGGGTCCATGAGCTATCACTTCTACTCGGTGTGGGCGATTCTGATGTCGGCGCTCGTCTTCCGGCATGACCCCGGCACTGACATCACGAGCGACGGTGCTATCCCTAAAAGTCTGCACGCGCCCATCCAGTGCGCGTACCCGGACGGCACGCTTCCGGCCACCAACGATTGCTGGTACTTCACCAGCATCCTCGGCGAATGTTGTCACGGCGTGCCGCCGGCGCCCGATTTCTACGAGATTGCTTTTGCGCTCTATGGCGATCCGGTTTTCGCCGCCACGCTCCAGCAGGCATATCGGGCAGTTCCACGCGACAGCGTCTTCGCGTTGTTGTTCGGCGCTGAAGTACTGCCGCCGGACCTAGCGCCGGCCAGGGCCAGCATCAATCTGCCGGAGTCCGGACTGGCGATTTTGCGTCCCGCCAAAAACCTGGAACTGCTGCTGAAGTACGGCCCGCATGGGGGCCATCACGGGCATCCCGACAAGCTGAGCTTGACCGGCTGGTCGCATGGTTGGCGATTCTCTCCCGATCTCGGCACGCCCGGCTACGGCGTCGAGTCGCTCGAGACTTGGTATCGACAGACCCTCAGCCACAACACCGTGCTCATCGACGGTGAATCGCAGCCGACGGCTCATGGCCGACTCCAGAGCTTTGACTCTGGCTCGGCGGTCGTGGCGGTGGAGTGGGCCGGCGTGAAACTGCGCCGCGCTATTCATGCCCGGACCGAATACTTCGTCGATGTGTTTGAGGCCGACTGCGCCGGGCCGCGTGGCATCGACTGGATCTATCACAATGCCGGCGCGCTCACGAGCGACTGTCCAGCCCATCGCGTGAAATCGATCGCGGGCGGAGCGGCCTACCAGCATCTGCGCGACGTCAGCGAACGCACGGCGTCAAGTCCGATGCAGTTGCAGTGGCGCGAGGGCTCGTTGGGCATGCTGCTTTGGATGCCCGAAACGGCCGGCGAGCAAGTGTTTACGGGCGTCTCACCGGCCAATCCCCCTACAATCTCCTTCGGCTTCGTCCTTCGAAGACGGAATGTCTCCCGGACCGTCTTTGTGGCGGTGTTTCATCCCTATCGTGCCACGCCACGGGTACGAGATGTCGAATTTCTGGAAAACGAGGGTCTCTTGGTTCACTTTTCCGGCCGCGCTGACCGCTGGTCGCCGGATCAGCTTCGCTGCGGCGGTTAGCCAGCCGGGCACCGCCATTCGCCGCTCCCGGCCCGCCCCATTTCATTGCCCGCCGCAGCGGGCCCAGATCTCGTAGCTCGCCGTCATGACTGGCACGCGCTCGGGCTGCGCGCCAGCCAGGTTGTGTTGCCGGCGAGACCAATCCCCTGAACTATACGCGGGGAGGCACGATCACCGTGAACGGCATCGCCGGCTCGCGCATTGTGGCCTACGTCCCCTGCACTGGATCGATTCCCGGAATGTTGCTCAGGGTCGGTGAGATTTTATTCCAGGATTGCACGCCGCAACGGTGGGCCCAGCTCTCATAGCTCGCGGTCATGGCTTGCACGCGCTCGGACTGCGCGCCAGCCAGGTTGTGCAATTCGCTCCGGTCGCGGGACAGATCGTAGAGTTCCCACGGGGCGTCCTCCCTGCCCACCAGTTTCCACCGGCCGTCGCGCATCGCGTGCCGGCCTTCCAGCTCCCAGAAGATCGGCTTGGTCCGCGGTGATTTCCGGCCCTGCAACAGCGGGACGAAACTGACGCCTTCCATAGGCAGGATTTCCCGGCCCTGGAGCCGCCGGGGGTATTCCGCTCCGCCGACGTCCGTGCAGGTTGCCATCAAATCGACAATGTGCCCGGGTTCATGGCAGAGGCTGCCGGCTTTCACCCGAACTCCGGGACCGGCGGCGATGAGCGGGGTCGCGATCCCGCCTTCGTTCAGGTAGGACTTGTATTTCCGGAAGGGGGTGTTGCTGGCGTTGGCCCACCCGTCGACGTAGGCCTCGTAGGATTCCGGTCCGCCCAGATAGGGCGGGCGGTTGAACTCCCGTTTCCGGAAACGGCGGCAGTCCGTTTCGGCATTGCTGCCGTTGTCCGACAGGAAAATCACCAGCGTGTCCTTGTCCTTGCCGGTCCGGCGCAGCTCGGCCAGGACCCGGCCAATACCGGCGTCCATCTTTTCGACCTGCGCGGCGTAAATGGCCATCTGCAGGTCCATCAGTTCGGGATCTTCGATGTTACCCCACGCCGGCACGGTGGGATCGCGCGGCGACAGTGCGGCTTCCGCTCCCACCAGACCCATGGCTTGCTGCCGGGCGAATCGCTTGGCGCGCAGGGTGTCCCAGCCGCCACGATAACGTCCGCGGTGCCGGGCGATGTCTTGCGGCGGAGCGTGGAGAGGGAAGTGCGGAGCCGTGAACGCGAGATAGAAAAAAAATGGATCCCGACCCTGCTCCGTCCCGGCGAGGAGTTCCACCGCGCGGTCCGCAATGGCGTCGGTCATGTAGAAGCCCTCCCGGGGCGGATGGTAGGGTTGATCGTCGATCACCATCTGGCGGGTGATTCCCGGCAGGTAGTCCTTTGAGATGTCGAAATAATTTGCCGCGCCGCTGATCAGGCTGAAGCAATGGTCAAATCCGCGATCCACCGGCCAGTGCGGCCGGCTTTCGCCCACGTGCCATTTGCCGGACATCAGCGTCCGGTAGCCGGCGCTCTTCATGACCTCGGCGATCGTCACGCACCGGGTGTTGAGATACCCCTGATAAGGCCCGGGGGGACGCGTATCCGCGCCATGTGAAACCATCCAGCCCACGCCGGCTTGGTGCGGATACAGTCCCGTCAGCAGCGAGGCCCGGGTGGGGCAGCAGACGGCGCAGTTGTAGAACTGGGTAAACCGCACACCCCGATTGGCCAGGGAGTCGATATGGGGCGTCGGGATTTCGGAGCCAAAGCAGCCGATATCCGAATACCCCATGTCATCGGCGAGAATCAGCAGGATATTCGGCCGGCGGCCTTGTCCCGAAGCGCCACGGAGAATGGAGGGCGCAGTCAGCGCTGCCGCCCCGACTCCCATCGTGCGCAGGAAATCCCGCCGCGGAATTCCGCTTGGGCCTGCACATCTCTCCATATGGCCAAGCTACCGACCGCCGGTCCGCCGCCGCAATGGCGATCTCGTGGTAACTTCTTTTGACCATTACACGGCTATAAGTCAGAATCCCCGGTCGCCACGGGGATTTTCAAATGACTCATAACCCAATGAATCTGACCACGGATATCCTGGCAGTTTATCGGACTTTCACGGCAGCCGTTGAATTTTTTTGCATTGGCGCGGCCAAGAGACATGCCAGCCAAATTTGTGAACATGGACCGAGACACGGCTCGACTGTGTGGAGCGCGTTCGACCTTGATACGTAATACTTTGGGCCCGGCAAGCAGGGCCAGATGATCAACGGCCGCGTCGCCAGCCTGAAGAAGGTGCTCGCAGCGCTGGTTGGCGGACGTTGGGGTTTCGGACGATACTGGCCTAAGCGAACCGCCGAGCAGGCTACTACCGAAAGTTCGCGACCCACAGCTGAGCCTCAGCGTTCTACCGCTGATGCTGGCTGACAATTTTGACGCACCGCCCGGAAACGAGCAATCGCTGAAACGCGGAAGAGCGGAGCGGCGGAATCCGCCTTCTCGTCTTGCAGCGTGACACGACCACAGATCATCAGCGAACCGAGATGACAGCGTAGCTCTTCTTGCCTTTGCGCAGGAGGAGATACTTGCCGAAGAGCAGGTCGTTGGCCGTTATGTTCCGTTTGTGGGTGGCCCGGGTGTTGTTGAGGTAGATGCCGCCGGCTTCGAGATCCTTGCGCGCGGCGCCCTTCGACGTGGCAAGCCCGGCGTGGAATACGAGATCGGCGATGGGCGTGCCCTTGCCGTCGAGCTTTGCCTTCTCCAGATCCTTGGTCGGAATTTCGCCGACCACGTCGTTGAAGATCGCCTCGGTGACGCCGTCGAGCGAACCGCCGAAGAGGATTTCGCTGGCCTTCAGCGCGGTGTCGAGTGCTTCGGCGCCATGGACGAGCGTGGTTATTTCCTTGGCGAGGGCCTTCTGCGTCGCGCGGGCGCCGGGCTCCGCCTTCAGCTTGGCCTCGAGCGCGGTGATTTGCCTTTGCGAGAGGAAGGTAAGCGTCTTGAGCAGCTTGATGACGTCCGCGTCGTCGCTGTTCACGAAGAACTGGTAGAAGCGGTAGGGGCTGGTCTTCTTGGGGTCGAGCCACAATGTGCCGTCGGCGGTCTTGCCGTATTTGGCGCCGTCAGACTTGGTGAGGAGCGGGAAGACGAGGCCCCAGACAGTCGCGCCGAGTTTCTTGCGGGTCAGCTCGGTGCCGACCGTGATGTTGCCCCACTGGTCGGTGGCGCCGACCTGCAGCTCGCAGTTGAAGGTCTTCTTCAGGTGGCAGAAATCGAAACCTTGCAGCAGCATGTAGGTGAACTCGGTGAAGCTGATGCCGCCGCTGCGCTCGTTCATGCGCGACTTGACCGAATCCTTCGCGACCATGGAGTTGACGGTGATGTGCTTGCCGGTCTCGCGGAGGAACTCGAGGAAGGTGAGGGCGCCGGTCCAGTCGTAGTTGTTGACGACTCGGGCGGGGTTGGGCACGCCGTCGAAATCGAGGAAGCGGGCGAGCTGCGGCTTGATGCAGGCGAGATTGTGCTCGAGCTGGTCGGGCGTGAGCAGGTGGCGCTCGTCGGACTTGCCGGAGGGGTCGCCGACCATGCCGGTGGCGCCGCCGGCGAGGGCGATGGGGAAGTGGCCGTGCTGCTGGAAGCGGCGCAGGGCGAACAGCGGCACGAGGTTGCCGACATGGAGCGAGTCCGCGGAGGGGTCGAAGCCGCAATAAAGCGTGAGCGGGCCCTCGGCGAGGCGCTTGGCAAGCGCATCGCGGTCCGTGCAATCGGCGTAAAGGCCGCGCCATTCGAGTTCATCCAGGATCGTCATGGAGTTACTCTGGTTATTGGCCGCGGCGGCAGGGGTGGCAAGTGCGCAGTGACGCCAGAAGAACTAATGGGTGCGACGGGCAAATTTAGCAGCCATCCTCATACTCCGCTGCCCAGTGCTCTGGGCCCGAGGTTTGCCCGGACCGGACCGTCCGGCATATTGGTACAAAATGGATTGCCGCGCGAACGCGGGAGGTTCTAGTTATTGGCTCCTACGCGACGGAATTCCTCCACCGCCTCCTTTAATTCCAACCCCCTGCCTCCCATGCCTCTCGCCACCAGCACCAAAGCCCCCGACTTCACCCTCAAGACCAAAACCGCCGACGGCCCGCAGGACGTCAAGCTCAGCGCCAATTTCGGCAAGAAACAGACTGTCTTGCTGTTTTTCCCCGCCGCGTTCACCGGTGTCTGTACGCAGGAGATGTGCGACCAGACCGCCGGTCTTGGCGAATATGAGAAGCTCGGAGCGGCCGTCTACGGCATCAGCGTGGACAGTCCGTTCGCGCAAGAAGCCTGGGCCAAGGCCAACAACATCAAGATCACGCTGCTGTCCGATCTGAACAAGACCGTCACCCGGGCCTACGGGGTGGTTCTGCCAAATCTCGCCGGGATGTATGAAACCGCGCAGCGCGCGGCGTTCGTCATCGGCAAGGACGGCGTCATCAAATACGCGGAGCAGACCACCACGCCGAAGGACTTGCCGAATTTCAACGCGGTCAAGGCCGCGTTATCCAAAACCTGAAGCTTGAGACCTGAAACCTGAATAATTCTCCGCTCCCTAACCAATAGTCATCATTCCAGACCACGGCGAAGCCGACCCTCAGGTCTCAGGTTTTCGCTTTCAGGTTTCTCTTCTTACTCCCGTGTCCCTCCCGAACCCGTTCAACACCCTGCAGGCCTTTGCCAGCGGCAGGAAGTTTTACTCGCTGCCCGCCCTGGCGAAGCAATTTCCTGCGGTTGCCCGCCTGCCGGTCAGCATCCGGCTCATCCTCGAGGCCGTGCTGCGCAACTGCGACGGCCAACGGGTGATGGAGTCAAACATCCGCGAGCTCGCCAGCTGGAAGCCCACGGAGGCCCGCACGGCGGAGATCCCCTTCGTCGTCGCGCGCATCGTGCTGCAGGATTTCACCGGCGTGCCGCTGCTGGTGGACCTCGCGGCCATGCGCTCGGCCGTCGCCAAGCTGGGCAAGAACCCGAAGATCATCGAGCCGCTCGTGCTGGTGGACCTCGTGGTGGACCACTCCGTGCAGGTGGATTTCTCGGGCAACGCCGAGGCACTGGCAAAGAACCTCGAGCTTGAGTTCAAGCGCAACCGCGAGCGCTACCAGTTCCTGAAGTGGGGCATGCAGGCCTTCGACACGTTCAAGGTCGTGCCGCCGGGCATCGGCATCGTCCACCAGGTGAATCTCGAATACCTCGCCAAGGGCGTGCTCAACGCCGGCGAGGTCTATTATCCCGACACGCTCGTCGGCACCGACTCGCATACGACGATGATCAACGGCCTCGGTATCGTGGGCTGGGGCGTCGGCGGCATCGAGGCCGAGGCCGGCATGCTCGGTCAGCCCGTTTATTTCCTCACGCCCGATGTCGTCGGCGTGCACCTGACCGGCGCGCTCAAGGAAGGCGTCACCGCCACCGACCTCGCGCTGACCGTCACCCAGATGATGCGCAAGACCAAGGTCGTCGACAAATTCGTGGAGTTCTTCGGCCCCGGCGCCACGGCGCTGCCGGTGGTGGATCGCGCGACCATCGCGAACATGGCGCCCGAATACGGCGCGACGATGGGCTTCTTTCCGATCGACGCCGAATGCGCCAATTATCTCCGCGCTACCGGTCGCGACGACCAGCACGTCGCCACCTACGAGGCCTATTACAAGGCGCAGGGCCTGTGGGGCATCCCGCAGAAGGGCGCGATCGACTACTCTCAGGTGGTGGACCTCGACCTCTCGACTGTCGTGCCGAGCGTCGCCGGCCCGAAGCGCCCGCAGGACCGCATCGAGCTGCCGCGGATGAAGCAGGAGTTCGTCGGTGCGTTTTCGAAACCCGTCGCCGAAAACGGCTTTGGCAAAAAGGCCGAGGAATTCTCCACGGTCAGCGCCCAAGTCAACGGCCAAAAAGTCGGCCATGGCTCCGTGCTTATCGCCGCCATCACCAGCTGCACCAACACCTCGAACCCGAGCGTCATGCTCGCGGCCGGCCTGCTCGCCAAGAAGGCCGTTGAGAAGGGCCTGAAGGTGAATCCGGCCGTGAAGTCCTCGCTCGCCCCCGGCTCGCGTGTCGTCACCGATTACCTCAACCAGACCGGCCTGTCCCCGTATCTCGACCAGCTCGGCTTCCAGACGGTTGGCTACGGCTGCACCACCTGCATCGGCAATTCCGGTCCGCTTTCGGCTCCCATTGAGGAAGCCATCACCAAGAACGACCTCGTGGCCGCGGCCGTGCTTTCCGGCAACCGCAACTTCGAGGCGCGCGTCCACCAGAACATCAAGGCCAACTTCCTGATGTCGCCGCCGCTCGTCGTGGCCTTTGCGCTCGCCGGCCGGGTGGACATTGACATGTCCAAGGACCCGATCGGTCAGGATCAGGCCGGCAAGGATGTCTTCCTCAAGGATCTTTGGCCGACGCTGAAGGAGGTCCGCGACCAGATGCAGACCGCCTTAAAGCCCGAGGTATTTCGCCGGCTCTACGCCAATTTCGTCGCGCAGAACCCGAAGTGGAACGAGATCCCGTCAAGCACGGGCAACGTCTACGCCTTCGACGCCAAGTCCACCTACATCCAGGAGCCACCGTTCTTCACCGCCTTCGGCATCAAGCCCGGCAGCATCGCCGGGATCAAGGGCGCCCGCGCGCTCGGCATATTTGGCGACAGCGTGACGACCGACCACATCTCGCCGGCCGGCGCCATCAAGAAGACCTCGCCCGCTGGCAAATACCTGCTCGATAGCGGCGTGGCGTTTGAGGATTTCAATTCCTACGGTTCGCGCCGCGGCAACGACCGGGTGATGACCCGCGGCACCTTCGCCAACGTCCGCATCAAGAACCTGATGCTCGGCGGCGAGGAGGGCGGCAACACTCTCGGACCCGACGGCGTGAAGACTTCCATCTACGACGCCTCCCTGGCCTACCAAAAGGCCGGCACGCCGCTCATAGTCCTCGCCGGCCAGGAATATGGCACCGGCTCCTCGCGCGACTGGGCCGCGAAGGGCACCAATCTGCTTGGCGTGAAGGTCGTGGTGGCGCAAAGCTTCGAGCGCATCCACCGCTCCAATCTCGTTGGCATGGCCGTGCTACCCCTGCAATTCAAGGAGGGTACGACCGCCCAGACCCTCAAGCTTGATGGCAGCGAGACCTATGACGTCGTCGGGCTCACCGCTGCCCTCAAGCCACAGCAGGACCTCATCCTCAAGATCACCCGGAAGGGCGGCGCGGTGGAAAACATCCCGGTGCGCTGCCGCATCGATACGCCGATCGAGATCGATTACTACCAGCACGGCGGCATCCTGCCCTACGTGCTGCGGCAAATTGTCGCGCAGAACTGAATTGAAAAACCTGAAACTTGAAACCTGAGACCTGCGGGAAGAACCTCTGCCGCCGGTCACCGCTCTCGCGGTTTGATTTCAGCTCTCAGGTTTTCTTCGATCACTCCATGCCGAACCCAGCCAAGCCCACCTTTATGGTTAATGCCTACGCCGACCCGGTGCTGGTGCGCGTCGAGGGCCGGGCTTCGTTCACCAACAGCGGCAGTTTGAAGGATTTCGTGGCGGAGATGATGCGGCAGGGGAAAACGCGCTTCGTGGTGGATTTCCAGAACTGCACGAGCATGGACAGCACCTTCCTTGGCGTGCTGGCCGGCGCGGCGCTGGAGCTCCGCCGCCTGACCCCGCCGGGCTTGCTGACGTTGGTGCGGGTGGGGGAGCGCAATCTGGAGCTGATTCGCAACCTCGGATTACACCGGCTGGCGACGGTGGATGCGGGCAACTTTCAAATGAATTTCACCGGTGGAGCACAGGCGCTGGACGATATGACCCGGACGAAGATCGAGACCGCCCGGCTGGTGCAGGAGGCGCATGAGAACCTGATCTCGGCCGATGCGGACAATAACGCGAAACTCCAGGATGTGCTCGCCTTCTTGCGCAACCGCGTGGAATCCCGCTAGCCTGCAAGGTGAATTCAAATTCAATCACAGATGGTCACTGATATACCCAGATGGCTAACAGTCGGAGTCTGCTCGGTGGAGCGCGGCTTCTGGACGCGCCCAGAACCCGTCCGGAGGCCAGGTTCCACCCATTATATGTGCGCGTCTGTGTTTATCGATGGTTTCTTGTCCGGCTTTTCTTAAACTCCCGGCCGTATGATGCTTTTCCTGCTCGGCGGTTTTATCGGCGCGGCGCTGGTTTATGCGCTTTACTGGCGGGCCCAGCGCGAGGCGTCCCGCCACGAGGAGGAGAAGCAGGCGCTGATGGAGGAGCGGCAGATCGTGCTCGATTACATGCACACCATGGTGGACGCGGTGGGTGAGCGGCTGCCCCGCGAGGAGCTGTTCCAGCGCATCGTCCATGCGGCGATCCTGAGCACCGGTGCGCTAAGCGCCTGCATCTTCGAGAAGGGGAGCGACAACCTGATGCGTGGTGCGGCGGTCGAGGGCCTGTTCCCGCCGCACCGGCCCATCCCCGACACCCAGCGGATGAAACTCGGCTCACGGGCCAAGTTCATCGAGCAGGTGTTGAAGTCGGAGTCGTTTCCCGTCGGTGAGGGCATCGTCGGTCGCGTGGCGGCCACGGGCCGGGGCGAACTGGTGGTCAAGGCCTCCGACGACCCGCGCATCGTGAAGCACGACGACCAGGCACTCGTAGTGCGCTCGGTCATCGCCGCGCCCATCACCGTAAGGCGGCACCTGATCGGCGTGCTGTGCGTGTGCAACTCGGCCGACGGCCTGCCGTTTTCCGAGACGGACTACTCGCTGGTGGCGGCGCTGGCTGAGCAGGCCGGCCTGGCGGTGCACAACGCCGATTTTCTCGCATTGCAGGTGGACAAGCAGCGACTCGACCTCGATCTGGCGCTGGCCAGCGACGTGCAGCTGATGCTGCTGCCTCGGGAGATGCCGTCGGTGCCCGGGCTCGACATCGATGCCCGCTACCTCGCGGCGCAAAAGGTCAGCGGCGACCTCTACGACGTGTTCAAGCTCGGTTACGACCGGGTCGGAGTGGCGGTGGCGGATGTGGCGGGCAAGGGCATGTCGGCCTCGCTGCTCATGGCCATCTGCCGGACGACGCTGCGGCAGATCGCGCCGGCGCACAACTCGCCCGCACGGGTGCTGGCCGAGTTGAACCGCACGCTCGCCGGCGACATGCGCAAAGGCATGTATATCACCATCACCTATGCCGTGGTTGACGCAGGCCGAAACCAGGTGACTATGGCCCGCGCCGGCCACGAACTGGCGCTCTGCTCGCGCCGCGACTCCGCGACCGGAGCATTTGTGAGCGAATTTGTGGGCTCCGAGGGGATGCCGGTGGGCTTGGTAGACACGGAGTTGTTCGAATCGGTGATTGCGGACAGGACGCTGGATTTTGCCGCGGGCTCGACGCTTGTGCTCTACACGGACGGCCTGACCGAGGCGCCGAATGCGGACGACAAGGAATTTGGCGGAGCACGCCTGGCCGACGCCCTGCGTGATGCGCACAGCGGCAGCGCCCGGCTGATCAACGATGCCATCCTGCAGGCGGTGGAGAGATTCTCTGACGCGGTCGGGCTGCGGGACGACTACACGCTGCTGACCATCAAGCGGACGTGAGGTGGGGAAGGCTCCAAGCGCCAACATCCAAGCTCCACTGAATTGCCAAGTCTCAAACTGGGCATGGTATTTTGGTTTTGGCTTCGATCGGTGTGATTCTCTGGAGCTTGGGGTTTGGTGATTCTGCTTCGTGCCACAAATCCGATTTGCGTTCAGCTGTTCCGCAATCTATCCGTATCCACGCATGTCCGTCGCCGCCAAGCCAGCTCCCGTCGCCCCCGGCCAGTTACCCGATGCCTCCGGGCATTTCGGCTGTTATGGCGGCGTGTTCGTGCCAGAGACGCTGATAACCGCGCTGACGGAGCTGACCGCGGCCTACGAGCAGGCACGCGTGGACCCGGAATTCCAGCAGGAATTGCGGCACCACCTCAAGGAATTCGCCGGCCGCCCGACCGAGCTGTATTTCGCGGAGCGGCTGACCAGGCACTGCGGCGGGGCGAGGATCTATTTCAAGCGCGAGGATCTGCTGCACACCGGGGCGCACAAGATCAACAATGCTCTCGGGCAGGCCCTGCTTGCGCGGCGCATGGACAAGAAGCGCATCATCGCAGAGACCGGCGCCGGCCAGCACGGGGTGGCCACGGCGGCGGTGTGCGCGAAGTTCGGCCTCGAGTGCATTGTCTACATGGGCGCGGTGGACATGGAGCGGCAGGCGCTGAATGTCTACCGCATGCGCCTGCTGGGTGCCCGGGTCGTCAGCGTCGACGCCGGCCAGAAGACGCTCAAGGACGCGGTTAACGAGGCGATGCGCGACTGGGTGACCAATCTCCGCAGCACGCACTACATCCTCGGCTCGGCGCTCGGGGCGCATCCGTATCCGATGATGGTCCGCGATTTCAACCGCGTCATCGGCCAGGAGCTGCGCGAGCAGATCATGGCCCGCGAGGGCCGGCTGCCTGACGAGATGATCGCGTGCGTCGGCGGCGGCAGCAATGCCATCGGCTGTTTTTTCGAATTTCTCGGTGACAAGGGCGTGAAGCTCACGGGTGTTGAGGCGGGCGGGCGCGGCCTCAAGCGCGGCGACCACGCAGCCCGCTTCGAGGGCGGCAAGCTCGGCGTGCTGCAGGGCAGCAAGAGCTACATTCTTCAGAATCCTGACGGGCAGATCGAGCTGACGCACTCCGTATCCGCCGGCCTCGACTACGCCGCCATCGGCCCCGAGCACGCTTTTTACCGCGACGCGGGCCGGATTGACTACACCCATGCCACCGATGACGAGGTGCTCGAGGCATTCCAGCTGTGCTCGCGCACGGAGGGCATCATTCCCGCGCTCGAGTCGGCCCACGCCATCGTCCACGGTTTAAAGCGCGCCAAGGCGCTGGCGAAGGACAAGATCATCCTCATCAACCTGTCCGGCCGAGGCGACAAGGACGTGCAGCAGGTGCAGAGGCTGCTGGAACAGAAGGCTTAAATCTCGGATTTTGACCGCGGAATTCACGATGCTCATGGATGGATTCATGAAAGCTTCAGGAGCAAAACGGTTAACCACTAATCTTCTCTCATCTTTAGGGCCTCATAGTGGTTGGAAAATTCTTACTCTATATCCGTGCCCATATGTGAATTTCGTGGTTAATCTCCCATCCGTATGAATTCAATGACCGGCTATGGGCGGGCGACCGCCAAACTCAGCACCCAGACCCTGACCGTGCAGGTCAGCTCGGTGAACCGCCGTGGGCTAGACCTGACTATGGCGCTGCCCGACGAGTGGCAGGCCTATGAGGCTGCCGTTGGCGATGCAGTGCGGCTGGTCGCCTTGCGGGGCAAAGTGCACGTCGCTGTGGAGGTGGCCGGGAGGGAATCAGCCAGCCCCGAGTGGGACCGAGCAGCGGTGGCCGCGACGCTCAAGCAGCTGGCCAGGCTGGCGAAGGCGCAGGGTCTCAAGTTCGAGCCGAAAAGTGAGCTGCTTTGGCAGATTGCCAGTGCCCAGAACACGGGCCTCAGGCTGCCGGCCGACGAGGCGACGGCCGCGGTGTTAATGAAGGCCCTCAAGACCGCGCTCCGGGGACTGGCGGCGATGCGGGCGAAGGAGGGCGAGGCGCTGCTGATAGATTTTCTCGGCCGGCTGGAAAAACTGCACCAGGCGGTGGAGGCAATCGCCCATCGTGCCCCGCAGGTGAGCGGCGTCTACCGGGAGCAACTTATGCAACGGTTGAGGCAGGCCGGGCTCGAGCTGGACGTCAGCGACGAGCGCGTGTTGAAGGAGGTGGCGCTCTTTGCCGACCGCTGCGACGTGACCGAGGAAATCACCCGCCTGCGCAGCCATCTGGCGCAGTTCAGGGAGCTGCTGCGAGCGGAGGGCGAAATCGGCCGGAAGGGCGAATTCATCCTGCAGGAGATCGGGCGCGAGATTCACACCATTGGCAGCAAGGCCAACGACCTCGCGATTTCCCGGCGGGTGATTGAGCTCAAGAACGAGCTCGAGCGAGTGCGCGAGCAGATCGCGAACGTGGAATAGCCGCGAAACGGCGAAACACCACAGGCCAAGGAACCGCGGAGGCTTGCTTGGGTGTGGGGATTTATTACCTTTGGATCCAATATCCCGATGCTGACTTCGCTTGGCTTGCCAATGTGGGAGCGAGCTTGCTCCGGGGATCTTTACTTGGTGTCGGGTGTTTGGGATTTGGGGTTTTCCTGGTAAGGGGGCTGGCGTAGTGACCAGAGCACATACCAGAAGACACCCACGCAGATAGCGCTATCGGCCACGTTGAACGTCGGGTAGGTGTAGCTCCCGAAGTGGAAATCGAGGAAGTCTAAGACGTGACCCCGCAAAAATACTTCACCGCGGAAGATGCGGTCGTAGAGGTTGCCGACGATGCCGCCGCAGAGCAGGCCAAAGGCCAACTGCGCGGCCGGCTGCCGGAGCCCAAGCTGCCGGCGCCAGAAGAAAATCGCCAGCAAGGTCGCACCGGCCAGCAGGGCAAGCAACAGGCTCATGCCGGTGAACATGCTCCACGCCGCGCCGGTGTTGCCGACGTGCACGAGGTAGAAAAAGCCGGGGAAGACCTCGATGCTGACCCCGGGGCCGTAGCTGCCGAGAGGCAGGCGGGCGTTGATCCAGTGCTTTGTAAGCTGGTCCAATACGATGATCATGCCAGCCAGCAGCCACAGCCGCCGATAGGCGAGAAGGCGCTCGATCTTCGATTTAGCACCGTTGCCCGCTGTTGTGGGCCCGGTATCCGTCCCGGCCGTCGCCGGGCGGAGACTGCGGAGGGTAGATTGAGCCTCCGGCTTGGCTGCGGCGGTACTGCCGTGGCCCGGCTTGGAATGGTCTGGGGGCGGCGGCGTTGCCATTATTCCGAAATCTGAAATCAATAATCCGAAATTATGATCACTCGTCACCGCCGTCGTTGGCGGACATCTTCCCGCCTTCCTCCTCGGTGCCGTCGCCAAACAGGCCGCCGCGCTCGATGGGGCGGTGCGAGTGGCGCTCCACTTGCTTCTTGGCCTCGGCCGAGTAGCGGGTGAACGGCACCGCGAGCAGGCGCTCTTTGGCGATGGGCTTCTGGGTCGACTCACAAATGCCGTAGGTGCCAGCATGAACGCGCTTGATCGCGGCTTCGATCTCGGACAGGGCCTCCTGTTCACTGGACACCAGGCTGAGGGCAAAGTCGCGGTCGAAGGTGTCGGTGCCGGCGTCAGCCATGTGTTGGCCGTGGCCGGAGAGATCTCCCGAGTCATCCTTGGCCGACTTGAGCAGGGTCTCCTCCGTGTGCTCGCCGAGCTTGGTGAGCACGTGGCGGCGGAGCTCGAGCAGCAGGCGGTAGTAACGGCGGAATTTATCCGGCACTTCGGCCTCGTTCACCATAACTTCTGGCATTTTGCCCTTACGGGGATTGAACCCGAGGATGTCGGCCAGCGAGGCGGGCTTGACGTGGTGCGGCTTGTGGGGCTTTTCCAACCGGGCGGTGAGATCGTGGTTCCGGGGCAAGGCGCCCGGCTTGGGGTTTTTACCGGTCTTGCTGGAGTTCTCGGCCAGCTTCTCGTGCTTCTTGGCGATTTCACGGACCTCATCCAAGCTGAAGGCGATGGCCTTGGCGGGCGTTGCCTTGCGCTCGAGCAGCATGCGCTTCAGGTCAGCGGCAGTCATGGTCGTCTTGCCCTTGACCGGGACGGGTTTGACGGGCGGATGGGCGATGGGCGCGACGGCCTTGGGCGCCGGCTTGGGGGCGGGCTTGCGGGCAACGGGGTTGGCCCGGGCCTTCACGGGTTTTCTGGCCGGCTTCCTGGCGGCGGATTTCTTCTTTGCGTGGGACTTTTTCTTCTTGGCCATAAGGGGGAAGGGTCAGGAGCTAAGGACTTCCGCACACCGAGGGCAAACCTCTCTGGGCGGGGTGGAATTTAAGGCTTGCACCCAGCGCCAGCACCGCGGGCAGCGGACAAAGCCAAGTTCAGAACACGGTCGCACGCTGAGCTTAGAATCAGGTTCGGACGCGATGTCGACATGTGAAACGATGAATAGTTCAGCGAGAAACTCATTCTCATTGTCAGACAATGATTTCTCCTCTACCTGTGCAGGAAGTGTCACAGCGACATCGAGTGACTTGCCGATTTTTCCTTCGGCGCGCAGTCTTTCAATAGCTCCATTGATTTTTGTTCGGTCTTGAAGCCTTGTGGCCATAACTGCGGCCATTAACGGATCAGTCCACTCTGGGGGCGCGACTGGCCAGTTCTGCAGGTGGACCGAGCCATCGCAGTATTCCTTGCCCGTCGTGGCGTAGCTCCAGGCTTCGTCGGCCGTGAAGGTGATGAAGGGGGCGAGAATTTTGACCAGGCTAGTAAAAATATGGTGGAGGACGGTCTGCGACGATCGGCGGAGCAGGTTGGCGGCGCCGAGCGTGTAGAGCCGGTCCTTCAGAATGTCGTGGTAGACGGCCGAGAGCGTTACCGTGCAGAATTGGCTGCAGAGCTGGTAGACGCGATGGAACTCATAGGCGTCATAGGCCCGGGTGCATTCCTCGATGAAGACGGCAGTCTTATGCAGCGCCCAACGGTCAAGACGCTTCATTTTGCTCAAGGGCACGGCGTCCTTGGTCGGGTCAAAGTCGAACAGGTTGGAAAGCTGGAAGCGCAGGGTGTTGCGGATCTGCCGGTAGGCCTCGTTGACGTGCGACAGGATTTCCTTGGAAATCGGGATGTCGTCGCGGAAGTCCTGCGAGGCGATCCAGAGGCGGATGACGTCGGCGCCGTAATCGGTGATGTAGGCTTCGCTGGTCTGGGGTTTCTCGTAGGTGTTGCTCTTGGAGATCTTGTTGCGCTCCTGGTCGACAATAAAGCCATGGGTGAGCACTGCCTTGTAGGGGGCGACGCCATAGGCGATGACGCTGGTCCAGAGCGAGGACTGGAACCAGCCGCGATGCTGATCGCTGCCCTCGAGGTAAAGGTCGGCAGGCCACTGCGTGCCGCCCAGGCCGTGTTGGAGCACGGCGGCGTGCGACGAGCCGGAGTCGATCCACACGTCGAGCGTGTCGCGACCGCAGGTGAGCGCGGCAGGCACGGGCCAGTCGGTGGGCAGCTTCACGCCGTCGAGAATCTGGGCGGGAGTGCTGTCATACCAGAGATTGGTGCCACGTTGTTCAATCTTGTCTGCAATCGCCCGCGCGACGCCGGCGTCTAGCCAGGCTTTCTTGTCAGCGCCGTAGAATGCCGGAATGGGCACGCCCCATGTACGCTGGCGGCTGATGCACCAGTCGGGGCGTGACTCCACGGCACTACGGATGCGGGCCTCGCCCCACGAAGGGATCCAGCCGTTGCCCTGGGCAATCTGGGCGATCTCGGCGAGCGCCTTGGCCCGATGACCGGCTTTATCCAGTGACACAAACCACTGGTTCACGGCGCGGAAGACGATGGGGGTCTTCGAGCGCCAGCAATGAGGATAGCTGTGCGGATGTTTTTGTTTAGCGAGCAGTGCGCCCACGGCGTCGAGTTTCTTCAGGACGCCGATGTTGGCGGGCGAGGTTTTCTTGGCGGCGAGATCCTCGGTGGTCTCAAGCGTCGTCAGCCCGACAAGCTCGGCAGGAATCCGGCCGTCGTCGAGGTATTTGCCGTCGTCACCGATGGGACAATAGATTTCCAGGCCGTATTTCAGGCCGGTGAGATAGTCGTTATGGCCATGGCCCGGCGCGGTGTGCACGGCACCCGTGCCGCTGTCGGTGGTGACGTAGTCGGCAAGCACGACGGGCGAAGCGCGATCGATGAACGGGTGGCGGGCCGAAAGTTTATCGAGCTGGGAGCCCTTGAGCGTGAGTCCGACGGACGGTGGCGTCTCGAGCTTGGCGGCAGTGGCGACGGCGCCGAGCAAGGCCTGTGCGACGATGATCCGCTGCGCACCGAGGTCGGCGACTACATAGTCCACCTCGGGATGCAGCGCGATGGCGAGATTGGCGGGGATCGTCCACGGGGTGGTAGTCCAGATGATGATGAAGAGCGGCTGGTCGGCGGGCAGACCGAATTTCTTCGCTTCATCGGCGGGCACGGCGAACTTCACCCAGATGGAGGGCGAGACGTGATCCCGGTATTCAATCTCCGCCTCGGCGAGCGCGGTCTCGAAGGGAATGGACCAGTAAACGGGCTTCTTGCTGCGATAGACGAGGTCCTGCTCGATGAACGTGGCGAAAGTGCGGACGATGTCGGCCTCGAACGCCGGCGATTTCGTCTTGTATTCGTGCTGCCAGTCGGCGAGCACGCCGATGCGCTTGAACTGCGCGGTCTGTTTCGCGATCCAACTCTCGGAAAATTCGTCGCACTTGGCGCGGAGCTGGGCGGGCGTGAGCGTGAGCTTTTTTTCCTGGATTTCCCGCGAGACTTTCTGCTCGATGGGCAGGCCATGGCAGTCCCAGCCGGGCACATAGGGCGTGCGGAAACCGCGCAGGGATTTGTAGCGGTTGATGATGTCCTTGAGCGTCTTGTTCAGCGCGGTGCCGATGTGAACATCCCCGTTGGTGAAGGGCGGCCCGTCGTGCAGCACGAAGGCCGGCGCACCGGCACGCTTCCGCTGGATGGCGGCGTGCAGGTCGAGTTTTTCCCAGTGGGCCACCCGGCCCGGCTCACGCTGCACCAGGTTCGCCCGCATGGGGAAATCAGTTTTCGGAAGCAGGAGGGTGTCTTTGAGTTCTTGCGCCATCGGAAATAAGGGGCGGCAGGCTACTCAACCAAGGGGGGTAGTCAAGGGGCTAGACCGGGATAAGATTTTCGATTTGGGAGTGCGGATTTCGGAATGAGAAATGCCGCGTTTCACCGGCTACTGGGCAGGAAGTGGGAGGGGCATATATGCCCCTCCTCAGGTTTCCAGTCGGGCATAAAGCCCCTCCCACCGCCTCCCAGTCCCTCACGCCGCGCCAGGACCTTCCGGGCCAGTTTCGTGCCGCTTTTCACGCAATCCGGGAGCGATATTCTGCCGCGGGCGCTGCCGCTGATGGCAACCGCCACGCGGCGGTCAGGCCGGTGAGACCGGCCGCCAGCAATCGCGATCGATGCTGGGGCCATTACATCCAGCTTGTCACCGTGTGCACGAGCGCCTCGACGCACTCGATCTTGGCCTGAGGCATGATGCCGTGGCCGAGGTTGAAGATGTGACCCTTCGCGCCACGCATGGTTTCCAACAGGCGGGTAGTTTCACGGCGCACGACCTCCGGCGTGGCGTTCAGCAACACGGGATCGAGGTTGCCTTGCAGCGCGATATTGCCCGGCACCAGCTTGCGCGCGTCCCCGAGATCGATGGTCCAGTCGACCCCGAGCACGCTGGCGCCACTGAAAGCCTGGTCGGTGAGTTGCGCCGTTGCACCCTTGGCAAACAGAATGACAGGAAAATGCCTGGGCAGTGCGGCGATGATGTCGCGGATCCACCGCAGCGAGGCCGCCTCGTAATCCGGTCCGGCGACAATGCCGCCCCATGAGTCGAAGATCTGGATGGCATCAGCGCCGGCGCGGATCTGCATGGAGAAATACTCGATGAGCGCGGCGGTGAGTTTTTCCATCAGCGCATTGAAGAACGGGCGGTCGGAATGGAAGACGGCCTTGCTGTGCTCGAAATTCTCCGCGCTGCCGCCCTCGAGCATGTAGGTGGCCAGCGTCCACGGCGAACCGCCGAAGCCGAGCAGGGCTTTTTCACCCTTCAGCTCCGCCTTAACGCGCTCCAGCGCCTGGCCGACGTAAGCGAGCCGCTGGGCCACGCCCACCGGGTTGAGCTGGTCGAGCTGCGCGCGGTTCTCCAGCCGGTAATCCATGGCGATGCCGCCCTGGTCGCGGAACTTGAAGCCCTGGCCCAGGGCCTCGGGGATGACGAGGATGTCGGAGAAGATGATGGCGGCGTCGAGGGCGAAGCGGCGCATCGGCTGGAGCGTGACCTCGGCTGCCAGCTCGGGCGTGTGCACCAGCTCCAGGAAGGAGCTCTTCGCCTTGAGGGCGCGATACTCGGGTAGGTAGCGGCCGGCCTGCCGCATGATCCAGACCGGCGGCCGGTCGAGCGGGTCGCAGGCGCAGGCGGCGAGGAATCTTTGGCGGCTATTCATCGGCCCAATTTTTTGGTTTAAGGAAGATATCGTGGAGCTTCGCCTCGGGTGTGCCGGGCTTAGGCCGCCAATCGTAGCGCCAGGCGACAAGCGGGGGCAAGGACATGAGGATGGATTCGGTGCGGCCGCCGCTCTGCAGGCCGAAGAGCGTGCCGCGGTCATAAACCAGGTTGAACTCCACGTAGCGGCCGCGGCGATAGAGTTGGAAATCGCGCTCGCGCTGGCCTGAAGGCGTGGCCTTGCGCTTTTGGACGATAGGCAGATAGGCGGGCAGGAAGGCGTCGCCCACGCTGCGCATGAGTGCAAAACTTTTCTCGAAGCCCGGGACGTTGAAGTCATCGAAGAACAGGCCGCCAATGCCGCGCGGCTCGCCGCGGTGCTTCAGGAAGAAATAATCGTCGCACCATTGCTTAAACCTTGGGTAATGCTCGGGGCCGCAGGCGTTGCGCGCGGTGCGGTGCCAGTGAATGGCATCCTCGTCGAAGCCGTAATAGGGCGTCAGGTCGAAACCGCCGCCGAACCACCAGACGGTACCGGCTTGGAAGAAGCGGACGTTCAGGTGCGTGGTCGGCACGTAGGGATTGCGCGGGTGAATGACGAGCGAGACGCCCATCGCCTGAAACGGCTGGCCGGCCAGCTCGGGTCGTGCGGCGGTGGCGGAGGCGGGCAGGGCGGTGCCGGTCACATGCGAGAATCCCGCGCCGGCCTGCTCAAACACGGCGCCGTCGCTCAGCACCCGCGAGCGGCCGCCGCCCTCGCCACGCGTCCAGGAGTCTTCCTGAAATTTGCCGCCATCCTCGCGCTCCAGCGCCGCGCAAATGCCGTCCTGCAGGGCGAGGAGATAGGTGCGGACGGCGTTGAGGTCGGGCGGCATATTGAACTGTCACGGATGACAGGGATTGGGCCCAATGAGAAACCAAAATAGTGGGAACGTTCCGATCGGGGCTCTTGACGACTTTGGTATGGTTCGGGGTCGACAGGGCGCATCGCCCGGTGTTTTCTCGCCGCCCGCGCTCTCCCACATGAATATCGCCGTCCTCACGACCATCGCCGTCACCGGTTTTACCGTGGCTTTCTTTCATGCGGCGATCCCGACGCACTGGCTGCCGTTCGTGCTGGTGTCGCGGGCGCGCGGGTGGAGCCGGGCCAAGACCCTGGCGGTGTCGGCACTCGCCGGCGTGGGGCATGTGGCGCTGACCAGCCTGCTGGGCCTGGGCATCGCCTGGTTTGGTTTCCAGGTTAATGAGCAACTGGGAAAATTATTTCCCTGGATCGCGGGTGGCATCCTGCTGGCGATCGGTCTGTTCTATTTCTGGCGCCAGTGGCGCGGCGGGGTGGTTCATCACCACGTGCTCGGTGCGCCCCACCATCCCAGCGAGCACTGCGGGCATGAGTCGGACCACAGCCATTGGGACGATGAACTGAAGGACAGCCAGCTCGTGTCGGCCAAGGCCGCGGACTGGACTGCCATCAGCGGACTGTTCGTCATGCTCACGCTGTCACCGTGCGAGGGTTTCCTGCCGGTCTATCTTTCCGGCGTGCAGTTCGGCTGGCGGGGGTTTGTCGTGCTCAGCCTCATTCTCGCCGTCGCGACGCTGGCGGGCATGATGCTCTTCACGTGGCTGACGCTGATCGGGCTGGAAAAGATCGAGGTGAAAAATTTCGAGCGCTACGAGGCCGGGCTGCTCGGCGCGGTGTTTACCATGCTCGGTGCGTTGCTGATCGGGCTGGAGCACTGAGGCCGGCTTAATCGAATACCTTCACCGGGTCGGCGGTGAGCTTGTTCTTGCAGATTTTGCCACTTTTCATGACGAAATCCACGTGCTCCAGCAGGGTGACATCGGTGAGCGGGTCGCCCTTGACCGCGATCAGGTCGGCGTAGAAACCGGGCGCGAGCTGGCCAATCCAAGTGCTCCAACCGAGGAGGTCGGCGGCGGTGATGGTGGCGGACTGGATGGCCTGCAGGGGCATCATGCCCCAGGTGACCAGGGTGTGGAATTGCTTGCCGTTCCAGCCGTGCGGGTAGACGCCCGAGTCGGTGCCGTATGCCATTACCTGGTTCTGGATTGATCCGACCAACGATATCGTTTCGATCGGGATGGTTCAGCGGGTTGAGCCTTGGACCCCGATCTTGGAGGAATTGTCCAGGCAGCTGATCTATCAGGCGTTGGTCAGGCCCGACCTTTGACAGTCCCGAAGAATGGATTTAATTTAAGCACGGCGACGGATCGACATGGGGGCCTCGGGGTAGTGACAATATATTTTACGCATCACGCCAGTATGACGGGATCCGTTCAATTCTATCCGCACAAGGTTTTCGCTACCCACGCGGTAGCGAACGCTGCCTTAAGCTGTTTCGGCGTCGGCGAATAGCGCGTGTCCGCAAATTCATTTATGGACCGGCGAGAAATGGGTGCTCCCATGGGTTACTGCGCTTGGACCCAAGATCACGACTGTCTTGTCAACGTATCCTGCCTTCGCGTCGTCCTGTATGGCCGGTTCCATTTGCCGAGCCAAGCCGCCAATGCCTGGGGCGGGGAATTCCGGGCATCCAACCGGACACAGCCGGGCCGAAAATGCCCAGCCAAGTCCGATCGATATTTGCTCTATGCCAACGGCAGCTCGTGAAGCTTTAGCTCAGGGTTTTTCTCAACGAAATAACGCATCGTCCAGTCATTGGGAAAGAGAACTACGGGGTGGTCAAACTTGTCGGTGCCGAAGCTGACACCGGTGGCGATGATGAACTTGGAATAGTCGAGCTTCCCCTTCGACAGGCTCACGGTCGCCGCCTCCGGCAGCTCTAGCCAGCGCAGCAGGGTCCAGGGCGTCGGGGTCAGGCGTGACTCGGCGCTGTATTCGGCCTGCAGGCGCCATTGCACCACCTCAAATTGCAGCGGGCCGACCGCGGCGAGGAGCGTCGCCCCGGCGGGGCCGTTGCGCGCGGTGAAGAACTGGACGACGCCTTCCTGCAGGAGCTGTTCTAGGCCGGCGCGGTATTTCTTGGCGTCGGCGGAGGTGGGATTTGAGATGTAGGTGAAGACCTCGGGCGGGAAGCGCGGGATTTCGTCATAGTTGATGCTCTTGTCGTCCGTGAGCGTGTCGCCGATGCCGAACTCGCTGTGGCCGACGAGGCCGATGACATCGCCCGGCCAGGCCACGTCCACGGTCTCGCGCTCCTGGCCGAAGAGCTTGTGCGAAGAGGAAAGGCGAACCGACTTGCCGGTGCGCTGGTGGGTGACGACCATGTCACGCTTGAATTTTCCGGAACACACGCGAAGGAAGGCGATGCGGTCGCGGTGCTTTGGGTCCATGTTGGCCTGGATCTTGAAGATGAAGCCGGAGAATTTCGGGTAATCCACAGAGATGACACGTTTCTCTCGAACGGCGGCGACCTCGCCGCTGTCGTTGCGCAGCTGGGGCGCTGCGCCTCCAGAATCAATTGCAACTGCCGCCGAGCAGCGGGGCTGCGGAGGAACGCTGTCCCGCAAAAAACCATCCAGCAGCAGCTGGATGCCGAAGTTGCTCACGGCGGAACCGAAATAGACGGGAGTCTGCTGGCCGGCCTGCACCGCCCGGAGGTCGAACGGGTGGCCGGCGCCGTCGAGCATCGCCAGCTGTTCCTTCGCCTGAGCAAAGGCGAAATCATCGAGTTTCTCGCGGACGGCGGGATCGTCGAGCGAAGTGACTTGGACGGGGGCTTGGTATTTGCCGCCGGCCACGCGCTCAAAGAGGTAAACCTCGCGGGTGCGGCGGTCGAACACGCCCTTGAATGACGGGCCGTTGCCGAGCGGCCAGATGACGGGAGAGGACTGCAGGCCGAGGACATTCTCGAGTTCATCCAGCAGGTCGATCGGGCTGCGCGTGGGCCGGTCGCACTTGTTCATGTAAGTGAAGATCGGCACGCCGCGGCGGCGGCAAACCTCGAAGAGCTTGCGGGTCTGCGTCTCCACTCCCTTGGCGGCATCAATGACCATGAGGGCGGCGTCCACGGCGGTGAGCACGCGGTAGGTGTCCTCGGAAAAGTCCTTGTGGCCGGGGGTGTCGAGGAGGTTGATCGCGCAACCGGCGTAATCGAACTGGAGGACGGTGGATGAAATGGAGATGCCGCGCTGTTTCTCGAGCTCCATCCAGTCGGAGGCGGTGGCGCGTTGGTTTTTACGGGCAGTGACAGAGCCGGCCAGGTGCAGAGCGTTACCGTAAAGGAGAAACTTCTCGGTCAGCGTCGTCTTGCCCGCATCGGGATGCGAGATGATCGCAAAGGTGCGACGGCGCGCGATTTCCTGGGCTGCGGTCATGCGAGACAAATAGGGGTGAAAGTGAGAGGGAGCAGAGAACAGAGGACAGAAGACGGAGGACGGATGATCGAGGACGGAATGGGAACGGCTGCTGTGGTGAGGAGAGTTGGGCAGGAAACGGGTCCAGGAGGACAAGGTGAAGCCAAAACTCATACCGCCGTCGCCCCAACGCTTTGCACGCTTTCGTGTCAGTCACCAGCCGGGCCGCAGACTCCAGGTCGCTTATAGGCTACGAAGAACCCGTAACCAAGTTTAGGGGTTAGGCCGCATAGGCAGCGGGCGGGCATCGGTGTAGAGTGGGTCAACCTCATGACTCCCCTGTCACTCCCATTCGCGCTCAGTGCCCTGAATCTAGCCTTCGGTCTTTACCTGTTCATCAACCACCGTCGCACTCCGGAAGGTTTTTGGGACAAGGCGGGGTTCCGCTCAAAAATCTAGCTTCAGGTGAGCCGGACGCATCATTTCTATGGTGCTCTCGCGGACCGCCAGGCGCAGTTCGTCCGTTAGCGTTCCAACGCCGACCAATACTGATTGGCGGCAGATCGCGCACCCACGGGCAAAGGCCCCATCATGCGGTCGTAGTTGGTTGGCGAGCTGACCAGAAGGTAGCGCGTGCCGGGCAGCAAACCGAATTTCTGAAGGAGTGGGGTGCCGGAATAGCCTGCCCCGGCGCTTTTATGCTTCGTAAAGCGGGGCTCATGGGCAATCGTGACTCCGTGTCTGTCTCCCTGAAACTCAAGCCCAATGCCATGTCCCGGGTGCTCGACGGCCACCCGTGGGTGTTTGGCAATGAATGCGAGGCGCTGTTGCCCGCCGCACACGATGGGGCGGTCGTGGAATGCCGCGACCGGGCCGGCCGGTTCCTCGGCAGCGGCATCTACAACAGCAAGTCACAGATTGTCTGGCGGCGGCTGAGCCGGGAACGCATCGAGCTTGACGAGGCGTATCTGCGCGCCGCGCTGACCAAAGCCATTGAACGGCGGAGCCCTTCGACAGGCTCAGGACAAGCGAACAGCTTCCAGCGCCTCGTCTGGTCCGAGTCGGACGACTTGCCGGGCGTGGTGGTGGACCAGTTTGGCGACACGCTGGTGGCCCAGATCCAGACGCTGGCGATGGAGAAACGCTCGACGAGCATCAGCGACCTGCTGGCGGAGCTGGCGAAGCCGGCCGAGATTATTTTCCGCAACGATGCGAACATCCGCAAGCTCGAGGGACTGCCGGTGGAGGTGCACACGCGTTCGGGCCAGCCGTGGGGGCCCCGCTGGGCCAAGATCGATGGCATTGAATACTGGCTCGACCTGCAGGGTGGGCAGAAGACCGGATTTTACCTCGACCAGCGGTTGCAGCACGCGGCTGTGGCCAAATACGCCCAAGGACGGCGCGTGCTCGATGCCTTTTGCAACCAGGGCTCCTTCGCACTGCATTGTGCGAAAGCCCACGCGGCGATGGTCCGCGGGCTTGACAGTGCGTTCGATGCGGTGGGGCAGGCGAAGAAGAATGCCGAGCGCAACGGGCTGGTGGCCGAGTTCGTGGCGGCCAATGTGTTCGACTGGTTCACCGCGCAGCGCGACGCTGCCCCGGCGTGGGATCTGATCATCCTCGACCCGCCGCCATTCGCGAAGTCGAAGTCGGCGCTGGAGAGCGCCCTGCGCGGTTACAAGGAATTGAACCTGCGGGCGATGAAGGCCCTGGCTCCCGGCGGGGTGCTCGCGACCTACTCCTGCTCGTATCACATGCAGGATCACGAACTGCGGACAGTGCTGGCGGGAGCGGCCGCGGACGCCAAGCGGCGCGTGCACGTGCTGGAATTCTGCCACCAGCCGCCCGACCACCCGGTGCTCGTGACGATGCCGGAGAGCGAATACCTCCGCGGCTATATCCTCCACGTGGAGTGATGGAGGGTCCGCGTCCCGGCGGACGCGACTATTAGCCTGGGGGGAGGGCTGGCCTCCCCGCCAGCCGCGACCCGTGGGGAGACAGGCCCTCCAATAAGACCGAGGCAGACCTGATCGAGCGCTGCGCCTGGACGCTGTCCAGGTTCCGGCGGGTGGCGCGGAGCTGCTCCAGTGCCACTTCCATTGCTGCCAGAGACTCGAGAGTCCGGGGGAGCTTCATTGACTCAAGCATCGCGCGCTCGTTTTCCATAAGGCTAACCCGAATGGCGGCAACCGCGGCGAGATGGGAGGCGGAATTTCCGCCGAAAATGGCCGCGGCATTGGCGAGCTTAGGGCTGTTGATTGCCCGGTCCAGTTCACCCGTCTTCACCTTCTTGTTTTCCCGGCGATCTGCTTTTCCAGCTTGGTGATGACCTTGTCGAGCTCGCGGATGCGGCCGGAGCTGATTTGAACTCTCGGCAGAGTGATGACCGGCCCGACCGTTGGGATGGCGGTCTGGGGCGGCGGCGCTGCCAGCTCTGCGGCGCGGAGCAGAGGCGCGCAACCTGAGAGGAGAAAGGCGAAAAGGAATCGCGGGAGGTTGGCGCAGTTTACGGGGGCAGGCTGGGGGAAGCGCAAAGGCGGGCAAGAACAGACGCTCGCGAGAGGTGGAGGTTCCGGCACTGAAAAGGCCGGGCGTCTCGCAACGTCCGGCCTTCCCAGTGTGTTGACGAAGCTCAGTGTTAGATGGACTTCGTAGGCGGCAGCGAAAGCAAGTCGCCGCCGGGCTGCAAGACTACATCTTGCCGCCGTAAATGGCGCTTTCCCCTAGTTCCTCCTCGATGCGCAAGAGTTGGTTGTATTTGGCGACGCGGTCGGTGCGGCAGAGCGAGCCGGCCTTGATCTGCCCGGCGTTGGTGGCGACGGCGAGGTCGGAGATCGACACGTCCTCGGTCTCGCCCGAGCGGTGCGAAATTACGGCGGTGTAGCCGGCCTCCTTGGCCATCTCGACGGCGTCAAAAGTCTCGGTGAGTGAGCCGATCTGGTTGACCTTGACAAGTATCGAGTTGGCGACGCCGGTGTCGATGCCGCGCTTGAGGATCTCGGTGTTGGTGACGAAGATGTCGTCGCCTACGAGCTGGATTTCATCGCCGATGGCGTCGGTCAATTTCTTCCAGGTGGTCCAGTCGCCTTCGGCGCAGCCGTCTTCGATGGAGATGATGGGATACTTCTTTATCAGCGCCTGGTAGAACATGACCATCTGGTCGCCCGTGAGCGAGAGGCCGTCGGATTTCTTGAAGACGTAGCGGCTCTTCTCCTTCACGTAGAACTCGGAGGCGGCGACGTCAAGGGCGAGATTGATGTCTCGGCCGAGCTTGTAGCCGGCATTTTTGACGGCGAGGGCGATGACGTCGAGCGCGGCCTCGGTGGACGCGAGCTTGGGGGCGAAGCCGCCCTCGTCACCGACGGCGGTGGCGAGGCCCTGTTCTTTGAGGGTTTTTTTAAGCGAGTGGAAAACCTCGGCGCCCATGCGCAGGGCCTCGCGGAATGAGTCGGCGCCTGTGGGCATAATCATGAATTCCTGGAAATCGATGGGGGCATCGGAGTGAGCGCCGCCGTTCATGATGTTCATCATCGGGACGGGCAGGACCTTGGCGTTGGGGCCGCCGAGGTATTTGTAGAGCGGGAGGCCGCAGGCGTGGGCCGCCGCGTGCGCCGCGGCCATCGAGACGCCGAGGATGGCGTTGGCGCCGAGCTTGGCCTTGGTGGGCGTGCCATCCAGGGCGAGCATGGCACGGTCGAGGCCGACCTGGTCGGTGGCGTCCAGGCCGGTGACGGCGGGGGCGATGACGGCCTTCACGTTGGCGACGGCTTTGAGCACACCCTTGCCGAGGTAGCGTTTCCTGTCGCCATCGCGCAGCTCGAGAGCCTCGAACTCGCCGGTGGAGGCGCCGGAGGGGACGGCTGCGCGGCCTTGGTGGCCGGAAGCGAGCTTGACGTCCACCTCAATGGTGGGGTTGCCGCGCGAATCGAGAATCTCGCGAGCCGTGAGGGCGGTGATGCTTGTGTTCATCGAATGCGGGTCGGCGGACTAGCCGCGGGGTGGGCGGGAGGCGCCGATTTTGATCAGGAATTTCTGGAGGACGGCCGGTGGTTTGGGCACAAATTCTTCGGGCAGCTGGTTGGCATAGCCGTAACGGATGGCGGCGCCGATAGGGATGCCGCCGTTGTAATTGCGGATCGTCATGGTCGCGCGGTTGAGCAGCTCGCGCGGGATGTCCTTGAGGTGTCCTTCGACCGCGGCGGCGTGCAGCGGGGTGTCGCCAAAATCGTTGCGGCTGATGAGCAGGTCGATGGTAAGCCGGTCACACGGGATCTGGTTGAGGTAGCCGGACTCGGCGGCGGCGTGGATGGGCGTGTGGCCGGATTTGCTGGGGCGCACCAGGTTGTCGTGCGTCAGGAACTCAACCGGGATCTGATCGAGGTGCCCGGCGATGGCGGCGGCGTGCAGGCAGGTGTCGTGGTTGGCCGTCTTGGTCAACAGGTTCTCCGCGGTCAGCAGCTCGCGCGGGACCTGGTCGAGGTGGCCGTTGAAGACAGCCACGTGGAGCATGGTTTCGCCGCTGATATTGGGCGTGATCAGGGTCTCGTGGGTGAGGAATATTTTTGGGAAGCGGTCGAGTGTGCCGTGCTCGGCGGCCATATGGAGGAGGGTGTTGCCATGGTCAGTCTTGATCAGGATGGTCTCGGCACTCAGCAGGCCGGCGGGGACCTGATCGAGGTGGCCGCCGGCGGCAGCCTGGTGCAGCGGGGTGTAGCCGCTGTTGGAGCGGATCAGCAGGTTGGCGCGCGTGAGAAGGGCGGCGGGCACTTGGGCAAGATGGCCATGGCGGGCCGCGAGGTGCAGCGGCGAGTAGCCGGCGTCATTTTTCCGCAGGAGATTCTCCGCCGTGAGCACGGCGGCCGGCACCTGGCTAAGCGCGCCGTATTTGGCCGCGAGATGCAGCGGGGTGTTGCCGGACGCGTTGCCCTTGGTCAGATTCTCTGCCGTAAGCACGGCGGAAGCCAGTTGGGAGAGAGTGCCATCGCGGGCGGCGGCGTGCAGGTCAGTTTGGTCCATGCCAGTAGGCATCAAAAAAGATGCGGCGGCTGAGGCAAGCAAACTAAAACCAGCCAGGCCGTGAAGAGGCAGGTGATTTTGGTTTGCCTTGGATGTGGTGGTGCGCGGCATGCGCTTTGAATGACTGCCCCGGCGACCGAACCCAAGGCTACCATCAAGCCCAAACTTGGCGCAGTGCTGCTCGTTGATGACGAGAAACCGCTGATCGAGCTCTCCGCCGAGGTCCTGGCGCCGTATTTTGAGACTACCCTGGCACCAACGCGCGAGGCCGGCTTCTTTCTGCGCAAGAAATCCTTCAAGGTCGTCGTATGCGACCGTCTGATGGCGGGGGGCAATGGCCTGAGCTTCCTTAGTGGACGCGCGCGAGGAGTTTCCCGACATGCAGCGCGTGCTCGTGACCGGCTACATGAAGCCGGAGATGCTGTTGCGCAGCGTGAACGAGGCCGCGCTTTACCGCTACCTGCTCAAGCCGGTGTCGCTGGCCGAGCTGGTCAAGACCGTGATGGAAGCCGCCAAGCTGCACGACCAGACGGCCGAGGCGGCCAAAAAGTCCCCGGCTTGATTAGTCGTAACGCCGGCGGAGGTTGCTCGGCAGTAGCCCGAGTTCCTCGCGATATTTGGCCACGGTCCGGCGCGCGATGTTGAGGCCCTTGCCCTGTAGCAGGCCGACAATCACGTGGTCGCTGAGCGGCTTGCCGGGATCCTCACCGGCGACGATGTCCGCGATCATCTCCTTTACACTGGTGTTGGCCACCGCCTCGCCGGCATCCGACTGATAGCCGGAGGTGAAGAAATACTTCATCGCGAAGACGCCGTGCGGGGTCTTGATGTATTTGTTCGCGAGGGCACGACTGACGGTCGTCTCGTGCACGCCGATGATGTCCGCGATCTGCGTCATCGTGAGGGGTTTCAGCTTCGAGATCCCCTCCGCGAAAAACTCGCCCTGATGCTTGATGACCTCGCGGGTGATGCGCTCGATGGTCCGCTGGCGTTGCTCTATGGCGTTGATGATGAATTTGCCGGAGCGCAGCTTCTCCCGCAGGTAGTCGCTCTCGGTCTTGGACAGCTTGCCCTTGGCGATGAGCTCCTTGTAGGTGTTGCTGAGTCGCAGGCGGGGAATGTAGTCGTTATTGAGGATAATCTTCCATTCGCCGTTGTCCATCGCGACGCTCACGTCAGCCACGACCACGCGGTTGGCGTCGTCGGCGAAACGCCGGCCCGGGGCGGGGTCGAGCGTGCCGATTTCCTCGATGGCCTCCTGGATGATCTCAGGGGCGAAGCCGGTCTTGCGGGCCAGATCGGGGATGCGGCGGCGCACCAGCAGTTCGAAGTGGTCGCGGATGATGCGGGCGGTGACAGATTTATCGCGGCCCTTCTGCGCCAGCTGGATGAGGAGGCAGTCAGAGAGATTCTCCGCCCCGATGCCGGCGGGCTCGAAGGTCTTTAGGAGCCGCGCCGCCTCCTGCACGGTCTCCAGCGGCTGGCGGCCGAGCAGGGCCAAGTCGGAAAGCGTGGCGTCGAGGTAGCCGCGGTCATCGAGGCTGCCGACGAGGAAGCGCAGGGCCTCGAGCGTTGGTGGCAGGCAGTCGGTGAGCTCGGCCTGCTGCATCAGGTATTCCTGCAGGGAGGTCTCGCTGGTCAGCGAGTCGAAGAAATGCTGGCGGCGTTCGTCATCCTCGCTTGATTTCTGGCGTACCCCGCCGGTGTCCGACAGATGGTCGCGCCAGTCTTGGCCGATTTTTTCCAACACCATGAAATCCTTGTAAAAATCCAGCTCCTCCCGCTGGTCGTGGCTCGGCGCCGGGTCGTCGTCCCCGGTGCCAGCGGCCTTCTCGAGGCTCACGTCGTCCATCGGCAGTTCCTCGAGCGCGGGATTGGACTGCAACTCTTCCTGGACGGCCGCCCGCAGGTCGAGCGCGGCGACCTGCAGGATTTTCAGCGACTGGCGCATCTGCGGCGCCAGAACCAGCTGCTGTGCCTGCCTCTGGCGAAAGCTCTGGCTGAAACCGGGGCCGCTCATGCGCGCAAGGGGTTACTGCTGGCTTTCGAGCGTGGAGACGCGGGGCTGTGACGGGAAGGGGAACGAGGGGGTGGAGCCGGGTTTCAGGGGCGGAAACACTTCAGCGAGGTAAACCGCCAACTTTTCATTCGTCGGGCCATAGCGGTCGCTGTACAGATAGAGCTCCAGGTCGGTCACCGGCCTGGCCTCGCCGATAAAATTCTTCTGGAATTCGGGGATGCTGGAATACTCCTCGCGAATGAGCTTGATGGCGACGGTCTTGCGGAAGTTGCCCGAGCCCTTCTGCGCGGCCTCGTAAACCAGGCCCATGCCGCCCTCCGCGAGCTTGTTAATCAGCTCGTATTGGAGTTCGTTGAAGATGTGCTTGAGGGCGGGCGTCGACACAGCCTTACCAAAACCACGGGTCCCGCATGTGGCAAGAACACAGCGATGGATTTTGCACGATTCCTGCTACAAAGTTGTTTGGCGGCGGGAAGCACCGGTTGACAGCCCGGTCAGCCCGCCTAGGTTGCACTCCATGATCACCCTCACCACCCGGGCTGCCCGCCAGGTGCTAAGCATGCACACTGCGCAGGCCGATGCCGCCAAGCAGCTGCGCGTTTTCGTGGAGACCGGCGGTTGCTCGGGCATGGAATACGGTATGTCATTCGATCTGCCCAAGGCGGACGACCAGGAGTTCGAGAGCGAGGGCGTGCGGGTGCTGGTCGATCCGACCAGCCTGGCCTACCTCATGGGCACGAGCATCGACTTTGACGACGGACTCCACGGCAAGGGCTTCGAGCTGAAGAACCCCAACGCCCAGAGCTCCTGCGGTTGCGGGAAGTCGTTCAACTGAAGAATTGGCGTTGTCTGCCCGCCGGGTCTGGCCAATTGTAGCCTGATGCGGACGATACCCTGAAGAGCTGCACAATCCGTGCTGTTCGGTGCGGTTTTCGCCGTCTCCGCCTGCAGTGCACGGGGGGAGCAGGCCTCGCAAGCGCCCGCCGCCGTAATTGCCCTGCGAGAAGGAGGGAAGGCAACAGGCGAGATTTGGGCCAAGGTTCTGTTTAGGCAGCAATCCCCAGGGCGCCCGGATTTGACGTCAAGGACCAGCGTGACCAGGTTTCTGGAAATGGATGGATGGGGGATCACGGCGGTTGATGCCTCGGGCATCCGGGCGCACCCCGACCGAATTGCGGGCCTGATTATTGCCATTACCGACGGGACTGCTCCGGACGCCCGGGAGATTTTTGAGGGGCGGGAGGATTTCTGGCGAAAGCTCGGAGAAAATTACGGACTGAAGCGGCTGAAGAATGGTTATGTGGTTATGATCAGCGATCCGCTGTGGCCGGAGCAGGTTGGGATCGAGCAAATGGTGAATTTTTCTCAGTCCCAGTTCGGTGACAAGGGGGTGGAAATAGCCCGTCAGGCCTACGAGCATAAGAAACAATTTGCCGAATCATGCAAAAAACCGGGTCTTGCGATGCGAAGTCAGTCACGCTGCCCGATCTCGGTTTCGTGGGTCAGGCGGGCGTTTTGAGCACGGAAATCGAAGTCAGAATTGGCGAGAAATTCGTCAAGATTCCGTTAGATCAGGTCATCATGCACCCGGAGTTAGTGATAGATTAGCGACCCGGGTTAACGGCGGGGCTGCTCGACGGCAATTCGTCGTTATTGCGCAGCCTGAGTAGGGTGGCCTACGCCTTCGCCACGTGCAATGCCACCAGTCCGCCGGTGAGCGGCGTGGCGGTGACCGCGACAAACCCGGCGCGGCGGATTTCCACCGCCAGCGCGCGGCGGTGGGGAAACTGCTCGATGGAGCCGCCAAGGTATTCGTAGGCGGCGCGGTCGCCGGTCACTACGCCCGCGATGAGGGGCAGGACCAGCTTGAGGTAGGTGTAGTAGAGCGGCCGCACCCAGAAATGGGGCTGGGAAAATTCCAGCACGAAGAGCGCTCCGCCGGGCCGGAGCACACGACGAATCTCGCCGAGCGCCTTGGGCCGGTCAGCCATGTTCCGCAGGCCGAAGGCGATCGTGACCGCGTCAAACGACGTCGCGGGCAGGGGCAGCGCCAGCCCGTCGCCGGGCAAAAACTCGATCGCTGCCCAGCGGGGGCTGCCGGCGCGTTTTTTCACGGCTTCGTCCAGCATCGGTTGGCAAAAATCCATGCCCGTCAGCTTTACGCCGGGGGGGAGCCCGTCGGCCAGGGCAAAGACCACGTCGCCGCTGCCCGTGGCCAAGTCGAGCACCGCGCCCGGGTGGGCGTCGTGGACCGCCCGGACCAGTCGCTGCCGCCAGCAAAAATCCAACCCCCCGCTGAGGAGGTGGTTGGTCAGGTCATAACGCCCGGCTATACGGGCAAACATGCTGCTGACAGCCTTTGGATCGGGCATGGTTAAGCCCTAGCCTTTGTGTGGCTTTGCGGTTGACGCAAGCACTGGGTAGTGAATTATTTGTGCCTGTAACTACCCAAGCCAAAAGTTTTTAACCCACGCCTGCTATGTCGACTAACCTGACCAAACGTGAAATCGTGCTGGAAATCTACGAGAAAACCGGTTTTCCGCAGAAACAAATTCAGGACACGGTGCAAATGACTCTTGATATCGTCATGGATGCACTGGCGGCGGGCCGCAATGTCGAGTTGCGCAACTTCGGCGTTCTCGAAGTCCAGATCCGCAAGGCCCGGGTGGGCCGCAACCCGAACAAGCCCGAGACCGAGGTCGTCATTCCTGAGCGCGCCGTCGTCAAGTTCAAGTCGGGCAAGATTCTCAAACAGAAGATCAAGCAGCTCAGTCTCGATAAATTGCGCAACAACCCGCCGCCCTCGGCCTCGGCCTGAGCGCGCGCCCAGTCGCAGCGAGGCATGGCCGGTTTCCAGTCGCTTCCCGGTTTCCGGGATTTCTACCCGGAGGACTTTTCCCGCCGTCAGCATATTTTTAGCGTCTGGCGCCAGGCTGCCTCCGCCTTCGGTTTTCAGGAATACGACGCCCCGGTCCTCGAACCCCTCGAGCTCTACCAGGCCAAGTCCGGCGACGAGATCGAGGCCCAGCTCTTCAGCTTTAAGGACAAGGGTGGCCGCGAGGTTTCGCTCCGGCCGGAAATGACGCCCAGCGTGTGCCGCATGGTCGGCGCTAAAGCCGGCGCACTCAAGCGTCCGATCAAGTGGTTCAGCGTCGCGGAGTATTACCGCTACGAGCGCGCCCAGAAGGGCCGGCTCCGCGCCTTCCACCAGCTCAATGCCGATATCTTCGGCGAGCCGAGCCCAGAGGCCGAGATTGAGCTCATCGCGCTGCTCATCCAGTGCCTTGCCGGCTTCGGGCTGACCAGGGACGATTTCTTAATCCGGCTAAGCGACCGCGACCTCTGGTTTTTCTACCTTGAGGCACTCGGCTTCAACGAGGCGCAGGCCCGGGCCCTGCTCGTCGCGATCGACCGCCACGAGAAAATGGGTGACGACGCCTTCAAGGGTTACGCCGAGGGCCATGGCGCGCTGCCGGCGGGCTCAAAGGACAAAATCCTCGCCTTCCTTAAAATCAAGAGCCTCGACCAGCTCGAAGCCGCGCTCGCTACCTTCAAATCGGGAAAACTCGCCGCGCGGCTGGCCGACTGGCGCAAGGTGCTCGCCGGCGTCTCCGCGATGGGCCTGGCGGATTTCATCGCCGTCGATCTCGCCGTGGTTCGCGGTCTGGCATACTACACGGGTTTCGTGTTCGAGGCCTATGATCGCAGGGGCGACCTTCGCGCTCTCGCCGGCGGCGGCCGCTACAACGACCTCGTCAAGAAACTCGGCGGCCCGGACCTGCCGGCCGTGGGCTTTGCCATGGGGGATGTCACCACCGGCCTGCTGCTGGCCCAGCGCGGCCTGACCCCGAATTTCATCAGCGCCCCCGACATCTACGCCATTCTCGGCGGCAAGGTGGAGCGGTTGGTGGCCCTGGCCGACATCCACGCGCTGCGCGCCGCGGGCTTTCGGGTTGAGTATCCGTTCAAGGACCTGGCTTTCGGCAAGCAATTTAAGGCCGCGGCCGAATCCGGGGCGAAACTCGCGCTGATCTACGGCAGCGAGGAACTCACCAAGGGTGTGGTGAAGATCCGCGACATGGCGGGCCGGGCCCAGCGCGAGGTGCCGCGCGACCAAGTAGTGGCTCTCGTCCGCGATCTTTTGTCGGGGCACTGAAAGCCGATCCGGGTCATCCTGAGCCCCGCGAAGGATCTCGTATCGGCGATTTAAAGATGGATGCAAAACCAGCCTGCCGGCTAGACTTCGCTCCACTCAGAATGACATGCCTAAAATGCAGGAATTAGTTTTAAGCCTCTGCCGCATCGCCGTGCTGCTCCTAGTCGCCTATGTCGCCGGGGCCGTCTGGGCGCATTTCGAGGCGCCGGGCATGATTTTTCCCAGGCCGCCGGTCACCTACGAGCTGACGCCCGATTATCTCCAGCTGACCGCGCCCGACGGCGTGAAACTGGCGGCGCGTCACTGGCCAAACTCCACGGCGAAATACACGATGCTCTACTTTCACGGCAACTACGAGCAGCTCGGCAGCGTCAACGACCACCTCGCGCAGTTTGTCGCGGCCGGCTATGCCGTCTTTGCGGTGGATTACCACGGTTACGGGCGCAGCGGCGGCACGCCCTCCGAGGCCGGACTCTACGCCGATGCGGAGACTGCCTACGACTACTTGCGTACGAAGCTCGGGGTACCCGCGGAGCGGATCGTCATCTTCGGCTACTCCCTCGGCGCGGGGCCCGGGGTGGAGCTGGCCCGGCGCCACCCGGCGGCGGGCCTGGTGATGCAGGGAGCGTTTGTCAGCGCCTACCGCGTGCTGACGCGCATCCCGCTCTTCCCGGGCGACATTTTTGTGAACATCGCCAAGGTGCCCGAACTGAAGCTGCCGATCCTGGTCATCCACGGCACGGCGGACGAGGTCGTGCCGTTCTGGCATAGCGAGAAACTTTACTCGGCCATCCTGGCGCCGAAGTCCCGGCTCTTCGTGGCTGGTGGAACCCACGCGGGCCTGGCGGATTTCACCGGCCCGCGCTACTGGGAGGAACTGAAGAAATTCACGAATTCGCTGTAGGGCGGGTAATGTCCTGATTTGTCATTGCGAGAAGTCCCGCTCTGCGGGACAACGAAGCAATCTATCTGGTTGGATCGCCACGATGCGCTGCGCGCACCTCGCGATGACATGTCAAATCAGGATGCCTCCAACCCTCACCAGATCGGCGGCCAGCTTTCCTTGTCGGGCGGGCAGTCGAACGCCGCGCGGAACTCCGGGAAATTGGCGACCGGGCCGATCACGCGCCAGCGAGTGGGGCTGTGCACGTTGCTGGTCACCTGCAGCCGGACCTGCTCGGGCCGCTGGTTGGTGCGCCAGCCTTGGGCAAACGCGATGAAGAATCGCTGGTCGGGCGTGAACCCGTCGGCGGGCGCCAGCTTTTTCCCAACCGTCGCGAGCTTGAAGGCCTCGTAGGCCACGCGCAGCCCGCCGATGTCGGCGATGTTCTCGCCGAGCGTCTGGTGGCCGTTGATGTGGAGCCCCGGCAGCGGCTCAAAGGCGTCGTATTGCTTTGCGACGATCTCCGCTCGCTCCTGAAACCTCTTGGCGTCCTCCTCGGTCCACCAGCTCTTGAGGTTGCCCTCGAAGTCATATTGGCGGCCCTGGTCGTCGAAGCCGTGCGTCAACTCGTGACCGATGGTCGAGGCGAGCGCGCCATAGTTGGTGGCGTCATCGGCCTTCTCGTCAAAGAACGGCGGCTGCAGGATGCCGGCCGGGAAGCACATTTCATTGAGCGTCGGCTCGTAGTAGGCGTTGTTGGTCTGCGGCGTCATGAGCCAGTCGCTGCGGTCGACCGGCTTCCCGAGCTTGGCCAGCTGGCGCTGCAGCTCGAACGCCGCCGCGGCAATCACGTTACCGACGTAGGATTCGCGGGTGAGTGCCAGCTTGGAATAATCCCGCCACTGGTCGGGATAGCCGACCTTGCTGTGCATGGTGTCGAGTTTCCTGTAGGCCTGCGTCTTGGTCGCCTCACTCATCCACGCCGCGCCCTGGATGTGGTTGCGCATGGCCTGAAGGTGGAACTTCACCATGACCAGCGCGCGCTCCTTGGCCGCCGGGCTGAAGGTCGTCCGTACGTAGAGCTGGCCGAGATCCTCGCCGATGGCGTTGTCCGCCGCGGCCATCACGCGCTTCCACCGGGGCTTCAACTCGGTCGTGCCGGACAGTTTCTTGCCGTAGAAGACAAAGCGTTCATCCACGAAGGCATGACCGAGGTAGGCGGCCGTCTGGCGGAGCAGATGCCAGCGCAGGTAGGCGCGCCAGCTGTCCAGCGACTCGCTCTGCAGCAGGCCGCCCAGCGTGGTGAAGAACTCCGGCTGGCCGACCAGCACGGTCTTTTCGGCGGCGGGAAGCTGCAGTTGAGCCAGGAATCCTTCCCACGCAAAGTCCGGCGCGAGCTTCGCCAGCGCCGAGCGCTCGAACTTGTTGTAATTTTTCTCCGGGTCCCGGCGCTCGACCAGGGTGCGCGAGGCCTTCGCGATCTTGGTCTCCAGCGCCATGATAGCGTCCGCCGAGCTTTTCGCGGCGGCAGGGGTGTCGCCCGCGAGCTCTAGCATCTTCGCGACATGGCTGGTATATGCTTGGCGGATGTCCTCGGCCTCGGGTCCAGCGCGGAAATAGTAGTCGCGCTCCGGCAGACCGAGCCCGCCCTGCGCAAACGCACCGGTCATCTTCGTCGTGTCCTTGTCGTCAATCTGCACGCCGAAGCCAAAGGCGGCATCGAGGCCATGCGCCTGCATTTTTCCAATAACCGTCATGAGGTCGGCGGGCGTCTTGCTTGCGGCGATGCTTTGCAGCCAGGTCGCGAGCGGCGCGAGGCCGGCCTTCTCGATCGCAGTCTCGTCCATGCCGGCGGCGTAGAAATCGCCGACACGCTTGGCCACGCTGCCCTTGGGGCCCCCGGTCTGGGCGGATGTCTCCAGGATGCTCTTCAGGATCGCGAAATTCCGCTCGTCAATCTCCTGGTTTACCCCGTAGGAGGCGTATTCCCCGGGGATCGGGAACGAGCTGAACGCGCCGTTGGCGTAGTTGTAGAAGTCCTCGCCAGGCGAAGCCTTAAGGTCGATGTAGGCGCGGTCAACGCCCACGATGAGCGGGCCCGGCTGGGCAGGCAGACTGCAGCAGGCGGCCAGAGCCGCCGCGAGGGGGATGAGGGATTTCATAGGGGAGGGCGTGCGCCGTCATCAGGGTGTCAGGTCAATTCACGAAGAAGCATTCCGCAGATAATGCGGATGCAGACGGATAAAGGCATTATGGTCTGGGTTGGCTCTATATTGTCCGCGTTTATCTGCGTTATCCGCGGTCTCTGCTCATCGGCCAATCAGGCCAGATCCAGCGGTCCGAACGCGCCGGGCAGCAGGGCCGCGATCGACATGTCGATCTGCTCCCGGCCGGCGCAGCAGGATACCACGCGCGCCTTCGGGCCGAACTCATAAATCACCTGCCGGCACGCCCCGCAGGGCGCCGTGGCGGTCTTCGTCGGCGTGTAGACCACGACGCACTTCAGCCGGAGGCGTTTTTCGCCCGCGGCGACCGCGTTGAAGATCGCCGTGCGCTCGGCACAGTTGGTCAGGCCGTGGGAGGCGTTCTCCACGTTGCAGCCGGAATAAATCCTGCCGGTCGACGTGAGGATGGCGGCGCCGACGCGGAACATGGAGTAGGGCGCGTAGGCGCGTCCGGCGGCCGTCTTCGCGGCCGCCTTGAGCTTCTGCAACTGGACGGGGGTGGGCATCAGAGGCGGAATTCCTGCTTCACTTCGGCGAACTTCTCAATCGCAAACGCGAGATCCTCGCGGCTGTGGGCGGCCGACACCTGCGTGCGGATGCGGGCCATGCCCTGCGGCACCACCGGGTAGAAAAAGCCGATGACGTAGACGCCCTTCTCCAGCATGCGGGCCGAGACCTTCTGCGACAGCGTGGCGTCTCCGAGCATAACGGGCACAATGGGATGCGTGCCGGGCCGGATCGTCAGGCCGGCCTTGGTCAGGCCATCGCGGAAATACTTCGTATTCGCCTCGAGCTTGTCGCGCAGCGTGGTGGAGGCGCTGAGCATCTCTAGGCACTTGATGGACGCGGCGGCGATGCTGGGGGCGATGGTGTTTGAAAAGAGGTAGGGCCGGGAGCGCTGGCGCAGCAGCTCGATGATCTCCTTGCGGCCGCTGGTATAGCCGCCGCTGGCGCCGCCGAGCGCCTTGCCGAGCGTGCCAGTGAACACGTCCACCCGGCCCATCACGCCGCAATGCTCGTGCGTGCCCCGGCCGGTTTTGCCCATGAAGCCGACCGCGTGGCTGTCGTCCACCATCACCAGTGCGCCATGCTTGTCGGCGAGGTCGCAGATCCCCTTCAGGTTGGCGATGGTGCCGTCCATCGAGAACACGCCGTCGGTGGCGATCAGCTTGAAGCGCGCCTTGGCCGCGTCGGCCTCCTTCAGCTTCGCCTGCAGGTCGGCGAGGTCGTTGTTCTTGTAGCGGTAGCGCTGCGCCTTGCAGAGCCGCACCCCGTCGATGATGGAGGCGTGATTCAGCTCGTCGGAGATGACGGCATCCTCCGCGCCGAGGAGCGTCTCGAACAAGCCGCCGTTGGCGTCGAAGCAGGAGGAGTAGAGGAGGGTGTCGTCGGTGCCGAGAAACTTGGCCATCGCCGTCTCGAGGTCCTTGTGAATCTGCTGCGTGCCGCAGATGAAGCGCACCGACGCCAGCCCGTAGCCCCAGCGGTCGAGCGCGGCGTGCGCGGCGGTGATGAGTGCTGGGTTGTCCGCCAGCCCGAGGTAATTGTTGGCACACAGGTTAAGCACCTTTTGGCCCGAGACCACGGCGATGTGCGCGGTCTGGTGCGTGGTGATGACCCGCTCGCGCTTGAACAGCCCGGCAGCTTCGATCTCGCCGAGGGTCTTTTTGAGATGCTCAAAATACGCGGAATTCATTTTCAGAATAACCACTAATGCACATTAATGGGTCACTAATTATTCCGTCCAAGGCTTGAGTGATTGGACTAGTGTCAAATTAGTGAAGATTAGTGGTTAACTGTTTGGTCAGGGATCTCATTCCCAGTTCAGGATGATCTTCCCGCTCTTCCCCGCGCCCACATCCTCCACCGTGCCGACGTATTCATGGCCGATGACGAGCGGCAGTTTGATGACTCGCTGGGCCCAGGAGTCCTATTTGTTGATGTGCACATCGGTGCCGCAGATGGACGTCTTCTTGATCTTGATCAGCACGTCGTTGACGCCGGGCTTGGGCACCGGCACCTCGGTCATGATGAGCCCCGGGCCGGCCGTGGGCTTAACGATGGCGCGCATAGTGGTAGGCATGATGAGAAGGGCAGGCTGACTGGGGCGGCAGCGTAGTTGCCGGCCCGCCAGAAACAACCCCGAACGCTTTGCACCCAATGCATCCAGTCGGGGTTACCTGTGGCGGTGGCGGGCCTGATCGCTGTTATCTGACCGTGTTGCCCCGTGACCTATCAATTACTCCGGGCTACTCTACAACCCCGGGTCCAGCGAACGCCACAAATACCAACTCGCGACCGTGCGATACGGCTGCCAGCGGCGCGCATGCTTCAGGATGGACTCGGGCGTCGGGTCCTTGCGCTTGCGGAAGAGCTTCTTGAACCCCAGCCGGATGGCGAAATCCCCCGTCGGCATCACATCCGGCCGGCCGAGGTAGAAAATCAGCAGCATGTCCACGGTCCAAGGCCCTATGCCCCGCACCGCGGTCAGCCGGGCGGTCAGCTCCGCGTCGCCCAGCCGGGCCGCCTGCTTCAGCGACGGCACTGTGCCCTCGCGGCACTTGGCGGACAGGTCGCGCACCGCGAGCAGCTTGTTGCCCGACAGCCCCGCGCCGCGCAGGGCCGCGTCGGTGGCCCTGGCCAGCGCCCCGGGGGTCGGGCCGCCGTGCCGTGCCAGCTTTGCCAGCACCCGGCCATGGATAGTCGCGGCGGCCTTGCCGTGCAGCTGCTGGTAGACGATGGACCGCAGCAGCGCCTCGAACAGGCTGGCCGCCGGGTTCAACTCCAGCGCAAACGGCCCGACGCGGTCGATCAACGTGGCCAGAACGGGATCACTCGCCCGCAGGTGCGCCACCGCGGCCTTGGGATCAAAGTGTAGCTTAGACTTCAAGTTTCAGCGCGACTCGCTCATCGCCGCGATGCTGAGCTTCAAGGCTTCGCTGATCACGGCCACTTCCTTGCCGTCGGCCGAGAGATGGCGCAAGCCGTAGCCTCGCGGCTGGGTGGAAAAATTGAGCGCTCCCTTGCCCTGGCCATCTACGACGGCGCGCGCTTTGCGCAGATAGTTGCGGGTGACCAGGTAGCTTTCCGCCTCGCTTTGCTCGGTGGCGGCCATGACCTGGTATTTGGCGCGCTCCGCTTCGGTGGGCAGTGACTTCGGGGAGATGGCCGCGGCATTCTCGCGGGCCGAGGGGAGTCTATTCCCTCCAGGCACGGCATTGACGCTGAGCCTCACCGCCTCGTTGATGATGTCCTTGTCCTTGCCGTCCGCCGAGAGATAGCGCGAGGAGGAGTTTTTCGGCCGCCCAGGCATGTTGGCTGCATTATTCCCGTCGGAGGCGACAATCTCCTTGGCAACGCGCACATAGTCGCGCGTGGCGAGATAGCTATCAGCTGCGGCCTGGTCGGTGGCGGCAAGTTGCTTATACATGTCGCGCTCCACCGTGGTGGACAGATCGCTCGGGGAAAGCGCGACCGCCCGGACGGTCAGCGACACTACGAGTAGGAAGAGGAATAATTTCATATTTTTGTGCTCTTGGTGGCAAAAACTGCCTTGGTCTTTCCTTCGCGCGTCGTGTTGTCGTGGTGTAGTATCTCACTCCGACAGCAACTCCGCGCCTTCCAGCGTCAGCAGCCGCGTCTTGGTCCGCACCCCGCCGGGAGCGGAGAAACCCGTCATCTTGTCGCCGGCCGACACCACGCGGTGGCAGGGCACGATGAGCGGCCAGGGGTTGGTCGCCAAGGCCACGCCGACGGCCCGCGCCGCCTCGTTGCCCAGCGCCATCAGCTTGGCGATTTCACCGTAGCTCGTCTTGTAACCGGGTTTGATGGCCTGCGCCTGAAGATAGACGGCTTCCTGGAAGTCGGTGACGCGCGACCAGTCGAGCACCGTGCCGGAAAAATCCTGCAGGTTTCCCTCGAGGTGCTGCTGCACCCGTTCGATGACGCGCTGCACCCAGTCCGGCGGCGGCTCCGTGGCCAAAACGCTGTGCGCCTTCTTGGCTAGGTGCTGCTCGCCCAGCGCCGCGGACTCCTCCGGCAACTGGAAACCCGTCAGGCCCGTCTCGTTCCAGGCGATACCGCAGGTGCCGAAGGCGGTGGGGAAGAAAGTGTGGGGCATGTCTGGAAGTTAAGAGCTAGGAGCTAGGAGCGAGGAGCGGAAAGCGGAAAGCGGAAAGCGGAAAGCGGGAAGCAAGAAGCAAGAAGCAAGAAGCAAGAAGCAAGAAGCAAGAAGCAAGAAGCAGGCGATTCAAAACCCGCCAGCAACAAGTGCAATGGCGTAAATCGGGCGTTTAATTCGGACGGATTTATCAATGTGCATCGTTCAATAGCCATTAGTCATTTCCTGCCCAAATGAACATTGAACAATGAGCAATTTACCGGGCTTCCCGCCATAAGGCTTGCTTCCCGCTCTCAATTTTTCAGGTTTCAGCTTTCAGGTCTCAGGTTTCAAGTTTTCACCTCCCCGCTCCCCGCTTCCCTCATGCGAAACTCCTTCTACAACGCCTTTGACCTTCAGGAGTGGGGCAGCGCCCGGAAGCCCGACTACCGCAGCCCGTTCCAGATCGACCGGGACCGCATCATCCACGCGCACGCTTTCCGCAAGCTGCAGTCGAAGACGCAGGTGTTCCTCTCCGGCGAATACGACTTCTACCGCACGCGGCTCACCCACTCGATGGAGGTCGCCCAGATCGGCCGCTCCATCTGCGCCTACCTCATCAGCCGCGGCGACCCCCTCACGGACGACTTCTACATCGACGCCGACCTCGTCGAGGCCTGCGCCCTCGCGCACGACATGGGCCATCCCCCCTTCGGCCACTCCGGCGAGCGCACGCTGCAGGAGCTGATGAAGCGCCGCGGCGGCTTCGAGGGCAACGCCCAGACGCTCCAGCTCCTCTGCGAGACCATCTACCAGAACGAGTCCGGCGTGAAGGGCATGCAGCCCACCCGCGCGCTCCTCGACGGCGTCCTCAAATACAAGAAGCTCTACACCGAGTTCGCCACGCCCCCGCTCAGCCACTTCATCTACGACAGCCAGGCCCCCGTGCGCGACTGGGTGTTCGGCGGCGCCAAGATCCCCGGCAACCTCATGCGCGACCATGCCCTCAACGACTTCAAGAGCGTCGAGTGCCAGATCATGGACTGGGCCGACGACGCGGCCTACTCGCTCAACGACATCGTGGACGGCGTGCGCGCCGGCTTCCTCACCGTCGAACGCGTGGAGCGCTGGGCGGACGGCGAGACCATCGGCGCGGCCGAGCAACGGCATCTCGACACGCTGTTCGACGCCCTCCGGCGGAACCGGCTCGAGAACACTCTCTCCCACAAGATCGGCGTCTTTATTCAGGCCTGCCGGCTCCGGGCCCGCGACAACTTCATGGCAGAGACCACCAACCGCTACAAATGGGAGCTCGTGGTCGACGAGACGGCGCTCAACGAGGCCGCGTTCTTCAAGAAGATGGCCAACGACATCATCTTCGAGAGCCCTCAGCTCGAGCAGCTCGAACACAAGGCCCGCGTCGTCCTCATGGCCCTCTACAACGCCATCTGGGAGAACTACGCCGAGCGCAACGAGCGCGTCATCCGGATCCTCCAGCCCAACGTCAGCCGCCTGATCGAGGCGGAGAAGACGCAGGACGGCAAAGCGAGACGTATCTGCGACTTCCTCGCCGGCCAGACCGACGGCATGGTCGTCCGCACCTATCGCAGGTTGTTCGACCCAGAATTTGGCTTTTTCAGGGGTCTTAGTTAATCTGGCTCTTAGCTCCATGCTCCCCGCGCCCTGCTCACTCACCTACCGCCGCCTCTTCGATCCCGAGTTCGGTAGTTTTCAGGGTCTAAGTTGAAATTGGTTTGCCGCCAGCGTCAGGCTAAGGGACAACCTCCTCCGCTAAACCGCTTGGCATTTCAGGGGCCTGCCGGCAGTTTACAGCGACTGCGCTGCACCGGCCTTATTCGGCAGGGCCACGCCGCCGATGACGCCGTGGGGTAAGCGCTTCCGTAGGTCGGCGATAAGGGCGGTGTAAAGCATGGTGCCCAGCCCACGGCCGGTGGAGGTCCTATCCAGATATACGGTGGACTCGACGGCATAGCGGTAGGCGCAGCGGGATTTTCATTTGCTGGCGTGGGCGTAACCGAGGACGGCTCCGCTTTCCTCCCAGACCAGCCACGGCAGTTCGGCTGCAATCGTTTCGGCGAGCCGCTGGGTCATGTCGGCAACGGTCACCGCGTCCTCCTCAAACGTCACGATGGTGTGCAGAACATAATGGTTGTAGATCGCGGCAATCGCGGCGGCATCGGCGGTGGTGGTGGGGCGGATCATGGGGAAAGTGATTAGGTGGAATACAGCACGCCTAAAGCCAATGTGCGCCAGTGCACCGGCTTAGCCCGGGTAAATCCCGGCCGAAGTTATTTCTCCGGTATGAACCGGGCAAGCCGCTCAGGGCTTGCTGGCGAGATGGCCAACGACGACGGCCTCGTCGATCATCCGAATCGCGTATTCCCAGATGGTCTGCGAACCCTCGGCCACGTGGGCGTTGCGGGCGAGCACGCGGTCCTGCGTGACGCCGTGCTTCTGCCAGGCGTGACCGGCGGTCAGGCAGTTGAGGAGCATCGGGTGGAAGCGGTCGCAGGCGGCGGCGAACTTCGCCTCGGGGGTTTTCTGCTCTTCAAATTCATCCCAGAGCGCGCGAAACTCCGCGCACTGGTCGGGCGGCAGCAGGCCGAAGATGCGTGTGGCGGCCTTCGCTTCGCGCTCATGCTGATCGGCCATGCTCTTCACGTCGTAGGCAAAGGTGTCGCCCGCGTCGATTTCCACCAGGTCGTGGATGAGCGCCATCTTGAGTATGCGCAGGACATCGAGCGGCTGGTGGTTGGAATGCTCCGCGAGCACGATGATCATGAGCGCGAAATGCCAGGAGTGCTCGGCGCTGTTCTCGGCGCGGCGGCTTTGAGTGACCACGGTCTGGCGGAAGACCTCCTTGAGCTTGTCCACCTCGGTGATGAACGCGATCTGGCGGTGGAGCCGTTCAGCAGGGGAGAGGGTAGGATTGGTCACCACGAAACTCACGAAAGACACGAATTAGGAGGAGGGCAATCGTGCAGAAGGAGGAGACCACGGATTGCACTGATAGGCACAATTGCATTGAATTTGTCATCCTGACGTCCGATTACGGTATCATATCTGGATGGCAAACTGGTGCTCGACGGCCGATCCAACGGCGGGCTGCTGCTCGGTGCCGTGATCAACCAGCGGCCCGATCTCGCCGCCGCGGCCGTGCCCGCCGTCGGCGTGATGGACATGCTGCGCTACCACAAATTCACCGTCGGCGCCGGCTGGGCGTGGGATTACGGCAATTCGGACACGCCCGAGGGCTTCAAGTATCTCGTGGCCTACTCGCCGCTGCACACCGTCAAATCGGGCGCGAAATATCCGGCGATCCTCGTTACCACCGGCGACCACGACGATCGCGTGTTTCCCGCGCATTCCTACAAATAGGTCGCGGCGATGCAGGCGGCGGCCGACCCGGCCAGCGGCCCGGTCCACATCCACATCGAGTCCAACGCCGGCCACGGCGGTTCCAGCGGCTCGTCGCCGGTCTCGAAGACCATCGTGGACTGGGCGCGGCGCATGGGCTTCGGGGCGCATTACACTGGCTGGGGAAAGCAGGAAGTATCGCCACTGGTCAACTGACAGGTGGAACCCGGCCCCCGGACGGGATCGATGGATGATCAGGGAAACCCGTCCTGAGGCCCGGTTCCACCATTATTACTGCCTCAGAGGTTGCCTTTTTTGGGGAGGCGCGGATTGTTGGCGGCCGCTCATGAAGATTCTCGTTGCGGACAAAATCTCACCGTCTGGCGTCGCCTATTTCCGCCAACAGCCCGGCTTTGAGGTTATCGAAGCCTACAATACGCCGCCGGCCAAACTGCTCGGGCTGGTGCGCGACGTGCACGCGATTGCAGTGCGCTCCGAGACAAAAATCACCGCGGAGGTGCTGGCGGCCGCGCCGCTGCTGAAGGTGGTCGGCCGGGCCGGTGTCGGCGTGGACAATGTCGACGTCGACGCCGCCACCGAGCGAGGCGTTATCGTGATGAACACACCCTCGGGCAACACCGTGGCGACCGCCGAGCTGACCTTCACGCACATCCTCTGCGGCGCACGCCCCGTGCCGCAGGCCGCCGCCTCCATGCGCGCCGGCCAGTGGGACCGCAAGAGTTTCTCGGGTATCGAGCTGTTTCGGAAAACCCTCGGCATCGTCGGCCTCGGCCGCATCGGCACCGAAGTGGCGAAACGCGCCCAGGCCTTCGGCATGCGCGTCGTGGCCTACGATCCCTATCTCGCGGCCAGCCGCGCCAAGTCCATCCAGGTAGAAACGGTCACGTTCGACGAGCTCCTCGCGCAGTCGGACTACATCACAGTGCACATGCCGCTGACCGACGACACCCGCTACATTATTGACGAGGCGGCCTTCGCCAAGGCCAAGCCGGGTCTGCGCATCTTCAACTGTGCCCGCGGCGGCATCATCAAGGAGAGCGCCCTCGTCAGCGCGCTGAAGTCCGGCCGCGTCGTCGCCGCCGGGCTCGATGTGTTCGAGGACGAGCCCCTCGCGAAGGACAGCGAGCTGCGCACTTTGCCCAATGTCACCCTCACCCCGCACCTCGGGGCCTCGACCGCCGAGGCTCAGGAATCGGTCGGTGTCGAGGTGGCGGAGCAGATCAGCGACGTGCTCAACGGCGGAGTGATCCGCAACGCCGTCAACATGCCTGCAATGGACGCCGCCGCGTTGAAAATCTTCGGACCCTACCTCGAGCTTGGCGCCAAGCTTGGCACGCTCGTGCAGCAAATCTCGCCGCCACAGATTGCGACGCTCCGCATCACATATTGGGGGAAAATTGTGGACCTCGACGCCAACGCTGTCACGCGCGCCGTCATCCGCGGCTATCTCCACCGGATCAGCGGCGAGGGCGTCAATTACGTGAACGCCCCGCTGGCGCTGGAGCGCCTCGGCGTGAAGGCCGAGGTCATCAAGTCCACCGCCGACACGGACTACACCGAGTTGATGCAGGTCGAGGCGGTCGCCGCCGATGGCACGGTGTGCAGCGCCGCCGGCACGCTCATCGGCAAGGCCAATACCCCGCGACTCGTGGCACTCAACGACCGCGAGGTCGAGGCGGCCCCGGCTGGCGCGCTGCTCATTTACGAGAACCACGACGAGCCCGGCATTATCGGCATGGTCGGCACGCTGCTGGGCCGCGACCAAGTGAACATCGCCGCCATGTCCCTGAGCCGTAACAACGCCGGCGGCACGGCGCTGTGCGTGCTGAATCTCGACTCCCAGCCCTCGCCCGCGGCCCTAAAGGAGTTGACCAGCCATCGCGCCATCAAACAGGCTGTGGTGGTCAAACTCTGACGTTGAACGCCTGGTTAATTAGCTCCGCCCTCATCGGCTATCTGCTCGGGTCGCTGCCTTTTGGTTATCTCGTAACCCGGGCCAACGGCATCGATATTTTCAAAGCCGGCAGCGGCAATCCCGGGTCGACCAATGTCAGGCGCGTGCTTGGCTCCAAGGCAGGCAACACTGTGCTCGTGCTCGACATCCTGAAGGGTGCGGCCGCCACCGCATGGCCCCTGCTGCCAATGCTGGCGGCGCCACGGCCGATGGTGCTGGAGTTGATCGGCGTGGTGGCGGCGGTCATCGGCCATTCGTTTTCGATCTTCACCAAGTTCGGCGGCGGCAAGGGCGTCGCGACGGCCGCCGGCGGCCTGTTCGTGTTGATTCCGCTGGCCGGTGCGATCGCGGGCGCGACGTGGGTCGTGGTGTTCCTCGCCTTTCGTTACGTGTCGCTCGCTTCAATCCTCGGGGCCGTGGCGGTGATCACCGCCAGCTGGCTGCTGTCGTATCACGTTGCCATCAGCGTCATCGCCTCGGTGCTCGGCGGGTTCGTCATTCTGCGACATCACGAGAACATCAAGCGGCTGCTGAACGGCACCGAGAGCAAGTTCGCGAAGAAGCCGCCTGCACAACCGTGACGATCTTGCAACTGAGCACAGGAAAATATATGGCGCCCGGCTGGCCACAGCAGTATTCGTCTTACGTTGTCTCGGTCCAGTGCTCGCGTTCCTTGTTATTCCGGTTGCTTAGCTCGTCGAGCCGCAACTGCAGCTTCGGATCGGTGATTCGACCACGAATGAGGCGCAGGTGACGGCCGCCGAGTCCACTCTGGTCGATCGCTTGCGCCGTTTCGAGCAGCAATGCCTGATCCGAGATTCGCGCCAACGCTGCCTCGCAGATGGCGGACTGATGCCAACCAGTCGGGAAGCGTCTGCATGAATGTCCTCGATAGGAAACCGGATTCGGCAGGCGGAAAGAGAGTACAAACTGCGGCGAGAGGTGCCTCGGATGTCGCTACTGGGATGACTTGGAACCGTTGCCGATAGGTAGACGGCATTGACCGGGTGAGTCAACGGTGGAGAAATCGACGGGGTCAAGCCTTGAGGGCTTGTCGCCCAAATCGCTCGGGTGATTGAACAGTGAGATAATACAATTGGGGACAAGCATGGAAGGCAGGCTCCACTAGTATGTAGATTGGAATTACCCGGGGTGCTGAGAAGGTCAGCAGCACTGAAGAGTCAGGTTTCGATAACGTTATTGCGCGAGGCTATTGGCCCAGCTTTCAACCATCGGCGTCTGCCTATGCCAAAGTGGTTCAAATGTTAGCGTTATGACGTAAGGGCCGCACTCCCGCCTTGCCAAAAGGCACCTCACTGGGCCATTTAGCCGGGTTCCAATCCATGGCTCTGATCGTCCAGAAATACGGCGGCACCTCGGTGGGCGACACCGACCGCATCAAGAATGTGGCCCGGCGCATCCAGCAGACGCGCGCGGAGGGCCACGGCCTGGTCGTGGTTGTGTCGGCCCGGTCGGGCGTAACCAACGAGCTGATCGCCCGCGCCAGAGCCATCAATGACCGTCCCGACACCCGCGAGCTGGACATGCTGCTGGCCATTGGCGAGCAGGAGACCATCGCGCTGACCGCCATGGCGCTGCACGCGATCGACATTCCCGCCGTCTCCTACACCGGCGCGCAGGCGGGCATTTTCACCGACCTGGTCTTCACCAAGGCGAAGATCAAGATGATCAACCCCAAACCCATCCTGAAGGACCTGAAGGCCGGCAAGGTGGTCATCGTCGCCGGCTTCCAGGGCATCAACGAGGAGGGGCAGATCACCACGCTCGGGCGCGGCGGCTCCGACCTGACCGCCATTGCCCTTGCCGCCGCGTGCCAGGCCGACAAGTGCGAGATCTACACCGACGTGGACGGGGTCTACACTGCCGACCCGCGCGTCGTCAAAAACGCCCGCAAGATCGACGAGATAAGCTACGACGAGATGCTCGAGCTCGCCAGCCTCGGCTTGAAGGTCATGCAGTCGCGCTCGGTCGAGTTCGCCAAGAAATACGGCGTCATCTTTGAAGTCCGCAGCAGTTTCAACCACAACCCGGGAACCATCGTGAAAGAAGAAGTCGCCTACATGGAAAAAGTCGTCGTCCGCGGCGTTGCCGTCGACAAGGACCAGGCCAAGGTCGTCATCAGCAACCTGCCCAACAAGCCGGCCGCGGCCGCGGCCATCTTCAACGCGCTGGCTGACGCCAGCATCAACGTGGACATGATCGTCCAGAACGTCGCCCACACCGGCGGCGTGGACCTTACCTTCACCGTCCAGCGCGACGACGCCAGCGGCGCCGTCAAGGTGCTGCCGGCAGTGCTGAAGAAACTCGGCGGTGGCGAGATCAAGGCCTTCGACAACATCGCCAAGCTTTCGGTGGTCGGCGTTGGCATGCGCACGCACGCCGGCGTGGCCGCGACCCTCTTCTCAGCGCTCGGCGATGCGGGCATCAACATCCAGCTCATCGGCACCTCGGAGATCAAGATCACCGTCGCGGTGGACCGGGCCAAGGCTGACGACGCGATGCGCGCCGCGCATGAGGCTTTTGGCTTGGAGAGGAAGGTCTAGTGTTTGGCTTAGAGTTCCCACGGCGAGGTCGCGGTGGCTCCATGTAATTGGAGCGCGGGCGACCGCGCCCGAGAATTTTCTTTCCGTTGCAGGAGCGTGCTTGCACGCGATGAAGAATTGTTATCGCCTGCAAGCAGGCTCCTATAACTGGCATGAATTTCATCTCCACCCGAGGCCAAAGCGAACCACTCAGCTTCTCGCAGGCCGTCGCCATCGGACTGGCGCCGGACGGCGGGCTGTTCCTGCCCGAAAAGCTGCCGGACATCTCGGGCCAGCTGGCGAACTGGGAGAAGCTCGGCTACGCCGACCTGTGCTTCGAATTCCTGCGGCTGTTCGCCACGGACATCGAGCCGGCGGTGCTGCGCGGAATCATCCAGAAAACCTACGGGGGGTTTTCACATCCGGAGGCCATCGCGCCGCTGAAAAAGCTAGAAGACCGGCTTTATGTGCTGGAGCTGTTTCACGGCCCGACGCTGGCCTTCAAGGATTTTGGGCTGCAATTGCTCGGCAATCTCTACGAGCACCAGTGCGCGCAGAGCGGGCAGGGCATCACTGTGCTCGGGGCGACCTCGGGCGATACGGGCGCCGCGGCCATCCACGGCCTGCTCGGCAAACCTAAGACCGCCATCTTCATCCTTTATCCCGAGGGTCGCGTTTCGCCGCTCCAGGAACGGCAGATGACATGCACCGGCGCGGAGAATGTCTTCGCGCTGGCGATGGACGGCAGCTTTGACGACGCGCAGCGGGTGTTGAAGGAAATCTTTGGCGATCACGCCTTCAGCCAGCAGCACCGGCTGTCGGCGGTGAATTCGATCAGCCTGGCCCGGGTGCTGGCGCAGTGCGTCTATTATTTATCGGCGTGGCTGCGCTTGCCGGCGGCGGAGCGGGTCAACGTGGAGTTTGTCGTGCCGACGGGCAATTTCGGCAACGTGCTCTCCGGGTGGCTGGTGTCACGCATGGGCGTGCCGATCCGCGGCTTCAAGGTGGCGACCAACCAGAACGACCTGCTGCACCGGCTGTTCACGACCGCCGAATACCGCAGCTCGGAAGTCCACGCCAGCCTCGCGCCGTCGATGGACATCCAGGTGGCGTCAAACTTCGAGCGGTTCCTCTATTACGCGCTGGATGAGAATCCCGCGCGGATCCGGACGGTCATGGCGGAATTGCAGGCGATGGGAGCCTACCGCTTCGACATGCTCAACAAGTCCACTTTCAGCTCCTCGCGGGCGACCGACGAGGAGATCACCGGGCTCATCCGCAAAGTCCACGAGCGCTACCGCTACATCGTGGATCCGCACACCGCCTGCGCGTTCAAGGAGCTAAGCCCCGCCCGCATCAGCGTGGTGCTGGCCACGGCTAACCCGGCTAAATTTCCAGACGCCATCCGCGCCGCCATCGGCGGGGCGCCGACGCATCCCACGCTGGAGGCACTGAAGTCGAGAACCATCGTGAAGCACCGGCTGCCGGCCGACGCGGGGGCGATCAAGGCGTTTATCGGAAAGCGCGCGGTGTGATTGGGTAGGAGCTGTTCCCTGCAGCGAGGTCGCGGCAGCTCCAGGAAAAACTGGAACGCGGGCGACCCCGCCCGCGGCCCTACAACATCGGTGCGAGCAGCCGGGCGATTTCCTCGCCTATGGCTGGGAAGAGCCGGCGCTCCTGACGCGGCTCGGGCATGGGCTTCGAGTGGGCGAAGACCTCTTTTATCCAGCGCGACATCGCCGCGGCCTCGGCGGGGGAGTAGGTGACCACGCCGACCTCGAAATTCACGAACAGGCTGCGGAGGTCCATGTTGGCCGAGCCGAAAAGCCCGGTCTCCTCGTCGGCCAGCAGCAGCTTGGCGTGGTTCATGCCCGGGCCATAAAGCAGCACCTTGGCGCCGGCGGCCTGCAGCCCGCGGAGGAAGTGGCGGCGCGCCAGGTCTGTGATGAGATGGTTGGAGCGGGCCGGCACGACGATGCGGACGTCGATGCCCGCGCGCGCCTGCACCAGCAGCGAGCGGAAGAGCACCTCGTCGGGAATGAAATAGGGCGTGACAATCCACACGCTGCGCTCGGCCTGCTGGACGAGCGAGAGGATGCCTTCGTAGAGCGGGTCGCCGGCCACGTCGGGCCCGCCGGCGACAACCTGCACGTCGCTGTCTCCGGCGGACTCGGGCACCCCGGCGGGCAGCTCCTTCTGCAATTCAGCGAAGGACTGGCCGGCAGCAAAGGCCCAGTCAGACAGGAAGATCTCGTCAAGCAGTCGCACGGCCGGGCCCTCGATGACGCCGCCAAGGTCGCGCCAGCGCCGCTTGAGCGGCGTGGGTCCCATGTATTCGCTGGCAAGGTTTCGTCCGCCCAAGGCGGCGACGCGGTGGTCGAAGATGGCGATCTTGCGGTGATTGCGGAGATTGGCGGAATGGGGGGTCTGCAGCGGCATCACCGGCATGAACCGTACGACTTCGCCTCCGGACTCGCGGAGCGGGTCGCAGAAACCTCGGCTGCTCAGGAAGCAGCCGAGGCCGTCAAGGAGCAGCCGAACCTTGACGCCCTCCCTGGCCCGCTTGGCGAGGAGCTTGATGATGCGTTTGCCGACGGCGTCGCGGCCGAGAATGAAGGTCATGAGATGGATGCTATGCTGCGCCTGGCGAATGCCGTGTTCCAAGCACTCGAAGGATTCCTCGCCGGTGGTGAGAAAGCTGACGCGGTTGCCGCTGACCGGCGGGCAGGCGCCATTGTGCGTGAACACCTTGGCGGCAAAATTTTGCTCCGCGGTGGCAAAGGGCGCGATGGTCGGGGTGGGATAGAGCCGGGCTTTTTTCTCGGCCAGTTTCCGGACCTTGCGACCGCCGAACAGCAGGTAGAGTGGCACGCCGAGCCAGGGGATGAAGGCGATGGCGAACAGCCACGCGAAAGTGTTCCCCGGCTGCCGACGCTCGCTCATCAGGCGGGCAATGGCCAGGAAGGCCAGCAGGAAGCCCGCGACCGTGAGCAAATGCGGCAGCAGGCCGTTGACGATGGGGTGCGCGACGAGCGCTTCGTAATATGCCTTCAGCGTATCCATCGCCGGCAGTTGCTACTCAGCCCGGGCGCAATAGGCAAGACGGGCCATTTGGGACAAAAAACCGCTTGGCAAACCCGGCAAAGTACCCTTCCTTCGCCACTCCTATTGTGTCGGTGGAATAGCGAAGTGGCCAAACGCGATTGACTGTAAATCAATTGGACATCGTCCTTCGGTGGTTCGAATCCACCTTCCACCACCAATTTTCGCCTGAGCCAGGCGAAGGTGAAGATTGCCCTCCCTAGTTCCGCAATTGCGGGACGAAGGCGGGCGTTTCATATCTGCGGCGGACAGGACTTCAACTGGCAGGCAGGCTGTTATAGCACCCCGGACTCCCGGAAGCTGTAATAGCCTCGGCCTTGCGGGTCGGCGGCGGAGCGGCCAACGATGACGTGGTCGAGCAGCTCGATATCGACAGCCTTGGCGGCCTCGCGGAGCTGGCGCGTCACCTGCACGTCCGCGGCACTCGGAGCCGGGTCGCCGCTGGGGTGGTTGTGGACGCAGACGACAGCGGTGGCGCCGTGCCGGATGGCCTCACGGAAAACCTCGCGCGGATGAGCCAGGCTGCTGGTAGCGGTGCCGGAGGTGATCTCAACCTGTTTGAGCAGCCGGTTCTTCCGGTTCAGACAGAGCGCCCAAAATTTTTCCACTGCCAATCCGGCAATTTGCGGCTGGAATTGAGCCAGGACCAGTTCGGGCCGGTTGAAGACCGCCTCGAGTTCATCGGGATGGGCCAGCACCCGCCGGGCGATTTCCATGACAGCGACCAGCTGGAGGGCCTTGACTCGGCCGATGCCGGTAAGTCGACGAAAGTCGGTCTCGTTCCATTTGATGAGCGCGGCGAGCGTGCCCGCCTCGGCGATGAGCCGCTGGGCGACAGTGAGGACATTGTGCCCCCGACTGCCACTGCGCAGCAGCATGGCGAGCAGCTCGGTGTCGCTGAGCGCGGTGGCGCCCAGTTTTTCCAGGCGTTCCTGCGGGCGGTCACTGACCGCCAAATCCTTCACCCGCAAGGGCGGGTAGTTTTGATCATCGTTCATGGGCCGGGGTGCTTTGCCCGCTGGCCCGCGAGCTATGATTTAGAAGTGCTTCACGTAGGCGTTGCGTCGGAGCTTCTCGAGCCAGCGTTCCGTCGCCTGGCGGGAACCCTGTTGGATGAGCGCGCGCTCGATGTCGGGGCGGACCTCGTCGATCGGCAGCACGCCGGCATGCTTGCGGTCCTCGGTTAAAAACATGAAGGCGCCTTCGGGCATAATGAGCGGTTCGCTGCGCTGGCCCTTTTCGAGGGCGAAGATGACGTCGCTGAATTCCATGCGGAGGTCGGAGCGGCGCTGCCAGCCCCAGTCGCCGCCTTTGCCCTTGCGCGAGTCCGAGCTGTATTTGCGGGCCAGGTCGCCGAAGTCGGCGCCGGCGACCAGTTCTCCCATGATATCCGCGGCCTTGGTGCGCAGGGTATCATCCGTATCTTCCGGCGTGCGGGCGATCTGGATCAGGCGCAGGTGTACGCGGTCCTCATGGTAAAAGGAGTCCTTGTGCTCCTTGTAGAACGCCTCGATCTTGACTGGGCTGACGGTGCTGGCGGACTTGGACTGCTGCTGGCGCATGTAGCCATAAATCATGTCCTCCTCCTGCTCTTTGCGGTAATCCCGCTGGGAGATGCCGCGGGCGCGCAGGTAGGCGAGGAACTTGCTCCGGTCGCCGTCGAACTGGGTGATGATGGTCTCGGCGATCTGGTTATCAATGTAACTGGCGGGCACCCGGCGTTTCTCGTCCTTGTAGAAATCCTTCACAATCAGGACGCGGTCGATGAGGTTCTGCACAACGTCCTCCTGCAGGGCCTCAAGTTTCTCGTTAAATTCCTTCTCGTTGCGGCTGGTTTTTTGGATCTCGGGAATGAGCGGGCCCACCTCGCGGCGAATGTCGTCAACCGTAATGATTCGGTCTTCAACAATGGCGGCGATGCCGTTGGCGTAGCGCAGGTTAAGATTGTCCGTGGGCGTTCCGGCCAGCTGGCCGAGAACGGCGAGCGGGGCTATAAAAAGACCGGCGGCGACGAGCAGTGAAAGGGGCAGGGTGTGGGAATCTCGGAGACTCATTTAGCGGGAAGATTTTGCAGAAAAGTAATGATTTCCTTCAACCTTGCAAGGGGGGTGGGGGCGGTCAAGCGGGGAAAGCGGCTGCTCAATTGAATGTAATCGTCGCGCCGGCCGGAATTGCGGAGGCATTTCAGGCGGTTGCCTTCGGATTCGACGGATAATATCCCTTTTTGTTCCGCCCGGGTACGGATTTCCGTGACCAACAGCAGCGCGCGCACCGCCTCGCCGAACTTGCCGAAACGGTCGCGCAGCTCGGTCTCGATGTCCTTTACTTGCTTGGGATTTTCCGCCATGGCCAGCCGCCGGTAACAATCGATGCGCAGCCGGGTCTCTCCGATATACGACGACGGTAGCCGCGCCTGGACTTTCGCAATCTCGCCCGCGCTGCGCTCCACCTGCTTCAAGGCGGTGAAACTGTCCGTGGCCTCCGCGCGTGCTGGCTCGCCACCCTCGCCGATGAAAACAAAATCCAGTTTCACTGCCGCGCGGACGAGCGAGGCCTGTTTCTCTCCCTTGAGCCGCGCCACGCTCTGCCGCAGCAACTGGCAGTAGAGCTCGAAACCCACGCCCACGATGTGGCCGCTTTGCTCGGCACCGAGCAGGTTGCCCGCGCCGCGCAGCTCGAGGTCGCGCATGGCGATGCGGAAACCCGCGCCGAGCTGGTTGTGCTGGCGGATGGCGCTCAACCGCTGCCGGGCGAGGTCGAGCAGCCGGGTGTGCCGGTGCAGCAGCAGGTAGGCATAGGCCTGGTGCTTGAAACGGCCGACGCGCCCGCGGAGCTGATACAATTGCGACAGGCCGAAGCGATCAGCGCCCTCGATGATGAGCGTGTTGCAATTCGGGATGTCCAGCCCCGACTCGATGATGGTTGTGCAGACGAGCACCTGGTATTTACCCGCTACAAAATCGGTCATCATTTGCTCAAGCCCGTCAGCGCCCATCCGGCCGTGACCGACTCCGATGCGCAGATCCGGCAGCAGCGCGCGCAGCCGCGCCGCCACGTGATCGATGCTCACCACGCGATTGTGCAGGTAGAAAACCTGCCCACCGCGCCGGATCTCGTGTTGGATGGCTTCAACGACGAGATTCTCGTCGTAGCTCTTCACGATGGTCTGGATGGGCAGGCGGTTCGCCGGTGCCGTTTCGATGGTGCTCAGGTCGCGCGCGCCGGTGAGGGCGAGGTAAAGGGTGCGCGGGATGGGCGTGGCGCTCATCGAAAGTATGTCCACGTGCGCCCGCCAGCGCTTGAAGACCTCCTTGTGCTTCACCCCGAAGCGCTGTTCCTCGTCTACGACGACGAGTCCGAGGTCCTTGAACTTCACGTCGTCCTGCACGAGCCGGTGGGTGCCGATCAGGACGTCGATCTTGCCCTCGGCCAGCGCGGCCAGGATGCCGTCCTGCTCCTTGCAGGTGCGGAAGCGGCTGATCATTTCGACCGCCACCGGATAACCGGCCATGCGTTCGCGAAATGTGTTCAGGTGCTGCTGCGCCAACACCGTGGTCGGCACCAGCACCGCGACCTGTCGGCCGCCCATGACGGCCTTGAAGGCGCCGCGGATGGCGACCTCTGTCTTGCCATAGCCCACATCGCCGCATAGCAGCCGGTCCATCGGCCGTGTGCGTTCCATGTCGGCCTTCATGTCCGCGATGGCCTTGGCCTGGTCGCGGGTCTCGGTGAAGGGGAACGCCGCCTCGAATTCCTTCTGCCACTCGTTGTCCGCCGCGAAGGCGTGGCCGGGCTGCGCCTCGCGCTTGGCCTGGATCTCGAGCAACTCGGCCGCGAGGTCGAGGGTGGCGCGCTCGGCGGCCTGCCGCGCCTTTTCCCAGCGGCCCGAACCGACCCGGCCGAGCAGCGGCTTCGTCTTGGTCAGGCCCACGTAACGGCTGATGAGGTGCGATTCCTGCAGGGGCACGTGCAACGTCACCTTGTCGTCAAATTCCAGTGAGATGACCTCGCGGATGCCGTCGCCCGTCTCGAGCTTGGTCAGCCCGCGATACAGCGCGATGCCGTGCGACAGGTGCACCACAAAGTCACCTTCGACCAGCTCGGAGAAATCGAGCAGCTGGTCCACGGCGGACTGCGCGGCGATGGCGCGCTTGGGCTGGGAGCGGCGCTGGCGGCGCCGGCCGAAAATCTCGGTCTCGCTAACCACGACAAGGCCGGCCGATTTGTTTGTTGGAGTGAGTTTGCTCGCGACTGGTTCGGCTGAGTCGCGCGCAAGCTCGCTCCCACAGGGTGACCGGAATGTCACACGAAAGCCCTCGGTCAACGCTCCGCGCAGGTAGCGGGGTTTGATTTTCCTGAGCGCGGTGTGCTCGTCGAGCAGCTCCCGCACACGTTGCTCCTCGCCGGCCTTGGAGACGACAAAATCCATGGTGTAGCCCTCGCGTTTCCAGGCGGTCATTTTTTCCAGAAATTGCCGCCGGGCGGCCTCCTCCGCTTGAAGGCGTTCGTGGGCGAGCAGGTGCTCTGAGGGATAGGTGCGGTGATGCGAGAGAGATTCCGTGTCCCAAGTCTCCTCGACCGAGTTGCCGTCGAACAACTGGCTGGTCAGGTCGAGGTCGCTGACGCCAAACAGCTGGGCGCAGGCCTGGGGCAGTCGGGCGGTGAAATTCATGGCGTCGTCGCCGGCGAGGGAGTGAAACAACTCTTCCAGCGATTTGGGTTCAAGCAGCACGGCGTGCGAGGCCGGGTTCAGGTGATCCAGCAGCGAAGCCTGCGCGGCCGAAGTGTGCAGCTTGGGCGAGGCCGTAAGGGTGATACCCGCCACCGGTTCGCCGGAACGCTGCGTGACCGGGTCGAGGGCCCGGATTTCCTCCAGCATGTCGCCAAAGAAATCCAGCCGGTAGGGCTGGTGCGCCGTGATGGGGTAGACGTCCACAATGCCGCCGCGCACGGCGTATTGCCCGGGCGCCTCGCACACCGCCTCGCCATCGTAGTCGAATGAGTGGAGCAGTTCAAGCAGCCCCTTGAACGATCGCCCCGATCCGCGCTGCAGCTCCACTTCGCGCGCGGCAAAGTCGGCCAGCAACGGCACCGGCTGCAGCAGCGCGGCCGGAGTGGTGAGAATCAGGAGTTGAGGGTTGCCCTGTTGCTCGCTGCGGTCAGCCCGGTGTTTGTCCTGGACGTCGCTAGGCAACAGAGTTGAGGGCTGAGAACCGGACAAGTGGCGCGCCGAACGCAAGCGGGAGAGTACGGAGAGCCGGTCACTCGCGGCATTGAAGGCCTCGCGCACCTCGCGGTTGTCCGTCTGGGATTCCGGGAAGTGGAGGATCTCGAGCCGGCCCTGGCCGGCGTTTGCGGCGTGAAAGAGGACAATATCCTCGGCAAGTGCGTCAGTCTGTTGCGCCTCCTCATGCACGACCAGCCAGATAGGGGCGGGATTGCGCCGCAGCAGTTCCGTGAGGGCATGGGGTTGCGCCGCCAGACAAACGCCGGTGATCTTGGTGCGCATACTGACCGCATGTTCTGACACGGGAGAGACAACGTGCAGGCTAAGCGGCGGTGCGCAACCCGCAACGCTTCGAGATATAAACTCCAAAATCCAATATCCAAGCTTCCAGGAAGCACTGAAGACCTAAAGCGGAGAAACGCCGAGGGTCTCGTTTCCAGCTCCTGGAAGCAATAGTTTCACTGGAGGTCGGCTGTTGGAGCTCTTGGAGCTTCGCGTCCGGCATATTTTTCGCTTTCTCTCATCGTCGTAAGCGCCGCGCGGGCCGCGGCTTCCTCGGCAGCTTTCTTGGACGAACCCGCCCCGGTGCCGAGCCTCTCGGCTTTGCGGTAAACGGCCACCTCGTAGGTGCGGGCATGGCGCAGGCCGGTTGTCGCAACCACCTCGTAGCGCAGAGCCATGTTGCCGTGCACCGGCTGCACCAGTTCCTGCAGGCGGCCCTTGGGATTATCCGTGTCCTCGGATAGCGCGAGCCGGCTGGCCAGCGGGCCATACCAGGCGAGCACGAGCTGACGCGTCGTGACGAGGTCGCTATCGAGGTAGATAGCGCCTACCAGGGCCTCGAAGGCATCCTCGAGGGTGGAGGCGCGCATCCGGCCGCCGGCCTCATCCTCGCTTTTGTTGAGCCGCAGACAGGCATCGAGCCCGAGGTCGTGCGCCATCCTGGTGAGAAACTCGCCCTTGGACAGCACGGCGCGTCGGCGGCTGAGTACGCCCTCGCGCTCGGCGGTGAATTCACGAAACAGGGCGTCGGTGAGGATAAACTGCAGCACCGAGTCGCCCAAAAACTCCAGCCGCTGGTTATGCGGACCGGCGTCGGGATGGCCCGGCAGGTAGGACGGGTGCGTCAGCGCCTCCAACAGCAGCGCGGTCGAGCGAAACTCGTAGCCGAAGCGTTGCTGGAGGGCGGCGAGCTTGGTGGGCATCGGGCTCAGGAGCTGGCGCTCGTGTAGCGGCGCAGGCCGCGGTGGAACATGATCACCGCCAGGGTAAACCAGATCACCGTGATGGCCAGCAGCCAGCCGACGACCCTGAGGTCAAGGCCGTGGAGAAGGGTGCTGGCCGGGGCGTTGCTCACGACGACGACAGGCAGGATCCAGACGAAGGCGATGTTCGCCACGCCGCGAAAGGCCTCGCGCGGCAGCCGGGAGAATTCGCTGAGCGTGAAATAACTGCCCTCAATGCCCTGCGCACTGGTGATCCAGAACACCGGCGCGATGCACAGCACGAGCATGCTGTAGTGGATGATGACCCCGCAGGCAACCATCAGCGCATACAGCGCGATGTCCGCCGCGCCGGGATGCAGCCCGAGCTGGCGCGCGGAGTAGATGACCACCCCGGCGGCGACAAATGAGTTCATCAACCCGTCGGGATCGAGCTTCCGGGTGGTGGCCATGAACATCACGTTGCCCGGCTGGGCGAGGAAGAAGTCGAAGTGGCCGCTGCGGATGTTGCGGCCCATCTCGAAGATGCTGCTCCAGAAAAAGCCCATCAGGAAGCGCTGGATCAGCAGCGAGGTGCCGACCAGCAGCATCATCTCGTATTTGCTCCAGCCGGCGACAGAGTCGGTGTGCCGGTAGATGACGGAGATCATCAGCAGATTGACCGTCATCCAGAACACCTCGACCAGCGCCCAAATGAAGAAATCGCCCCGGAACATCAGCGTCCGCACGATCGAGTAGCGGGCGGAGGTGAACCAGATGCGGGCGTGGTGGGCCAGAGTCATGACTTAATCGTTCTCGTGCTCGTAATCTTTCTTATTCTCTTCATGCTAGGGCCGGGAGAACGAGAATGAAAACGAGGCATGAGAACGAGAGTATTCATATCAGCCGCCGACGGCGGTGTGCAGACGCAGGCCGCGCTGCCAGAGGAGCTGGCCGATGGCCAGGATTATCACGACCCAGCAGGCCTGGATGCCGAGGCCAGTCAGGGCGGCGCTGGGGTCGTTGAGCCGGCCCGTGAAAATCGCGACCGGGAAATACATCTGATAGTAATAGGGCAGGTATTGCGACAGCCGGAAGAGCCAGTCGGGCAGCAGATCAAGCGGGAAGATCTGCCCGCCGAGCACCGACTCGATTGCCATGGACAGAATCACCAGGCCCTGGATTTCAAGGAGCCAAAAGCTCACCAGGCCAAAGCAGTAAGCGATGCCGAACTGGATGAGCCCCGACATGAGCAGCGCGGGCAGCCCAAGGGCGAGGCGCCAGGCGTCGGTTGGCAGCACCAGGTAGTCCTTGAGCAGCGGATAGGTCACCAGGACCGGCAGCAGGATGAGCAGGCCGGTGACGAGCCGGGCCGACAGGTAGATGCTGAAGCGGTAGGCGAAGTAGTTGACCGGCTTGAGCAGGAACTGGTTGATGAGGCCGCTCCGGATTTCCTCGCTGATCTGGTAATCCTCGTTGAACGCGCCGATCATGAACTGCACCACGATGAGCGCAACAAAGTAGGTAAAGGTTTGCGGGAAATTGAAGCCGCCAATGGCCGGGCTGCCCGCGTAGGCCGCAGACCAGAGAATGAACACCACGATGAGGTGGAAGAACGAGAAGAAGCCCCGGATCGCGAAGTTCACCCGGTAGACCAGGTTGCTCTGCAGGCCGACCGAGAAGGCGGCGCGGTATTTGTTCAGGGTGGCGAGCATGACGGACGCCGTTAGTCAGTAGTCAGAGCTTCGCGAACTGCAAGTGCGGTGTCCGAAGCATCAAACCTTCAAGCTACAGAGAAACATCAACAGGCAAACTCAGAAGCAGCTCTGGTTGCACTCGGGTTCGGCAATTGAAGTTTTCCTGGATGTCGGGGCTTGGAATTTAGAGCTTTGGCCGGTCGGCCGTCTCAGGTTTCGTTTGCCTTTAAATCAAAGCGGGCCGCCACCTCCTTGCCGAGCGCGCGGTAGGCGGTGGCGCCGGGGCCATGCGGGTCGTAGGCGAAAATCGGTTTGCCGAAGCTGGGCGCCTCGCTCAGGCGGACAGTGCGCGGGATTACGGTGTCGAAAAGCTTGCTTGAAAGGTGCTGCTTCACCTCCTCCACGACCTGCTTGGAAAGATTGGTCCGGCTGTCGAACATCGTCATGACGATGCCGCCGACATCGAGGGTGGGGTTGACGCCGGCCTGCTTGAGGCGTTCGACGACCTTGAGGATCTGGCCGAGGCCCTCGAGCGCCATGTATTCGCATTGCAGGGCGATGAGCAGGTGGTCGGCGGCGGCGAGGGAGTTCATCGACAGCATCCCGAGGGCGGGCGGGCAGTCGATGATGATGGCGCGGTAACCTCCGGAGTTGCGGAGCGGGTCGAGCACGGAGCGCAGCCGCATCAGGTAGTTCTCCTGCTGGGCCAGCTCGATCTCGATGGTGGCTAGGTCGACTTCGGACGGGATGAGGGCGAGGTGCGGCCACTCGGTGGGCGTGAGCATCTCGAACGCGCTGCCCTCGCCACGGAGCGGGCCGTAGAGGCTTCTGCCCTCATGTTTCTCGATGCCGAGGGAAGTGGTGGCATTGGCCTGCGGGTCGAGATCCACCAGGAGGGTGTGGACCTTGCGCTCGGCGAGGGCGGCCGCGAGATTGACCGCGGTGGTGGTCTTGCCGACGCCGCCCTTCTGGTTGGCGATGGTGAAAACGGTGCAGGCCATGCACGATTAACCGGAAAGAGCCTGCGGTAGTCTAGCGAGAAGTGGAGGCGAGATTCAAATCCACCCATCTTGGCGTAATCGCCCTCCGTCGCCCAAGGGCTGTGGCGGGCACTTTTTGCATCACAAAGAGTGGAGGGGCGGGGCGATTCACGAGCGAAGCGAGAAGCCTGCCCTTGAACCATGACGGCGTAGCCGGCAATGAGGTTCGGTTCCGTCCGCATTGGCGTAAAGAGCTCTCCCTCGCTCCGGTCGGCCTCCGGCCTCCCTCCAAGAAGGATTGCCAAACTCACCTCTTTCCGTCACATCAGCCAACCTCGCGGACTGACAGTGCATCTGGCTTCCATCCCCTATCCCCGTCACCGCTATGAAAATTGAAGACAAACTTGCTGCCAAACACCTGAAACTTCCCGACCCGCCGAAGCAGCGCGGCAAGCTCCGCCCGGCCATCTGCGTGGGCAGCATCGTCCGCACGAGCGGCCATACGTCTACGCTCACCGGCAAGGTTGGCAAGGATCTGACGGTTGAGCAGGGCTACGAGGCCGCGCGTGACGCCATCCTCAAATGCCTCATGGCCGTGAAAACCGTCACGGGCGACCTCGAAAAGGTGAGTCGTGTGGTTCATGTCCTGGGCCTGGTCAACGCCGCCGATGGCTCTACCGGCATGCCGCAGGTGATGCACGGCGCAACCGACCTGTTGCTGGAACTGTGGGGCGAGGAGGCGGGCTGGCACACCCGCAGCGCCGTCGGTGTTTATCAGCTGCCCGGCAACTCGGCGGTCGAGATCGAGCTCACCGTCGAGGTGGGTACTTAACAACAGCATGAAATCACGGGCGGGCGATCCGGCAGCTATCAGTCAAAGGAGTTTTCCCATGCGCATTGCCATTGTAAGTATCTGGCACGAAACCAACAGTTTTGCCGTAGAAAAAAATGACACCCTAGATATCCCCGTAGAAATTGGGCAGGAGGTATTGACCAACGCCCACCCCCGCGATTACATCGGTGGCTTTAGTGAAGTGGCCTCTCGCCCAGATGTGGAGTTGGTGCCCATTGCCAGGGTGGATTTCGTCAGCGGAAACCTGGGCGGCACCATTTCGGCCAAAGTGTTTGCGCACTTTCTAAACATGTTTATGGATGGCTTGCGTCAGGCCCAACCCTTAGATGGCGTCTACTTTGCTTTGCATGGGGCGATGGCTGTAGAAGCGCCCTATCTTGACGCCGAAGCCTGCCTGCTCCGTGAGGCCCGTAAATTGTTGGGCGATGCTATTCCCTTTGTATCCACCTATGATTTCCACAGCAACTATGCGGCGGATGAATGTTCGCTGTCGGTGCCCTTTCCGCTGAACACCAACCCCCACATTGACGCCTACGAGCGGGGCAAAGAAGCTGCGGCCTGTCTGATGGAAATGATGATAGGCGAAGTCAGCCCGGTGACGCGCTACATTTACGTCCCCATCATTGGCCCCAACATTGGGCAGAGTACCTGGTCTCACCTTCCGGCAGATGAGGTGAAGCTGCCCATGTACCAGCTCAACCTGCTGCGCGAGGAGTTGGAGCAAACCCCCGGTGTCATCAACCTGACGTTACAGGGTGGCTACGGCTACTCGGATTTGCCCTATGCCGGAATGTCGGTTATTGCCACCACCGATAACGACCCGACGCTGGCCGACGCCATGGCAAAACGGCTGGCTGCCGAACTCTGGGCTCGGCGGGAAGAAATTCGCACCGTGCGCCCCATTCTGTCCATTGATGAGGGTGTGCGGCAAGCGATGGCCTTTGAAGACGGCTTGGTCTGCCTGGTTGATTTGGGCGATGACCCCGGCAGCCTCTGCCCCGCCGACAGTCCGGCGGTGCTGGAAAGCCTCATCCGGCACGGCGCGCAAGATTGCGCCCTGACCATCCACGATACCGAAGTGGTTGCGGCAGCGATGGCCGCCGGTATTGGCGCAGAACTCACCATGGAGATGGGGGCCAAAATTGACCAACGCTTCTACAAACCGCTGTTTGTGACCGGCACGGTAAAGCTGCTGGACGACGGCAACTACAAAATTGTAGGGCCAACCCACGGCGGCTGGAGCCGCCATGTCGCCAAAGAGTCCTTCCGCGATGTCAGCGTGGGGCCGCGGGCTGTGCTGCGTATTGGCAACAAAATAGATGTGATTTTCAGCGGCTACAAAACCGGCAAAGACCGCGATTTCTTCAAAAGTGCCGGCATCGTCCTAGAAGAGAAGAAGATCATTGTGGTCAAATCCAACCAGGCCCACCGAGCTTCGTTTGACCCGGTGGTGGATAAAACCATCGACCTGAATACACCCGGCGTCTCTACGGTAGACTACACCAAGCTGCCCTACCAACATTTACCCAGACCCATCTACCCCCTGGATTTGGATATGGTTTGGAAACCAGCTGAATAAAAATACGCATTACGTTATCGGGCGTAGTGCATTGCCAAATAGTTTTGGATCGCCTATCAATCTATGCACTGGGGAGTCCAACCGAATCCGTGAGACCGCCACGGATATGGGAAATAGTGTTCGTTCGCCCATTCGTATCTTTGCCTATTTTTATTGGAGTATGACAATTCCTGCGGCACAGCAACCAGGATGAAGATCTTTACCCTCACCCGGCGCTAACGCGACTCCTTCCCCAGGCAACGGGGGCCACCGTTCTCTGAGGAGGGTGGGGGGGGATATTTTTCACCGAGACCACCAGAGCCAACTAATCCAGCGCTGGCGTCAGACGGCGCGCAATCCGCAAATCGCACCCGAACAAGTGCGAGGCTCGAAAAATTTCTTCGGGCCAATCACAATGAGGGCAGAGGCAAGACGCGATCAGGCTCCTGGGTTGGATCGACCGCGGTCCAGATATCTGGCCCCGCCCCAGCCTCAGCGGCGGCCAGGGTCGCCAGAGCCAGCTGGTAGTCCGCATAGCTGTGCATCCAGGGCTCACTATCTTGGATGGCCCCGACGAAGGCATTAATCTCAGCCGCATACGCCGGCTCAATCACGCGGGTAATTTCGCCGAAGTGGTGGACCTGTGAATTTTGCGCGGCGCCATGCAGCACGATTTCGCCCCGGTTGATATCCCAATTCACTGCGCCTTTCACTCCGAACGCGCAACCGCGTCGATAGTCCTGAGGACAGGCCATGGTAACGGTGAGCTGACCGGTTCCGCCGTGCTCCAATTGCATGAGCAAACTCCAGGTGTCCTCGAGCGCTCCCTCTCGCTGGCTGAACTTGCCGAACCCACCGGCCACCTTTTTCGCATGGCCAAAAATCCGGGCCAGCCACGACAGTTCGAAGGGCACCATTTCGCGGGCCGGAGCGGTATCGCGGTGACGACCGTAGAATTCGGAACCCTCGGTCGGATGCCAGCTGGCCATATCTCCGGCCAGAAAAAACTGGTAGCCCAGCAGTGGGCCGATCGCCGACGGCACCATTTCTATCAGTGCCTTGACGACGGGAATATAACTGAACGTCAGCGACGGGGCGCAAACCAAGTCAGGGGTGCGCGCGACCCGCTCCGCCACGCGGTAACTCCAGATATCCGCTTCAACAAAATGATGAATCCCACGATCCAGCGCCAATTCGACCAGGGGTCCCTTGGTGCCGGGGGGAGTTGAAATGACCAGCGCCGCGGGACTCCAATCCATGGCCGCAGCCAACGTCTCGAAAACTTTTACGCCAAAGCGCGCTTGGGCCGCGTGACGGCGATCCTCGCGGGCATCGAAAGCCCGCAGGTCAATTCCAGGGCGGCGGGAGAGGTCCCGCAGGCGGCGGGATCCCATCGATCCGCAGCCCAATTGAAGAATTTTCAGGCCGGCGGCCATCAGGTCAGGCGGGCAAAACCGCTTTGGGCGACGGGCCCATGCAGCGCGGTCGCCACGGTGCCGCGATCGAGATGTTTCTTCAGCAGACCAAACACCTCTCCGACCGCCTGCAGATATTTCACCACGAGGTCAGGTCGATGGGCGAAGGTCGGATAAAATCCCCCGGCCGAGAGAAACCCGCGCGCCAGCATTTCCTGGGTGAAAAGCGTCATCACCGCGCGGCTGTTTTCTCCCGTGTCGAAGCCGAGGATGCAGAGCGCCGGAATGCCACCGACCTTGACGGGCAGTCCGTGGCGGGCCCCCGCGGCGGTCCAACCGGTGCGGACGAGCACGCCGATATCCACGACATGGCGCGAGACATTGAGCGCGGCCAAGCGGGCCAGCGTCGCCACGGCAGCGGTCGGGCCGATCGCCTCTGTCCAATAGGTGCTGCTCACAAATGTTTGCTGGGCTGCATCCATCACATCACCGCGGCCGATAATCGCCGCCATGGGAAAGCCGTTGGACAATGCCTTGGCGAACACCGCGAGGTCCGGCGCCACGCCGAGGGTAAGGTGAATCCCTCCATGATTGCTCCGCCAGCCGGCGGTGATCTCGTCAAAGACCAAAACGGCGCCGGTTTCATCTGCCAAGGCGCGGATCTTTTCCAAAAAACCATCTTGCGGCGCATCATACCGTCTTGGTTCCATCACGATGGCGGCCAGCTCGGAACGATGGGCGGCGACAATTTTCTCGAGTTCGGCGATCTGGTTGTAGCGGAAGGGGAGCGAACTTCCGCGCAACGCCCGCGGAACTCCGCCTGGATCCAGGCCCGAAAGCAAGTGTCCGGAGAGAGCGTCGGATTCGCCAAGGTTCGCGGCCAGATACCAGTCGCTCCAGCCGTGATAACCGCAGAACGCAACGATCCCGCGACGGGTGAAGGCGCGGGCGATGCGCACGGAAATCGCCATCGCTTCGCCGCCGGTGCGGGCATAACGCACCTTTTCGGCCCAAGGATGAATCGCGCAGAGCCGCTCGGCGAGCTCGACTTCGGCGGGACAATTCAGCGTGCACATGCTCCCGCGCGAAATGCAGTCCGCCACCGCCGCATTAACCACGGGATCCGCGTAGCCCAGCAGGCACGTGCCGATGCCGTTTGACGTGAAATCGGCATACGGTCGATCGTCCATGTCCCAGATGGTGCAGCCCTGGGCGCGACGGTAGTAGGCTGGCCAGCCTCCCGGCAGATATTGTTCCGGGCGCTTGCCGAGCAGCTGAGTACCGCCCGGTATCCGTGTCCGCGCCCGGCGGTAAAGCTGCTGCCCTGTTCCGGAACTGGGCTTGGTGCCGCTTGGTACTTTGTGATTCATGGCAGTGAAACAACCGGGTCGCTAGCGAATGTGCCGGGGACGTGGGATTGGTGATTGTTACGCTTTGCTACCTTCTACACTCGTCGGTGATTGATGCAGAGAACTGGAGGTGCGGGGCGGAATCGAACCGCCGAATAGAGCTTTTGCAGAGCTCGGCCTTACCACTTGGCTACCGCACCGGGCTGAAACGAGCGCGCAACTTGGGTCAATTTTTCCGGTTCCGCAAGAACTGAAATTCCAAACCGGCGCCCGTTCTAAATCGGCCGTTCTTCCAGCTCCTCCGGCTCAGTCTTGACCTGGTGCAGCGGAGGCACGTTTTTGAGTGAGGGCATCAGCAGGGCGATGAGGACAGTCACGGCGATGGTGCCGAGCCCGCCGACGCCAGCGGCCATGACCGGACCGAACAACGCGGCGGACAGGCCGGCGCGCAGCGCAGATATTTCGTTCGAGGAACCGATGAAGAGCTGGTTGACCGCGGTCACCCGGCCGCGGAGCGCATCCGGCGTCATCAACTGGACGAGCGTATGCCGCACCACGACGCTGTAGTTGTCGAACGCCCCGCTGAGGAACAGCGCCAGCAGCGAGAGCCAGAAAACGGTGGAGAGGCTGAACAACCCGATGGCGGCGCCGAAGCCCGCGGCCGACCAGAGCATGAGCAGGCCGGGCCGGCGCGCGGACGGACGGTGGGCGGTGAACATCGCCATGCAGATAGCGCCGACCGCGGGCGCGGCGCGCAGCCAGCCTAACCCCGCTGGGCCGACGTGAAGAATTCTATCGGCGTAGATCGGTAGCAGTGCGGTGGCGCCACCGAGCACCACCGCAAAAAGATCCAAAGTCATGGCGGCGAGGATTTGTTTGTTGCGCCACATGAAACCCACCCCCGCCAGCATCCCGCCGGGTGGCCGGGCGGGGAGCGATGAGGGCGGCGCAAATTTTACCCCCAGCAACAGGACCGCCAGGGAGAGCGAGGCCAGCACATCCAGGGCATAAACGGAGGAATAACCCGACACGGCCACCATCATGCCGCCCAAGGCGGGGCCGACCACGGTCGAAAGCTCGAAGGTGCTGGCGCTCCACGTGACGGCGTTGCTGAGCGCCGAGGTGGGCACGAGCAGGGGCACAAGCACGGCGCGGGAGGGTCCCGCCAGCACGCGCATCACCGCGTGCAGGAACAGGATCAGGTAGATCACCGGCAGCGCAGGCTGGTCGAAGTGTAATGTCGCGGGGTCGGCCAGCCGCTCAAAAACCAGTGCAAACCGGTGCAACCAGTCATTGGCCTGTTGCAAAATGTCCAGTCGCGGGATCGAAGTGTGATAGTAGCTGACGGCGACCAGTGCGATGGAGAGCAAGGCGGATAAGGCCATCGTCCGCACGATGATCAGCCGCCGGTTGAAGCGGTCGGCGAGCGCGCCGGCCGGAAGCACCAGGGCCAGAAGCGGCAACACATTGACCAGCCCCACGAGGCCGAGGGCGGTGGCGGAGTTGGTCCACTGGTAGATTTGCCAGGCGACGGCGACACTTAACGCCTGCCGACCGACATTGGAAATAAAATTCCCGGCGAGGAAGTGCCGGTAGCCGGCATGGCGCAGGGCTGAGTAGGGATCGCGCGCGAGTTCGCTCATGCGCGCGGCAGGCTGGAGGCGGGGGGACGGGCCATTTCAGCCATGGCGACTCTTGAAGGTGAGTTCCGCTATGCCCGATTTGTCCAGCCCGCCGAGACCGAGTGCGACCATGCGCTCATACTGCTCCTTGGTGGCCTTGGCCAGTGGCAGGTTCAGTCCGCAATCGAGCGCAAGCTGGTGGGCGATGCCGGAATCCTTGGCCGCGTGGGCACCGGAGAAGAAGCAATCGTGCGCCTGATTCTGCATGTCCTCGCCGTCGGTTTTCAGCACCTGGGAATTCGCCCCGGTCTGGGCGAAAACCTCGCGCAGCATATCGAGATCTAGTCCGAGTGCGTGCCCGAGACCCAGGCCCTCGGCCAGCGCCGCCGTGTTGCAATTCATCACCATATTCACAAGCGCCTTCACCTGCGCGGCGCGGCCGGCCGGCCCGATGTAACGCAGGGCGGTGCTGAGCTTTTCCAGAATGGGCCGCACGCGGTCAAAGGTCGCCCGCTCTCCGCCGCACATCAGGTAGAGCGTGCCGTTGCGCGCTTGCGGGATGCTGGAGGCCATGCAACCCTCAAGAGTAACCGCGCCGGCTTGCCGCGCCCGGCGCTCGATCTCGACATGCACTTTGGGCGTGAGCGTGGCGCAGTTGACGAAGGTCTTGTCCTTGGCGCCCGTCAGCAGCGAGTCCCCACTCACGGCGAACGCCTTGAGCTGGGCCGCATCATCGGTCACCACCGTGAAAATGACATCAGCCCGTGCGGTCACCTCGGCGAGGGTGGCGCAGGACTGCGCCCCAATCTCCGCGGCCAGTTCGCGGGCGCTGGGGGCGTGGGCGTCGTAGATGGCGGTTATGGCATAGCCGCAGTCCTTGAGACGGCGGGCCATGTTGCCACCCATGCGACCGACTCCGACAAAAGCGATTAGCTCGTTCATGGTCAGCGAGTGAAAAAAGGATTGTGCTGCTTCTCCTGTTTCAGGGTCGTTAACGGACCGTGGCCGCAGGCGAGCACGGTGTCGAGCGGGAGTTTGAGGATCTTCTGCTTGTTATTGCGGAGCTGCAGTTCGTAGTGGGTGGCGCTACCGCCCATTGAGCTGGCGAACAGCGAGTCACCGACGATGGCCAGCGGCCACGACAAGCCGGTAATGAAGTAGGTCGTCTGTCCCGGCGAGTGACCCCAGGTGAGGAGAGTCTTCAAGGCGAGCTCGCCGAGATGGAAATGGGCATTCTCCTGAAAAATCTTCGCCCCGGGCCGGCCGGCCGGTTCGAGTTCGCTAGCCCAGACTTCCGCGCCCGTGGTGGCGAGACGGTTGAGATCTGCGATGTGGTCGGGATGTGTGTGGGTGAGAAAAATATAACGCAGGGTCAGCTTCTCGCCCGCGAGCGTGTCGAGCATTGGCTGGGCGTTGGTGCCGGTATCGAATGCAGCGGCCAGCCGGCTGCGCGGATCCCAGACGAGATAGCTGTTCACCGTCAGATTCTCGAAGGCGGTGTTGAACATGGCGAAACCGCGTGAAAAAATCGCCTGCTCCGGATACCACTCGCGGCGGGCGAGCGACATGAGCGCATCGCGCCCCAAACCGAGGGCGTGCGCGACCGCCCGGATGGCGTGATCGCGGACTTCCCCGCCCTTGATTGCAACCAAGTCTTCGACGGTAATTCCGGCCTTATCAGCCAGCGTGGTGTCGGTGAGTTTGTAACCGCGCTGGGCCTTGCCGATGACGTCGGTGAAATTGTCTTCGAGTGGGATGCGGGGCATGGGCACAACCAATCTCGCCAAACGCGGGTATTCGCAAGCCGGCTTTCTGCCGGCCTGAATCCCCTTTCAGCACCACCATCGGCACCGCCTGCCGGGGGGCGCGAAGTCGAAGGCGGCTTTGCCGCTGGCCAAGAGGTTTCTGGCCGTCCTTCATCCTGGTGCAATTGGCTCGCCGGCGCCGAAGTAGCGCCAAATGGGCTTCAGTTGGCCGATGATTTTCCGGCGTTGATCTGGCTGCTGGTGGGGAACGGTGCCGTGGGGGCAGCTGGCCCGGCGCGGTCGAGGATGGGCGAAATCAGCAAGGTGAAGACAAGCAACGCGAGGGACCGGCGAAAAATTGAACCGGGCATATTGCCCCGCAAATTCCCGCCAAATACCGCCACGGCAAGCTGGCTTCAGCCGGGTTGACCTAGGGCGGCCCCGAGGCATGCTGGCGGCATGAAAGCGCGGAAAGTCTTTGTCGGCGCGACCGGCCTGATGCTGGCGGGCCTATTGGGCACCGCTGAGGCCCCGAAAATCACGGCACTGGAGCGCTCGCAGGGCTGACGTTTCCTTTTTCGACGGGGAGTCGCTCAGCGACTGGCGCGGCTACCAGCAGAACAAGGTGTCGGCCAACTGGCAGGTCGTCGAGGGCTTGCTGACTTGCAGCGGCGGCCGCGCCCTGGCGACCACCGGGGATTTCCAGGATTTAGGAATCGTCTTTGACTGGAAGGTCGGCGCCGGCGTCAGCGCTGAGGTGTTTTACCGCGCGGACGAGGACATCGCCGCGGTCGACGACTCGGGTTTGGTGATGCAACTGGCGGGCGGGGAGATGGGCGGCAACGGCGGGTTGAACAAACCCTGGCGGGAAATCAAGTTGCAACCGGATGTCTGGTATCGAGCCAAAATCAGCGTATTCGGCTACCAGGTGGAGCATCTGATCAATGGCGATCGCATCCTGACCTATGTGATTGATTCTCCCGACTGGCGCGCGGCGGTGGCGGGGAGCCGTTACAAGGCGCTGCGCGAATACGGTCGGTTGAGCTCGGGCCGCATCGTGCTGTCCGGCCATGGCGTGACGTTCCGCAATATTAAAATCCGGGCGCCCTGAGGCGGCCCCGGCGCGCTTCCGGACTACATGCCCTTCTTGATGAAGCCGACGACCTCGGCGTTTTCCTTAATCTTGACGGGCTTCTGCTCTTTTGTGTTGGTGCCGATATAATCCGCGGTGGCCGAGGCCAGGATCGGGAGATATTTGCGCAGGTCCTTGCTCTCGTCCTCTGCCGTCACGTTGACACTCCAGACTTCGGGCGGGGCGCGGCCTTCGACGGATTCCTTGTTGGCGCGCGCCGAGACTTTCAGGTATTTTTCATAAACGATCACCGGCTTGACCTGATCCTCATAGCCAATCACCTGCGTGCGGGGCGGCTCGCGCACGGCGATCGTCTGATAGCCGACAACCCGGCCGCGGTTGTTGAAGACCGGCACCTGTTGGTAGCTAATCCCGCCGCCCGTTTGCGCATAGATGGGTATGGTTATGGTCTCGAATTTCACGCGGGGCGAGTCCATGCCGTAATCAATATCAATCAACACCTCGGCTTGGCCCGCCCGGGGCGATTCATACATGCCCTTGCCAGAGAGGGCGGTCTTCACATAGCCGGCGACTTCCTTGTAGCGCAGGCTGCCTTCATCCATCTTCGGGTTGTTGGTACGGATCTCGTAGGACTGGGGCAGGGCGGGAGTTTCGTTTTGGGCGACCTGGCTGATGGCATCCACCTGCACGACATAGGTGGTGGTGCAACCGCCGAGTACAAGGGACAGGGCAATAAACGCCGCTGGCTTGAGGGGTGGGAAAACAAACTGAGATTTCATGTCCGGCCTCCGGTGGTGGAGATTTTGGAGTGCTTGGTCCGGGGAAAAAAGATTACGCCTTCGGTGTTTTCTGCGGGGCGGATGAGGCGCCCTGGCTGCCGGTGGTCTTGGCGTCGGACTGTTCCCCGCGGAGCCGGGCCAGCTCCTCTTCGAGGCGGGCGACTTCGGCCTCGGTGGTGAGCAATTTTTCCTGCGCATCATCCAGCGCCTTCTTTTTGGACAGGGCGGTGTTGCGCTCCTCGCGAAGCTTGGCCAGGCGGCCGGTGGCGTCATCCACCTTCTTTTGCGCCTCATTAAGCTCAATGTCGGAGATGCGGAAGCCCTGGGCGACAGCCAGTTCTTCGTCCATCTCCGCCTTCGCCTTGGCTTCGGTCGAACGCGTCTTCGACAAGTCCTGCTGGTAGGCGCGTTCTTGGGCCAGGCGGTCCTGTTCCTTGCGTTCCTTTATCTCCTGCGTGAGCCCGATGATGCCGCCGATGATGGCGCCCGCGGCCGCTCCGGCCAGCAAGCCCTGGCTCGTGTTGCCACTGGCCGCGCCCGCGACCCCGCCTAGCGCCGCGCCGGCGCCAGCGCCGGTGCCGGCCCCCGTCACCGTCTTGGACGGCGCCACCGCGCAACCGCTCGATCCCGCCAGGACTACAGCCAGAATGCCAGCCGTAAACTTTTGCAACAGAGCCGGGGAGAAAAAGGTGCGGGCCATGCGATGGGGGATGGAGCCAGGAGGAGACTGACGGTGACAGTTAGTCAGAATGGCTTTGTTCTCAAATCAATATATTGATTTTCGTCTATAATTTAACGAGGGGCATTTTTGACTGGCAACCCCTATCAGGCATCGAGAGTGTCCCTGAGACAAACCCCATCCTAGAACCATGGCCTCACGAAACAAGGGGATTTTTTCCTTGGATTTCCTGGTCCCGAATCTCGGGCTGATCTTGGCCATCATTCTGGTCGAGGGGATATACTCCACGATCATCCGCCCCCGGGCGAACGATCTGGCGATCACCGGCCGCTTGATCGCGGCCCAGAACGCCAGCCAGCCCGCCCAGCCCGTACGTTCTATCATCATCATCATCAAGGATCCCGAGCAGGAGATCGAGGTGATCCTGTGGGTGTGGGCCACCATCATCCTGACCTACAAGCTCGTCCAGGTCGGGCGGGAACGAGCTCTGCTCAGGCACAATTTCATTGGGACCCGGCAGGGTGAACGCATTATTCCCGATGACGCGCTCGACCGTTACAAGGAGCTCAAGTCCGCGGTGGATGCGGAGCCGCGGTGGCGCGACCGGCTACTGCCCGACTTCGTGCTCGCGGCCCTGCACCGCTTCCACGCCACCAACTCGGTGCAGGATGCCTCGAGCGCCATCAAGGAGCGGGCGGAGCTGGTGGCCGACCATCTCGATTCGGAACTCTCCCTGTTGCGCTACGTGGCCTGGGCTATCCCGGCGGTCGGATTCATCGGCACCGTGCGCGGCATTGGTGATGCGCTGGCTCACGCCGATGAGGCTATCAAGGGCGACCTCTCCGGCGTCACATCCTCCCTGGGCCTGGCGTTCAACTCCACCCTCGTGGCCCTGATCATCAGCATGGTCCTGATGTATATGCTGCACATGCTGCAATCCCGGCAGGAGGCGTTGATCCTTGAGTTGCAAAACTACTGCCGCGAAAAACTGGTGGACATCATGAAGGTGCCCACCGGTGAGCAAGCCACCAGTCTGCCGGCCTAATCCGTCCTCACCATGGCTGACCTTGGCTTGGAACTATGCGACACCGGCCTGCAGGCGGCTTTTCGCACGGCAGGTGAGCTGACCCCATGGCACCCCGAAGGCGCGCCCGGTCCATTGGGGTGGATGGGTTTGGCCTTCCAGGACGGCCGAAAATGCTCGTTCGGCCGGCCCGCCGAGGACGCCTGGTTTGTCCATCCGCGGCATGTTTGCCACAACTTCCTGCATCGACTCGGCCGCGAGGCCTCCGCCCTGAGCTTGGAGGGCAGGACCCTCTCCTTTTCCCAACTGGCATACTTTTTCCTGCGCGACTACTATGAACGGCTTGTCTCCGCCGCGGGGGCCCCCGAAAAAATCGTGCTGGCGGTGCCGGGCGCCTACCTCAAAGACTCCGCCACCGAGGATGAGAAAATCGGGCTGCTGCTCGGCATGGCCCGCGAATTGGAACTGCCGCTGGCGAGCGTGATCGACCTCGCGTGTGCCGCGGTGTGTGATCCGCGACTGGAATATTTCGACCGCACCCTGCCCACGGTCCTCGTCGATGTCCATCTCCACGGGGCGGAAATCACGTTGCTGCGCCACGAAGAGCGGTTCGTCCGCGAGGACTACGCGTGCCTGCCCCAGGCCGGCTACACTGAGTTGCTGCGCCGCGCCACTACCGCCATGGGCAACCGGTTTCTCCGTCACACCACCTTCGACATCCTGGAGGACGGTCACATCGAGCAGGCGTTTTACCGCCAGACCAAGGAGTTCCTCCTGAGCGGCGCAGCGGAGTTTCATTACCAGATCAACACCGGCAGTCATGCCTATGAGCTGAGCGTCACCAACGAACAGCTCACCGCCGACACGGCGGCTTTTGTGCAGTCCCTGGTGCAGGGGACACGCGCCCTGCTGCAGAAATCCACCGGCCGGGCCGAGCCCTGCACGGTGGCGCTCACTGATCGGGCCGGCCTCCTGCCGGGAGTGACGGCCCGCTTCCGGGCCGCCGGGTTCACCCGCCTGCTGCGGCTGCCCGCGGGGGCCGCCGCGGCCGGGGCGGCCTGTATCGCGACCGGACGCACCGTGCCGGCGGACCTCGCCGACGTCCCGGTTGAATCCGTCTCGCCCGTTACCGTGATTATGCCACCCCGGCCCGCCACCTTGTCAGTCCGCTTGATAAAATCCGGCCGTTCTGCCGCGACGCGGCCCCCCACGCATGCCATCTGCCAAGGCTTCGGGGAGGCGCTCGACGGGCTGACTGTATTCACACTTGGCACTGGGCCGGCTCCCGCGGATCTGGTCCTGCCGGAGGAATTCACCACCGTCGGCGACGAGTGCGGGATCCGGCTCGAGCTCAAAAACGGCCAGTGGTGGCTGTTGGACCAGGCGCCGGACGCCGAGGCCCTCGCCGTGATCGAGGCGGGAGACCGGCTGGCACTGCGTTACGGTTCCGCCGAGACCGAAATCCTGTTTGCGTGGTGCCCGGCGGCCACCGGCTTCCGCCGCGCCCGGGCTTAGCCCCAAATCCCTTCCGCCATGATTCGCGCCAAACGCCGGGAAGTGGAGGTCTTCAGCATGTCATTCATGGACTGCATCTGTTGCGGCTTCGGCGCGGTGCTGTTGATTTTCATCCTGACCACCGGCCGGAAGGTGGATTTCAGCCAGCAAAACCTTGAGGATCTGCGGTCACGTGTCAACCAACTGGCCAAGCAGATCTCGGTCGAGGAGTCCGAGTTGAAGCGCATGGCGGTGGCCAGCCCGCTCACCGAGGCTGAACTCGCCAGTCTGCTCGACCGGAATTCCGCCGACAAACAGAAGACCAAGCTTGTGGAGGACCAATCGCAGCTCCTGCTCCAGCAGATGAGTTCGTTGCAGGACCAGCTGGCGCGCTTGATCGAGGACAAGAAGCAACTGCCCAAAGAGGAAGAACAACCGGTGCCGATCCCCAACGAGGCCCGGCACCAATACCTGACCGGCGTGAAACTGGAGGGGGATTATGTGCTTTTTCTCGTGCGGGTGTCCGGCAGCATGCTGGGCGAGTCGCTAGACGACGCCATCGCGCGCCTGGGGGATCCGGATTTCAAGAAGCGAGAGGCGCCAAAATGGCAGCGCGCCATCAAATCCATCCATTGGATGGTGGCTACCCTGGCGCCGGAGACCCATTTCCAAATCCTGCTCTTCAACGAGGAGACGATTCCGCTGCTTCCCAGTCGCAGTGAAGAGTGGATTTCCCGGAATGACCGGCAGGGCGTGCAGGAAGCGCTCGTCCGGCTGAATCAAATCGTGCCGCAGGGCTCGGCCAACCTGGAGCGCGCCTTTTCGACGGTGCGTTACATGACCCATCTGCCCGACTCCATCGTGCTCCTGACCGACGGCCTGCCCACCACCAGCGACTCGGCCCCTAATCCCGGTAACGCCGACGATGAAGCGCGCATTCGCTATTTCCGCTATGCGCAGCGCCAGTTGCCGCCCCGCATTCCCGTCAGCACTATCTTGTTTCCCATGACGGGCGACCCGGCCGCCCCGGCGCTCTACTGGGAAATGGCCGGCGCCACCAAGGGCGCCTTGGTCAGTCCCGCCTCCAACTGGCCCGACACATGATCCGCCGCCGCTCCATCGCCCTTTTCAGCCTGTCGTTCCTCGACTGCATCTGCTGCGGTTTCGGGGCGATCATCCTTTTGTTTGTGCTCACGATGGGTTCACAGACCGAGGCGATGCGCGAGATGCGCGAGAAGCTGCAGACGATCCTGGCCCAGCAGCTGGTCACCCTGGCGCAATTCCGTCAGAACAAGGAGGACCTGGCCCGAACGCAGGGTCTGGCCAGCCGGGTGGTCGAGGCCAAACGCGAAGAGGACACCATCCAGGCGCTGCTGGCGCAGCTGGAGCAACAGCTCCAATACCAGCAGGCCGGCCGGCGGCAGCAGCTGGTCGAGGTAAACGAGCTGAAAGCGGACATCGCCGCCCGGCAGAAAAAACCCGACATGCTGCTCAACGAGAACATCGTCCCCACGCCGATCGGCCTGCCCGCCAACAGCAACTATGTCTGCTTTGTCATCGACAGCTCGGGCAGCATGCGCGACCCCACGACCGAAAGCCTGTGGGCGATTGTGATGCGGAAATTCGACGAGGTGCTCGACGCGTATCCACAGGTCGAGGGGGTCCAGTTCCTCGACGCCGACGGCCGTTTCATCCTTGGCGGGCGTACGGATGACAAATGGCTGCCCGACAGCCCCGAGGTGCGCGATGCCATCAAGCGGGCGCTGGTGCGCTACCCGATTTTCAGCAACAGCAATCCTGTGCCCGGCATCGTGCGGGCCTTCCGCACCCTGCATGACAGTGACAACGCCGAGATGAAGATGACGATTTTCATCCTCGGGGACGAGTTCACCGGCACCGCCGACGCCGTGGTGCGCCGGCTCGACGAGCTCAACCCCCGCGACAAGCACGGGAAGCGCAAGGTGGTGATCAACGCCATCGGTTTTCCCACGGCCATCAAGATGGGCTTCAACATGGGCAACACGGGTGTGAAATACGCGAACCTGATGCGCGAGATCACCTACCAGCATGGCGGGGCCTTCATCGCCCTGCAGGATATTGAAATTCCGTAAGTCCTCCGGCCCGCCGTCGGCCTAGATGCCCAGGATCCACTTGATCAACTGGAATATGTTAATGCTGCTGCCCTGCTGCTGTTTCTGGCCGGGCTGACCCGGCTGGCCCGAGCCACTGCTGGACCCGGACTGGCTAGAATTGCTGGAGGAAGAACTACTCTGGCCGCTGGATGATTGCTGGCCCTGCTGGCCGGAGGAGTTGCGCCCGTTTTGCGACTGCCGGTTGCCGGGCGAGGGAATTTGCAGCTGGTTGCCCTGATCTTTTTGTCCGCTCTTCTGCCCGCCTCCTTGCTGGCTGCCCTGGCCATCCGTACCGCCCTGGGATTGGCCCATGTCACCCTGCTGGCTGTTAAAGTCGCCGTTGTTTTGCTGCAGCTGGCTGTCCTGCTCGTTGGGAATGCCGTCGCCGTCCATGTCGCTATCCTGGCTGTTGGGAATGCCATCGTCATCAATGTCCGCGCTTCCTTGGCCAGTGCCGCCACCGCCGCTGGAGCTGCCGTTGTATTGCCCGGGCTGGCTGTCTTGGTTGTTGGGAATGCCATCGCCGTCCATGTCGCTATCCTGGCCGTCGGGGATGCCGTCGCCGTCCATGTCACTGTCCTGGCTGTTGGGAATGCCGTCCCCGTCCATGTCCCCGTCGCTGCTGTTCGCAATGCCGTCGCCGTCCATGTCGTTGTCACGGTCGTTAGGGATGCCGTCCCCATCCTTGTCGCTGTCCTTGTCGTTAGGGATGCCGTCACCGTCCATGTCACTGTCTTGGTTGTCGGGGATGCCATCGCCGTCGATGTCGCCGGAGCCGCCCATGGGCTTGCCGTCTTCATCCGTGCCGGGGCCGCCCTTGCTATCGTAAGGCTGGTTGCCGCGATTGCCGTAAACGCCGCTGTAGGTGAATTTCACCACATCGACCTGGCTGGTCGAAAGGCTGGGTCGCTCCCGGATGGCGGCATCGCGCACGGCCTCTAGTTCCCACCTAGTACCGCGGGCGGCTTCCCTGTCGGGCATGGGGCCGAAGAGATAGGTGAGGTTCTCGTGCCGGTAGCGCACATACCAGCCTTCGTCGCCCGGGCCCAGCCCGGTGATGTTGATCCCCGCGTATTTTTCGCGATATTCGTCGTAGGGCAGGTACCAAAGGTCGGCGATCCCCTCCACCGGATAGATCACAGTCACCGCACGGGCGGCCGGGAGCAGCAGGGTGAGCAACAGGAGGTGCAGCAGGATTTTCATGCGCGGGATCCGGGGGCCCCGGTTCAAAGGCCCTTGGGGACGACACGGCCTTTCTCGACTCCGCGGTTGCGATAGTCCGTCTGCTGGCCACCAGCCGGGAGTTTCTTTTCAAATTGTTGGGAGCTGCTGCTCTCAACCCCGACCACGTTCGGGGCGTTTTTGTCCAGAGTCTGGATTTGCAGGGTGGCGTCGCCGATTTGCAGGTCGCGCGGTGCCGTGCTCTGGGTGCCGCCGGCGGCCTGGGCGCCCTCGGGCACCTTCAAATTCGCCACCTGCGTGCCTTGGGCCTCGGCGGCCGGCCCCTCGGCAATCGGGCCGTCGCCCCCCTGCTGCTGGTTGCTCTGCGGCTCGGCCTGGGCGTTGCCCCCGGCACCTCTGGTTGCCTCATTTTTCTCCGCCGACGCCGACTGGCTGCCGGCCGGGCCGGAATCGGGGGAGACCTTGGCGCCTTTGGGCCCCTCCTTTTCGCCCATTTCAATCTCTGACAGCATCCCGTGAAGGGGGCGTTTCTCCTGCTCAAAGGCGGAACCGTCCAGCAGGTCGGGATCGGGAACGCCTGTCTTGAGGGGCCTCGCGGTCTTGCCGATGCTCTTGGGCGCGGGAATGCGTGGCGCGGTGACCGCCGGAGCGGGGATCGCGGTTTGCGCCCAAGCTGCCACCACCACAGTCGCGGCCAGCAGGCAAAGGCGGCAAAGGCGGAGTGGCATGGCGCGGGATTTAACTGCTGGCGCGCAGGGTGCAGGTGACGTTGACGATCGGCGGCGTGGAGCCATTGCGCACTTGCAGCATGAGCAGGACGTCCTGGTAACCCTTGCGGCGGCCAATGATCTCGTAGTTGCCGGGCAGGATTTTCACCATCTCGGACTTGATTTTTCCCAGCATGCGAAAATTACTGATGGAAACCCAGGAATCGCCATCCGAGTGGAACGTGATCTCGACCGGCTGGCTTTGAGAAAGCAGCAGGGTGCGCAACTGGTCGACCGGTCCGGACAGCGGCAGGTAGGCGGGTTTGATGGCCATGGCTTCATTGAAGTAGCGGATGGCCGCCTGGAATTCGGCGTGCGAGGCGCACTGCTCGGCGACTTCCACCAGCCTGTTGAACTGCATGAGCGTGCGGATCATCCGGCCAGTGCGGACGTAGCCTTCCTTGGCCTCGGCGTGCTCGGGTTCGAGCTGCATCGTGGCGTTGTAGGCGACGCGCGCCTGCTCCCATTCGAATTTATTTTCGTAATCAAAGGCCTTCGCGAGGGACTGCTTCACCGCCTCGCGATGCGCGGTCTCGCGGGTTTCGGCCAGGGCTTTCTTGACGTCGTCCTTTTGCAGATAGACTTTCAGGGCGCGCTCATAGGAAGCGATGGCCTTCGGCCAGTCGCGCTGGGCACGGGCGGCTTGGGCCAGCGTCAGGGCGCCTTGGAATTCCGTCTCCTTCTCGAGGCGCTCGGCGCGGGATTTGCCCTGCTGGGCCACAGCGGAGAAAGCGTCGATTTCGAACGCCTTGGTGAAGGTCTCGCGCGCCTTGGCGTATTCCTTTTTTTCCTCAAAACCGGCCCCTTGCAGCAACAGGGCATACACCCGGTCGGCGACCTCCGCGCGTTTCAGACCCTGCGCGGCGAGCTCGTTGCTGGGATCCTTCCCGAGGGCGGCCTTGAAGGCCGCGAGGGCCGCGTCGCGCTGTCCGGAGGCTACGGCCCCCTGCCCTAGGCGCAGCTGCTCGTCGACAAATGATTTTAACGCCTGCTCGGCCCGGCCGAGAGCCGCAAAGGCGGTATCGTATTGTTTCTTGGCGGTGGCGAAGCGGCCATCGATAAAGAACTGCCGGCCGGTGCCGGCGTCGTTGAAGGCGGTTTCAAATTCCTGCGGGGCCAGGCTGCGCGCACGGTCGAGCTCCTTCATGCGGAGAATGACTTCATCGTAGGCCTTCTGGGTCTCCTGCTTGAGTTTGACGTTCAGGCCGAAGTCGTCGATTTCGCGGTTCAGCGCATCAAAGCGGGCGAAGGCGCGCGCGAAGTCCCGGGAGGCCAGCAGGGCCTCGCCACCGAGATAGGCCTTCTCGATCAGGATGAGCTGCTGCAGTTGTGAGGGATGGTCTTGCGGGAGACGGCGCATCTCGCCGAGCGCCTTGGCGGCGGTCTCGCGCGCCAGCTGGGCCTTGGACTCGCTGACGAAGGCCGTGCCCGGGCTCTCGGGGGCACTGGCGACGGCGGGGCGGTTGCTTAAAAATTGCGGGCCGACCACCAGGCGGATTCCGCGGATTGCCACTCCAGCGATGATGAGCAGGCCGAGGAAGCCGCCGGCGGACCACGCCAGGATGCGCATCAGGGTCCAGTGTTTTTTGCCGGCGGCGCGCCCATGCTCGGGATCCCAGTGGATGATCCGGCGCTTCTTCGCCGGGAGGGGGTCGGATTGTTCACTCATGGCGTGGGGGCTATCCAGAATCGCAGGCAGGCCAGCAATTGGACCGTCCGCGAGTCGGTTTGTTCAACGTCAAGCTGAGCAATTTTCCTTCCTGCGCAAATGCCAAATATTTACGGTGAGCACCCTTGCCATCCGGGACATCCGTGCTACCATTACGCGTCCCTGTTCCGTAACCTTCCCCCATGAGATTGGTTGCCCGCTTTTTCGCCCTCGCCGGTGTCCTCTCCCTGCTGTTGACCGCCGGGTGTTATCAGGTGCCGGTCACAGGTCGCTCCGCCATGAGCATGGTCTCGGACAAGGAGGTCGCCAAGCAAAGCATGGCGGCGTTCGAGGAGATGAAGAAAAAATACACCGTCAGCCGCAACAAGGACTTCAAGGAGCGGGTCCAGCGGGTGGGCGAACGCCTGGCCAAAGCGGTGTTCGGGGACGTGCCCGACGCCGATTGGGAGTTTGTCGTCTTTGAGGTGCCGCAGCAGGTCAACGCCTTTGCCATGGCAGGCGGCAAGGTGGGCGTTTTCACCGGCCTGTTCAAAATTGTGAAGAATGACGACCAGCTCGCTTCGGTGCTGGCCCATGAGATCGCGCACGTGGCGGCGCGCCATGTCAACGAAAGGCTCTCCCGGCAGATGGCCGTTAAAGGCGGGGGTCTGCTGGTGGGCGGGGTTATGGCCGGCAGAGGCGCTGGCTATCTCACCTCAGGTGCGGTGCTGGATGCCTATGGCCTCTCGACGGGCATCACCGCGGTGGGTTTCGACAGGAAAAAGGAAAAGGAAGCCGACCATATCGGCATCATGTATATGGCCCGCGCCGGCTATAATCCGGAGGAATCCATCAGGGTGATCGAAAGCCTTGAGGCCGCGTCGACCGGCCAGCCCCTCCCGCCGGCCTGGTTGTCCACGCACCCGTCCAACCCCGAGCGCATCCTGCAGCTCATGGACCTCATGCCCAAGGCCCTGGAAGCCTATCGGCAGAGCAGCCGTATCCAGACTCCCGTCTTGGTGAAATAATTCATGCCGGCTCCAAACACAGTGCAATCCTGCCTCCGTCCCATTTCACTCTCTGTGCCCCAGTGCTCGCTGGCCGCTTGTTTACTGATGGCAAGTGCCCTCGCCGGCGCGTTGGTGGCGCAGCAGGCCGAGCCCGCGCAGCCCGACAATCGGAGCGCACCGGTGGCCATTCGCACCGTCTCGCCCAAACACCCGCCTGAGTTGCGCCGGCGGCTCATCAACGGCAACGCCGAGATCGAGTGCCTGATCACCGAGGCGGGCCGCGTGGCTGATACCCGGGTGGTGTCGGCCTCGCAGGCCGAGTTTGGCGAGGCCGCGACCGAGGCCGTGCGCCAATGGGAATTCAGGCCGGGTGAGCGCAATGGGATCCCCACCGCCATGAGCGTGCGCATCCCGTTCTCGTTCCAGATGACGAACGGGGAGAAGCTCGAGATTCTGGCGGGCCACGCCCTCTTTGAACAGGTCAGCGACCCGGTTATCCCGGCCCAGCAGTTGACGTCCTGGCCCTCGCCCAAGCAATTCGTCCTGCCCCACTACCCCGAGGAGCTCCGGGGCAGCGGCAAGCACGGCAAAGCCGTCGTCTCGATCGTGATCAACAAGGAGGGCAAGGTCGTCAACCCGAAGATTGTCAAATATACCTATCCCGAGTTCATCTGGCCCGCCCTGGCCGCCGCGGTCAGCCTCGAGTTCAAACCGCTGAAGGCGGACAAGACGCCCATCTGCGTCTCGATGGATTTGCAGTTCGATTTCGTGGCCGAAGCGGCCAAGCCCAAGCTGGCCGCCCCGGAGATAAAAAACCCCCCGCCCCGAAAAAATCCAGGGATTGATCCGCCTGGCACCCTGCCGATGCGCAGCCGGTAGTGCAGGGCGTGGCGCTCGGCGAAGAGAATGCCTTCCTCGCGGCTCGCGACGCGCGACCGGGCGGAGGTGACGTCGTATTCGGACATCGCGCCGACTTTGAAGCGCTTTTCGTTTTCGGCGAGCAGCTGGGCCGCGAGCTCGCGCGAACGGATGGCGCTGCGCAGGTTGGCGAGGGCGAAGTTGAGGTCGTTGTAGGTGAAGATGACGCGCGTGACAGTATCAATTACCGCCTGCCGGAACTGCCATTCGCTGATGCTGCGGTTGGCTTGGGCGATGCGGATCGAGGCGAGCGTGGGGCCGAAGCCGAAATTGCGCAGCAGCGGCTGGCTGCCGGAGACGCCGGCAAAGGTGGCGAAGTTGTCGGTGTAGGCGTTGAAGGTGCCGCGGGCATTGGTGCTGTTCCCACCAAGCCTGTAGGTCATGCCCCAGGGCAGCACGCCGCCGACGTTGAGGTCGTAGGTGTCGGTCTGGGTGACGCTCGTCGCGCCGCGCAAGTCGGTGGTCGTGTCAATGAGTGCAGGGTTGCTGTTGTCCGAGTAATTGTAGCTGCCGGTGAGCACGGGGTCAAATTTGCCCAGCGACTCGGTCACGCGGGCGGCAGCAATGGCGGCATCGTAACCCTAGACTTTGATGGAAAATTTTTTCGCCAGCGCCTGTCGGACCGCGTCCTCCATCGTGATGGTCTCTGTCACCGGGTTGCCGACGACGGACAATGCGACGGCCGGGATTGTCGTGAACGTAAGGAGAAGCAGTGCGACGAATCGCCGGGCGGTAGACATTGGAGGTTGAGTTATCCCCACTTTGCAACCCTCGTGCCAGCCCAAAAACTAAATATAACTCACTGGTCTACAAAGACTAGCCAGCCCACCCAATATCGCCTCCACCGGGTCCAGCCACGTCGGCGGGATTTGGCAATCCCGAAAATGGGAAGAGGCGCCTGCGCGCAGTTATTGCTTATGGATTCCTGGTTTACAGAGCCTGAGTCAAATAACTCATAACCCTTAACTGAGCCACCGGCGCTCACTCGCTACATCGCGCCCGAAAACCGGATAAAGGCTACTTTGCCCAGAGCCGGGCGGCGGCGTAGAGCAGGAACACGGCGAAGGTCCGCTTGGCATATATCGCGGGGATTTTCTGGATGAAGAGCGAGCCGAGGACGGCGCCGACCGCCCCCGCAAGGGCGCACGCCCAGAAAACCGGCCAGTTGATTTTCCCGAGGCTGAAATGGGTCGCGCTCCCGGCGAGGGAAATGGGAATGATGAGTGCAAGCGAGGTGCCGACCGCGATGTGATAGTCGATTTTGAAGAGCAGGACGAGCACCGGCACAATGATGATGCCGCCGCCAATGCCGAAACAGCCGCTGGCGAAACCGGCCAACAGTCCGAGAAGCGCATAGCCTAGGGTTGGGTTCATAAAGACAGAGGTGTCAGGTTTTGGTGTCGGGTGCGAGAGAACCGGAGTTTGCCGCAAAGGCTACTGAGCATGCAACCTCATCCCATCAGCAAACCGTCGGCGAGACGGATGACGCGCGAGCCGTAGGTGGAATTCTCCTGCGAGTGGGTCACCTGGATGATGGTGGTGCCTTCGCCGTTGAGTTTCTTGAAGAGGGTCATGATCTCGCGGCCCTGGTCGGAATGCAGGTTGCCGGTAGGTTCGTCCGCAAGGATGAGCGATGGCTTGGCGATGAGTGCGCGGGCCACACCGACGAGCTGCTGCTGGCCACCGGACAACTGGCTGGGATACAGGTCCTTTTTCCCGACGATGCCAAAGCGGTCGAGGACATCGCACACGACGGACTCACGCTCCTTCTTCGGAATGTCCCGGTAGGAAAGCGGGATTTCGAGGTTTTCGTAGACGGTGAGATCGTCGAGCAGGTAGTAGCTTTGGAAGACGAAGCCGATGTGCTTTTTCTGCAGCTCGAATCGCTTCTTCTTGTCCAGCTGGTGCACAGCCTCGCCGTGCAGCGTGTATTCGCCGCCCCAGACGCTGTCGTGCCGGCCGAGGATGTGCAGCAGGGTGGACTTGCCGGAGCCGGACGGGCTCATGATGGAGACGAATTCGCCCTCATTGATCGTGGGGTTGATGTTGCGCAGGGCGTAGAAGACGCCGCCTTTAAGCGGGTAGACTTTTTCGATGCCACGAAGGGTGATCATTTGCGGTCAGGTATTAAGGGTGGGAGGGAGCAGGGGCAAGGCGCACGTGCTCAAAGCGGCTCGATTTTCGTGATGCGGCCGCCGGCATGCGTCCAGCGATGGAGGGTCGGGGCGACGGCGTACTTCAGGGCCTTGAGCAGCGCGGGGGCGTCGCGTTTCTGCACCATGAGCTCCTGCACGCCCCCCGCATCGCAGCTGAAGATTTTCGCGTAGCCCTTGTAGAATCTCGGTTCGCCGATGATCCGCGACAATCCGGCCGGTGCGGCGGGCTCGCGGCGATCCAAGACGAGGAAACTGTAGGGCAGAGAACGCAGGTCGATGCCCGCCCGCTGGCCGAACTTGACCCAGCCGGAGTCGGCGTAGATGCCGGCGGGCGGAGTGGCGAAGAAATGGCACCAGTGCCGGTCGTGGCCGGCGGCGAGCACGCCGCAGGCCGCCTGATGCGGGCAAGGGGCGACCGCCTGCAGGCCGGCGCTGAGCAGTTTTTTTCTCCAGCTGCCCAGCACCCGGCTGACTTCATGGTTGCCGGGTTCGACCCACAAAATTGTTCTGGCCCTAGCCATCAGCGCGAGCAATCCGGCCAGGTCGGGACCATGCAGCTCATTGAGGACGTGGCTGGCCACCAGCACATCGACCTGTTCATTTCCTTGCAGAAACCGATGACTGGCGCGCTCTACGGCAAGTTGGGGAAAGACGGTCCGGCCTTGGTGCTCGGCAAAGTCCATCGCGAGGGCCGAGCGGTCGTGGACCAGCAGACGGCTGAAGTTGGCGGCGCCGAAGAACTCCACCACGCGCCGGCCGGCGATGCCGCTGCCGCAACCCCAGTCAAGTACGGTGGCTCCCGTGGGCGGAGTCCAATCTCGCAGTTTCAACTCCCGCAGCACGGCATCCCACTTCCAGCCGATACGCTGGCCGAAGGTGAAATCGTAGCATGCGAGGTCAGTGAGGGTGTGCCAGTAGGGTCCGTCCGCCGCGGCGCCGGAGAGAAAGTTGTCACGCAGCCGGTCGAGGATTTTCCAATCGAGCGATTCCCAGTTCACGCGCACCCTCCTGTTGCGACGGGGCATAGGCGGCCTTTTGGACTGCATGCAGGTTGAGGTGGAATGTTCATGTGGACAGGTCGAAATAGAAATGCCGGGCCAGCGCCTGAGACTTGATGCCGTAGAACGCAGCGAGCTGGCGTACGCGGGCTGCGGCCTCGTCGGTGCGGGCCGGACCGCTGCGCTTGGTGGCGGCGATCATCAGGTTCTTGGCCGTGTGCTCGGTGGAGATGAACTCAAAAACCTTGGTGTCATAGCCGGCCCATTCGAGCAGGAGGGCGCGCAGCGCATCAGTGGCGAACTCGGCATGCCGTTCCTGGAAAATCCCGTGGCGCAGCGCCGGTGCGAGAACGGGTGCGGCTTGCAATTGCGGACGGACCTCCTGCTGGCAGCACGGCGCCACGACGATGAGCGTGGCCCCGGCCTGGACGCCCTTGGCGAGGGCGTCGTCGGTCGCGGTGTCGCACGCATGCAGGGCGATGAGCACGTCAAGCACCGGCAGCTTGATGGATTCAATCGTGCCCGGGACGAAGTTGAGATGCTCGCGGCCGGTCTCCCGGGCCACGCGATTGCAGAGCTGCACAAGCTCCTCGCGCGCCTCGATGCCCCGGACGTGCGCGGCACGGCTCACGACGTGGTTGAAATAATCGTAGGCCGCGAAGGTTAGGTAGCCTTTGCCGCAGCCCATGTCGGCAATCTCCAGCGGGCGGTGCGTGGGCAGTGCGGCGTCGGCGGTGAGGTGGCTGAGGATCTCGGTGAACTTGTGGATCTGCCGGTGCTTGTCGGCCAGGCCCTCACGGACAGCGCCGGTGGCGGTGGTGACACCGAGCTTTTCCAGCCACGGCTGGCTCTGCTCCGTGAGCAGTCGCTTTTTCTGCCGGTCGTGGGTCTCGGCGGGTTTCTCGTGCACGGCCGGGCCGTAGGTGAGCCGCGGCGCGCCCTTCTTGTTGTATTCCAGCTGGGCCATGCGGGCGGACGTGAACAGGTGCGCGCTGTGGAAATCCGTGCCGATGAGCGCGGCGAGCGCGGTGATGGCGTCCTCGGGCGCGTGATTCTTGCTGATGTCCTGCCGGTCGTGGCGCCAGACAAAGGACAGGTGCGGGCTGCCGCGCAGTGTGACGGGCCGCACCAGCAGGTTGCGCAGCGTCGCGTCGGCACCGCGCGGCTTGCCGAGCGTGAGTTTCACGAGGCTGCCGTCGCGCACGCCGGCGGCGAGCTGGGCGAGAAAATCTTCCCGGGGAGGCACGGTCATCAGAGTCAGCGCACCGGCGTGGGTTGCAAATAATAAGCGGTGGCCGTGCGTTTCCACCAATGGCCCGTGCGGCGGCGCTCGGCCGGTGTGGTGAATTGATAGTCGTAAAGCACCGCCCGCAAGAAGCGCGGCGGATCCTTGGCGAACGGATTTATTTTCAGCAGACGGGTGACCGCCGGGGCGTTGGCCCCCAACTGGCGGATGAAGGGTCCCAGCCATGGATCGTAGCGCGGATAGGCCAGGGCGGCGAACCAGAGTTGCCAGTCAAGCCGGGGCTGGTGCGGGGCAACGAAGCCCGGCCGGCGCTGCAGGTCGCCGGGTTTCCACTCGAACTCATAGGTCTCCCAGGTGCGGCCGTCATGACTGCCCTCGATGATGATCTCCGGGCGGTGCGTGGTCATCACGGCAAACAGCCCGTAACTGTTCACACTGCGGCTGGCGGCGATGAAACGATAGGTGGAGGCAAACCAACCAGGCCATTGCCCGAGGCGCAACAGGCTGGGCAGGGTGACAATCAGGGAGGCGGCAAAAAAGAAGACCAAGACGGCCTGCCAGGCTCGCCGACGCAGAGTAGAGAGGGCCCCGGCGGCGACCGGTGCCCGTGGCGCAACGCGCAACCACCGCAACCACCAGGCATCATCAAGCCACAGCAGGCAGAGGGCGATGGTGAGCAGGTTGAAAAACGTGTAATTGCCCGTGAGTGCGATGAGCACCTGCAGCCCGATCAGGCTGAGCACCGCCGCGTGGCGCGGGCGACGGGGACTGAAAAGCAGGAAGGGTGCGGCAAACTCGATCGCAAACATGAGGGCGCACGATATTTTGTGAAAACAAACCGGCAGCTGGTGCAGGTGCCACGCAATCCAGGTCGGGAGTGGCTGGGTCTGATAATGATGCGTGAGGGCGGTCAATCCACTCCAGGTGGAATCGCCGCTGGCGAGCTTGACGTAGGCGGACATGAATATTAGCCGGAAAAGCAACCAGCCCAACAACCAGCGGGCCACCAGCGGCGGCTCGGTGCGTTCGACGTCCGCCGATCGCCACGGTGCGAGAAAGACGGTGAGCAGCCCGGTTTCCAACAGCAGATTGTCCCACTGGTAGCCGAGGAAGACCTGGCCGGCACCGCACAGGGATAGGTAAAAGAGCCAGAGCAACAGCAGGCAAAGCGGCTGGGCGAGGCGGAGAAACAACAGGAGAGAAAGCCCGACGCCACCGGCGCAAAGAACGTGCAGGAATTTTCCCGCGCCAAAAATCCAGCAAAGGGTGGGCGCCTGCCACCACGCTCCACCGGCCGGTTGTTTCGCCAGCGCGTCAAGCCAGGCTTGGGCCGGCAGAATGCCGCCCGGACCAATCAGGCCGTCGAGCTGCCCCCAGAGCGAGGCGAAGGCGATGAAGTAAACCACGGCCAGTGCGCGCAGGAAGACGACGGCCGCAAAGGCGTATTTCGGCTGGCGGAGGTCGGCCCCGCAAAACCAGCGCGTCAGCCGGGAGAAAAACGGACGGTGCCGGGCGACCACGCCGTAGCCTGCGTCGAGGACCGGAGCAATACCGGGGACTTTTTCATAGGCCCAGAGCAGTATGTCACCACGGCCGCGACCGTGCCGGCGCACGCGCAGCGCCGCCGCGACACCGGAGAAGACCGTGCCGTCGGTCTCGACGAGCTGGAGACCCTGGTCGTAGGCGGTCGCGGGGATTTCAGGAAAGCGCGCCGCTTGGGACTGGGCGGTGGCCAGATCAACCTGCCCGCCGTAAGCCTCGCGCCAGCGTTCGGCCCAGAGCTGGCAGAATCCGCAGTTGCCGTCCCACAGCAGCAGGGACTTGCCAGCCGGGGGCGAGGCGACGCGGTGGCGCGTTGAAGGCATGCGCGTGAAATGCCAACCAGAACGCCCAGCGGCAAGCGGGGATTGGGGCACGCCCGGCTCAGTTCAATTTCTTCAACGCGTCGATGGCCTGGGGGAATTCCGGATCTAACTTGAGCGAGGCCTCGTAGGCGGTGCGGGCGCCGGCCTTGAGGTGCTGAAAGTGATCGTCGACAGCGGCATAGTCGTCCTTGGTTCAGGCTTTCTCGTCGTGGAGCCGCGGGGCGAGGTGGAGGACAATGAGCCGGTGCATGGGGCCCTCCGCCGGCGGCGTGACGGGTTTTTCATCGGCGCGCAAGCCGAGGGTGCCGAGCAGCAGGAGGCCGAGAAGGAGGCGGAGTTGCTTCACGGAAATAAAGCGAGAGTGAGAGCGGATGTGAGTAATATTGGGGAACAATGGCTTGTTACACTTTCACCTTCACCCTCACTCGGCCCGCAAGGCCGTCACCGGATCGACCTTGGTGGCGCGGCGGGCGGGAATGATGGCGGCAACGAAAGGACACGAGGATGAGCAGGACGGCGACGGCGAAGTAGGTGAGTGGGTCGGTGGGGCTGGTGTTGAAAAAGAAGTTCTGGTGTTGGGTCCGGCCGAGCGTGCCGAGCAGGAAGGCGAGACCCAGACCGCCGGCGAGACCGATGCCGATCTGCCAGCTGCCCTGCTTGAGCACCGGGCCGAGAATCGGGCGGCTGTCCGCCCCGAGCGCCATGCGGACGCCGAACTCCTGGCTGCGCTTGTTGACGGAGAAGCTCATGACACCGTAGAGCCCGACCGAGGCGAGAATGACCGCGACGATGCCAAAGATGCCGACCATGATCGCGATGATCCGGTTCTGGGCGATGAAGCTGTTCTGGCCGGCGGCGGGTGTCTCGATGAAGTAAAGCGGCAGATTGCCATCCACCTTGGCGGTCTCGCGGCGCAGGGTGTCGGCGAGCATCTCGGCGCGCTGCCCGCCGCGCGGCCGGACAATCACGGTGGCGAACTGGCTGACCGCGGGCTGTTCGGGCACGAGCCCGGTAATGGCGGAGGCAAAGGGCAAATAAAAGCCCGTGTCGTCGATATTGGCGTTGTTGAACGGACCGGCCATCCGGAGGTCGGGGGCGACGCCGACGATGGTGCGCCACGGGCCGAAGAGGACGCCGTTGTTGGCCACGGTGCGGAAGCGGCGGCCGAGTGCGCTTTCGCCGGGGAAGTGCTTCTTCGCGAAGGCGGCGTTGACGATGGCGATGGGCTGCTTCTGGTCCGAGTCGTCCGATTGGAAGTCCCGGCCCTCGAGGATCCGGACCCCGAGCGACTGATGATAACCCTCGCTGATCTGCTCGAGGCTGGTGTTGGGGCGGTCCTTGTTGTCCTTGTACGTACGGCCCTCGTTCTCGATGGGGATGGCGCCAGGCCCGTTGAAGACAAAGGTCATCCGGAACCGGCTGGTCAGCGAGGAGGAATCGAACTGGGGAGTGGAGCGCAATTGGAGGAGCAGGCGCTGGTAGAAATTGAGGCGGTCCTGCTGGGAGGGGTAGGCGCCATCCATCAGACCCATGCGGGCAACGAGGACCCCCTCGTTGTTGTAGCCGTAATTAATGCTCTGCTGCGCGTGCATGGACCGGGCGAGCAGGAGGGAGGCCACGAGGATGATGCTGGTCAGGACAATCTGGACGATCACCAGGCCGCGCGTGATGAAATTGACAGCGCGGCTGGTGTTGCCGCGACCGCCCTCCTTCAGCGCGTCGGAGGCGTTGGCCCGGGAGGACATCCAGGCGGGCACCAGCCCGGAGACGACCGCGGCGAACATGGACGCCGCCACCGTGAAGCCGAGCACGAGGACATCGATGTCAAAGGTGATCCAGGTGGGCGGCGGAAACGGGAGATTGCGCGTGACCGCGGTAAGCAGGTCGATGGCATAGTAGGAGCCGGCCACGCCGACGACGGCGCCGACGGTGGCTAGGATGATGCTCTCGGTGAGCATCTGGCGGATGAGACGGCTGCGGCCCGCGCCCAGCGCGGAACGGATGGAGAGCTCCTTGGCCCGCAGGGTGGCGCGGGCGAACTGCATGTTCATCACGTTAAGGCAGGCGATAAGCAGCACGAGGACACAAATGGCGAGCATCCCGGCCAAGATGCCCTTCAGGAAATTTGGGGTGAAGGTCTTGCGCAGCGGCTGGACCTCGCCCGTGTTGAACTGCTTGTTGGTGTCGGGGTAGGCGGCGGCGAAGCGTTTGGCGATGCCGTCTATCTCAAGGGTGGCCTGATCGATCGACACGTCGGGGCGCAACAGGCCGATGACCGCACCGCCGATGGCGCGGGGGTTGTTGCGCGGGAGCGGTGGAAACTCGCTGTTCAGCGGGATCCAGTGTTCCTCGTTGGTGGGGAAGTTGAAGCCCTTGGCATGACGCCGACGATGATGGCGGGCTTGCCATTTATGCGGACGCCGGTGCCGACGATGCCGGCGACGCCGGCAAACTCGCGCTGCCAGAGATTGTGGCTGATGAGGGCCACTTTCTCGGCGCCGGGCCGGTTGTCCTCGGCGGTGAAGTCGCGCCCGAGCAGGGGCACCACGCCGAGGATGCGCAGCCAGTGCTCCGTGATGTATGCGGCCGTGAACCGCTTGGGGGTTGACCTGACCCCGAAACTTTGAGCTGCCTTCGGTGTTAGTCTGGGCCAGAAGAAGGACCCAGACTATGAAAGGCATTGGACATACGACCGAGGACAAGATCCGTATTTTACGGGCGGCCGATGGCGGCAAGAGCATCGCAGGGATCTG
>SIBQ01000025.1 GCA_009695095.1 Lacunisphaera sp.
AAGATTTTCAAATTAGGCTTTTAATCTGTTTGACGAGGTCCGGGGGGCTTCCCATTAGTGGTGGTCAAGGTTCCGGGCATCCACATCCTGTGGTGGTCGACAACGTGTCAGGAAGTTTTGGCAACTTGGTGTCGCCAGAGGCTTCCCGCCGTCGCTAGACCACGAGCCACGCCTTTTTTATCAATTTAAGTTCTGCGTCAGCTATGCAAAAATCATTTTCGGTCGGCACGAAAACTTTCGTGCTCGATCAGGACAAGGCCGAGGCCGCACTCGCCGCCAAGAAAGTAATCAACGGCCGCCAGGTTCCCTACTTCAACATTCTCCCGCTGAAATACCAGTGGGCCTACGATCTCTACAAGACGATGAAGGCCAACCACTGGGAGCCGGAGGACATCCCGATGGGCAAGGACATCGAGCAGTGGCGCGACACCGCGCACGTGTCGGACATCGAGCGCTGGATCATCCGGATGGGCATCGGCTACTTCTCCGCCGCCGAGGGCATCGTCGGCGACAACATCCAGCACGTCGTCCGCGAGCTGGTCACCGCCCCCGAGCTCAAGCTTGTCCTAGGCCGCCACGCCCACGAGGAGAACATCCACGCCGACTCGCTCCTCTACATGATTTCCTCCCTCGGCATCAACCCGCACGAGTGCGAGGCCATGTTCGAGGACATCAAGTCCATCGAGAAGAAGAACGAGTTCGTCAACCAGGTCTCTCAGGACCTTCGCCGCGACCTCGACCTCACCCTGCCCTGGAACAAGCAGCTCCTCGCCAAGAACATCTTCGTCTTCGGCCAGTGTATGGAGGGCACCCAGTTTTACGGCCTGTTCGGCATGGTCCTCTCGCTTTATCGCCAGAACAAGTTCCCCGGCATCGGCCAGATGTTCCGCTACACCCTCCGCGACGAGTCGAACCATATCGAGCTCTTCCGCAACCTCTTCATGGACCTTATTGAGGAGAACCGCGAAATCTGGACCCCCGCGTTCAAGGAGGAACTCCGCTCGACCATGGCCGAGGGCATCGTCCTCGAGAAGGACTTCATCCGCGACTGCCTGCCCGTCAATGCCGTGGGCCTGTCCGTGGAGGAATTTCTGACCTATATCGACTACATCGCCGACCGCCGCCTCGAAGGCTGCGGCCTGGCTCCCCTCAGCCCCGGCATCAAGAATCCCCTGCCGTGGCTCGCCGAGATGATGGACATCAAGAAGGAGCAAAACTTCTTCGAGGGTCGCGTCACCGAGTATCAGAAGTCATCCGCGCTCGCCGTGGCGAGCGACGACGAGCTCTGAAAAGAACTGCCCGCACTATAATCTTCCTGTCCTTCCTTTTGCCATGAATCTCCCATCTGTCATGCAAGACCTTACTCTGAAGAAACTTGCAGTCGAGCCCAAGGATAAAAAAATAAATTACAACTGGCGTGACATCCTCCGGAAGGAAGAGGTGCTGGTCCCCGAGGTGCAGGTGCTCTGCCCCCACGGCGACGAGCGTTTCGACCTCGGTGAGGTCGCTGACACGGTCGGCCAATCCCTCGCCAATCTTCTCCAGTCGAAGGGCGAGAAGGACATCTTCAACGAGAAGAACCAGCGCTTCGTCGCCGACGTCACCCGCGAGGTTGCCCAAAACCTCACCAAGAAGGCCCTCGAGCGCGGCCCCCTCCGCGTCACCCTCCACGATCTTTACGTGCTCATCGAGAAGACCCTCGTCGACAACAACGCCTACGACGTCGCCAAGAGCCTCCTCCTTAAACGCGCGCCCAAGCTTAACGTCGCCCACGACACCCAGGGCGTCACCGTCCGCCTCATCCGCCGCAGCTGCCAGGTCGTTCCTTGGAACGAGGGCAAAATCGAGATCGCCATCTGCAAGGCCTTCCTCTCCCTTCAGAAGGACCCCACCCCCGCCTTCAGCATCACCCGGGCCATCACCGAGCGCGCCCGCCGGGTGAAACAGGCCTTCCTCCACATCGAGGAGGTCCAGGACATGGTCCAAGAGGAGCTTATGAAGGCCGGCCACTACAAGGTCGCCGAGGACTACATCCTTTACCGCGCCGGCCGCGCCACCGCCCGCCTTGCCGACCCCTCCCTGTCGTCCGCCACGCCCGAGGTCGCCCCCGACCAGCAGAACTCCATGGTCATCGTCGCCCGCGCCGACGGCTCCACCTACCTCTGGAACGGCCTCGACCTCAAGAAACGCATCGAATTCGCCTCCATCGGCCTCGAGCTCTGCCTCACCGCCGACCAGATCGAGGCCGAGCTGCGCCGCGCCCTTTTTGACAACATCGCCCTCGGCGACCTCAACAACACCATCATCCTCAACGCCAAGACCCTGATCGAGAAGGATGCCGACTTCGCCAAGTTCGCCGGCCGCATCCAGCTGACCTACATCTACGAGGAGGTCCTCGCCTGGGACATCGTCCGCGACGGCATCGACACCCTCAGGTCCGCCCACCAGAAGGCCTTCGCCCGCTACGTCGACCACGGCATCGCCATCAAGCGCCTCTCCCCCCGCCTCAAGCAATACGATCTCGCCAAAATCGCCGCCGTCATCGATCCCTCTGCCGACCTCGAGCTCGATTCCATCGGCGTCCAGACCATCTACGACCGCTACCTCATCATCGACAAGACCGGCCAGCGTTCCCGCCGCATCGAGACCCCCCAGTTCTTCTGGATGCGCGTCGCCCTGGGCCTTTTCCTCGATGAAAAGAAGCGCACCCGCGAGGACTGGGCCATCCACCTCTACGAGCTCTACAAGTCTCGCCGCTTCTGCAGCTCTACGCCCACCCTGTTCAACTCCGGCACCCTCCACTCCCAGCTCTCGTCCTGCTACCTCTACTACGTCGACGACTCCATCGAGGGCATCTTCCAGCGCGGCATCGCCGACAACGCCTATCTCTCCAAGTGGGCTGGCGGCCTTGGCGGCTCCTGGACCTCCGTCCGCGGCACCGGCGCGCACATCGTCGGTACCAACGGCGAGTCCCAGGGCGTCATCCCCTTCCTCAAGCTCCACAACGACCAGCTCGTCGCCGTCAACCAGGGCGGCAAGCGCAAGGGCTCCGGCTGCGCCTACCTCGAGTCCTGGCACAACGACATCTTCGAGTTCCTCGAGCTCCGCCGCAACACGGGGGACGACCGCCGCCGCACCCACGACATGAACACGGCCAACTGGATCCCCGACCTCTTCATGAAGCGCATGGAGGCCCGCGGCACCTGGACCCTCTTCCGCTCCAACGAGACTCCCGACCTCCACCACCTTTTCGGCCGCAAGTTCGAGGAGGCCTACCTCCGCTACGAGAAGCTCGGCGAGGAGGGCAAGATCCATGCCCACAAGATCGAGGCCCTCGAGCTCTGGAAAAAGATGCTCTCGATGCTCTTCGAGACCGGCCACCCCTGGATCACCTTCAAGGACCCCTGCAACGTCCGCTCCCCACAGGACCACGCCGGCGTCATCCACAGCTCCAACCTCTGCACGGAGATCACCCTCAACACCTCGAACGACGAGACCGCCGTCTGCAACCTCGGCTCCCTCATCCTCGACTCCCACCTCAAGCCCGACGGCTCCCTCGACCACGAGAAGCTCCGCGACACCATCCGCGTGGCGGTCCGCGCCCTGGACAATGTCATCGATATCAATTTCTACCCCACGGAGGCCGCCAAGCGCTCCAACCTCCGCCACCGCCCCATCGGCCTCGGCGTCATGGGCCTCGCCAACGCCCTCTACCTGAAGGGCGTGCCCTTCGCCTCCGAGGCGGCCGTCGAGTTCAACGACGAGTTCATGGAGGCCATCGCCCACTACGCCTACGAGGCCTCCTCCGATCTCGCCGGCGAGCGCGGCGCCTACTCCACCTACAAGGGCTCCAAGTGGGACCGCGGCCTCCTGCCGCAGGACACCGTCGACCTCCTCGAGCAGGAACGTGGCGTGCCCATCCAGGTTCCCCGCGGCGCCCGGATGAACTGGGAGCCCCTCCGCTCCAAGATCGCCAAGCAGGGCATGCGCAACTCCAACGTCCTCGCCATCGCCCCCACCGCCACCATCTCCAACATCACCAATACCTCGCCCTGCATCGAGCCCGCCTACAAGAACCTTTACGTCAAATCCAACCTCTCCGGCGAGTTCGTCGTCCTCAACCCCTTCCTCGTCCGCGACCTCAAGGCCCGCGGCCTCTGGAACCAGGAGATGAACGACGCCCTCAAGTATTTCGACGGCGAGCTGCGCGACATCGACGCCATCCCCGCCGACCTCAAGGCCAAGTATCTCACCGCCTTCGACGTCGAGTTCAAGTGGGTCATCGCCGCCGCCGCCCGGCGGCAGAAATGGATCGACCAGTCGCAGAGCGTCAACCTCTGGCTCAAGTCGCCCGACCTCAAGGTCCTCTCGCACATGTATCGCTCCGCGTGGCACGCCGGGCTCAAGACCACGTATTATCTCCGGACACTTGGCGCCTCCAACATCGAGAAGTCCACGGTCCACGTGAAGAAGGACGTCCGCGGCGCCGCCGGCGAGACCAAGGCCGAGACCACCGCCCGCGACGTCAGCGATGCCGCCGCTGCTTCTGACTCGTCACAAGTCACAAGTCACTCGTCACAAGAAGCCGCTTCTCCGCCCTCTGCTGACGCAAAGCGCGCCTGCTCGATTGAGGCGATGAAGAACGGCAGCGAGTGCGAGGCATGTCAGTGACGCGAAGCGTCATCTCGCCGTAGCCTCGTGCGAAGGCGGATAGCTCTCAAGGCGGCCCTCACCGGCCGCCTTTCTCCTTGCCTGAAACTGCGCCGATGGACGCAGGTTTCAGGACAAGCCCCGGGCCGCGATCCCCTGTTCGGCTTGCTCCTCTTCTCCGGTATCGGGGCCATCATCGGCTACCTCGGCACTGCGGCGTTGGCCGTCGCCCTGCACTTCGTCGCTCAGGCGCGCCCGGTCACGCGGCTCGTCAGCGCGGTGACCGGCACGTTGCTGGCCGGCCTGGGCTACCTGCCCTTCCTTTGGATGAACTGGAAGAGCAGCGGCCCGGATTCCGGCCCGCCCGAGGAGACCTTCCTGGGCTATTTCTTGCGCAACTGGAACGACCCATTTGTTATCGTCTTTCTAGCCGGCGGACTCATCACCGCCCTGCTCTACGACCACCTCGCGCGACGATTCAACCGAGCAACGGCAAAAGTATAGGCCAAAGACCGGCCCTTTCTCCGCCCTCTGTCCTCCGTCTTCTGCGCCATGTCCCTCCCGACCAAAGACGCTGCCCTCGCCCTGCTCCACCAGCATGTCCGCGATGACTACCAGCGCCTGCATGCGCTGATGGTCGCCACCGCGCTGGAGGGCTACGCGCAGCACTTTAACGAGGACACGTTGCTGTGGTATGTCACCGGCCTGCTCCACGACATCGACTTTGACGAGCATCCCGACACCCACCCTGCCCCGTCGCTGCAATGGTTCAAGGACTGGGGTTATCCGCCGGAACTCATCCACGCCGTCGAGTCCCACGCCTACGGCTACCACGGCTTCACCACGCTCCCCCAAACGAACCTCGTCGCGTGCGAGGAGATCAGCGGCATCTTCTACGCCTACCGGAAAATGAATCCCGTTCGCTACGGCGAGATGAAGCCCGGCTCCATCAAGAAGAAGTTCAAGGACGGCGGATTCGCTGCAAAGATTGATCGCTCTACGATTGAGCTAGGATGCCAGCATCTCGGTGTGGGGATTGATGACCATATAGCAAATTTGGTCCGTTTTCTTGCTCCACTTTCTTAGCGAATCCGTCCCCCGCCTTGTGTCTGCCGCTGCCCGATGGGCGCCCGCGTCAGCCACCCTCCACTTCGCTCCGGGCCACGCCTCACGGCGTGACCATCTTTGCGCTTCCGCGCTCCGTCGCCGCGAAGGTCGACCGCGCGATGATCCAGATGGGGTGCGACAAACTCGGCGTGCCCCTTGACGATCACATTGCGAATCTGGTTCGGTTTCTGACACAGCTGCCGTAGTCGCGGCCATTGGCCGCGACGGAGTGACGAGTGGGATGTGATATGTGACTAGTTTCAGAAGCAACCGGGGTCTGTCTCCTGCTCGTCACATGTCACTCATCACTTGTCACACAAGCGAAGCCATTCCGTGTTTCTGCTCTTTCGCGCTTTCGCGATCTCTTATGGCGGAGATCTGAGCTTGCCGGGGACAAGGCAGTCAAATATCATACCGTGAAATTCGGGACGTTCCCGCACAACTCCACCCAAAAAATCCTCCGCCATGATATTTATCCTGTGTTATCTCGCCGTGATTGTCTTCCTCATCGTCGGTTTCTGAAAGGTGTTCACTAAGGCCAACCAGCCGGGTTGGGCGATCCTTATTCCTATTTATAATTTCTACATCCTGCTGAAGATCGCGGGCCGGCCGGGTTGGTGGCTGCTTCTGTTTCTAATCCCCCTGGTCAACCTGGTGATCTGTTTCATGGTCGCCCTCGATATCGCCAAATCATTTGGCAAGGGCACAGGTTTCGGGCTCGGACTCTTTTTCCTCAGCTTTATTTTTTACCCAATCCTCGGCTTCGGCAGCGCCGCCTACCAAGGTGCGCCGGCCCGCACCTGACCCAGCAGACAGAGACAAGGTCACGAGACTCGGATGGGGTCAGCCTATGGGGGCTTTGGGTCGGTCGCAGAATCAATCCGAGCTGACCAGCAGAGGTCCGGTTCAAAATCCTGTGAGCCCGGACCGAGCCGAGCCAGCCAGGCCTTTTTCGACTGATTCAGCGCGTCAGGCCGAGCCAGACTACGCCTTGAGCAGACAGCAGTGCTTGTATTTTTTCCCACTGCCGCAGGGGCACGGATCGTTGCGGCCGACTTTCGGGGCGGCTGACTGGTAAGGCGCGGGGCCCAGCCGGGCTTCCCGGTTGTAGAGCCACACGCCGTTGAGCCGCAAAAACTCCGCCTTCTCCTGCAGAATTTTCTCCTGGCCTCCCTCCGTACCATGTGCGGAGAAATCAACGAAGGCTTTGTCGGGATTGGCCGTCGTCTCGTGGGCGTGCACCTCGAGCCGGGTCCATACGACCGCCGGCTCGCCCTCCTCCGCGACATACGGTTTCCCGGCCGTCGGCCGGTGCGTGTCGTGGATGAACTTGAAATCATGCGCGACGTGCGCCGTGAACCGGGCGCGCATCAACTGCTCGGCCGTCGCCGCCGGTTTTTCCCCGGTTAGCAGCGGCTCGCAGCACGCCTCGAACAACTGCCCGCTGCCGCAGGGGCAGGGCTGTCCGCGTTTTGGTTTATGATCCTTGACCGGTCCGGAAGTCATGCCCCCGACCAAGCCCGAGCCTCCGCCCCAAGGCGAGGGGAAAGCAGTCCGCGCAACTCCGGGGTTTACGGCGACGGTTTTTTTGCGGACGCTGGACTGCTCCGTCCCATGCTCCGCCTGCTGCTCCCGCCCAACCTCGCCACCGCCGCCCCGCGCAATGCCATCGCCGTCCGTGTGGAACTGGACCTGGCGGCGAAGCCTCCGCCCGACCTCGTGTTGGGCCTAGCCATACTCCAACGTCTCGGCGTGCCATCGCAACCCGTGTCGCTTGTCCAGCTGAAGCGGGTCCACCTCCGCCAGCTGCTGCACGCCCTGGTCGGCGAGCGTGTCTTCTTCCGGGCGGACCGGCCCGGCACCCCGCTGGCGTGGAACGGTCTGGATCTGCCGGGGGTGAGCGAGCATTTGCACGATCCAGTGGAGCCAGCAGCATTACCACTGACGGTGACTGAACCGAGGTCGAAAAAAACTCCCGAGAAGGGCGACGATCCCCCGCCGCTGACGGTGGACGGTTCCGAGCATTTTCTGGCCATCACCATGCCCTCGTGCGAGTCCATCGTCTATGATGCGGCGCTGGAATTTCTCCGCGCGCACCGCTTCGCACTCGATCCGCTCACCCGCAAATGGTGGCTGCGCGACCGGCACAAGGTCCTCAACATCCTCGCCACGCACGGTGCCCTGTTGCGCGACAATCTCCATGCCGAGTTCACGGCCAACTTCGAGCGCAACACGGCCCTCCTGAAGATCGCCGAAATCTCCGCCGAAATCAGCGAACAGTCCGACGGCTACGACGTCACCCTCGGCCTCTCGGCCGGGGGCGCTGCCGACGTGCAGATCCGCGCGGCCGTCGCGACCGGCCGGAATTACATCGAAGCCGACGGTGCTATCTACCTGATTGATGCCGCCCGGCTCGCCCAGCTCGAGTCCACCCACCGGGCCTTGGCCGGCGAGCCCTCCGCCACCACCGCCCAAGGCCAGCACCGCATCGCCAAGTCACGTGCCGCCGAGGTGACCGACCTGCTGGAGAGAGTTGCGCCACACTTCTCGGCGCCGGAGACGTGGCACGCCCGCAGCGCCGCCTTGAAAAATCTTTCCGTGCTGCCGCCCGCTCCCGTGCCGGCGGACTTCACCGCCGTGCTCCGCCCCTACCAGCACCTCGGCGTCGCCTGGCTCTGGCATCTCCACTGCCAGGAGCTCGGCGGCATCCTCGCCGACGAGATGGGACTCGGCAAAACCCCACAGGCCCTCGCCCTGCTCGCCGCCGCGAAGTCCGTCCGCGCCACCACGCCACCGCACCTGGTTGTCGTGCCTGCCTCCCTGGTGGAAAACTGGCGGCGCGAGGCGGCGCGGTTCGCTCCCGCGCTGCGCGTATCCGTCCACCATGGCGGCTCGCGGCTGGGAGCGCGGGAATTCGCGGGCCACGACCTCGTGCTCACCTCCTACGGCACGCTCGCGCGCGACACGGAACTGTTCGAGGGCGTGGTTTTCGACATCATTCTCGCCGACGAGGCGCAGCACCTGAAGAACCGCCGCACCCAGACCGCGCAGGCACTCCGCGTCCTGCACGGCCGCAGCCGTTTCCTGCTCACTGGTACGCCGCTCGAAAACTCGCTCGATGATCTCCGTTCGCTCTTTGAGTTCCTGATGCCCGGCTTTTTGCCCCAGCTGCCGCCCGGGATGAAGCGGGAGGAGCGCGCTTTTCACGACGAGCGGCTGCGCGTTCAGACTGCGCCTTACATCCTCCGTCGCACCAAGGCGGCCGTCGCGCCCGAGTTGCCGCCGAAGATCGAACAGGTGGTCTGGTGCGAGCCGACTGCCGCACAGGCCGCACTCTACCGCCAGATGCAGGAGGACACCGAGCGCGCGCTGTTCGACCTCGCAGCGCAGGGTGCGTCGGATGGCCGGCTGCACCTCGCCACGCTCACCCAGCTGCTCCGGCTGCGCCAAATCTGCTGCGACCCCCGGCTGGTGGATCCGGTGAAAGGCGCGGCCGCCAATTTATCGCCGGCAAGCAGGCTCCTACAAAAAGGCAGTCTGCCCTACCAGGATTCCGCCAAACTCGACGCCTTCCGCGAACTGCTCGCCGAAAGCATCGACGAGGGCCACCGCATGCTGGTCTTCTCGCAGTTCACCTCGCTGCTCGCGTTGTTGCGCGAGGAACTTGATGCGCAGGGCGTGGCGTATTGCTACCTCGACGGCTCGATGACCATCCGGGCCCGGCAGGCCGCGGTGGACATGTTCCAAGCCGACGAAACCGTCCCGGTGTTCCTCATCTCACTGAAGGCGGGTGGCACGGGGCTCAATCTCACCGGCGCTGATGTCGTCGTGCATTACGACCCGTGGTGGAATCCCGCCGTCGAGGCGCAGGCGACCGACCGCACCCACCGCATCGGCCAGAACAAGATCGTCACCAGCTACCGGCTGATCTGCTCCGGCACGGTGGAGGAGAAGGTCATGGCCCTGCAGGACGAGAAGCGGGCGCTGCTCGCGGATGTCTTCGAAGCCAGCGACGCGGCCACCGCCAAGCTCAGCCTGGCCGACCTCCGTGCCTTGCTTAGATGATCTGACCCGGTCATCCGCTACGCGCCTGATGGGCAACCGGTGGATTGAAGCGCTCAAAAAAGCCGGGTACCGGGAAAGAGAGCAGAGCTAACAGGATCGGGTTGAGGTTGCCCTGATTTGCGGGGCCGTAGGTGAACCAGAACCGAGCGAAGGGGTCAGCGACAGTCTCCCAAGCGAGCGGAAATTAAGGTTATTTGAGGAGTTGATTTAAGAGGATGACGAGATTGCGCATGACGGCGGTGAGCGCGACTTTCTTGGGATTGCCGGCCAGGACCAGCCAATCTCCCGCTGGACCGCCGCCGCCCTCCGGCACGTCGAACTCGGCTTCCCTCGTCTCAAAGTCCACGCCGACCTGCCCCAACTGATCGGGCAGTGCTCAAGCGACCCTCTTAAAACCTATGTGGATTTTGCTTTAGCGATTCTTTCCATCTCGCGGCCGCCAGATTCAGAGCCTGTTCGGACGTCAGGAAGCCTTTCATAAAGAATTCGGCCATCTCCCAAAGCGCAGTCAACATATCCAGCCACTGCGGCTCCCCCGCGGCAAACATGATGCTCCGGTCCATAGTGTTAACTATATTGAGATTCTGCGCCTTGGGCGCGAGTTGGCTATCGAGCCACGGGGTCTTCCGTGGCGTCGTTTCAGCATGATCGGCAAACATTCGTCCTGAATTAACGGGATTTGTGCAGTAAGCGATGAACTCGAAAGCGGCCTCAGGGTTCTTGGAATGCTTGAAGATTCTCATTTCCTGCATCGTTAAAAAACCGCCCCCGACCCCAGGATAATTTCCCACCGCCCATTTGCCTGCCACTTTAGACTTTTCCGGATCTTGAAGGCGCTGCAGCAGTTTAGGCGTCGGTACACACTCTATGATTGCCGCCCTTCCCTCTACAAATGCATTGATGGCATCACCCGCATCCCAATTCGCTGACTCCGGCGAGGCGTAAGAATGCACCTGTCTTTTGAGCATCTCCAGCGCCCATATCCCCTTGTCACTGGCGATCAGTGGCTCCTTGTCTGGCGACAGAATTGGCTCTCCCAGTGACGAGTAGCGGGCGAGGAAGGCCTTGGTGAGCTCCTCGGCAAGGCCACAGGGATGATATGGGTAGCTGGCCCCGACTGCAGAAAAACCATACATGCCTCCCGCGGTGGTTGCGGCTAACGCTTTGTCATACTCATTCCAACTCGTGGGTAATTCGCCGATCAGGTCCTTGCGATAAAAGACCATGGGCGCCCGTACCCGATTGGTTAAACCAAAGCGCACGCCATTTTGAACGGCTTCACCATACTTGATAACCGGAGCGAAATAATCGCTCATATCATAATCAAACTTCCTGATGTAGTCATTGATGGGAAGAAAGTGAGGCCACAGGGTCGAAGTGTGGTGACCATCGGAAAGGAACATGTCGAACTGCGGGTTCGGGGAAACGGCATCGGCTTGCGCTACTGTTTCCAGGGCCCACCATCCGTGAATAGCATTGAGCCGCTTGAATTTTACCGTTGCTCCGGTAAGAGCATGAAATTCGGCTACAAAGGCCTCAAGGGGCTGTTCCTAGGCGTCGAGAATGGTCAATTCAACCCCCTCATATCGCCGGGTCCCACAAGGCGAAGCGCCGCGCAACTTTGGCGCCGATGATTCCTCGGCGGGGTTCTGTTTCCCGAGAATTTTTTGCGCCAATGGCCCAAGCGCAAGACCCGCCGCCATTGATGCTCCAACGAACTCACGACACGTAATTTCTCGCTTCATGATGAAGACTTCCTGTTTTGCTGTTGTTGATTAACTGGATGCGTGGAAAAGGACGGTGAGAATCGGCGGTCTCCAGCATCCATGATACGGGACGATTGCGCGAGGAGGCGGATACGGGATAGTTGGATACCGTGACGGAAATGCGGGACTAGGATCGGGAGCGGTGCCAGTCTTTACGGCGTTAATAGGGCGGAGATTCGCGGAGCCGGCAAGCCGGTTCGCGGTGGGATCGTGTCCTGATTTAAATGTCCTTCGTGTGCGCCGCCCTAATCTCGGCCGAACGTATTCCCGCATTGGTCTGGCGTTCAAGGGCCCGATCTAAGCCGGCGATAATACCGTTCTTAATGGCCCTTTGGTCTTTGGGGTTTGTGGGCGTTTTCGAATGCTTGCTCGCGACTTCATAGGCGTCGAACCCATCGGAAGACGATCCTTGGCTTCATCGCAGCGCAGACCGAAGCAAGCGGCATGGTTCAACCCGATGGAATGCAATCCTCCCTCGAACTTCAGGGCTACGTCCACGAACGGCTGGTGCAGAATGGCCAGCCCGAGGATGCCGACCATCTGTTGCCACGGCCACAGCGGGTGATCTCGTTGCTCAAGCGTTGGTTGCCGGGAACCAATCAAGACGCGGCCGCTCCCGCATACTTGCAAGAATACCTCGCCGAGTTCACCTTTCGTTTCTACCGCCGTGCCTCCGCCTCGCACGGCAAGCTGTTCCACCTTCTGGCTCAGCAGGCCGCCCCGTCGACCTGCCATTTCCTCAGTAACCACAACCCGTGGGGGCTGGTTGAATCACGTAAATACCCCCATAGAAAAGCGGGAAGTCGGATTTTGGGCAGAGGCGGAATGCGTTATCGAATGCCCGGAACGTTGCTAAGGTGCGGCGAAATTTCCTTCCACCGCTTCACGCCGCAGCGGCGCGCCCATGTTTCATACTTATTAGCCATGGCCCGCACCCGCTCCGGCTGTGGCCCCGCCAGATCGTGCAGCTCGCACCGGTCCGCCGAAAGATCGTAAAGTTCCCAAGATTCATCTTCCCGGCCCAGCAATTTCCAAGGACCATCGCGCATCGCGCGACGACCCTCCAGTTCCCAGAAGATCGGTATCGCGCGGGGCGATTGCTTTCCGCGCAAACACGGCGCGAGGCTGACTCCCTCCATCGGCCATATGTCCCGGTCTTGGTACCGACGCGGATACTTCGCCCCGCCGAGTTCCACGAAGGTGGCCATCAGATCCACGACGTGGCCCGGCTCGTGACAAATGCTTCCGGCCTCCGTCTGCACGCCCGGACCGGCGACAATCAGCGGCGCAGCAATGCCGCCTTCGTTCAGCCAGACCTTGAACTTGCGAAACGGCGTGTCGCTGAGATTGCCCCAACCCCTCCCGTAGCTGCCGAAAGATTCCGGCCCGCCCAGATAGGGAGGACGATTGAACTCCTTGGGGCGAAACCGGCTCAAGTCCGCGTCGCCATCGCCGCCGTTGTCCGACAGAAAAACCACGAGCGTGTCCTGGTCCTTTCCGGTTCGCCGCAATTCGGCCAGCACGCGGCCGATACCGGCGTCCATTTTCTCGATTTGCGCCGCATAGATGGCCATCTTGAGATCCTGGAGATCACGATCCTCGACCTCGTCCCATGCGGGTGCCCCGGGATCACGCGGCGACAGCACCGCCTCCCGGCCAACCAGGCCCATCGCCTGCTGCCGGCTGAACCGTTCCCGGCGCAGGGCATCCCAACCGCGAAGGTAGCGCCCGCGATATTTTGCAATGTCCTCCGGCGGAGCGTGCAAGGGGCTATGGGGAGCGGTAAACGCCAGGTAGAAGAAGAATGGCTCCTGTCCCGGTTCAATCCCGGCGAGAAATTCGACCGCATGATCCGCAATGGCATCGGTCATGTAAAAGCCCTCGCGGGGCGGATGGTAAGGTTCGCCGTCCAGCGCCATCTGCCGCTGCGTCACTCCCGGCACATAATCCTTGGTGAGATCGAAATAGTTGGCGCCGCCGCTGATCAACCCGAAGTAGCGGTCGAATCCCCGGTCCACCGGCCAGTGCGGGCGGCTTTCACCCACATGCCATTTGCCCGACATCAGGGTCCGGTAGCCGGCGCCCTTCAGGACCTCGGCCATCGTGACGCAATCGTTGTTGAGATATCCCTGATAGGGGCCGGACGGCCGGATATCTGCGCCATGCGAAACCATCCAACCCACGCCGGCTTGGTGCGGATAAAGCCCCGTCAGTAGCGCGGCGCGAGTGGGGCAGCAAACGGCGCAGTTGTAGAACTGCGTGAAGCGCATGCCCCGTGCCGCCAGCGAATCGAGATGCGGCGTGCGGATCTCCGAGCCGTAACAACCGAGATCCGAGTAGCCCAGGTCGTCGGCCATGATCAGGAGGATGTTCGGCTGCCGGCCGCGCCCCGGCGTGCCGCTCAGCAACGACGGCGCCGTCATCGCTGCGGTTCCCACGCCCAGGGTGCGCAAAAAATCACGCCGGCCCCATCCGCCCGCAGCCGGGCGGCCTGAGAGGAGACCTGCGGTGGATTTCATGCGCGCGAGCAAGTCTGCCGTTTCAAACAGTGTCCGCGGCTATCGCCTCGTGCACGCAGTCGCATGGCCCCGAATCTGTAGGGCCAGCGCTCGTCGCCGGGCCGGGCGGCAGTCCCGCCGCTCCGGCGGCGGGCCACCTTCCGGGCAGCATTCCCGTGTAGCCCTGCGCGGGAGTGCAAGGGACCCTTTTTTAGATTAGTAGTCATTAGTGGTTTCCCACTGCGTCGTTCCAGCTAAGAGCCTTATGGAGCCCGCCGGTTTCCCGCGGGCGCGTCAATGCGCCAGGTCCACACCTCAGTGGTGCGGCCGCCCTTGAGTTCGCCGGAGACGAAGTGCCACTCCGATCCCGACGCGACGGCCGGGATGGTGACGACGGAGGTCGGCCAGCGCTCCGGCCAGAGTTTCCACTGGTGCGCGGCAACGTCGAAATAGATTACGTCATCCGGCAGCCGCTTGTCGCCCGGCAGGCCGCCTGCCGTGTGCTGGCCGTCCACGCCACCGAGGACGAACACCCGGCCTGGCGACGTTGTGACTGGTGCCGGCGAAGGCGCCGCGATGGCCGACCACGGGAGGTCGGGCAGTCTTTCCCACGACTGCTTCTCAGGACGGTAACGGTAGGCATCGGTGAGATAGGTCGACTGGGCCTTGCCGTCGGCGCCCAGGCGGGTTTCCAACCCGCTGAGCAAATAGATCGCGCCGTCCAGCGCCGCCATCACCGCATGCGACCGGGCGGGACCGGGCCACGCGGGCAGCGGCAGCCACCCCGCCGCCGGTCGGGCCAGATCCAGGCGCCAGAATTCACCACGGCTCATGCGCGGCGAACCGGAGTTGCCGCCGGCGTAATAGACCACGCCATCAAGCACCACCGCCATCGAGTTGCTCACGGGATTCGGCAAGGCCGGCATCGGGCTGATCCGGACCTGAGCACCGTCCCACGCCATCAGGAAGGCGTCCTGGCAAAGAAGCTCCGCACTGTCGCCGCCGTCACCGCCCATCACCAACACCCCGCCAGGGAGCGAAACCGTCGCCCCATAGGCGCGCGGGGCCGGCAGCTTGCCGGCCGGCCGCCACGTTTTTTCACCGGGGACGAGCGCGTAGATGTCATCGTGCCACTTTTTTTTATTCCGGGGCTCGGGCCAGTTGGTTCCGCCCGCTATGATCAGCACGCCGTTATGCACCCCGCTTTGTGGCCCCGCCATGCCTGGCTCTAGCGGGTACGAGGGCCGTTGGTGCCACGCCGACGAGGAAGCCGTGCCTGTATTCGCCGGCAGTTGCACCACGCGGCACACGTTCCGGCCGCTGCCATCTTGAACGACATATGCCGCGAGTGCGTTTCCGCCGGCGGTGGCCAGGGCGGCTCCGTCGATTTTCGCATCGGGAACCTCGTCGGCAAAAGCCAGATCCTGAAAGCCACCGGCCTCCGCGCGGCTCACCACGAGCCCGGCGCCCGGAAAATGCGGTTTGACTCCGACCACGCGCCGCCCTGAACGCAGCACGAGCTTCGTCCCGTCATTTTCCTCGGAAGCCAGCACGCCGTCGGGCAGTCCCTCAGGTGGGGCTTGATCCGCCGGGGCCGTTTGGGGCGCCCAAGCGTCCGTCCACGCCCGGCGGCGCCATACGGACGCAGCCGCGGTGGCATCGCCCGGCTTGCGCGCTGAGAGCCGCCAGCCCGTCCGGCTGTCGCCCGTCAGGGTCAGCGTCGCAAAACCGGCAGCTGACGCACCGTCCAACACGGGCGCCGGCTTCGACCATTTGTTTTTGCCGGCCTTGCCGGTCGACCCGACAATCTGGCCGGCGGGATTCAACCAGACCACCGCCCAACGGCCCTGGCCCAGGTCGGCCGCCGCACACACACCGGCGGTGCCGCCGGCCGATTCGCCCAGGGTGGCCGGGGTGAGAGCAGTCAGTTTTTTTAAAGCTTCCTCCGCGGATAGCGGCCCGTACAAACCCGCCGAGGCCGCCATCGCGAAAACAGCGAGGCAGCGCCGGGCGGTGAAATCGAATACGTTCATGGGGTGGGAAAAACGAGGGGTGGACCTAGCACGGCGGGGATCGCCGCGGCTGACCAAGACAATTGCACCGGACCGAACGCCACAAAAGCAATCTTCTGGTAAAATCATTTGCCCGCCGTTCCGGGGTTTTCGGCTTTGAATCCGGCCGCTGCGTTGCCTGTCACCGTGTGCCATTGCGCGCGGGAACAATCAACCAGAGTAACGGGCCGGCGAGGCAGTCCGTAGGATCGGTCCCTGACCAGCCCGGCCGGCCCTCGGAGTGGTTGGGGCTGCGGACCGCGGCCGCATCGGGCAGCTTTTGCGACCTCCGGCGCTTCCGGGCGCGGCGTAGACCATTCAATTAATCCTGGATGGGCAGGTCCGGCGCCGGCGCGAGCCCGCCCAGCTCCGCAGGCGTTGACGCCGCCGGGCCGGTGGAGTACAAGCGACCCCATCTGACCGACGGGAGCCACCTGCGATCCTCCGCTTGCCGCGCCGTCTTGTCTTGCCATAGTCCCGCCACGCCCACGAGCGTGCCGGCCGATGCGGTCGGCAATGTGTTCGTCGCCATCAACGTCATTCTCAAACGCACGCCATGAAAAGCCCGCGCAGGAAGAGAGGCCGCTGCGCGCGCAAACGCCGGTACCGCACTCAGGGCGACGCCCTCGACGCCGCATTGCTCGCCGGAGTCGAACGCCAGCGCACCGCCTACCTTTGCCCGCTCTGCCGGCACTGGCACCTGACTTCCCGTCAACCGTCCCCGACGCCGATCAAAACCGGTTGCCCCGTCCGGAGTGGCGGTTGCGCGAGTGCGAGTCGCGCAGGTCGTGATGCGGATTGTGGTCCGTCGGGGCGGCGCTGAAGCGGGGATATTCGGTCCGGAAGGTGGGCGTCACGGAAAACTGGCTGGGCGAGGCGGCGTAAGGCAGGGGGCTGTCGTAAAACCGGTATTCGATCGGCCAAAAAGTGAAGGGATGACGCGCGTAGCGACTGTTGAAGGATGTGTAACTGCGGTGGCGGGAGGCGCTGGCCCAGGCCTCGGCCGCGATAAGGCGGTCCTCGAGCTCGGCCAGGCGTTCCTCCTGCAACGCCCGGGCGCGTTTTCCCTCAAACTGCTCGGCGAAGCGCAGGCGGGCGATGGTGAGCTGCTCCGCGCTGGCCACATCGGGATAACGCCGCGAAAAATCCTCCCAGAAGGCGACCTGGTAGGCGAGCGGCGTGGCGAGAAAGGAGGGATCAGCGAGCTTGCGGGCCTTGAGGGCCTCGCCCTCGGTGCTCAGGCGGGCGCGGCGGATTTCCTGTTCCTCCCGGATGCGCACGGCAGCGGCAGCGCGCCGGGCTTCCCGGGAGGCGTGGTCGTCCACCGACAGCAGGGCCACGCGGGTCACGGCGCCGGCCTGCAGTTCGATCTCACCACGTTCATAATAGAGCAGCTGCCCGCGCGGCACGCCGAGCGTGGCGCGGACATTGGTGAGGGTGTCGCCGGGCCGAACTTCCGCCGCGGTCATGGCAAGCGGCAGGGCCAGCAACAGGACGAAGGGAACAGTTTTCATGACAACCTCCTTGGGCAACGGCCAAGCTACGCAGTTTCTGCGGACACGCAAGCGCGGGGTGCGAGGGGACGCGCCCCACTCTGCTCCCCGAGGGCCCCGCGAATTTCGCTCAGATGCTGGCGGAAGGTCAGCGCCTCGTTCAGCACGCGCTTCCCGAGGTATTCCGCCAGCTGCAACTGCTCGGGTAGCGGACGACCCGAGCGAACCGCCTCGGCCGGCATGCGCTCGGCCTTGCCCTGCGCGAGGAGCTGCCGGCTGTATTGGTGGACCTGCCCGTCCGACGCCATTCTCAGCGCCTCGTTCATAACCGGCCTGGCCCAGGTCCGCCCATTTCCGCGTTTTCATTTCGCCCCTACCCGCCCATCATTGCGCGATGTTCCGGTCCGCCCTCCGCAGTTTCGCCTCTGTGCTCACGTTGGGCGCAAGCGCGGCCGGCTGGGCGCAAGCCGCTCCGGAGCCGGCTCTGCGGCCCGAGGACACTCCCGCGCAACCTGCCGACGCTTCGCCCGAAAGCGCACCGACATCTGAAATTCAGCCACCGGCCGTTCGGTCTGTGGCCGAGGAGAACCTCCGGCCGGTCGAGACCTGGGTGGAAGCCCAGATTGAGCTGGCACGCCGTGGTTTTTCCGGCGGCTCGATCGATGGCGTGCGCGGCCAGCAATCTGCCGCGGCGCTCAGGGCCTTCCAGCGCGGCGCCGGGCTGACCGAGAACGGCGAGCTCGACAAACCCACGCGGGAAACCCTTCTGCTCCTGGCGCCGGCGTTCACCCAGCACACTTTCAGCGCCGAAGAACTGGCGAAACTGCAACCTCTCGCCGAGACCTGGCTCGGCAAGTCGGCGCAAACTGCACTTTGTTACTCCACGGCCCTCGAGCTGGCCGCTGAGCGTTACCATGCAAGTCCCAATTACCTGCGCCGGCTCAATCCCGGTGTCGATTGGGACAACCTGCTGCCTGGGGCGGTCATCATGGTGCCGGCGGTCGAGCGCGCCACCCTCACCGGCCGGGCCGCCCGGCTCCATGTCCGGCTCGCCGCCCACGAGTTGGAGGCCACCGACGATTCCGGCCGCGTCATCGCGCACTTCCCGGTCAGCATCGCCCGCGACGTGGAAAAGCGTCCGGTCGGCGAGCTGCATGTGACTGTCGTTATCCCCGATCCCAACTACACCTTCGATCCCGAGGTTTTCCCGGAGTCCACCGAGGCCGGGGAGCTGGGTCGCAAGCTCATCATCCCGCCCGGGCCGAACAATCCCGTGGGCGTGGCCTGGATTGGTCTCGACCGCCCCGGCTACGGCCTGCACGGCACGCCCGATCCGGAAAAGGTCGGCCGCACCGAATCACACGGTTGCTTCCGCCTTGCCAACTGGGATGCCCGCACGCTGCTCGACTTCGCTCGGGTCGGCCTGCCGGTCATCGTCGAGCCATAGCCGTCCCGGCCGGTCCGGTTCGCACCCGCGACGGGCGCAAAAAACCGTCCCGGAGGAAATTTTCCCGGGGCGGCGGCGTTTTCTTAAAACTGGAGCTCCCGACGATCGGTGCCTGCCATGAAATAAATCATGGCAACTCTCCGAGGTCAAAAAGACATAGGCCGGGGCCAGTTCCTCGGGCGGGGCGGCCCATGGGCGCCTCGGCCCGCTCTTGTCCAGAATGTGTAGCCGAGCAGGCCGAATCCCGGTTCCGGTGGAAACGGGTTCCCATTTGTGAATATTATGCCTTCCTTTGTCCCATGCTGCCCCGCTATCTGCTCGTCACCGCTCTCCTTACCACCATCGCCATGGCGGATGATTACACCCACTCCATCGAAACCTTACGCGCCTTACGCGTCGCCCGCCTGACCACTCCCAATGGCTGGCTCACGCTCGTCGGCCGGCACCAGCTCTCCCCGGGGCCCAACACCGTCGGCACCGCCACCGAAAACACCATCAAACTCGCCGCCGGCCCGCCCTATCTCGGCACCGTTACCCTGGCCGCCGACCGCACGATCACTCTCACGCCTGCCCCCAGCGTGCTGCTCGAAATCGACGGCGTACCGGCCCACGGCCCGGCTGAGCTGGTCTGGCAGGGTGACAAACCCACGCGCGTTACCTTCGGCACCGCGAGTTTCTACGTCATGCGCCGCGGCGAAAATCTCTACCTGCGCGTGCGCGACCGGGCGGCCCCCAACCTAGCGCATTTCGCCGGCATTGATTACTTCCCCATCGACCCCGTGTGGCGCATCGAGGCGACCTGGGTGCCGTTCGACCCGGTGAAGCAGGTCAACATCACCAACATGATCGGCATCACCGAGCCCGCGTCTGTGCAGGGCAAGGCCGTGTTCACCCACGCGGGCCGCACCGTCGAACTGCTGCCCATCGACGAGGGCGACGGCGAACTGTTCTTCGTGCTGACCGACCTCACGGCGGGCGAGGAAACCTACGAGGCCTCGCGCTTCCTCTACGCCGCAAAGCCCAAGGACGGGAAAGTCGTTCTCGACTTCAATCTCATGGAGAATCCGCCCTGCGGCTTCACCGCCTTCGCCACCTGCCCGCTCCCGCCGAAGGAAAACCGGATGCCGTTCCGGGTCACAGCGGGTGAAAAGAAATACCGCGGCGCGCACGACTGTGGCCCGGGCCCGCGTTCGCGTGGGATGATGATCCGCGTTCAGCGCGATCGTCGCGGGGAGAAAGAGACCGCCCACGAAACCGGGCGCGCCGCCCGAAAGCGACATGTCGACCGGCAGGACCGGGAAGATCGCCGCCCGGTCCGCGTTGCTGACCGCCGAAGCGGCCGCCAGCAAGGCGGTGGTCTGCCAGCGGACAGCGGATAGAGCGGTGGCGGCCGGGCTCATGCCGGGATCTCGGCCCGATTCGCATTCGGAAATCCCGGGGAAGCGCAGGCTGGATTCACTGAGATAAGATCGGGTATATTCGGGATCAAATTAATTTTCCAAGTCCTGCTGTCGCCTTGACAGCCCTCGTGCGCCCGGGGATGATTCTCGCGCCCACTTGGACAGTCAGGTCTATCCCATGAGCAAGCTGGCCAACTCCGACCCCGCCCAAACTTACTGACACGCACCTCCGCAAGCGGATCACCAGCGGCGAAGGAGCTCACAGAAGCCGGGCTTCTTTACCCCACGTGAGCCGACCGCCTCGCACCGTCTCCTTCCTCAATCAGTCCGAGCAATGCCCCTCTCCACCCCTTCGGGTCATCCGCAGAAGCCCCGCGTCTTGACTGCGGCGGATTTCGTCCACGAGGAGACGTACCGGGCGACGCGGGCGCCCGTCACGCTCGCCTCTACGATCGTGCCGGACGCGTACCGCTCTGCCGAATTCCACCGCCTCGAGCTGGAACGGGTCTGGTCGGGCGGATGGGTTTGCGTCGGCTACACCTCGCAGGTCGCCAATCCAGGCGACACCTTCCTCACCGTCATCGCCAGCCAGTCGCTGCTGGTTACGCGCGCGCGCGACGGCGCGCTCCATGCTTTTCACAATGTCTGCCGCCATCGTGGGTCGCAGCTGGTGTGCAAGGACGGCAACTACGACGTGATCCGCTGTCCGTATCATGCATGGGGTTACGCGCTCGACGGGAAGCTGCTCGGAACGCCTTACTTCAAGGGCCTGGACGTTCCCGCCGAACAGCAGGCGCAGTTCGACATGAGCGAGGCGAAAGGCTTTCGCAAGGAGGACTACCCTCTCCTGCCGGTTGCGGTCGAAAGCTGGGGCTGTTTCGTGTTCCTGAATCTGTCCGAGAACCCGTCGCCGCTCGGCGAATGGCTCGGGGACCTTCCGAAGCGGCTGCGTGGCTACCCGCTGCACGAGCTGAAGCTCGTGCGCCGCCAGTCGGTCGAGATCAAGTGCAACTGGAAGCTGATCGCGGAGAATTTCATGGAGTACTACCACCTGCCGTGGGTGCATCCTGAGCTGTGCAACATCAGCGGTTTTAACGACCACTATCGCGTGCAGGGCCCCGGCATGTACACGGGCATGTGCACCTTCCCGGTGTCGCAGGATGAGGAGACTGTCAGGCTGGATCTGCCCGCAATGCCAGGGCTGAACTCCCGGGAAGCGCAAACGGCGTATTGGTTCCTTGTCTTCCCCAATATCGCCCTGTTCCTGCTCCCCAATCACCTGTTCATGCTCATGTTCAAACCTGATGGCACGAATCGGTCTGTCGAATACGCCGACCTGCTGATGCATCCGAGCGCGCTCGCGGCCGACGACGCCGAGCGGAAGATGGGCGAGGTCTTCAACTTCTGGACGATGGTGAACCGGCAGGACATCTCCGCCGTCGAGCGCGTGCAGATCGGTCTCGAATCGAAGGCCTACCCGGGAGGACGCCTGTGTTATCGTTTCGAAGAGCCAGTGCACCGCTTTCAGAACATGGTGATCGACCGCATGGTGGGGCGCAACCGGGTGCCGGCCGGCGACAACGAGGAGGATCCCGGCTGGATTGAAGCCCTCAAGTCGTCGAAACCGCAAGCCAAGCCGCTGGTCGGAGGCAAGCAGCACAAGCTGGCGGAGATTCCCAACTCCTGATGCGCTGGACAGACGCACCCGCGATCCTTTCGTCCCGGCGATGACCTACGATGTCATTGTCATTGGCCTCGGCGGCATGGGCAGCGCCACCGCGTACCATCTCGCTTCGCGCAAGCAGCGGGTGCTCGGGCTCGAACAATTCACGCCCGCGCACGACAAGGGTGCGAGCCACGGCAAGACGCGCGTCATTCGCCAGGCCTACTTTGAAGATCCGGCGTACGTTCCGCTCCTTGTGCGCGCCTATGATTTGTGGCACCAGATTGAGCGTGAGACCGGCGCCCGCGTCCTGAGCGAGGTCGGCGGGCTGATGATCGGCAGGCCCGAAAGCAGCCTGGTTGCGGGCAGCATCCGCAGCGCGAAGCAGTACGGGCTCGACCACGAGATTCTCGACGCGCGCGAGATTCGGAAGCGGCATCCGACGCTGCACCCGCAGGACGGCGAGATCGCGCTGTTCGAGCGGAAGGCGGGTTTTGTGCGGCCGGAGGCTGCGGTGCAGGCCCACTTGGACGGGGCGGCGGCCCACGGCGCGGAGCTTCATTTCGAGGAGCCCGTGATTGCCTGGGAGCCTGCCGGGGACCGGGTGCGCGTGCGGACCAGTCGGCGCCAGTATGAGGCGGGGCGGGTGGTCATCTCTCCCGGCCCCTGGGCTCCGCGCGTGCTCGCCGATCTCGGCCTGCCGTTGGTGGTGGAGCGGCAGGTGCTTTATTGGTTCGACCCCATCGGTGGGATTGAGCCGTTCCTCCCGGATCGCTTTCCGATCTTCATGCGGGAAGCTGAGGGCGCCGTCATCATGTATGGCTTCCCCGCCATCGACGGCCCCCGGGGAGGAGTCAAGGCGGCATTCCACCCCGCCCCCCGGGAAGAGCCCTGCACGCCGGAAACCATCGACCGGAAGATCCGCCCGTCCGAAATCGCGCAGATGCGCCACGCGCTCGCCGACCTGATCCCCGCCCTGAACAGCCGGTTCCTCGCGGGGACGACCTGCATGTACACGAACACGCCGGACAAGAATTTCGTCATCGCGACCCATCCGCTGTGCCCGCAGGTCAGCATTGCCTGCGGTTTCTCCGGACATGGCTTCAAGTTTTGCAGCGTGGTCGGGGAGATCATGGCGGATCTCGCCACGACAGGTGCCACGCGGCACGACATCACCTTGTTCCGCTTCGACCGGCTGAAGACCCGGTCTGGCCAAGCTTCAGCATGAATTCCCCCGCCGCGCCCGTTCTGATCGCGGATGGCACCGCCAGCCTTCCCACCGCCGCGCGCATCGTCATCATCGGCGGGGGCATCGTTGGTACCAGCACGGCCTTCCACCTGACCAAGCTCGGCTGGCGCGACATCGTCCTGATCGACCAGGGGCGCCTGTTCCACAACTGGGGCTCCACCTCGCACGCGCCTGGGCTGATGTTCCAGCACAACAATTCCCGCTCCGTCTGCCAGCTCGCCAGCTGGGCCATCGAGACCTACCAGGAGGCGTCGGCCCACGCGAGTGCCCCCGCTTTTTTCCCGGTCGGCAGCATCGAAATCGCCGGCACACGCGAGCGCGCGGAGGAGCTCACGCGCAAGCTCGGCAACGCGAAGGCGTGGGGCCTCGAAGCGCACCTGATCGACAACGCCGAGATCAGCCGGATGGTGCCGATCATGCGCACGGATGACCTCTTCGGCGCCTTCCACGTGCCCAGCGACGCGAACGTCAGCGCCGCGCTGCTCTGCGAGGCCATGGCGCGGGTCTGCCGCGAAAAAAGCTCGCTCACCGTCCACGATCACACGCCCGTCCTCGCGATCGAGCAGGCCCGTGGCCGCGTGCAGGCTGTCGTCACGCCCAAGGGACGCATCCGCACCGACCTCGTGCTCTGCGCCGCCGGCATCTGGGGTCCCGAGGTCGGCCGGCTCGCCGGAATCAGCATTCCGCTCACCCCGATGCAGCACCTCTATGTGCGCACCGCGCCGCTGCCGGAGCTCAAGGGAGAGACGCTGGAATTGCGGCATCCCATGATCCGCGACCAGGACAAGGATATGTACTACCGGCAGCAGACCGATGCCTACGGCTTCGGCAGCTACGATCACGTCCCGCTTCCAGTGGACGTCGCCGCCCTCCCGAAGAAAAACGACGCCGCGATCTTCCCCTTCACGCCCGGGCACATGGAGACGGCCTTCCGCGCCGCGCACCACCGCATCCCATGCCTGCGGAAGGCGCCGATCGCGCGGAGCTTCAACGGCCTCTTCTCGTTCACGCCCGACGCGCAGTCCATCCTCGGGGAAAAACCTGAACTGCGGGGGTTCTGGGTCGCCGAAGCGGTCTGGGTCACCCATGGCGGCGGAGTCGGCCGCGTGATGGCGGAATGGATCGCCCACGGCGCGCAGGGCATCGACCTGCGCGAAATGGACATCAACCGGTTTCATCCGCACACGGCCTCCGGCATCTACATCCGTGAACGGTCGAACCAGCAGTACACGGAGATCTACGATGTCATTCATCCGCTCGACCAAACGAAGATCCGGCGCAACCTGCGCCTGCCGCCGTACCACGCACGCCTCCAGGCGCTCGGCGCGCACTGCTTCGAAAGCGCCGGTTGGGAGCAACCCCGCTGGTACGAGGTCAATCGCGCCCTCGTGAAGAGCGGACAGGGACCGCCACGCGAAGGCTGGGCGGCGCGCAACTGGTCGCCGATCGTAGCGGCCGAACATCACGCCTGTCGCGATCGGGCCGGCTTGTTCGACCTCACGTCGTTCGCCAAATTCGAGGTGACCGGCCCCGGCGCTTTCGCCTTCCTCCAATCCATCACTGGCAACGAACTCGACACCGCGGTCGGCCGCGTCGTCTACACCGCGATGCTGGACGAGCGCGGCCGTATTCAATGCGATCTGTCAGTCACCCGGTTGGGCGCGGATCGCTTCTGGATCGTGACGGGAGGCCGGATGGGATTGCACGATCTCGCCTGGATCCGGAAACATGCCCCCGAGGACGGCTCCGTCCACCTCACGGACCTGACCTCCGCGTATTGCTGCGTGGGTCTGTGGGGTCCCCGGGCGCGGGAGATTCTCGCGGGCGTCTGCGAGGACGACCTCCGCAACGAACGCTTCCCGTATCTGACGGCGAAGAGCATCTTCGTCGCCAGCTTCCCCGTCCTCGCCATCCGCATTTCGTATGTCGGCGAACTCGGTTGGGAACTCTATGCGCCGACGGAATTCGGGATCGGTCTGTGGGACACCCTGTGGGCGGCGGGGCAGCCGCATGGAATTGCAGTCGTGGGCACGGGCGCGTTCGACTCGCTGCGATTGGAAAAAGGCTACCGTGGATGGGGCACGGACATTCACACGGATTACAATCCGTACGAAGCGGGCCTGGGTTTCGCGGTGCGGCTAGGCAAGAAAGCGGATTTCATCGGCAAGGCCGCGCTTTCGCGAATCAAGAACAGCGACGCCGTCGCGCGCCGGCTGTGCTGCCTCACGCTCGACGATCCTGCGGTTGCCCTGATGGGGAAGGAACCGATTTTCTCCCAGGGAAATGTGATCGGCTACGTCACCAGCGCGAATCACGGCTACACCGTCGGGCGGAGCATCGCGTACGGATATCTGCCGGCAGCCTGCGCCGCGGAGGGCACCAAGGTGGAAATCTATTACTTCGGCCGGCGGCATCCGGCTACAGTGGCGAAAGAGCCGCTCTTCGATCCGCAGAACCAGCGGCTGCGCAGCTAGCCCGTCGCGCGCGTCCTGATCGGCCAACCCGCCTTCGGCAACGCCCGCACCCTGATGGCACTGAAGAGCGTCGCGCTCGACCAACCAGCGCCGGATGGCTGGGCTGGAGTCTCTCGGCATGCCCCCTTCGACCGCGCCCTCCCGGCCGGCTGATTCGTCCCGCCCCGCCACCGGCATTTGCAGGCTCGCCAAGTCCAGTTCCGGTCTTGAATGATGCGGGCATGGCTTCGTCTTCTCCACGCCAACCCGGTGTCGGGTTCATCTTTGTTACCGTAATGCTTTCGGTAATCGGATTCGGGCTGCTCATTCCCGTCCTGCCAAAACTCATCGTGGATCTGCAAGGCGAAGGCATTGCCTCCGGCTCCTCCACCTACGGCTGGATCATCAGCATTTACGCCCTGATGCAGTTTGTCGGCTCGCCGATCCTCGGGGCGCTGTCCGACCGCTTTGGTCGCCGGCGGATCATCCTGATTGCGACAGCCGGGTCGGCGGCGGATTACGCCATCATGGCCTGCGCGCCAAACCTGGTCTGGTTTTTTGTCGCCCGCACCATCGCGGGCTTTACCGCTGGCGTGCTGTCCACCGCCAACGCCTACATCGCCGACGTGACACCTCCGGAGAAGCGCGCCCAGGCTTTCGGGTTGATTGGCGCCGCCTTCGGCCTGGGCTTTGCCATCGGCCCGGTCATCGGGGGGTTTCTCGGGAGCTTCGATCTCCGCCTGCCCTTCTGGGTCGCCGCCGGCTGCTCGGCGCTCAACTGGCTCTGGGGTTTCTTCGTCTTGCCCGAATCCTTGAAACTGGAGAATCGACGGGGCTTTGCGTGGCAGCGGGCCAACCCGATCGGCGCCCTGCTGGCGCTGAAGCGGTTCCCCGCGGTGCTGGCACTGGCCGAGTCGTATTTCATCATGATGCTCGCGCAGGCGATGCTTTATTCCACCTGGGCGCTCTACATGGATTATCGTTACCAATGGGGGCCGAAGGGCATCGGGCTGTCGCTGGCCTTCGTCGGCGTCGTCAGCGGCCTCGTGCAGGCCACGCTCATCAAGCACATTGTCCCCAAACTGGGCGAAACGCGGGCGGTCGTCACCGGCCTGTGCCTGTCCATCACCGCGCAGGTTTGCTATGGTCTGGCGACACAGGGCTGGATGATCTATGCCATCATCTGCGTCGGTTCGCTCGCGGGCATCGCCGGACCGGCCCTGCAGTCCTACATCACAAAGCACGTGCCCGCCAACGAACAGGGCGGCGTGCAGGGCGTGTTCACCGGACTGCAGAGCCTGGCCGGCATCCCCGGCCCGTTCATCGCCACGCACAGTTTTGGCTGGGCCATCGCCTCCGGGCGCACGCACCAGCTGCCCGGCATCGCCTTCTTTGAAGGCGCGGTGTTCACCGCCTTCGCCCTGTTTCTCACCATCCGCAGTTTCCGCAAGGACGCGACGGTGGCGGCCGGTTGAACCTGGTTAGTTTTGGCTGTCCCGTGGATGCAAAATCGCCAGACAGCCCGCCGCCGGCCGATGCGGATTACGCCAAGATCATGCGCCCGGCGGTGGTCGGAAGAGCCCCGGCCAGCCACGCGGCTCACTGCTTCGGCGGCGGGCCGTAGTGCGCCCGGTGCGCGGCGTAGGCCGCCGTGTCGGCCAGCATCGCATCGATCGTCGCGGCTAGTGGTGCCAGTTGCACGAGACCGGAGAACACCGCCTTGTCGCCAATCTCGTCGGTCAGGATGAAGGCCGGCCGCTGGTCGATCTGGTGCGCAAAAAATTCCGCCGTGCTCGCCGCTATCCGGGCCTTCATTTGAGACGATTCAGCCCGGGCGCGCAGCTTCTTGCCGTCGAGCTTGGTCGCCTTCACGGCCACCTCGATCGCCGGATCCATCGACGCCACCTTGATGCCCTCGCGCTCGCCGGCGTGCGCCAGCGCCAGCCGCAGCTAGTCGCCTGTGATCCCGAAATCCTTGCCCGCCTCCGCCACGTAGCTGGCGGCCGGGAACAGGCCGTCGCGATATGGCTCGAGCCAGGCCGAGCTGAGCCTGAAGGGCGAATTCATGACCATCCCGCTGCGCCGGTAAAACCAGTCGCACTGCTCGCGCGTCACCGGGTGGTCCGCGCGCCGCATCAGCGCGATCTTCCACTCGAATTCGACGCGCCCGTCGTAGCGCCGCTTCAACTCGGCCCAGATCGGCTCGACCCAGTAGCACCACGATGAGATGACCTCGAGATAGTAAGTGACTTTTACGCGCAAATGTTCTCCCTCCGGCGAGGTTGCGTCAACTCACGAACCTGTCCTCCTGCGTTACAACGACCACCCGCGTCAGCCGATACACGCTCACTTTCACTTTCACTTCCGCCGCGGCTGGTAGTGCTTGCGGTGCAGGATGAGGTGGTTGCCGTCGGGGTCGGTGAAGCGCGCGAAGTCACACACACCGGTGTCGGTCGGGCCGAAGAGGAATTTCACGCGGTGTTTCTTCAGGTGGGCGACGACCGCGTCGAACCGGTCCGTCTCGAGAGCCAGCGTCCCGCCCTTCGCCCCGGGCAGGCAGCCGGTCATCGCCGTTGAGAGCGCGATGACCCCGCCGCTCGGGATCCCGAACTCCACCCAGTGGTTCTTCCAGCGGTCTCCGGGCTTGAGCCCGAGCACGACGCCATAGAATTTGCGGGCGCGCGCCATGCTGCGCACCGGATAAAGAAAAAACGGCATCCCCGTGAATCTTGGTTTCATCCCGGCAGACTGATGGGTCTGAATCAGGTTTCAAGTTTCAGGTTTCAGCCCTCCACGAGGGCGAGGCGCCCTCGTTTGCACTTGTCACTTGCCCCTTGCCCCGTGGTTCCTGTTACTTCGTCCCCAGCCAATGGCCTCCAATTATACCGAAGCCAGCATCAAGACCCTCAGCTCCCTCGAGCACATCCGGATCCGCCCGGGCATGTATATCGGCCGCCTCGGCAACGGCGCCCACGCCGAGGACGGCATCTACGTCCTGCTCAAGGAGACCATCGACAACGCCATCGACGAATTCACCATGGGCGCGGGCCGCAAGATCGAGGTAGAGCTTGTCGGGGGCCGCACCATCCGGGTGCGCGACTTCGGCCGAGGCATCCCGCTGGGCAAGCTGATCGACTGCGTCTCGGTCATCAACACCGGCGCCAAATACGACAGCGAGACGTTCCAGAAATCAGTCGGCCTCAACGGCGTCGGCCAGAAGGCCGTCAACGCCCTCGCCGCCGAATACATGGCCCAGGCCGTGCGCGACGGCCAGTCGAAGCTCGTCGAGTTCGCCCGCGGCAAGCTCCAGAAGGACCACCGCGCCACCAGGACGGAGGAGCGCAACGGCACCATCGTCGCCTTCACGCCCGACGAGCAGCTCTTCGGCAAGGATTTCCGGTATCGCACCGAGTTCATCGAGGACATGCTCTGGAACTACGCCTTCCTCAACCGCGGCCTCACCCTCACGCTCAACGGCAAGCCCTTCAAGTCCGAGCACGGCCTCCAGGACCTCCTGACCAAGGAGCTCAGCGGCGAGCCGCTCTACCCCATCATCCACCTCGAGGGCGAGGACATCGAGGTCGCTCTCACCCACGGCAACCACTACGGTGAGGAATACTGGTCCTTCGTCAACGGCCAGCACACCACCATGGGCGGCACCCACCTCGCCGCCTTCCGCGAGTCCCTCGTCGAGACCATGCGCAACCACTTCAAGAAGGACTACGACGCGGCCGACGTTCGCCAGTCCATCGACGCCGCCATCGTCGTCCGCGTGCAGGAGCCGGTGTTCGAGTCCCAGACCAAGACCAAGCTCGGCTCGAACGACATGGGCCCCGGCGGCCCGTCGATCAAGGAATTCATTGGCAAGTTCATGCAGCAGGCGCTCGACACCTGGCTACACAAGAACCGCGAGACCGCCGACATCATCAAGGCGAAGATCGAGGAAAACGAGCACGAGCGCAAGGAACTGGCCGGCATCCGCAGCCTCGCCCGTGAGCGCTCGAAGACGGCCTCGCTTCACAACCGCAAGCTCCGCGACTGCCGCCTCCACCTCGGCGACCGCAACGAGCGCGCCGAGGAGAGCACCCTCTTCATCGTCGAGGGCGACTCCGCCGCCGGCTCGCTCACCGCCACGCGCGACGTGCAGACGCAGGCCGTCTTCGCCCTCAAGGGCAAGCCGCTCAACACCTACGGCCTCTCGAAGAAGGTCATCTACGAGAACGAGGAATTCCACCTCCTCCAGTCCGCGCTCGATATCGAGGAGGGCCTCGACGGCCTCCGCTACAACAAGATCGTCATCGCCACCGACGCCGACGTGGACGGCATGCACATCCGGCTGCTCCTGATCTCTTTCTTCCTGCAGTTCTTCCCCGACCTCATCCGCCACGGCCACCTCTTCATCCTCGAGACGCCCCTCTTCCGCGTCCGCAACAAGAAGACGACCATGTATTGCTACTCCGAGGAGGAGAAACAGGCGGCCATCGTCGAGCTCGGCGCCAGCCACGAGATCACGCGCTTCAAGGGCCTCGGCGAGATCTCCGCCGGCGAGTTCAAGGACTTCATCGGGGAAAAAATCCGGCTCGAGCCGGTGAACCTGAACCACCTTTACAGCTCCGACGAGCTCCTCGCCTTCTTCATGGGCAAGAACACGCCCGAGCGTCAGGACTTCATCATCGACAATCTCAAGGTGGAAAAAGATTTGGTCGAAGCGTAATCATTTTTCACACAAAGAACGCAAAGTAAGCAAAGTTTGGATCTCCTGAATCGCTTCGCTCTCTTTGCTTCCTTGGTGTAACTGAAATCCCCTTTCCTAGATGGCCAAACGCAAGAAACCCAATTCTGACCAGCCCGAGCTGCCCCTCGAAGGCGGCACTCCGGCTGCAAGTGACAAGGGACAAGTGCCAAGTGGCAAGACCAAGGCCAGGAAGCCGGAGGACAGAGGACAGAAGACAGAGGACAGCGGTTCGAAGCCTGAACTACTCGCTACTCGCTACTCGCTACCCGCTACTCAAGAGGAGGGCCCTCCACCGCTCAAACGCAAGAAGGGACAAAAGGTTTACGACGAGGAAGCGCCGCTGACGCAAAGCTACCGCTCCTGGTTCCTCGAATACGCGAGCTACGTCATCCTCGACCGCGCCGTCCCGCACATCGACGACGGCCTGAAGCCCGTCCAGCGCCGGATTCTCCACACGCTCTGGGAGATGGACGACGGCCGCTTCCACAAGGTCGCCAATGTCGTCGGCGCCACCATGCGCTTCCACCCGCACGGCGACGCCTCCATCGGTGCCGCGCTCGTCGCCATCGGCCAGCGCGCCTGGCTCATCGAGCCGCAGGGCAACTACGGCAACATGCACACCGGCGACGAGGCCGCCGCCCCCCGCTACATCGAAGCCCGCCTGACCAGTTTCGCCAAGGACGTGCTCTTCAACCCGAAGACCACCACCTGGCAGCTCAGCTACGACGGCCGCGCCAAGGAGCCCGTCACCCTCCCCGCCAAGTTCCCCATCGTGCTGCTCGAGGGCGCCGAGGGCATCGCCGTCGGCCTGATGACCAAGCTCCTCCCGCACAACTTCAACGACCTCTGCCGCGCGGCCATCAACCACCTCCAGGGAAAAACCTTCCGCATCTTCCCCGACTTCCCCACCGGCGGCACCGCCGACTTCGCGGAATACAACGACGGCGAACGCGGCGGCAAGGTGAAGGTCCGCGCCAAGATCGAGGTCCGCAGCAAGTCCCTCCTCGCTATCACCGAGCTCCCCTTCGGCGCCACCACCGAGTCGCTCATCGAGTCCATCCTCGCCGCCAACGCCAAGGGGAAGCTCAAGATCAAGCACGTGGACGACAACACCGCCGACACGGTCGAGATACTCGTCCACCTCCCGCAGGGCAGCGACCCCGAGCAGATCATCCAGCAGCTCTACGTCTTCACCGGTTGCCAGGCGCAGCTCAACCCCGCCGCGTGCGTCATCGAGAACGACAAGCCCCAGTTCCTCGGCGTCCGCGAGATCCTCAAGCGCAGCGCGGAAAAAACCCGGGAGCTGCTCAAGCGCGAGCTCGAGATCCGGCTCGCCGAGCTGGAGCAGCAATGGCACTGGGACTCCCTCGAGCGCATCTTCATCGAGGAGCGCATCTACCGGCAGATCGAGAAGTCGAAGACCTGGGAAAGCGTCCTCAAGGAAATCCGCGACGGCCTGAAGCCCTTCCTCAAGCAGCTCCGCCGCGAGGTGACCGACGACGACATCACCCGCCTCACCGAGATCCGCATCAAGCGCATCTCCGCCTACAACCGCTTCCAGGCCGACGAGGCTATGAAGAAGATCGAGGAAGGCATGAAGGAGACGAAGGCCAATCTGAAAAAGCTCACCGAGTATGCCGTCGCCTGGTTCGAGATGCTCGCTGAGAAATACGGCAAGGGCCTCAAGCGCCGCACCACCCAGAGCGACGTCGAGCAGATCGACGCCTCGGAGGTCGTCTCGGCCAACCAGCGGCTCTACGTCAACCGGGAGGACGGCTTCATCGGCCTCAACTGGCGCCAGCACGAGTTCGTCATGGAGTGCACCATCCTCGACAGCGCGCTCTGCCTCATGGCCGACGGCTCGCTCAAGGTGTCGAAGGTCGCCGACAAGGTCTTCATGGGCCGCGAGATCATCCACTGCGCCGTGTTCCCGAAGGACGGCGACACGAACTTCTACACCATGATCTACCAGGACAAGGTCACGGGGAAGGCCTTCGCCAAGAAATTCCAGATCGGCGGCCTCTCCCGCGACAAGCTCTACCCCCTCGTGAAGTCCGAAGGCTCAAAGGTCGTCTTCCTCGAAGTCAGCCCCAAGGAGAAGGACATGCCCAAGACCGTCCATATTTCATTGGACGGCCGCTCCGGCGCCAGAATTCGTGAACTGGATTTCGACTTAACCCGCGTCCCAGTAAGCTCCCGATCCTCCAAAGGGCTAACCGTCACGAAATGGTCGATTAAAGAAGCGAAGCGCACTGATCTCGACCTAAAGTAGCATTGCTGCATGCAAACTATCCGACTTCCCACCGGCTTTGACCGGCCTCAACTTTTCGAGCCACCCGGAGGGTTAGTCTGGGCGCCTGTTATGGGTTGATGTGGTGGGTTGGGTTTGCGCTGTCCCGACGGAGGGAGGCCGGAGGCCGACCGGAGTCGGGACAGCAGTAAGTTGGGCGGCGTAGTT
>SIBQ01000026.1 GCA_009695095.1 Lacunisphaera sp.
GGCCAGCTGCTGCTCACGCTGGGGGTCGACGGCGTTCCCGGTTGCGACGCCACGCATTTCTTCCAGCCCACGCATGTCTGCGTGCTGCCGAGCGGCGAGTTCTTCATCACCGACGGTTACGGCAACTCGCGCATCGCGAAATTCGGCGCAGACAACCGTTTCCAGTTCGACTGGGGTCGCCGCGGCACGGCCCACGGTGAATTCCACACGCCCCACGTGATCACGCTCGGCGCCGACAGCCTGCTCTACATGACTGACCGTGAAAACGACCGCATCCAGGTCTTCCGCATCGATGGAACCCACGTCGCCACCTGGCCCGACCTCCACTCCATTGATGGACTTATCGCCGCGCCGGACGGATTTCTCTACGGCACCTGCGCCCTCGACAGCGCGATCCTCTGCCTCGACCTGACCGGCCGCGTGCTCGACTGCTGGGTGCTCGGCGGCCGGGTTGCTTCCCCACACGGTATCGCCGTCGCCAAGGACGGCACAATCTACGTCGCGGAGACCGGCGACCTCTGGCGCATCACCGGCCGCCGGCCCACCGAGCGCGAGCAGCTGCCCCGCGCCGGGGCCGAGCACAGCGCGTTGACGAAGCTCGTGCGCTCCCTCTGACCATGGGGCAGGACAGCACACGTCAGGCGGCGGACCTCTCCGCTCCGACCACCCTGACGCGCCGCGACTTTCTGGGCTCCGGCGCGCTGGCCGGTTCCTTGCCGGCTTTGTCCCAGACTATGCCCCCCTCGCTGGGCGCCGCCGAGTCCGTGCCCGCGGGACCGCGCCGTTTGTCGGCGCACCGCAATCTCTTCAACGGCGACTGCAACTTCCTCTTCTACAATCCGGAGCTCTGGCAGCCGGAAGGCGGGGCCTACAGCGCCCGGGCCATTCACCGCTATCTCGGGACCATCGCGGACAGCGGCGTCGACACCCTGCTGATCAATCCCAACACCCAGGTCGCGTGGTATCCGACGAAGAAACTGGAATACCTGCTCCAGGACTATCGCCGGGGTGATGTCGCATTCACGCGGTCAGTCGCGGCGGGTCTCGCGGGCATGGCGCCGGAGCTGGCGGAGAAGTTCGCCCGGAACATGGTGGAGATGCTCGATCTCTACCTGGATCTCGCCGAGGCCGGCGTGGACTGGCTGGCGGAGTGCGCCCGGGCCTGCCGCGCTCGCGGCATCAGCCCGTGGCTGAGCTACCGGATGAATCCCACGCACTTTTCCAGCGCGCCGGAAAGCCCTGTGAACTGCCGGCTTTTCCGCGACCCGCGCAACCGGCTCTCCGGCCGCGTGCCCGACGCCACCGGCAGCACGCAGGCGGCCTGGGTCGGCCTGAACTACGGCCAGCCGGCCGTGCGCGACCACATGTTCGCGATGATCCGCGAGGGCGTTGAGTCCCATGATTACGAGGGACTCGAGCTGGACTGGCTGCGCCATCCGCTCTGCCTCGAGGCGCCCGCCTCCCAGAAACAGATCGACGGGATGACCGACTGGTTCGCCGCGATCCGCGCCCTCACCAAGGCCCGCCGGCCCGACTACATCCTCGGCGTGCGCGCCCCGGCCAACCTGCCCTACCTGCGCAGCATCGGCATCGACCTCAAGGCCCTGGCGCGGCGCGGTCTCATCGACTGCTGCACCTTCAGCAATTTCTGGCAGACTTCCTGGGAAATGCCGCTCGACGAATTACGGCGCGAGCTCGGCCCCGACCTCGCCATCTACGGCGGCATGGAAGACGCGCCCAACTGGCTCGAAACTCACGCCCCCTCCCTCACTGAGCGGCCGGCGGGCCCCGACGTCCAGCTCGCCGGCGACAACGCCTTCCATGCCAAGAAAAACCAGGAGGGCGCCCTGCGCGTGCGCGGCACCCGCTACCTGACGGCCAGCGCCGAGCTGATCCGCGCCAACGCCGCGGGCAAGCTCGTGCTCGGTGCCGACGGCCTGGAACAGTTCAACTTCTTCGTCACCGACCAGGTGCGCGTGCCCGGGCTGCGGGCGGACTACTCCGCGCTCCGCCGGCTCGCCGACCTGGAATTCCTGCGCGGCCAGGAGAAGCACTACGCGTTCAACACCGCCTCGGTCCTGACGACGAAGATATGGGATGTGGCCGAGCAATTGCCGGTGCGGATCGCGCCGCGCCAGCGGCGCGCGCTGCGCTTGCCGATGTGCGCCGAGCCCGCCGGCGCGGACCTGATGCTCGTAGTCCAGCTCGTGCTGGACCGCGCTCAGCCTGGTGAGGCTTGCGGGATCAGCCTCAACGGCGCCTGGCCGGTCTTCGAGCGCACGGAGACGGGCAATCTCCTGTTCCCCGCGGGACCCTACACAAGGCACGTCGAGGAGCACCGCGCCTGGAATTACATCCTGGATTGCGGCACGATCCGCGACGGCTGGAACGAGATCGTCCTCTACAATGAGTCGGCGGGGGAGCTATCCGTCGCCGGCTTGGAGCTGGGCCTCAAGCGCCGGGGCGGGCCTGTCGAAAACCCATGATCTTCCCGACCAAACAGCGCGACCCCGAGCTTTATCCCTACCGGCGCGGGTTCTACTTCTCGTTTTTCAACGCGCTCAACTGGCAGGTGGCCATTGGGACACCCACCGTGCTCTTCATGCAGCAATTGGGCGCCAATTCCTTTCAGGTGGGACTCGTGTTCTCCTGGACTTTTTTACTCACGCCAGCCCAAGTTCTGTCCACCACGCTGCTGTCGCGTCACGGCTACAAGCGGTTGACCATGGCGGGTTGGGGGGCACGCAGCGTCTGCCTGCTCGTGCCCATCGGCCTTTGCCTGCTCGCCCCGTCCGACCCGGTGCCGTGGATGATCAACGCCATGGTGGGGGCGACATTCTTCTATTGCCTCCTCCGCGCCATCGGCACCTCCGCTCTCACCACCTGGTTCTACCAGATTGTGCCGGCGGAGCTGCGCGGCCGCTACTGGGCGACCGACCAGCTCACCACGGGAGTCGCCATCGGCGTGTCGCTGCTGGTCTATGCGGTTTTCTTCACCGTGCTGCCGCCCTACCAGGCCTTCATCCTGCTCTACCTCATCGCCGTGCTCGGTGCGCTCTTCGCCTACCAGCAGCTGCGACAGCTGCCCGACGCGGAAAAACCCAAGCCGATCAGCTTCGAAAAGGTCCTGACCGAGACGCCGCGGCTGATGACGACGCCGAGTTTCTTCCGCACCTACCTGTGGATCTCGGTCGCCTTCTTCGCCGGGATCACGCCGCTGGCCCCGTTTGCCGCCTATTATCTGAAGACTTCCGCCGGCGTCAGCTCGGCCCAGATCATCCTCCTGACGATGTTGACTTACGTCGGCCTGATCGTGGCGAACATCGCGATGCGAAAGCACATGGATCAGATCGGGGCGAAGCCCTTCTTCAAAGGCGCCTTCCTGTGTTACGCGCTCATCTCCGTCGCCTGGATCGTGTTTCTGTTCACGGGCGGCCGGGCTTACTGGACCCTGCCGCTGCTTTTCTTCCTGCAAGGAGTGGGTTCCGGCTTCTGGAATTCCGCCAACCTGAGCTACCTCGTGAAGATCCTGCCCGAGCACGACCGCGCCCTGCCCGTCTCGATCCACGGCGCCGTCATGACGTTAATCGGCGGCTGCACGCCCGTGCTGTGGGGCCTGTTCCTCAAGGCGCCGGGCGCGGTGCCCGCCGTCGATGTGCCGGTCTTCGAGGGTTACTATGCCAGCCTGCTGGTGATGTGCATCGCCATGCTGTTTTTTGTCCGCAAACTGCCCGAGACCGCCGGCCCCGTCGGCCCCATCTTCCAGGGCAGCTGGGTGCTGCGGCCCTTCCGTGCCGTGGCGACGCTCGTGAACTTGATCGAGGACGACTCCATCCACAAAGAGACCAAGAAGCCGGACCCGGGCGCTTAATGCGCGGGGACGAGGCGCAGCAACTCCACCGGATCCAATACCACGCCGCCGTGAATCACCCGGTGGATGCGGCGGGTGTTCCGGATATCCGCCAGCGGGTCTGGTGGGATCTTACGGTGCTCAAGGCAGAGCCAGAGGGCTTCGACGACGCCGGAGGCCATGAGCTCGACTAGCTCGGGATCCTGGTAACACACCTTGGCGGAGATCGCCTCCCCGCCTGCAGCCAGCTGCTGTTTCACGCGTGAGTTCATAGGCAAGATGGCAATCGCCGCAGCGGCTCATTCGCCAGCCGGTTGGGCGGCCGAGATAATGTTCAGGAGCGGACGGCCTTCGTCAAAGCGCGCGAGGTTCTGCGCGAAGATGTCCCAGAGCCGCCGTTTGAAGTGCGGGCTCAGGCTCGAGCCGGAGATATGCGGACTGAAGATGACGTTGGGAAAACGCCAGAGCGGATGCTCTGGCGGCATCGGATAGTGGTAGTGCGTGTCGATCGCCGCCCCGGCAATCCAGCCTTCGCGCAGGGCGCGGAGCAGCGCCGCCTCGTGCACGATCGGCCCGCGGGCCGGATTGAGGAGGAAGGCATGGTGTGGCAGGGCCTGTAGCTCGCGTTCGCCGATCAGGCCTTCTGTTTGCTTCGTCAGCGGCACGGCCACGATGAGAAAATCCAGCCCGGCGAGAAACTCCAGCTCCTCGCCCTGCCGGAACACTCGGTCCGGCAGGACACCGTCCGCGTCCCCGGTGCCGGGCACGGTGTAAATTTCCTCCCGGGGGCCGGCCCCGTTCCGCGTGAGCACATGCACGCGCAGACCCATGGCCTTCGCCAGCCGGGCGGTCTCGCGCCCGATGCCGCCATAGCCCCAAAGCCCGACCGTGAGCCCGCGGATCTCCCGCTGAAAAATAGCCGAGCGGTCCCACACCGCCGCCTCCTGGTTGCGGAGCATCTGCCGGAAATCGCGCGCCAGGTTCACCATCATCGCCACGTTCCACTCGGCGATTGGCACATCAAAACAGCCGCGGCAATTTGTGGCGCGCACATCGCGCGCCGGCAGATCGAGGCCGAAGAGCTGGTTGTAGCCGGTGGAGGCGAGCTGCACCCACTTCCAGGCGGCCATCACCGGATGGTTGCTCGGGGGGAACGTGCAAAACAGGACGTCCGCATCGGCCACCAGTTCGGCCGGCAGCGCCCGCGCCGTCTCGCCCGGAGGATTGATCACCTCGAAGCGGTGTCGCCCCGCGGCGCGCAGCCGGGCAAGAACCGCTTCCTCGACGGGAACATCGATGACGATCTTCATGCCCGGTCAGTCACGGAGGATCTTGCCGGGGACGCTGTTGAACTCTCCGCTGCCCGGCTTGAAGGGATAGCGGCGCTTGATTTCGTCGGTCAGCACCACGCCCCAGCCCGGCCGGTCCGGCGGCAGCATGTAGCCGTCCTTCATCACGAGCCCGCCGTCGATCAGATCGGAGTGCAGGCCCGCGTAGTCCGGCGCGACCTCCAACATGCAGGTGTTGGGCGCGGCAAAGCCCGCGTGGATGTTCTGCATGAGCGAGGCGCCGGCTCCCCAGGCGTGCGTTGCGATCTTGCGGCCGCGCTCCTCCATCATCTTGGCCACTGCCATGAACTCGCCGATGCCGCCGGTGAAGGACGCGTCCGGCTGGCCGATGTCGAAGCAGTCCTGCGAGACGAAGACCTTCCACTCGTAGGAGGCGGTTAGGCACTCGCCGCCGGCGATCGGCGTCGTGGTGGCCCGGCAGAGCTCCGCATAGCCCCACGGATCGGTGTAGTGCAGCGGCTCCTCGAAGAAGACTAGGTTGAACGGCTCCACCGCCTTGGCGGCCGCGATGGCGATTTCCACCGTCCAGGTCTGGCCCGGGCTGTTGCCCATGTGGCCGTCGAGCATGAGCCACGCCTCCGGTCCGGCGTGCTTCCGCATGAAATCCAGTTTGTCCGCCTCGAAGTCGGCGGCGGCGGCCGGCGTCATCGGGGTGAACCAGCCCGCATCGGGCGTGCGGCTGCCGGTCGCGACCTTGAGGCCGCGGAATCCGAGCGAGAAGTAGTGGTCGATTTTTTTCGCCAGACGGTCCTTCGGGTAGTTGGCCGGGCCGCCGGTGGCGTAGCACGGCAAGCGCGTGTGCTGGCAGCCGCCGAGCAGCGCGTGCACCGGCTGACCCAGGAGCTTGCCCTTCAGGTCCCAGAGGGCGGCCTCGATGCCGTTGATGACCGAGGCGCCCAGCCCGACTCGGCACCAGAAGTTGCCGCACTGATACATCCGCCGCCACAGCTCGGGGATGTCGTCCACCGTCTGGCCGATGAGGATCGGCTTGAAGAACTCGACGATGGCCGGCACGGCCTCGGGGCAGAAATAGCCGGCGTAGGTCTCGCCGATGCCGGTGTGCGGGCCATCGGTCAGGATCTCGATGAAGGCGGCGCTGCGCAGCTTGCGGGCCTCGCGGATAAACGGATCGTTGGTGCACGGGCCGGTCAGGAGCGTGGTGTGGACGTCGGTGATCTTCAAGGGAGTGGAAATAATCCGGCTCAATAGACCGCGCGGCCGCTGGTGAGATCGAAGGTGAAGCCGGTCGTGAAGGAGGATTCCGGCGAGACGATGAACGCCGCCATCGCGGCGGCCTCGTCGAGGGTGCCGCAGCGTTTCATGGGGATCTTGTCCGTGTTGGCCTTGACCTGCTCCGGCGGCATGGCGTCGACCAGCGGGGTCTGGTTTACGGCGAGCGTCGCGCCTTCGGCGCGCAGGCGTCGCGCGATGGCGAGGCCCGCGGTGATGATGGCCTTCTGGTCCTTGAAGCGGGAATAATTGTTCATGGGAATTGCGGCTCAGGCCCGGCGCCAGCCGGCGGGCACGGCCGCCTTGAAGACCTCGAAGTCCGCCTCGGTCGCACCGGCGTAGGGCGGGAGCAGGCGGAGCGGGAACGTGGGGTCGCTCATCCGGTAGAGCATCTTGTCATAGGCCCCGTCGATGTGGAACTTGCCGCCCGCGGCCTTGAGGCCCGCGACCACCGCCTTGAGTTCCTCCACGTCGGCCGCGCGCCGGGCGTCGGTTCCCGCCACGAACTGCTTGGCGCGCTCCGGGTGGATCGAGGCGAGCGAGATGAGCAGCCCCACGTCGTGGGTCCGCCGGGCGATGGTGTAGCCCATCTCGGTGATGTAGAAACGCAGGCGCGGCGTCATGGTCATCAGGTCGGCGATGACCGCCGGATCCGTGGTGCTGTTCTTGACCGCAATGAGGTTCGGGTGCGCGGCGGCTAGGCGGCGGTATTCGACGGAAGTCAGCAGACGCTTCGTCCGCATCAGGTTGTAGTGATGGAACTGGCAGTCGGGAAACCGCCCGCAGGTCTCGGCGAAAAACCGGTCCACCTCACGGTCGTTCAAGGCGCCCCATGACGGCAGCGAGAGCTGAAACAGGCGGAAGCCGAGCGCATAGCAGCGCTGGATGCGCTCGATGATGGTGGGCAGTGACAGCGAGATCAGGCCGACCATCGGCGTGACCTGCGCTTCCCGGGCGCTGCCCCAGAAAGCCCGGGTGATCTGGTCGAACTGCGACTCCGTGACGGCGTAGCCTTCGCCCGCCGTGCCGAAAACATAGAAATGACGCGTTAGCTCGCGGGCCAGGGTGTGCACCTGGCGGCGAAACTGGTCTTCCTGGAATTCAAAGCGGTCGTTCCAAGGAACGACGGCGGTGGCGAGGATGGCGGGGGCGGTTTCGGCGGTTGTTTTCATGGGAGGCGATGGGCTGGGAGAATAGTGGTGATGGTGGCGGCCACCTGGTCCGCCAGTGCCTCGCAACCTTCCGGGGTGAAATGAACGTTGTTCGGGCGCTGGAGGTGAGGACGAGAGGTGACGAAGGCATGGAGGTCGTCGCAGGTGACGCCCGTCTCGCGCATCACCTGCTCGGCGGCGGTGTTGTAGGCACGCTCGCTGCCGGCCAAGCGACCGACCGTGCCGCCGGGCACCGGCGTCGTGTTCGCGAAAACCAACCGGGCGCCGGTGCGCTGGAGCCGCCCCACCAGTTGCCGGAGGTTCGCGGCATACTCCAACGGCGTGGCCAGCGGGCGATCTTTCGGCCCCGGCACGATGTAAGTGCCGGCAGAGTCCATGAACTTCAGGTCGTGCAGGCCGAAGCTGAAGTAAACCACGTCCCACTTCCCCGCCCCGAGCCAGCCGTCCAGCTGTTCCAGGCCGAAGACCGTCGGTCCGCAGTTGTCCGGCGGACGATGGACATTCGCCCGGCCGGCCAGCCGATGGCGGACCTCCCGGGTGTAGCCGATCGAGATCGAATCCCCGATGATCAGGACACGCGGGAGTCCCGGCACGTCTTCGACTGGCAGAAGCGCCGGGGCCAACGAGGCGTCGAGGGCGGCGCTGAGGCCGATCTTGTTGCGGTCGATTTTGGCTTGGAGGGAATTCATGGTGGCAAGGAGCAGGAAGCCGCACACCAGAGCGGAGGTTTTAGCCGGGAAGTTGAGGTGTGTGCTCATACCATCACCTTCACCACGACTTTCAGCACCTCGGTGGGAGCGTCCCACGCGCAGGAGGGTGCGTGACCGTCCTCGGGAAACAAGAGCACGAATTGTCCGGGCCGCACGGGCACCGGCACCATGTCCGGTATGCCGCTGAAGAGCGCGGCGTCGACGTTGGGGTCGAAGGGCATCGTCACGTGGGTGAGCTGGGCCAGAGGCGCCCAGTAGATGATTTCGCGCCCCTTCACGACGTATTGGATGTCGATGTATTTGCGGTGCGCTTCCAGCTGTTTTTCCGCGACGGGCTTGGTCATGTGTTGCTGCACGAAGGCATAGATCTCCTCGCCGTCGATCTCGTGGCGGCCGATGGACGCATTGTCCGGCAGATCGCGGAGAAAAGCGAAGGCGCGCGCAAAGCGCGGCGAGAGGGGGGTGTATTGGGAACAGTTGGCGAGGGTGTCGAGGATCATGATGATGGAAAGAATCAGTAACCGTAACGGTGATTGACGGGGTTAAGCAACGGCGCCCCGGCGCAGAAGCGTCGGAGATTTTCCGCGATCAGCCCGACCATGAGGTCCCAGAAGCCGTCGTAGACGCCTGACATGTGCGGGGTCATGATCAGGTTCGGGGTGGAGAAGAATTCATGTGGCCCGTTCAGCGGCTCCTTCACGTAGCAATCGACAGCGGCTCCGGCCAGCACCCCGGAGCGCAGGGCCTCGGCCAGGACCGGTTCCGGCACGATACCGCCGCGAGAGATGATGATGAGGTGGGCGGAACGCTTGAGGAGTGCGAGTTGGGCCCGGCCCAACATGCCCTCGGTCTGCAGCGTGCTGGGCACGGTCACGACAACGAAGTCGCACTGCGGGAGAAACTCCGCCAGTTGCGCGGGCCCGAACCAACCGGCGGGGATCTGACCCTCGGGATCGCCGGTGCCGGGCCAGACGTTGTAACCATCATCTCGGTGGGCCTTCGGATCACGCTTCAGGCAAAGCACGTTCATTCCTAGGGCGGAGAGCTGTCGTGCGCACTCCCGGCCGATACTGCCGTAGCCAATGATGCCCACCTTCTGGCCGCGCAAGAGCCGCCCGGCCAGGGCCAGCCGGTTGGGCCATTTCTGCGTCTCCTTGTATTGCAGCACCTGAGGCATGCTATGCGCCAGCATGAGGACGGCGCAGGTCACATACTGCGCGATGGGGACGCCGTGCGTGCCGCTGGCCGTCGTGACCGGAAGGGCGGTGGCCCGGATCGGGTGGCCGGCCAGTTGGTTTGAACCCGCCGAGAGCAACTGGACCCAGCGCAGGCGGCCCCAAGCCTCCAAATTCCGGGGCACCGGTTCGGTGACCAAAATATCCACGTCCGATCCGTCGAGCTGCTCGACCGTGCCGGCGTTTTGCTCCACGAGTTCTAGGCCCGGGCAGGCCGCCTGCAGCAAAGCGCGGTGGGCCTCGCTGAACTTGAAGACTGTGTTGAGGAGCAGCTTCATCCGTCAGGTGCGTTCGCCGGAATTTGATTTGGAGGCGAACCGGGTGAGGATTTCCGGCGTGAGCCGGACGCCCAAGCCCGGCGCGGTGGGCAGGCCGACGGTGCCCTCGCGGACCGTGAAGGGGTCGAGCAGAATGGCGTCCTGGATGGACTTGGCCGCCAGCACATGCTCCAGCCAGTCGACCGAGTGCGAGGCGGCGGCCAGATGCCACGAGGCCGCGAGCGAGGGGCCCATCGAGGCGCCGGTGTGGATCGCCGTGCTGAGGTTGAAAGCCTCGGCGTGATGGATGATCCGGACGGTCTCCTGTAAACCGCCCGCAAACCCGAGGTCGGGCTGGATCACATGGACGGCCTGGCGCGTGATGAGCGGATGGAACTGGTCGAGGCCGCACAGACTTTCGCCGCCGGCGATCGGAATGCGCGAGCGGGCCCGCAGCTCGCAGTAGCCGTCGAGGTTGGTGTAGGCGAGCGGCTCCTCGTAGAAGCGCAACCTGTGGGGTGCCAGTGCCTCCGCGATCGCGACCGCCTCGCTGACCGGGATCGGATTTGGCACGCCGCCCTGATGCCCGTCGATCGCGAGGTCCATGGCGCCGCCAAATTCCCGGCGCAACCGGGCAAACACGCCCTCGAGCACGGTCAGTTTTTCCGCAAACGGGAATTTCACGGGCTCCAGCCGGGCCTGCCGGTCGCCGGCGGGCGGCGGCAGATTAAAAAGACCGGTGGAAAGCTTGGCGGCGCGGTAGCCGCGCTTCGCGTAGTAATCGATTTTCCTGACCGTGTCCTCCACCGGCCACAGCGCCGGCCCCCCCGAGGCATAGACCGGAATGCGGTCACGGACCCTGCCGCCCAACAGCTGATAGACCGGAACGCCCAGAGCCTTCCCCTTCAGGTCCCAGAGGGCGAGTTCGATGCCGCTGATCACGCTGCGGCCTGCGCCGGAGCGCGCCCACCAGACCGAATCATCACAAATCGCCCGCGTGACCTCGAGGATCTGCAGCGGATCGCGGCCGACCAGCACCGGCGCGAAGTAGGCCACCATGGCCGGCACGGCATCCGGGGCGAAGTAACCCCAGGTGCACTCCCCCAGCCCATCCAGGTTGCCATCCGTCTCGATGCGGATGATGGCCGTCGAGTGGGCTGAGTTGGGGAACGACGGATCGTCGGTCCATTGGGTGGTCAGCAAATGAGTCCGGACACCTGTGATCTTCATGGGAATGACTTAAGGGCGGACGATGCGCAGGAGCGGCTCGCCCTGGACGAGGCGGCTGATGTTGCCCGCGATGGCGCGCCAGCGATAGGCCATGGTCTCGGCCGTGGGCTTGTGCGGTGTCATGATGATGTTGTCCAACTCGTGAAACGGGAGCTTCGCCGGACGCTGCGTCTGGCCGGGTGCCGCGGGATACTGATACCAAACGTCCAGTCCCGCCCCGGCGATGCGGCGGGTGCGCAGCGCGTCATAGAGCGCCTGCTCGTTGATGACCGGACCGCGGCCGACGTTAACGATGAAGGCCGAGGGTTTCATGAGCGCAAACTCGCGCGCGGAGATGAGATCGACTGTGCCAGCGGCTGCGGGAATCGCCACGACGACAAAGTCCGCCAAGGGCAAGTGGCGGGGTAGTTCATCGAGTCCGCCCAAGTGGCGCAGGCCGGGCCCGACCCTATCCGCCGCGGGCCGGCGCGTGAGCACCGACACCTCCAGGCCGAGGAAACGCCCCCAGCGCACCAACTCCCGGCCGATCTGTCCGGCCCCAAGCACGAGCAGACGACGGCCGATCATTTCCGGCAAATACGGTTGCCCGGGCAGCCAGTCGCCTTGGCGCAACGCGGCATCGAGCCGGAACAGGCCCTTATGGAGAGCGAGCAGATGCATGAATGCCTGCTCCGCCACGCCGCGCTCGTGGCCGTAGACATTGCAGACGGTGCAACCGGCGGGAACGCTAGGAAAATCGATGCCATCGACGCCCGCACCGGGCGAATGAATCAGGCACAACGGCGCACCGGCCGCGGGTTTCCAGGCCGGCCGGTAGGCGGCGTTGACCAGCACGTCGGCATCGGCCAGGAGGGCCGCCATGGCTGCGTCATTCTCCCCGCCGAAGGGCACCAATACATGCGGCACCGTCAGTTGGGCCCCAAAGTCGGAGGCAAACAGGCGGGGGACAACAATCCCCAGCGGGCGCGTGGTCATGGCAGTTCAGTCGAAGAGGGCTTCGCCCGGAGCGAGGTGCTGGCGGCAGACCTCGCGATCAAGTTCCACCCCCAGGCCCGGTGCATCGGTCATCACCACCTGGCCGTCGCGGAAGAGCGGCACGTCGCGCCGCACAAAGGAGCCGATCCACGGTGTTTCAATGAAGTGGTATTCGAGGCCGAGGAAGTTGCGCGAGGCAACGCCGACATGCGCCGCCGCAATGGTTGCCAGCGCTCCGCCGTTGCCGTGAAAGGCGACCGGCAGGTGGTTCAGTTCGGCGAAATCCGCGATGCGCCGCAACTCGTGCATGCCGCCGCAGAACATCACATCGGGATGCAGGATATCGCAGGCACCTGCGTCGACAAACAGGCGGAACTGCTCGGCGATAAACATCTCGCCGATGCAGATCGGCACCGGGCTCTTGGCCCGCACCTGCGCGCAGGAATCCGGGTTGGTGATCGGCACCGGGTCCTCCAGCCAGAGGAGGTTCAGGGGGCGCAGCCGCTCCAGCAGGCGGATCACGTCCGGCACGTTATACTGCATGTGGCAGTCGGCGCAGATTTCGAACTCTGGTCCCGCCGCCTCGCGCACGGCGGTGAGCCGCTCGACGATCCGGTTCATCTGTTCCAGTGACAGGCTGCGGTTCCAGACGTCGCGGACGCACTCGGGTGCCATGAAGTCGATGTCGAACTTCATCTGCGTAAAGCCGCTGGCGACCGTATCGCGGGCCATGGCCCGCCAGGCGCCAAGATCCGTGACATCATCCGGGGAACTGCGATCGAGATAGACCTTGGCCTGCTCGCGGAATTTGCCGCCGAGCAGGTTGTAGGCCGGGGTCTTGAGCGCCTTGCCGATCAGGTCGCAGAGCGCGATGTCGACACCGCTCGCCGCCCACACCACCGGGCCCCACGGCGTCGCGGTCGGAGCGCACATGCTCACGGCGATGATGTTGTTCTTCCCCATCGGGCCGCGCGGCACGCCGGGCGGATTCGGCGCCTGCGTGCCGTAGAGCATTTCCGAGACGATCGCGTTCGCCGCAAAGGGATCGCGTCCGAGGAAATACTCGCGCATGTAGGCGATGCCCTGGCGCACTCCCATGAAGTCGTCGACCTCGCCGAGCCCGTGGATCCCGGCATCGGTATCCACCATCACGACGACCTTGGCGATGCGGGCTGTGCCGCCGCCGACGCCGTGATTGCGCGGCCCCCAGAGCCGCATCATCCGGATATCCGTGATTTTCATAAGCAGAGCGTCTGCGCCGGCGCCTTATTTCAGGGACCGCCCTGCCCGAGCAAGGCCTTGGCCCCGCCGATGCGGGCGTCGGCCTCGGGGTGATCCAAGAGGGCGAGGAACACCTGCGCCGACGGCGCGGGTTCGAGATGGGTGATGACCGTGGCCAGTTCCAACGTGGCGGCCGCGCGGCCCGGCAGCGTAAAGGACGCCACCGCTTCCTCGCGCCAGCGGCCGGTCTGCGCGGGATCGGCCCTCAGGCGCAAGGCCGCGGAAAGCAGATAGGCGCGCGCGGGCGAGTCGGACGGTTCCTTGGCGAGCGCCGCGGCCACGGCGGCCCGCGCGGTCGCGTCGGACGGCACAATCATCCGGAGCGCGAACCCCGCGCGCAGGCGCGTGATCGGGTCGGCCGATCCCAACGCGGCCAGCAGCGCGGGTTGCGCCGCCGGATCCCCGGCGAGATGCAGCATCCAATGCCCGAAAGGCCGGGCCGCCTCGGGTGCCGCGGCTGTCCAGGCGCGCACCGCCTCCAAGTCGGTGCCGGCCGGCACCACGCCGAGCTTGGCGAGGCTCTCCAAGGCGTGGAGCCGGTCAGGAGCCTTTGCGTCCAGGAAAATCTCCTGGATGCGTGCGATCCACTTCGCACGCTCGGCGGCGCTGCCAGCCGCATGGGCGAGCACACGCAGCGCGATCACGCGCGCGGGCGACGGATAGGACAGCGGGTCGGCGGCCAGCAGCTCGGCGCGGACCGGGCCGCCCTCACCGGCCATGGCGAGTGATTCGCCCGCCCGAAGGCGGGTTATTTCCTTTTCCTGCGCCCAGACGCGGCGAAGCGTTTCGAACGCCTGGTCGCGAGGCGCGAGATCCGCCGAGGCCGGCGGCACGAGTGACAGGGTCAACAAACCGGGCGCCCAAAAGCTGAGTCGTCCGAACGAGGAGAAACAATGAGGTCTCATGGCGAAGCAGTTGTAGGAAGGGGGCGAAGTGATCGCAGCCCGCGAGTCAGGTGGAGCTTTTCATATAGTGCCGCAGTTTTTGCTCATCCACCGCCACACCCAGGCCGGGGCGAGTGGGAACGGTCACGTGCCCGTCCGAGATTTGGAGCGGTTCGACCAGAAGGTCGTCGCGGAAGGGGTTTTCCACGTGGTCGAGTTCGAGCATCGGAGGCTCGGTGGTCCGGCCCCATGAGGCGTCGGGCAGCAGCGAGATGAGATGGGTCGAGGCGGCGATGACGAGGCCGCCCGCCCAGCAATGCGGCATGCATTGCACGCCCCAGAGCCGCGCCAGCTCGGCGATGAAGAGGACCTCGCCGATGCCGCCCGCGAGGGCGACGTCGGGTTGTGCGATGTCCATGACCCCGCGGCACAGCGCCTCCTTGAACCGGGCGCGGGAAGTCAGGCCCTCGCAGGCGGCGATGGGAATGTCGAGGGTGTCAACCAGTTTCTCGTAGCCGGCGTAATCGGGTGCGCTCTGCGGCAGCGGCTCCTCCCACCAATAGTAGTCCAGCTCCTCGAGTGCACGGCCCATCTTGATCGCGCCGCCGAGGGCATACGCGCCGTTGCCGTCGGCCATGAGCTTGACGTCGGGGCCGACGGCGCGGCGCACGGCCTTGGCGGCAGCCAGGTCGCGGTCGTGGGGCTGGCCGCCGAGACGCATCTTCATCGCGCGAAAGCCCGTCGCAGCCAGTTTCTCGGCCTCGCGCGGATAATACTCGGCGGGATCCTCGCCCTCGATGTAGTTCATCGCGGAGGCGTAGGCCTGCACGCGGGGGCGCAGGCGGCCGCCGTAGAGCTCGGCGATGGGCAGGCCGAGGATCTGGCCGCGCAGGTCGTCGAGCGCGATCTCGACGCCGCCGATGGCCATGCCGTTGCCGAAGCTCTGACCCCAGAGTTCGCGAGTGAGGGCGCGGCGATCGCAGGGGTCGCGGTCGCGCAGCAGCGGCGCGCAGTGGTCATCGATGACGCCCTTCACGCCGGGCAAGGCGACGGTCTCGCCCCACCCTACCAGACCCTCGTCGGTCTCGATCCGGATGATGAGTGTCGTGCGCGTGCGGTAGTAGAAATTCGCCGGCCCGGTTGGCTTCGACATCGGGTGGCTCAGCAGAAAGGTCTTCAGGTTTCTAATTTTCATGAGAATCGTGGGATTGAGCTTTGGGCGGAAGTTGAGGGAAAATCTGATTCAGGCCAGGCTTGCGGCAATCGTATCGGGATAGCGCATTTTTATCCCGTTTTCCCCGGTCACTCCGATGACTTCGGGTCCAAGGAGCAGGAACCGGGTGTCGGCGAGGCCGACGGGCAGTTCGCCGACCACCTGCGTCTCTCCGGACCGGGGATCCACGCTGATGATCTGGGTGAGGAACCGGTCGGTGTAGCCACCAAACACGACCAGCCGGTCGCCGACGACTACTCCGCAGGCCCCCCGCAACGCAAACGGCAGGCGCGCCAGCGTCGACCATTGGTCGCGCCGGGGATCATAGGCGAGAATGTCGTCGAGATTGCACACCTTGCCGGCTTCGGGCGTGCAACCACCCACGACGAGCACCTTGCCGCCCACGGCGCCGACCGAAGCGGTGAACCGCGCCGGGCCGGGCATGGGGGCGCGATCCTGCCAGGCTTCACCCGGCTTGGCGGCCCACACGGTGCTGGTGACGGAGGCAAAATCGCTCCCCGTTCCGGTGAGCCCGCCCATCAGATAAATGGTGCCCTCCAGCACGACCGCCGCCGAAGAGCGCCGGGGCGCGGGCAACGCCATCCGTGAGACCACGCTCCAGGCCCCCCGCTGGTAACATTGGACTGATGACTGCGCCACACCGTCGGCTCCGCCCCCGAAGATATAGAAATTCTCGCCCACGACCACCGCCGGGGCATCGCCCCAAGGTTGGGGCAAGGGTGCCAGCGGTTGCCAGTGATCCGCCGTCGCATCATAGGCGTCGACGCGCTTGTCCCAGAATTTCTTGTCACCCACCCAGTAGGTGCCGCCCGCCACCACCAGCTTGCCACCCACCACGCCCGTGGCACAACCGGCCCGCGGCAAGGCGAGAGGCGCGCGTGGCTTCCAATTCACCAATTTTAGAGGAGTCATGATTTATTCGTCGGGGTTAGGACCCGTTTTTCTTTTTCTCGGCCATGTTCAGGCCCACATTGACCAGCCAGAGGGAGAGTGCGCACAGGACGGCGCCGAATCCTGCGAAGGTCAGGATGAAGTTGACGCCGATTTTCGCGTCGCGCAAGGCACCGGCCCCGTAAACCGCTAGGCCACCACTGACGGCGGCGCAAAGATTGGATACCCCCATGGCGGTCGCGCGATAGCGCGTATCAACGGTCAGGCAGATTATCGGCATCAAGTTCGCTCCCGCGATACCCACGGCCAGTCCCCACAGGCTCAGGCTCAGGAGGGTAAAGGCCAGCATCGGAAACCATCCGGTCAGAAAGAACACCGGGGCCGCGCACATAATGGCCAGCGCCGGCAGGATGATCCGGGCGCGCGGATTGACCAGACTCAAGCGGTCGGACCAATAGCCGCCGGCCAGCAACCCGACTATTTGCATAAAATAAAGGAACCCGAGCGCGGAAAATCCCGCCGCCCCCTGCCCCATGGCGAACTGTTCCCTCATCTGCGTCGGCATCCAGCCGATGATCATCCAACTGACCGCACCTTGCACAAGCGAGAAGGCCATCATGGCATAAAAGGGTCCCGGCCGGGCCAGGCTCAGCAAAGCCTCGCCGAGCCGGATGCCGGGCAGTCCGCCGCCAACGGCCGGCTCGGCCACCCCCTCACGCGATGGGTCCCGCAGGAAGAAGCAGAGCACCACGCCGAGCGCGAGGTTGGGCAACGCGATGATCTCATAGGCCTGGCTCCAACCCTGTTCGGCCGCCAGCCAGCCGCCAGCGGCGCCCAGCGTCGAACCGGCGACCGTCCCGGTCACGTGAATGCCCGCCGCCAAGGCGCGGGTCGACCCGCGGTGATAGTCGATGATCAAGGCGACGGCCGCGGGAATGTAACAGGCCTGGCTCAAGCCAAGCAGAGTGCGCAGGGCGAAAAACTGCTCGAAGGTTTTCACATAGGCCGTGAGCAGGGTGATTGCTGACCAGGCAAACACGCTGATGATGATCACCCGGCGGCGACTGAACCGATCGGCGAAAAAGCCCGCGACGGGACTGGCAAAGGCGTAAACCCAGAGGAATCCCGACGTGAGCAAGCCGAACTGCGCGTCGCTCATGGGGATCTCCTCCAGAATCGATCCGCGCATCGTCGTCAGCATCGTGCGCGTGAGGTAATTGGACCCCCCCGCCAGCCAGAGCACCGCCACCGCGATCCACGCCGCTGAAAGCAGTGGATACTGGGCCCCGGGATTTCGGGCGTAGGTCGGCGTGGTCATGGCAGTTTGCTGTTCGGTGAGGGACGCGGTCAGTAGCCGAGCCGCTTGTTGGCCTGGTTGAGCAAAGGCTGGCCGAGTCGGAACCGCCGGAGATTTTCCGTGAACAGGCTGATCATCGCCGGCCAGAAGCCCTCGTAGGCTCCCGCCATGTGGGGTGACATGATGAGATTCGGGGTGTCGTAGAACACGTGTTCCGCCGGAGGTGGTTCCTGGACAAAACAGTCCACCGCCGCGCCGGCGAGGTGGCCGTCGCGCAGGGCCGCCGCAAGCGCGGATTCGTCGACGATCCCGCCGCGGGAGATGATGATGACCCGCGCGCCTTTTCTGAGCTGGGCCAGCTCGGCCGCGCCGATAATCCCGCTGGTGTGCGGGGTCAGCGGTGCCGCCACCACGAGCACGTCGCAGAGCGGCAACATCTCCTTCAGTTGCGCTGGTTTGAACCAATGCGCGGGCAAAGTGCCTGCCGGATCGCCCGTGCCCGGCCAGAAATTGTAACCATCATCACGCCGGCCGGCCGGATCCAGCGCGGCGATGTGCAGGCCCAGCGCGTGCAGTTGCCGGGCACACTCCCGGCCGATGCTGCCGTAGCCGAGGATGCCCGCCGTCTGCCCGCGCACCAGGGATCCGCGCAGCGCCCAGCGGCTTTCCGGCCAGCGCCGGGTGGCCTGCACCTTTCCCATGGCGGGAAACTGGTGCACCAGCATCAACAGCGCCCCCGTGACGAACTGCGCGATCGGCACGCCGTGGAGGCCGCTCGCGGTGGTGACGGGAATGTCGGATTTCGCCAAGGGAAGATCCGTGACCTGGTTGGCACCCGCCGAGACCAGCTGCACCCACTGGAGATTGGGACATTGTGTGAGATCCGCCGGCACCTGCCGGTCGGTGATGATGATGTTCACGTCCCTTAAATCCGCATCCTTCTGGCCGCTCCCGGCGACGCCGGCCTGCACGATCTCGACGTCGGGACAGGCGGCTTGGATCCCTGCGGTCTCCGCCGCGGTCAATTGATAGGGCACATCCGTGTGGAAGAGGATGCGCGTGCGGTGCTCCGGTGTCATTTTGGATGGCATGGATTGGGCTGGGGCAATGCGCGGCGCCTTGCTCGCAGGATTACAAGGTCACGATCCGGTTTTCTGCGTTTGAGGTCAGCATGCCCAGGCAGGCGGCGAGACCGGCGCGGCCATCCGCCCCGGTGGCGACCTCCGAGGGCTTGCCGTTCACCCGGTCGATGAACGACTGGATCTGGTTGTTGAACGCGAGCATGCGCCCGATTTTGTAAGCCGACTCCGGATCATCGGCCATCACCGGAGGTTGGGTCGAGATGCGCCGCCAGCCCTTTTCCCGGTCGGTCTGGTGCAAATCGCCGAAGCCGTCCATGTCCAGGCTGCCCTTGCTGCCATTGATGATCACCCGGGCCATTTCCCCCGCGAAGAAACCGTGCGAGGCCTGGGTCGTGTGCACCGAGCAGATGGCGCCGTTGTCAAACTCCAGGATGCCGACGGTGGTGTCCTCGATCGCCCGTCCCGGCGTGTAGGTGCGGCAGAAGCCGGCCACGCGCCTGACATTGGCGCCGGTGGCCCAGCGCATGGCATCGATGCCGTGCGGCAGACCGTCGATGACAAAGCCGATGGCCTCAGGCTGGTTGACCCAGCCGGTTTTGTTGCCCCCGAAGTTTCCGACATTCGCCATCTGTCGGATCATGGAGAAGTGCATGCTCTGGATGCTCCCGATCTCGCCGGCGCGGATTCGGTCGCGCATGATCGGGAGGTTGATCCGGAAGCGCAGGTTGTGGGCCACGCCGGTGACGAGGCCGTGCTTGGCCGCGGTCGCGAGCATCTGGTCGCAGTCCTCCACCTTGGTCGCCATCGGTTTCTCGATCAGCACATGTTTGCCGCCCTCGAGCGCCAGCATCACCTCCTTGATGTGACAATGATGCGGGGTGGTGATAACGACGGCGTCGATATCCTTGCGTTTCATCAGACCCTCGAGCGTCGGCTCGTGAGCCGCGCCGCAGCTCTGGGCCAGGCCGGCGGCGCGCGTGCCGCCCCAGATGGCGACCAGTTCGGCCGTCGAGCTGAGATTTTTGATGGCTTCGGCGTGGGTGCGTCCCATGTAACCGGAGCCGGTGATACCAAATCGTATTTTTTTCATTTTTTCAGGTTGGGTTGAAGGAAAGCGAGGTCAGGCGGGAGCCCGGGAGCGGCTTAGGGGCGCAGCAGCAGGATCAGCAGGGGCCAGGGCAGCAGCACGACCGTGGCGTAGGCGGTCAGCACACGGAAAGATTTACCCCGGGTCGGCATCAGGCTGAAGAGGCAGCCGGCCGCGATTGACACCGTCAGCGCGCAAGGTGCGATCCATTGGAAACTCAGGGCCTGGCCGCCGGTGAACATATCCCAATATCCGACCAGCAGCGCCGTCACAAAGCTGTAGATCGCCCCCATGATCGCGCCAAAGGGTGTCGCAAAGGGCACCCACAGGGCGAGGAACAACACCCCGAACAACGGACAGAGAAATAGATTCACCATCTTCCCGCCCAGTTCGACCAGATTGCCCGGTATCAGGTCGGCCAGCAAGCTCGCGGCGATCGCAGCGACGCCGACCCCAAAGGCCAGCAACCGGGCATGTTTCACGCGGGTGGATTCCGTGCGCTGCCCGTCGGGCGCGAGCGTCTCGATAAAATCCTTGGTCAGGACGGTAGCGCTGGAGTTGATGCCCGAACTCAGGCTCGACATCGCCGCCGCGAGCAGACCGGACACCACCAGCCCCGGCAGACCCACCGGCAGGAAATGGCCGACAAAATGTGGAAACAGCGCGTCACCATTCTTGGCGAGGGACAAATGCGAAGGAACGAAATCAGGATTGGCCTGATAGAAACCGAGCACCGCGAATCCCACGAGGCAGAGGACGACCACGACGGAACCGGCGGCGATGCAGTTGTGGAGCAAGGCACGCCGCGCCGCCGGCACATCGCGCGTGCTCAGAAAGCGCTGGACGGCCATCTGGTCGGACGCCGAGGTGCAGACCCACCAGATGATCGTGCCCACAAAGGTGCCAACCATGGTCACCCGCACATGGGGATCCGTGCTGAAAAACGGTTGCGGCGCCCAGTGCCCCGACCATTGCGTCGGCCACCAGGTGCCCACTCCGCCCATGAGAACCGTGACGCAGACCACCGTCGCGATCGCGCCCAGCAGCAGGATGAAAAACTGCAGCACGTCCGTGATCACCACCGCCGCATATCCGCCCACCAGCGAATAAGTCGTGGTGATCACCCCGGTGATGAGCGAGATCAGCGGGATCCAGGCGGGATCCCACCCGAGCACCGTCACCAGGATCAGCGAGGTCGTGTAGAGCATCAGCCCCATCCACACGAATCGCGTCAGCAGGAATGCGGCCGAGGTCGCGAGCCGCACGTGGAATCCAAGCCGCTGTTCCAGCAACTCGTAGACGCTGGTGACCTTCAGCCGCATGATGAGCGGAATCACCCGGTAGCCCACGACCAGGTAGACGACCGGAAAAGCCGCGAGGGTCAGCAGGAGGTAGACCGGGCCGTTTTGCACGACCTCACCCGGCAGCCCGAGATAGGTCAGCGTGCTGCAGATCGTGGCATAGAGCGAAATCCCGACCAGGAATGGCGACATGTTCCGATCCGCCATGAAGTAATTTTCCGCCGTCTTCTGCCGGCGGGAATAATAGGCGCCGATCCCGATGAGCAAGGCCGCGATCCCCACCAGCACCAGCCAGTCCACCGCCCCCAGTCCCCGCAACGGCGCCTCGCCGGAATCGGCCGCATAGGCCGTGCCTGGTCGGATCACCGCCGCCAGCAGCGCCCCGATCCGGATTGGCCCACAACAGTAAGAGCGGGGCGGCGTCATTTCCAGAGAACCGTGCGGTCAATCGAGGCGATGGTCGGACAACCGAGCAGCGACATGGCCATGAGGAGTTCCTGCCGGAGGATCTTGAGCACGTGCGTGACCCCGTCGGCGCCACCGCTGGCCAGACCGTAGACATAGGGCCGGCCGATCTGCACGGCCGAGGCGCCGAGCGCGAGCGCCTTCACGATGTCGGTGCCGCGGCGGATGCCGCCATCCACGATGACGGGCACGCGGCCCGCCACCGCCTCCACCACGCGCGGCAGCACCTCGATGGTGGCCGGCAGGGTGTCAAGACAGCGGCCGCCGTGGTTGGACACGATGATGCCGTCAGCGCCGGCTTTGAGGCCGGTCCCGGCATCGGCCGGGTTCATCACGCCCTTGAGGAGCATCGGCACTTTGGTGAAGGATCGCAGCCACTCGATGTCCCTCCACAGGAGGTTGGCCGGCCGCACTGTATCAAGCGTCTGGATCGTGTAGGCATCGCGCAGGCCCGCGTAATGCGGGAAGCCGACGCCGGGCGGGAGTTCATAGGGGGTCCGCATCTGGCGATTGCGCGCGCCATCGAGGGGGGAGTCCACGGTCACACACAGCGCCTGCGCGCCGGCGGCCTGCACCCGCTCGACCAGTTCGCGGGAGAGGCCGCGGTCCCTGAACACATAGAGCTGGAACCACACGGGATGGGAGGCGACCGCCATCACCTCCTCGATGCTCTTGTTTGAGCCGGAGCTGAGGACCATGGTCGCGCCAAAGGCGCCCGCGCCGCGCGCGGTGGCGAGTTCCGCCTCGGGGTGGGTCAGCGCCTGGACGCCCGTCGGCGCGAGTATGATGGGTGTGCTCATCTTCTTCCCCAGGATCGTCGTGGAGCAATCCAGGGCGGAAATATCCCGGAGCGCCTGTGGCAGCAGGCGGATTTCGCGGTATTTCTCCCGGTTCCAGCGCAGGGTGATCTCGTCCGCCGCGCCCCCGGCGACGTAGGCATAGGCCGACGGCAACATGACGTTGCGGGCCACGGCCTCGACGTCATCGAGGCAGAGCAGGTCGGACAATCTGGCGGCCGGCGGCGGTTTGGCCGCCGGGGCGGAAGGCGTGTCTTCCGTCGCCGCCTTGAGGACGTGGGCTCCCAGCGCGCCGGCCCCGATGGCCGTGGTCAGGAATGTTTTCCGGTTCATGGGATATCAGGGGGTGTAGGTTTTCAAGTAGGCGATGAGATCGCGGCGATCGGCCGGCAGGGGCAGACCCGGAAATGGCATGGCATTGCCGGGCATCATTTCCTGAGGCTCGGCCAGGTAGGCATCGAGGGTGGCCTCGTCCCAGACGATCCGGGCATTCTTCATCGCGCGGCTGTAGCGGAAGCCCGGCACCGTGCCGCTTTTCCGGCCGACCACGCCGCGCAGGTCGGGGCCGGTCTTGGTCGGCAGGCCCGGATCGTGGCAGGCCGCGCAGGTCGCGAAGACTCTGCGCCCATTCTCGATGTCGCGCAAAACCGCGGAGTCCGCGGCCACCGCCGTGGCCAGTCCGGCGGCCAAGTAGACCGAGAATGCACCGGACTTGATCGGCGTGCTCATGAGAGGTGCCCTGGATTTTTTACGTAGCGCGCGATATCATCGCCCAGCCGCAGGGCGAGCGCCGCCAGCGGCCCCGTGGGGTTGAGACCGGAATTATGCGCAAAGACCGACGCACCCACGACGAAAAGATTCTCGGAGTCCCAGTGCTGTAGGCGGGGCGATACGACGCTGGTCGCCGGGTCGGCGCCCATGCAGGTGCCACCGGTGATATGCGTGCCCTGATACAGGCGTGTGTCAAAGGGACTGGTGCGCGGGACAACCGGACCGAGCTGGGTCGCGCCCATGGCGCGGGCAATCTGCTCGGCTCGCCCCGTGCAAAAGGCCGAGACCCGCCGCTCGTTTTCGCGGATATCGAAATTCATCCGGACGAGCGGCAGCCCGAAGGCGTCGGAATAATCGGGGTCGAGGTCGAGGTAGTTTTCCCGGTGCGGATAGCAGCTGCCCTGCACGCCGATGGCGCAATTGTGGGCATACCACTCGGCATTGGCCCGCTTCCAAGCCGTGCCCCAGCGGGGCGTGCCCGGCGGCAGCCGCCGCGCGTTGATGGGCCGGCCCGAGATGACACCCACCCCGATGCTGCCGCCCCCGAGGAAGCCCAGGCCGGTGTGGTCGAAGTTGTCGTCGTCGAACTCCTCCATGATGGTGCTTGTGCAACCGGCGGCGAGAAACGGGTTGAGCCACCGGTCGCGCAGGAAGATCGAGATCCCCGAATTGATCTGGTAGCAAAAATTCTTCCCCACCACGCCCTCCCCTTTCACCGGATCGTAGGGCCGGCCGATGCCGCCGGTGAGGAGCAGCTTGGTGTTCGTCATGGTGAAGGCCGCCAGCACCACCACCCCGCCCGGCTGCAAATATTCCTCGCCGGTGATCAGATCCAGATAACGCACTCCCCGCACCCGGCCCGCGGCGCGGTCATAGTCCAGCCCCAGCACCTGGCAGTGACGCCGCAGCTCGAAGTGCGCCTGCCGCTCCAGCCACGGATACAGCAGCGCGTCCGGCGTGCCCTTGGCATTGGCCTCGCAGATGAAGCGGTCGCAATGCCCGCAATACTGGCAGGCTCCAAGCCGCATGCCGTCGGGATTCACGTAGGTTCCGGTGGAATTTGCCCCCGGCGAGGGGAACGGCCGGTAGCCGAACTCCCGCTCGGCCGTTGCCTTGAAAATCAATCCGGCCTCCGTAGTCTCCAGCGGCGGCTGTGGATACTCGTTCTGCCGCGGCGCTTCGAACGGGTTGCCGCCCGGCATAATCTTGCCCCGGATATTGCCGGCGCGACCGGTGACCCCGAACAGTTTCTCAAACAGGTCGTAGTAGGGTTCGAGTTCTTCATGCGACACGCCCCAGTCCTGCAGGGGCATGTCAGCCGGAATGGCGTCCTGGCCATAGCGGGCCGTGAAATGGGAGCGCAGCGCCATGTTGCACGCGGCCCAGCGCCACACCTGCCCGTTCCAATGGCTGCCCGCCCCGCCCACGCCCGTGCCGGGCAGGAACGCGCTGAGCCGGCGCATCGGTCGGGAGGGTTCCGGCCGGGAGCGGCGCAGGGTGTAGGTCTCGCTCGCCGCATCCTGCATCAGCCCGAGCCGGATGTCCCACCGCAGCTCATCGCGCTGCGTCGGAATCCTGCCCGCAGCCTCGGCGCGATGATCGCCGCCCCGTTCGAGCACCACGGTGTCGATCCCCTGGTGCACCAATTGCCGCGCGAGAAGCCCCGCGGCCATCCCGCCGCCGACTATCACCACGCTGCGCTGGGGGAGAGGCTTCATAAGGCCGGAGTCAGCTGAAATCCTGGATGGATTTCGGGTGGCGCGCCCCGGGGAAGGGCTTGCCCCGATACTTGACCATGTTGAGGCCGTTGACCGCCGGCAGCCCCGGATAACCGATCATTTTCCAAAACACCTTGTCCTGGTTTCCGCCATAGATCGGGTCGGCGAAACAGGCCTGGATAAACAGTGGGTAGACCAGATCGTTGAACCATTCCGCCAGCGCCATGCGGCTGTGGGCGATCTTGCCCTCCGCCAGAGCAGATAAAAAAGAATCGGCGACCGTCGTTTCCAGATCCGCGAAAGAGCGGCCATGCTGCTCGCGGCAGGCTGCATCCGCCGCGGCCAAACCGGTTTTGAAGAATTGCTCCGGCGCCATGGGCAGTTGGTAGCCATCCTGCGGCAAACCTGGGCGCCACGGCCCGCGCAGGTAGAGCCGCTCCCCCCGCCCGAAAGCGCCGGCCAACTGACGGTCGATGAAGACCGCCAAGCCGCAGTCGACACCGCTCGGCGTTAACTCGTCGGCGGGGCACAACACATTTATCATCGCCTCGACAAACGCCGCCTCTTCCGGCCCCAAGGACAAATAGCCCGTTGCCGGTGATTCCACTGGCGGCAACTGCGACGGCGTCGCAGCGGCCTCCGTCCCCCACAACGTCGTCGACACGGATGTCAGTCCGGCGGCCAGCGCGGCATGGCGGAGGAATTCCCTGCGACTGGGCCCGGAGTCACGCGGCAGGTTCACGCAGTGGGCAGGAGGTTATACGGTCATCCTAGAATGACGCCGATCCGCCGGTTCGCACGCCGAAGACCGGGCTTGGCGCGAACCGGCGGAAGACACATCGCGATCAGAATCAGAATTTGTATTCGGCGTGGAACGTAAAGCTGCGCCCGATGTTGGCCTCCATCAGCGTCGCCGAGTTGATGGCCAGAGGACTGAGCCCGTCGAAGACATTTTCCAGCTCGAGCTTGAAGGACCAGTTCTTGTTCAGGGTATAGTTGGCGAACATCTTGATGACAGGATCCGATTGGTTGGTGATGAAAAACGTCCCAGCGGGCTTGGCGGCGTAGGCGAGCGTGGCGGCGCTCGTTACGCGCCCGGTGGTGCGATAACCGCCGGCGCCGAGGGAAAGCCCCTTGGCGGCTCCGTCTTGGAATGTATATTTTCCGACCACGCCGATCGTGGATTTGTAGGAGTCATCCACGGGTTTGCCGTTCTGGTCTTCGACCGTGCCGGAGTAAAAATTCGTGACCAGCTCGAATTGCCTGGAAAGACTGATCGTGATTTCACCGTCAAACCCCTTGGACTGCGTCTTGCCGATCAGGACGTTAAAGCTGCGGCCATCGGGGAGAACGCCGCCGAAGACGGCCAAGCCGGTGGTTTCGAGGTCAAAGTAGGAGAGGGTCGTATTGAGCCTGCCGTCAAGCATACTCAACTTGACCCCAAACTCCTTGCCGTCTCCGGTGGCTCCCGGCGCCGAGCTGCCATCCGCCAGGATCAACGTGGGGCTGCGCGGCAACTGGGTGTTGCCGTTCATGGCGTAAAGGGCCACCTTCTTGTTGAGAAACTGGGCGACCACGCCAAATCGGTGGAGGTTGGCGCTGTTCGCGATGGACGAGGCGGCGGTGGAGGTGATGTTCGTGATGTTGGTGGTCTCTTCCTTGAATTTGGCTACCCCACCGACGAGGATCAGGCGGTCCTTGATGACTTCGACATTCTGCTGGAAATAGAAGTTCGAGTATTCGCTGCGGACGCGGCTGCCCGGATTGGCCGGCACCACGTAGGAGTCGAAGGGCAGGACCGGCAGGGTGTTCACATTGGGGTTGTCGATGGGGCGAACATTTCTTTGGACGCCCGGCCCGCCGAAATTGGGATTTACATAAAGTTTGGTGACCGCTTTCTGCACTGCGATCGTAAACCCGAGAGTGCTCTGGTGCTTCATGCCACCCAGCTCATAGCTCCCGTTGGTGTCGAAGGAAACCGAGGCGTTTTCCAAGTTCAGGTCATTGCGCCGGTTGAGGAAACTGACCGTGCGGGCGTCCCAATCGACGTTAAGGGGAAGCACCACGCTGCCGGTGCGGTGCATGTTGTTCCAGTCCAAGCCCAGCCTGCTCTCCCAGTTGCGGGAATACTGGTGCACCACATTGCCGCGGACACCGCGATGCTCATGGGTCTCGGCCGCGCCCGGTGGCAGGAGGACACTGTTCTCCCGCCCGCCCCCGGTGAACATCTTGCCATTGGTCTGCAGCACGCCTGTGGGATTCGAGGGCCGGGTAATTTTCTGCCAGTCGTAAGCCAGCATAACGCTGGTCCTTTTGTAATCCCACTGCAAGGAGGGGTGGAACATCGTCCGATCTTCAACCGTGTTGGTGAAATAAGCATCCCCTCGGGAGAGCCCGCCGAGCAAGCGGTAGTTGAGCTGGCCTTCGCCGATTTTTCCGATCGGGCCCGTCGCGTCACCCACCACCCGGTGGAGGCCGTAATCCGTAATGCTGGTCTTGATCGAGGCCATCGGCTTCGCCTGGGGACGCCGGGTGGTCTTGTTGATGACGCCCTGAAGCTGGGAGTTCGGATAGAGCAAGGCGGCCGGCCCGCGGATGATCTCGATCGAATCAATGAACATATTGTCCATGTAAACCGTGCGGCTGATCTGGCCATCCACGATCGGGTAGGTCGAAGTGGCGTTGCTGCCGCGCAATTGGTAAAGCTCGCCACCAAATTTTGGCACCCCGCCCACGTAAACCAGCACTTTGGCCAGATCAACCTCACTGATATCGTCAATCAGGTCCCGCGTGAGCAATGTGATGGACTGCGGGATGTCTACTATCTGCTGTTTCGTCTTGAATGGCGTGGCCGACTTGGCACCGTAGCCCGTTTCCTGAGTCGAAGTTACTCTATATACTGACAACTCAACGGTCTCTTCCTTGGCCGCCTCGGTGGCGACTGGAGCTAACTGAGCGGTCAGCGGGACTGCGGCGAGCACGCAAACGGCACTTACCCCGAAAATCCATCGCACTGACATAGCCAAAACTTTCATGAGACACATAATCATAAGGGTATCTGATTTAAGGTTAAAGATCTTAGCGGATATACCTCTGGCATTAAGTGGTGTGTAGTGTTAACTATCACATGAGGTGTATTACTCCAAGACTTATTATCGCGACCGGAAGACGGGCGGCGGGGCCATCCAGGATGCGCTCACCCACACCGCCAACTGGTTTGAAAGCATCCTGGGTCCGACCGACAGTGTCTTGTGCGACTGTTCCCACCAAGCGCTGCCCGATGTCACGGTCGAGGACACGGTCAGCATCAGCGCCCGAAATGGCAGCGCGCCAGTCAATTACACCCTCAACCAGTTCCAGGCCCCGAATGAGTCCACCTATCAGTTCAATACCGCGCAGGGCAGCGTGAAGATCGAGCTCCACAACCGCCGCTGGGGCTGGTTTCGACTGGGTGACAAGGACTGGACTTGGAGCGAGGTGCCGCCGGCGGACCGGGACATGTCTTTCATTGAGCAGGCCAACCGTTTCATCGATCTCATCGAGGGCCAGCCCTCGCGCCTGTGCTCGCTCGAAGCCGCGGCCCAAACCCTGCGCTTCAACCTGGCCGCGCTCGCCTCCGCCGATTCGGGCGCCCGGGTCTTTTTCGCCAAGGTCATCAGCTGATCCCCTCCCCGCCCATGAAGACCGTCCCTCGTTCCCGTTCCTTCGCCACCCGTCGCCCGACCACGCGCCGCCCGGCGAAGCGCACCATTGACATCGACGCGAACCGACGCCTGTTGAACAATTACCGCTACGTCGAACACGAGGCGATGCTGCATCTCGCCGGCTGGCTGCCACGCGCCGCGACGTTCGAGCTCAAGTGCGAGATGGGGCGCTCGCTCTGGGAATACTCCCAGCACGTCAACTCCCTCTATCTGCGGCTGCGCGAGATCCAGTCCCCGGCCTTCCAGAAGCCCGGGGACCAGGCACTTGTCACGCTGATGGCCGAAGTGCTTCACGCCCCGGACGAGTTCGCGTTCGCCTCCGGACTTTATCGGGTCGTCATCCCCAGCCTCATCTCCTCCCTCGAGAACCACGAGACCGCGACTTTTCCCAACAGCGACCAGCCGAGCGTGCATGTGATCGCCCACGCGCTCCTCGACCTGCGCGCCCAGCTAACGCGCGCCGAGCCGATCCTCGCCGCCGCGGAAAAGGCCGGCAAGTTCACGCCCGCCGCCCGCGCCTGGGAACGTTACCTGTGGCAGTTGCTCGCGGCCTGCGGCGGAGTGAGCGGCCTCGACCGGCGCCGCCCCGCCCCGTCCGGCACCCCCTCTTGCCGCGTGAACTTCGTCGCCCCCCGCGAAGCGGCCCGCGATGAACGCTTCCCCAACCGTCTCGGGGCAGTGGGAGTCAGGCCCACCGAGGAGCAATACGCCGAGCATACCTTCGACGAATTCGAACGCTATTCCACGGAGATGCTCGCCGCCGAGACAGTGGCCCTCGTGCTCTTCGCCGTGCGCGGCATGCCGTGGGAATTCGAATACGACACGGCCCGCCACCTCCACGACGAGGTCCGTCACTGCCTCATGGGCTACGAATGGATGCGGGCCCATGATGTCGACCCGTTCAAATCGCCACAATTCCTCCACATCTACAAGTGGCGGTGCCAGTTTCCGCCCCTGATGCAGTATTGCATGCTCACCATGGGCAACGAGGTGCACGCCTTCCCCTACCGCCACCGTCGCGTCAAGGCCCACGAAGCATCCGGGGACAAGTTGAGCGAGCAGTTCGTCCGCTACGACATTGCCGACGAGACCCAGCACGTGCGGTTCGGCAAACGCTGGCTGCCCGAGCTGATCAAGCACCTCGGCGAAAAAAGGTCGTTCGAGCAATACACCACCGAAGTGCTCGGCGTCTGGGAACGGGAATATCGCACCGGCAAGTTCCCGATCACCGTCGAGTAATGCCCCAGCCATGAGCCTCGTCCCGCAACCCCACGCCATCCGCCTCGCCATGCTCGGGAGCACGCCGGGCAACGGCCACCCGTATTCGTGGAGCGCCATGTTCAACGGCTACAACCGCGAGGCCATGACGAAGGAATGCCCGTTCGCCGGCATCCCGGTCTATCTCAACAAACAGCCGGCCGAGGGCTTCACCATCCCCGGCGCGAAGGTCACCCACATTCATTGCGAGGGCGGCGGCGGCTTCACCGCCGAGCATGTCGCCAAGCTCTCGCTCATCCCGCATGTGGCCGCGAAGGCCACCGACGTCATCGGCCAGGTCGATGCCGTCGTGATTGCGACCGACATCGGCAGCGAGCACGTCACACGCGCCAGACCCTTCGTCGAGGCGGGCGTTCCGGTCTTTATCGACAAGCCGCTTACGGACAATGTGGCCGACTTGAATGTGTTCCGCGACTGGGTCGCGCAGGGCAAAGCCATCATGTCATCGAGCAGCATGCGTTACGCCAAGGAATACCTGCCCTACCGCATCTCGACCCGCGAGCTCGGCGATCTTCGTTACGTGAGTATCACCACGCCCAAGAGCTGGGAAACCTACGGCATCCACGCCCTTGAGGGCATGTATCCGATCCTCGGTCCCGGCTTCGTCAGTGCCCGCAACACCGGCACCAAGGAGCGCAACCTCGTGCACCTGAAGCACCGCAACGGCGCCGACGTGGTTGTCGTGGCCAACTACGACATGTTCGGCGGGTTTGGCTGCCTCCAGCTCATCGGCACAGCGGGCCATGTGAACCTCACGACCGGCGACACTTTCTTCTCCTTCAAGTCCCAGCTTGAGGCCTTCATCGGCTACCTCCGCACCGGTGTGCGACCGTTTCCCTTCGCGGAAACGGTCGAGCTCATGCAACTCCTCATCGCCGGCCTCCGCAGCCGCGACGAGGGCGGCCGCGAAGTCCTTCTCTCTGAAATCTAATCCATCCATTATGAGTGCTCGCCCCAGCCGTATCCTGAAGCTCCTTCGCGAGAACCAGCTTCCCACCGTCCTCAAGGTCAACCTCTCCGAGCCGCGCGTCATCGAGATCGCCGGGCTGTGCGGGGTCGACGCCGTCTGGCTCTGCACCGAGCACGTGCCCAACGACTGGATCGGTCTGGAAAACCAGATCCGCGCCGCCCGCGTGCACAACATCGATTCGCTCGTGCGCGTCGCCCGGGGCAGTTACAGCGACTACATCCGCCCCTTCGAGGCCGGGGCCACGGGCATCATCGTGCCGCACGTCGCCAGCCGCGCTGAGGCCAATCAGATCGTCGAGTGGGTGCGCTTCCATCCCGTGGGCAAACGCGCGCTCGACGGCGGCAACATCGACGGCGAGTTCTGCCTCCTCCCCATGGATGAGTATATCCGGCACTCCAACACCGAGCGCATCGTCATCCTCCAGATCGAGTCCCCCGAGGCGTTGGAGAACGTCGAGGAGATCTGCGCCGTCGCTGGTTTCGACGGCATCCTCTTCGGCCCGGGTGATTTCAGCCATCGCATCGGCAAGGCCGGGCAGATCGACGCCCCCGAGGTCGTCGCCGCCCGCCAGCGCGTGGGTGCGGCGTGTCGCAAACACGGCAAATTCGCCATGACCGCCGGCCTCATCGCCCCTCTCCCCCAGTTGGTCGAGGAAGGCTACCGCGTGGTTGGCATCGGGGCCGATGTCGTCGCCCTCACCGGCTACGTCAAGCAGCGACTCGAGCTCGTCCGCGGCCTCATCTCGGAACTGCCCGCCGCCGTGCGCCCGTCGGTGCGCTCGCCCTACGCCTGATCGCCGACCCTCCTCGTCATGGGCCTGTCCGACCAAGTTGCCATCGTCACCGGCGGAGCCGCCGGCTTCGGCGAGGCGATCTGCCGCTCCTACTGCGCCGAAGGCGCCCGGGTCGTGGTGGCCGACATCAACGCGGACCTCGGGGAGAAGACCGCGGCCGCTCTTTGCGCGGCCGGATGACGGGGACGCGGAATTGGAGCCAGAGGCAGTGTTAGTCCGGTAGGTTGGTTGATGTGACGGAAAGAGGTGAGTTTAGCATTCCCTCGTGGAGGGAGGCCGGAGGCCAACCGGAGTCGGAGATCGAGAGAGTTGGGCGGCGTAGTGGACTGGGCTGCGGTAACCGAGCGAGCTGTGGGGTCGGGCCGAGTTGTAGTCCTGGCGGAAGTCTTCGATGACCACGCGTGCCTCGGTCAGGGTCCAGAGCTGTTCGCGGTTGAGGCACTCGTCGCGGAAGCGACTGTGGAAGCTCTCCACAAAACCATTTTCCCAGGGACTGGCCGGGGTGATGTAGATCGTCTTGATGTGCTGGTCAGCCAGCCAGCGCTGGAGTTCTTTGGCGATAAACTCCGAGCCGTTATCCGAACGGATAAATTCAGGGACGCCGTGTTGCGCCATCGCTCCTCTAACCAGCGCAATCACGTCGCCTGACTTGAGGGCCCGGTCGGCTCGGAGCACATGGCATTCCCGCGTGTA
>SIBQ01000001.1:2500-215927 GCA_009695095.1 Lacunisphaera sp.
TACATCGAGAAATACATCGAAAAACCGCGCCACATCGAGTTCCAGATCCTCGCCGACAGCCACGGCAAGGTTCTCCATTTGGGCGAACGTGATTGCTCTGTGCAGCGCCGCCATCAAAAGCTGATCGAAGAATCTCCCTCCCCGTTCCTGAACGCCGATCTGCGCAAGAAAATGGGCAAGGCCGCCGTCAAGGCCGCCGAGGCCGCCGAATACCAAAATGCCGGCACGATCGAGTTCCTGGTCGATGCGAAAGGTGATTACTTTTTCATCGAGATGAACACGCGCATCCAGGTCGAGCATCCTGTCACCGAGGAAGTGACTGGCATCGACCTGATCAAGCAGCAGATCAACGTGGCGAATGGCGAAAAACTCGGCTTCGACCAGGGCGATATTAAGTTCGAGAAACACGCCATAGAGTGCCGAATCAATGCTGAGGATCCCGCCCGCAACTTTACTCCCTCCCCCGGCACGATCAGCCTCTACTACGCGCCGGGCGGCCACGGGGTGCGCGTCGACTCGCACGCATATAGCGGCTACGTAATTCCGCCTTTTTACGACAGCATGATTGGCAAGCTCATCTGTTTTGGTTCCACCCGAAAGGTCGCCCTGCAGCGCTCTTACCGCGCCCTGAGTGAATACCTCGTGCGCGGCATCAAGACCACCATCCCGCTCCATAAGGCGATCATGAGCGACCCGGTCTTTATCGAAGGCAAAGCCACTACGGCTTACATGGAAGACTTCATGTCCCGCACCCCGACCGACCTTTTCTGAGTCCCGCAAAGCACAGCCCCAACTCTCAATTTAACCGCGATGCCTCGTGTCGCAGTTAAATGCTTATAGCCCCGCGCATGAGCCGACACGCCTTCTGGATCGCCTCGATGTTTTTTGGGGTGTTGGTGCTAGCCAAATTCGACCCCCAATCCGGCTTCACCAGTCTGATTCGTTTCGGGGAGAAGTGGCAGTACCGCCGTTCTGGCGCTCTGCAAAATCTCCCGATCACCATGGTGCCTGAGTCCAGCGGTTACGATGGGCAATTTTACGCTCAGATCGCCCTCGATCCTCTGCTGCGCAGTCCTGAGTTCACCCAAGTCATCGATTTGCCCGCTTACCGCGCCCGGCGCATCCTGACCCCCGCCACAGCCGCCCTCCTCGGCTTGGGCAATCCCTGGTGGACGCTCCAAGCCTATGCCTTGCTCAATGTGCTCTGCTGGTTCGCGCTCGGCTGGCTGCTGCGCCGGCACATTGGCGGCAGCAACTGGCTGGCATTTGCCCGCTGGGCCGGCTGCATGTTCAGCATGGGGGTGCTGGACAGTGTCCGTCAATCCCTAGTTGATTTGCCTGCACTGCTATTATTGGTCCTGGCGATCCACTCATGGTCGAAGCCTCAATCAGGCCGTTCGGTTCTTTGGCTGACCCTCGCCAATTTAGCCAAAGAAACCAGCCTGCTTAGTGCGCTCGCATTGCACTGCGATAAATCCCTTGGCCCGTTCCCTTGGCGACGTGTGGGCTTAAGTTTGTTGATCGTCATGCTGCCGCTCGCCCTTTGGTCGCTCTACGTGCAGCAGCGTTTCGCCAATAACCCGGGCACAGGCGGCCTTGGTAATTTTTCCTGGCCCCTGCTCGGCCTGTTGACGCAGGCCAAATATTCGCTGCGGGAAATTTCTCTCGGCAATCTTGACGGTCGTTACAGCTTCAGCCTCATTGCCATCATCGGCCTCGCGATCCAAGTCGGCTTTTTCTGGCGCAGTCCGCGTTGCGAATCTTCCTGGTGGCGCGTTGGTGGAGCCAACTCGTTGTTGCTCATCTTTCTCTCTTCGTGGATCTGGTCGGGTTATTGGGCCGTCTGCCGAGCTGTGCTACCAATGACAATTGCCTTCAATCTCCTTCTCCCCGCCACCCGCAGCTTCTGGTTTCTCTGGATTCTCGGTAATCTGACCGCTCTCCACGCGGTCTGGCGTTTTCTATAGATCATCAAGAAGACCGCGCGAGCGTTAGATCCGCCCATTCGCCGAGCGTGCGCGACTCAACGCGCCAAGCTGAACCACCTGACGACGAACCGGTGTTCGCCTGCTCTTCTGCCGGGCTGGCAATCAGGCAAGTCCACCGTCGCTTCTTCCCGCGCAAGCCCCTCTATTGGCGGACATGAGGGCTGTCACCTACACTCAATTCGGCGGGACGGAAGTGTTGCGGATATCCGATGTGGCGGATCCGGTGGCGGGACGGGGTGAACTGGTGGCGCGGGTGCGGGCGGCATCGATGAACCCGCTGGATTGGAAGATCCGGGCCGGCACGATGAACCTGCTCGCCGGGAAAAGATTTCCCAAGGGCACGGGATTTGATTTTTCCGGCGTCGTCGAATCCTGCGGACCGGAGGTCGTCGGGTTAAAGCCGGGCGACGAAATCTTCGGTCAACTTAGTCCATTTGCGCTCGGAAGCGGCACTTTTGCGGAGAAGTGTATCGCCCGGACGACACAGGTGGTCCTCAAGCCGGCCGCACTGTCGTTTGCGGAGGCGGCGGCAGCTCCCTGCGCGGGCATGTCCGCTCTGCAGTCGCTGCGGCACTGCCAGATCGGCCAAGGCTCGCGCGTGCTTCTGATCGGGGCCTCCGGCGGGCTCGGTCTTTTTGCGATCCCGATGGCCAAGAGACTCGGCGCACAAGTGACGGCTGTTTGCAGCGGACAGGGCATCGATCTGGTGCGACGGCTCGGGGCTGACGTCGTGATCGATCGCCAGAAAGCCAACCCCCTTGCCCTCGGTCAGGAATACGACGCGGTCCTCGACCTCGCGGCGGTCTCCACCTTCTTCGCGTGCCGCCACCTGCTGGCCCCCCGCGGAATCTACCTCAACACCATGCCGGGTGCCGGAACGCTGTGGAGCCAGTGCTGGACAGCGCTTTTCAGCGCCCGGAAAGCCCGCGTGCTCATGCTGAAGCCCTCGGCCCGCGCTCTCGAGGAACTAGGCGCCATGATGGCCATCGGCGAGGTCAGGCCCAGGGTGGGCCGGATATTTCCCCTCGACGTTGACTCCGTGCGGGAAATGCACCGGCTTTCCCAGGATGGCCACGTGCTCGGCAAACTCGTGCTGGAACTACCTGCCAACTAGGGCCGGACCAGGTGGTCAGGTTTTAAGTCTTTAAGTCCCCTCGCCGATCAGCGGTCGGGGCGGAACCACTCCTCCAGGAGCGGCAACAGTGGGTCGCGCTGGCTGAACCCGAGGGCCGAGCGAACGGGGCAACCAAGCTTTATTTTGAAGTTTTTTCCGGGGCATGCGGCCAGCAATTCCCTGTCCGGTCAGCCACGGCAACTCGGCGCTACGCAGTCCTATGGCGCGAGGTGCAGGTGCGCGAGCGGTTTGAGTTCCAGCGTGAGTTCGAGCAGTTGTTCTCCGGTCCGCCCGCGCGCGATCAACCGCTGTGGGCCCGGCACCATCGGAAAGAAAAAGCTGCCGGAATAACCTCCGCGGCCGTCAGGCTCTCCCGACCCAGCATCCAGGCCATCAAAAAGTATCTCCGCCTGGTCAAGATACGGTAATAGCACGCAAGCCGGTCAGCTGTCCGGAGCCTCGAAAACCAGATCGCTCCATTCGCCCATAAGGCGTGTGTCAGCAGTCCAGTCCGGTGCGAAGGCGCCAAATGCGTCCCGCACCTGCGCTGATTCAATCGCCAGGATGCCGCTCAAGACCAGCACGCCCGCCGGAGCCACCGCTCCCAGCAACCCGCGTGCATGCTTCATCAATACATCCGCCTGGATGTTTGCCAGCACCAGCTCGGCCTTGCGCCCCGCGAGTCCCGACACCAGATCACCCACAAAAAACTCCACCCTACCGGCCAAATCGTTCAATGCCGCGTTCTCCTTGCCCACCTGCACCGCCTCCGGATCATTGTCGAAAGCCACGACCTCCCGGTAACCCAACTTCACCGCCGACAGCGCCAAAATTCCTGAGCCGCACCCTGCATCGATCACCCCGGCGCCCAATTTGCACTGGTCGGAAAACTTTACCATCCTTTCTACCACCAACCTGGTGGTCTCATGGTTGCCCGTCCCAAACGCCATGCCGGGATCCAGCCACAACACTTCCTCTCCCACCGGTAGCACAAAAGTCTCGCGTTCCCATACTGGCACCCAGTTCAACCGCCCGAATTTCCACGCTTTGAAATGCGCCTTGTAACTGTTCTTCCAATCCGCATCGGGCAGTTCGCGCACTACTGGTTCAATTTTGGCCCATGCGGTATCCGCCGCTCCGACTAAGTCCCTCCAAGCTGACATCGCGTCGCCCCGTGATTCAAAATACCCCATGAGCCAGACGCGCCCGGAGATTTGGTCCTCCAGCACTATGAGTCGCAGCTCCTCGCGCTCCGCCAGCAAATCCTCCAGAGCAGGCACGGCCTCCAATGTCACATCGGCTTTAAGTTCTAAAACGGCCACGGTTACCTCGCTGGCTGGCTCAATCGCTCGATGACCGCTGGCAGCAACTGGTGCTCGGCCGCATGCACTCTGGCGGTCAGCGTCTCGAGGGTGTCGCCGGGCTCCACCGGCACCTGCGTCTGCTCGATGATCCGCCCGGCGTCCACTTCCTGCGTGACGTAGTGCACGGTGCACCCGGTGACTCTCACGCCGGTCCGAAACGCTTGGCTAATACTGTCCAACCCGGGGAAGGCCGGCAGCAGGCTCGGATGCAGGTTGATGATATTCCCGACAAAGGCCTCGAGAAAACCCGGCTTCAACACCCGCATGAATCCAGCGAGCACCACCAAATCCGCCCTCGCCGCTTTGATCGTCGCAATGAACCGCTCCTCGCCCGGCCCCTCGAGCTTCGTCTTGAACGGCGCGGGATCCACAAAAGTTGCTGGCACACCAAAACGAAGCCCAAGGTCGAGGATGCCGGCGTCAGACTTATCCGATAAAATCTGCACCACGCGTGCGGCCCCCAACCGGCCGGCAGCCTGCGCCCGAAGTATAGCCTCCGCGTTGCTGCCCCGCCCAGACCCTAGAATCACGACTCTCATCGCTCCAATTAGTTCAAGCCCGGACCCGGAAGCACGCATTATTTCCGTCATCGCCGACAATTGGCTCGCGCACCCCGGCTTGCGTTGGAGGGGGGGCGGCTTCACGCTTGGGGTATGCCATCCGGCCGGAGTTTCCTGGGCGTCTTCGACAGTCTCATTGATCGCATCCTGTGCGTGCTGGGCGCCGTTTTGTTTTCTCAAGGCCCTGAGTTCATGCAGCAATACTTGCAACGCCTCGGCGGCCACCTCGACGAAGTCCGCCGGCAGCTCGCGATCTTCCAAGATACCGCCGCTAAGGCGGGCGTCATGCTCGACCATTTCATCCAGCAGACCGGCGCCAATCCCGATCCTGGTGTCGCCCGGCTGGGCGGAGTGATGTCCGATACCATGGAACGCGTCGGCTCGCTCCAGTCGGCCCACGACGCCCTGATGCACTCCGCCCTCTGGGAACGCCCGTTCGTGTTTCTACGCCATCTTGATCTCGAGATCACCCGCGCCACCTGCACGATCTACCAACCCGCGGTGCCCACCACCCTGGAGGGCTTGGCCTACGCCATGGCAGGAATGCTGGTGTTTCTCGCTATCTACCATTTCGCCCTCAAGCGTGTGCCCGCCCTATTCCGGTGGCATCCCGGCCCCGTCAAAGGGCCAGCCTGACTGCCCAGCTCAGAAAAACTTTTTGGCCTTCTCAAAAAAACTTTTGGCCATCGGTTGGTCGGTACCGCCACTCAGGCGGGCAAATTCCTCCAGGAGTTTTCTCTGTTCGGCGCTGAGATGAGGCGGGACCTCGACCTGCACCTTGATGTGCTGGTCGCCGTGTGTGCCACCGCGTAGGTGCGGCATGCCGCGGCCCTTCAGCCGAAAGGTCGTGCCTGACTGTGTGCCGGCCGGGATCTTCAGCGCCGCCTTGCCCTGCAGCGTCGGCACGTGGATGGTGCCGCCGAGGGTTGCGAGCGTGAACTTGATCGGGATTTCGCAAAACAGGTCGTCACCCTGACGCTCAAACACCTCGTTGTCTTTCACGTGGACGATGATGTAGAGATCGCCCGCCTCTCCGCCCATCGCACCCGCTTCGCCGTTGCCGGTGGAACGCAGTTTATTGCCCGTATCAACTCCCGGCGGAATACGGATGTTGACCTTGGTGGTCTCATTGACCCGGCCCTCGCCGCCGCATTTGGCACAGGGTTTTTCGATGCGCTGGCCCGAGCCGTGACAGGTGGGGCAGGCCTGCCGGACATGGAAGAATCCCCGGGATGTCGTCACCTGGCCGGAGCCTTTGCAGGTTGGGCAAGTCGTGCGATTGGAACCCGGCTCCGCGCCGTTGCCGTGGCAGTGGGCACACTGGCTCAGCTTGCGAAACGAAATCTCCTTTTCGACGCCGTGTGCGGCCTCCTCAAGCATGATCTCGATGTCATAGCGCAGGTCGGAACCACGCCCGGCCCCGCCGCCATTGCCATCGTCACCGGAAAACTGGTCGAAGATTCCACCCCCCCTGCCACCGCCCTGACCAAAGACTTCCCGGAAGATGTCGAATGGATCGTGAAACCCTCCACCACCGAAGCCTCCCGCTCCGCGCGGTCCCGCGCTCTGCTGGAAGGCGGCATGGCCGAAACGGTCATAGGCTGCGCGCTTCTCCGGATCCTTCAACACCTCGTAGGCCTCGGAGATTTTCTTGAACATCTCCTCCGCCTCCTTGTTGCCGGGATTTTTGTCCGGGTGATGCTGCACCGCCTTCTTACGGTAGGCTTTCTTCAGGTCCTCCTCGCTGGCGTTCTTCGCCACGCCGAGCAGTTCGTAGTAATCCTGTTTTTGTCCGGTGGCCATGGATCAGGCTTCCCCTTTCTTGGCCGGGCCGCTGGACACGATCACGGAGGCCGGCCGGAGGAGCCGGCCGTTCAAGGTGTAGCCGGGGCGCACCACCTGCGTCACATGCTCTTCCGCGACATCGGCGCTGGGCTGATGAGAGATACATTCATGGAAATTCGAATCGAAGCGCTGACCAGCGGGATTAATCTCCTTCAAGCCGTGGCGGGCGAGCGTGCCCTTGAGTTGCTCCAGCACTGACGTCACGCCGGCGACAATCGCCTTCACGTCTTTCTGCTGGCACGCGGCGGCCAGGCCGAGGCTGAGGTTGTCGAGGACGGGGATCACATCCTCCATCAGGCCGGAGGCGGCGAATTGCCGCAGCTCCTCCTTCTCCCGAACAGTGCGTTTGCGGAAATTCTCCAGGTCGGCCACTGCGCGCGTGTAGCGGTCGTAGCTCGCCACCGCCTCCTGCTTGGCAGCCGCCAGCTGTTCCTCCGGCTTTGGGACCGGATTGGCGGGAGTGACTTGGGACGCGTCTTTGATTTCAGTATCCGAGGGTTCGCTCATGAGAGACGAGCACCATAGCCTAAGGCTTCTTTATATCAAGCGAGTCCAGCAGTCCTTCCAATTTTTCCCCGGTCTTCTTGGTGGCATCCTGCAGGGTGTGGCTGACGTCCTTGAGCAGGTTCGGATTGTTCTTAAGCAGGTTTCCGATCGATTCAGTGACCAGCCCCAGAGCGGCGCCGTTGAATGGGCTGACAAGCTTCTGCACGCTGTCCACGTCTCGCATCTCTGAGTTGATGCGGAGATCATATTCTTTGACGACCGGCTTGCGGCCCGAGTGGTCGGTGAAAACGAGTCTGTCGAATTTGAGGACAGGGTGCTTGATTAAAAACTCTTGCTTCGTGCTGCTCTGCGCTGGACCGGCCGCCCCTTCCTTGCCGCTGAAACCCTCCTTGAAGGCGAGGGCATTCAGCACGCCCTTTTGATCCCGGACTAGCGTGACCCGGGCGATATCGACCACGACCTCATCGGCTACAAAACGATTGCCAAAGCATGAGAATAAATTCGCGTCGGCCCGAAATTCACGCAGATCGATGAAATCCTGCACGGGCCAGCCGGCGAGATTTTTTAGCACCAGGCCCCTGATGATTGCATTCGCCGTGAGCGGATTTACCAAAAGCTGGTCGATTTGACGGTGAAGCCGTCTTGGACTGAATGGTCGAGGCCACGATGCCGGGCAGCTGCTGCACCCACAGGATTGCACCCAGCACCAAGAGCACCCCGATGATCAGCAGCATGCGAACTAGCAAGCCGCCACGCGCCAGGCTGCTCAAATGGCTGGAACCATTTATGGTGTGGAGAAATTTTCTGTCACGAGAATCGTGGCGTCAGATTGAGCAACAAGGGCGAAGTTACCTGCATAGGGCAATAAAAGGTTGTCGCCCGGTCTGAATGTTGACCCGCCGGCCAAGGTGCCTTGGATCAACGAGAGGATGCGAGGCTGCTGCCCGCCGGCAAAGGACACCCGTTCGCCGGCCCGCAACTCCTGGCAACGGATAGTAAACTCGTGGCACTTGGCCAGCACCCCCTCACCCCGTGCCAGTTGCGGCGGCTTTGCGGGCTTGGCGTTGAGACATTCGAGTGACTCGTGCACGTGCAATGCGCGCGGCTTGCCATCGAGGCCCGGGCGGCCCCAGTCGTATACCCGGTAGGTCGTTGCGGAGTTTTGCTGGATTTCGAGAATCAGGTTGCCGGCATCAATGGCGTGCATCGTCCCGCTTTCGATCAACAGTGAGTCACCCTTGTGCACCCTCAACCGCTCGAGGCACTGATCAACCGTGCCCGCGGCAATGGCACGTTCAAAACTCTCGCGAGTCACTCCCGCCCGCAAGCCGGCATATACCGTAGCCCCCGCATCGGTCCGGGCAAAATACCAGTTTTCCGTTTTCGGTTCCCCGCCCAGCCGGGCGGAGATGACGGCCGGCGGATGCACCTGCACGCTGAGCCGGCCGCGACAATCGAGCCATTTCACCAGAATCGGGAATGGCCGCTTTTTCGGCCAGGCCGGTCCCATGATAGCCGCCGTGTGGCTCGCCATCAATTGGCGCAGAGTTTTCCCCCCCCACGGCCCGCCTGCCACGACCGATTGGGCCTCGGGCCGATCCACCAACTCCCAACTTTCGCCGATCGGTGCGGCCCCGGGCAGTTTTCGCCCCAGAAAAAACTCCAGCCCGCGCCCGCCCCACACCCTTTCCTGATAAATCGGGTTGAATTGGATAAATGGCGTCATGCGTTGTGAGTAAGTAGCTTGCGCAAATCTTGCCGGGGGATTTTACATTGACCCTCCGACCCGATAGACCTGCAATTATTCGGACCCCCACTCAAATGCCCAAAGCGGAGAGTTCAAATCCAAAGGACAAGGACACGCCGTCCTTCGAAGGCCCGCGCTATCGCCCGCACTGGCTGGCGGCCTTCACTTGCCTTGTCCTGGGCATTCTGCTCGCGGTGGCGCTGATCGATTTCAAGCCCGAGCAAAGCATTCAAACCACCACAAACCCGACGAGTGTGAACCTCGTCGGCGTCATCGGCGCCGAATTCGCGTGGTGGTCCTACCACCTGCTAGGCTCCTCGACGTGGCTCTTCCCGATTTTTCTATTCTGGATGACCTACATCTACCTGCGCAGTGCCCGCAGCCTCGCTACTACGCGTCTGATCGCGATGGTCTGCTGTATCGTCTCTTTTTCCGCCCTGGTCGCGATGCAGGGGGCGCTCTTCACCAACAAAACCATCTTCACGACCGGCCCCGGCGGCCTGCTCGGCGCTCTGATCTACCAGACCGTCCTCAAGGACAGTCTCGGTGTCTTCGGCTCGGCACTGATTCTCAGCACGGTCTACTTGCTCGGCATGCTGTTTATATTCACGCGGGACATCGCCGCCGAGTTTAGCCGCCTGATGCACAATTTTGCTGAGCGGCGGCAGAAACGCGCCGCCCTTGCCGCCGTCCACGCCGAGGAGTTGCGCAAGCAGCGGGAGGAGGCGGCCCGACACCAGGCGGCCGCAGCGGCCGCGGCCAAGGCGGTTTCACCGGCGGCGCCCACCAGCGCCCCGGGCACGTCGAAGAGGATGGTCGTGCCCAAGACCAACGATCCCCTGGCCGAGCTGCCGAAGACCGCCACGGTTCCGCCCATGACCAAGCCGGCTGCCGAAACCCCCGCGGCCAAGTCGACCACCCGGCCGCCCCTCAAGGCCGGCAAAATTGAACTGAACATCGTCAAGCCCGAGGAGACCAAGAAGGCCAAGATCACCCTGCCACAAAGCGACGACAAGGATTACGAGTTTCCTCCGCTCACGCTGCTTCGGGAACAGGTGAAGGCCGAGGGGATCAACAGCGAGGAGGAGCACCGCCAGAATGCCGAAAATCTCCTCCGCATTCTCAGCGAATTCGGGGTCGAGGTGACGCTCGGTGAAATCCACGTCGGTCCGGTAATCACGCGCTATGAAGTCGTGCCGGCCGCGGGCGTGCGCGTGGAGAAAATCTCGGGCCTCGACAAGAACATCGCCCTTGGCATGCGCGCCCAGTCGGTGCGCATTCTCGCGCCTATTCCGGGCAAGGCCGCCGTCGGCGTCGAGGTGCCCAACCAGAAATCCGTCCCCGTCGGCATGCGCGAGATCCTGGAGAGCGAGGACTGGGTCAACGCCAAGGCCGAGTTGCCCATCGCCCTCGGCAAGGATGTCAGCGGCAAGCCGCTCATCTCCGATCTCACCAAGATGCCCCACTTGCTCATCGCCGGCGCCACCGGCTCGGGCAAATCGGTCTGCATCAACTCCATCGTCTCCTCCATCCTCTACTCCAAGAGCCCGAAGGATGTGCGGCTCATCATGGTCGACCCCAAGGTCATCGAATTAAAGGTCTTCAACACGCTGCCGCACATGCTCATCCCGGTGGTGACCGAGTCGAAGAAGGTGCCGGCGGCGCTCAAGTGGCTGCTGCGGGAGATGGAGCAGCGCTATCAGATTTTTGCCAAGGTCAATGTTCGCAACGTCACCGGCTTCAACAACCGCAAGAAGGAAGTCCCCGAACCGCTGCCACCCGAGCAGCAAGCCGAGCTGGACGGCGTCGCGGATGAAATCGAGATTCCCGAGCGCCTGCCCTACATCGTCGCCATCATCGATGAGCTCGCGGACCTCATGATGATCGCCCCCGCCGAGATCGAAACGAGCATCGCCCGCCTAGCCCAGCTCGCCCGCGCCGCCGGCATTCACATCATCATCGCCACGCAACGCCCGTCCGTGAATGTCATCACCGGTATCATCAAGGCCAACCTGCCCTCGCGCATCGCCTTCCAGGTCGCCTCGCAGGTCGACTCCCGCACCATCATCGACGGCAAGGGCGCCGATACGCTGATCGGCCGAGGCGACATGCTCTTCACGCCGCCCGGCACGTCCAAGCTGGTGCGCGCCCAGGGAGCGTATGTCGCAGATGAGGAGGTCCAGGCCATCGTCGATTTCCTCAAGCGCAACGGCCCGCCGCAATACGCCCAGTCCGTCCAGCAGCAAATCGACCGTGACACGAAGGCGGAGGAAGAGGACGACGAGGAGGAGGATCTGGGGGACGATGAGGAGCTGTTCGGGCAGGCGCTTGACGTGCTCAAGTCCACCAAGCGCGCCTCCACCTCCATGATGCAGCGTCGGCTGCGCATCGGCTACAACCGCGCCGCGCGCATCATGGACCTCATGGAGCAAAAGGGCGTCGTCGGCCCGGAAAACGGCTCGTCACCCCGCGAAATATTAGTGGACCTTGATACCTATAACCCATGAGGCTCCTCCTGGAAAACCGGTCGCGCCAATGCTCTTCCCCGAACGAGGGCAAATGCGAGATGCTGGTGGGCCTCTCCACTTATCAGCTCTGAGTCGCGATTAGACTTTCAAAACAGCACCAAACCCATTTAACAAATCACCATGCAGACCATCGGCGAAAGGCTCGAGGAGGCGCGAAAGCGCAAGGGCATCTCCATCCGTGAGGCCGCGGAAACCACCAAGATTCGCGGCGACTACCTACAAAAGTTTGAGGCCAACTCCTTCGACATCGACCTGCCGCCGCTCTACATCCGTGGCTTCCTGCGCTCCTACGCGCTCTACCTCGACCTTGATCCCGAGCGTTTCGTCAGCGATTTCAATTCCGCCCTCGCCCACGAAGGCAAATCCCTGCGCCGTGAAACCCGCGAGATTTATGGCCGTGTGGATTTTGGCGATGCTGCTCGCGGTCCGGAAAACGCCGAGCCCTCCAACTCCGGCGGCCGCTCGGCCCAGGACCAGGCCGTCATGCTCAAATACGGACTGCTCTTCGGCGGCGCAATCGTCGCCATCGTGGTCATCATTCTACTGATTAACGTCCTGTTCTCCCGCTCCCCGGCCAAACCGCCGGGGCAGACGGCCCCCATCGTGCAGGCCGAGTCGGCCCAGACCCTCACCCTCACCGTCACCGATGCCACGCGCGTCAAGGTCGTGCAGGATCTCGACGGCGTGGCGCTGTTCAACGGCGCCCTCGCCCGTGGCGAGACCAAGTCCCTCAGGAAGCAGGGCAAGCTGCTCATTACCGTCGAAGCCGGCAAGAATCTCCGCATGGAGGTCAATGGTCGCGCTTACCCCGTGCCGCTCGAAGGCTACGGCCGTTTCGCCCTCGACTAGGAAAAAGGCCGGCGACCGGCGACCTTTTGATCTTACCGCCGTAGCGCTACGGGTGGACCGAGAATCTCGCGCAGAATGAACGCCCGCCGCAGGGCATCGGGATTGCGCAGGTCATCCGCCAAGGCCCCGCGCGAAACAGCCGCCGCGATATCGCCCTTATCACTCGAAATCTGGGTCTCAAACTGGATGCGGCGCGCGGCCGCAGCTTTCATCTTCTGCGCCTGCCGCAGTTGCTCGGTCAGCGCGGCCTGCTGTTCGAGGATCTCGGCCATGCGCTGGGCCTCCAGATGCGACGCGTCCCGACGCAGCACCGCTGGCGCCGGTTGCTGCCTTGTCACCACCTCGCGCACGATGGGCGGCGGTTCAGCGGATTGCTGACTGCTCGGCAGTGTCGGCTGCTCGTTGGCGTAGCCGCGCGCGCGTTGCTCGATCTTGCGCTGGATTTCCTCTCGGATCTTGCGGGTGCGCTCGGCCAGCTCCGGATCCTCAAAAATGGTTTCCTGGGGCGGAGCCCCTTCCCCGGCCTGGGCCTGCCGGCGCTGGTTCAGCCAATACGCCACCGAGCCGGCGATGACTAACAGCAGCTGAATATGGTCGAAAATCCATTCCATGTTAGGTTGTCATTCTGAGCGAAGAAATAAATCCATGTCTTTTCGCAATGTGTGGACCCTTCGCTGACGCTCAGGATGACATACTGCGCGTGTTACTTCTTACCCTCGGGGTGCGCGATGGAACCACGCATGGCGGTGTCGGACTGGATGTTTTCCATCCGGTAGTAATCCATCACGCCGAGTTTGCCGGAGCGGAAGGCCTCGGCCATCGCGAGAGGTACCTGCGCCTGCGCCTCGACGACCTTGGCCTGCATCTCCTGCACGCGGGCCTTCATCTCCTGCTCGACCGCCACGGCGGCCGCGCGGCGGATTTCCGCCTGAGCCTGCGCGATGCTCTTGTTCGCCTCGGCCTGGGCTTCCTGCAGCTTGGCGCCGACATTTTCGCCCACGTCCACGTCGGCAATGTCAATGGAGAGAATCTCGAACGCACTGCCGACGTCGAGGCCGCGGGCAAGCACGGTCTTGGAAATACTGTCGGGCGACTCGAGCACCACCTTGTAGCTCTCGGACGAGCCGATGGTGGAGACGATGCCCTCGCCAACGCGCGCGATGATCGTCTCCTCCTTGGCCCCGCCGACGAATCGGTCAAGGTGCGTTCGCACGGTCACGCGCGCCTTGACTTTTACCTGGATACCGTCCTTCGCCACACCGTCGATGGTCGTGCGGCCGCTCTCGGGATTCGGGCAGTCGATGACCTTGGGGTCAACCGAGGTGCGCACGGCCTCGACCACAGACTTGCCAGAGCCCTTGGTGGCGAGATCGATCGCGCAGGCGCGGTCCCAGTCGAGCACAATACCGGCCTTCTGCGCGGCGACAAGCGCCTGCACGGTCGGCACGACATTGCCGCCGGCGAGGTAATGTGCCGAAATCTTGTCGGTCGTGACCTCGATGCCGGCCTTCACCGCCGTAATGCGGGCGTCCACCACGAGGTTGTAGGGCACACCGCCGAGCTTCATGCCGAGGAGGTTCGCGAAGCCCACGGGTGCCCCGTTGAGCTTCGCCTTCAGCCAGGTGCTGAAAAAGGAGAAAACAATAAAGAAAACGATCAGCGAGGGGACGCCGATGAGGACCAGAATAACGGTGGAGTTCATAAGTTCAGGGTTTGGTTACGATGAGACGGAAATTATCGAGGCCGGTGACGCGCAACTGCGTGCCCTTGGCCATATGCCCGGATTGGGAAAAAGCCTCGTAGCGCCGGCCATCGATCAGGACATAGCCGCTTGGCGCCAGCGTGGTGACGGCCTCGGCTGATTTCCCAATCACGCTTTCCTTGTCGGTTAGCGGTGGCTGGCTAGTGGCATCTACCGTGGCCTGCACGATGAGCTTCTTGCCAAACCTGGTCTTCGGCAGCCAGACTAGTTCAGTGTAGAGGGTAAGCCCAAGCAGCGCAAGTGCCACGGTCGTGGTGAGAGCCCCGCCTGCCGGCCCGAGCTGGAGAAAAGAAATCATACAACCGGCCAACATGCAAAGCGTTCCAAGTATGCCGAGCACAGCTCCTGGTACAAAAACTTCGCCCGCCAGCAGCGGGACCCCGAGCAGAAACAAGATCAGGATGGCGTTCATGAATTGGTCCTTTCGACAATCAGCGCAAAATCCGTGCGCCCGCGGACTATGACCGCATCGCCGGCATCAACTGCGCCGGCCTCAACGATCGCCTCAAAACGTCGCCCGGCGATCTCGATCTGGCCACTGGGGCGCAGCACGGTCACTGCGATGCCCCGCTGACCAACCAGCGCCCCGACTTCATGCGCCACATCCGGCGCCACCCCGGCCACCTGGGCGGCGGTGCCAATCGTTGAGCCGACTACCATTTTATCCCACACCCAGCCTTTGGGCATGTAGCGTGCAAGTGCCGCCCCTAGGGCCACGGCCAGCACCAGCCCTAGGCCGAGATTCTGCATTGGCGCCACAAAGGCGTCGCCCGACCACGCCACGGTCAATGGTTCACCCGGCCAGAGATCTGTCATCGCCCAGACCAATGAGCCCAGCATCAACACTAGCCCGACCAGTGCCACGACCACAACTCCGGGGAAGAAAAATATCTCCAGCGCCACCAGAAGCAGGCCGACGGCAAAGACGAGCTGCGGTTCATGGCCGGAAAATCCCGCCACATAGCTCCCAAGAAACACGACACCCAGGCAAAAGATGCCGATGATGCCGATGATGCCGAAGCCCGGTGTCTTGAATTCGATAAACAGCGCCAGCAGGCCCAGCCCCATCAAAACGGGCGACCACGCCGTGAGATATTGCGCCAGCTCCTCCGACCATGTGACCTTGAAATTCCGCACCTCGTAGTTGCCGGCGCCATATTTGGCCGTGAGCAGCGCCGGGATGTCGGCCGCCTTGCCGGCACCGAGCAATGCCTGGGGCGGATCGCCATATTTTTCCAGCGCCTCGGTGGCGGTCAGCGAGAGCAGCTCGCCCTTGGGCTTTAACACCTTGTCGCCAATTTTGAGCTCATAGTCCTCGTCAATCATCGCCGAGATGACCTGGCCGCGGTAGCCTTTGCCCTCCGAACTGGCCCGCATGCGGGCGCGCATGTAGCTGACGATCTTTTGCTTCATGGTCTTGTCCACGTCCCCACCGGTCGCCAGCACCGGGGCGGCTGCGCCGATCACCCCGTTGGGCACAAAATAAATCTCATCGGTCACCGCGGAGATGAACGCTCCGGCGGACATGGCCTCTCGGTCCACAAATGTGAGTTTCTGGCCGGGAAATTTTTCGAGCGCCTCCATGATGTCGAACGTCACATCCAACGCGCCGCCCGGGGTGTTCATGTCGAGCAGCACCACGTCGGTTTTTTGCTCAATCGCCTCCTTGAGGCCCCGCCGGAGGATATAAAGGGTCGGCCGGTTGATCTCGTTCTGGATCGGGATGACGTAGACCACCGGCTTTCCCCCTGTTCCCACCACAGCGGGTGCCGTCGAAACTCCAGCTGGAACCGCAGCTGGTGCAGCCGCCGGAGCCGCCACCGGCCCGGCGGCCAGACCGCCCAGGGCACTGGCAAAGAGAGTGAAAAGAAGACTGGCCGGCCTGAACATCAGGCGGGGAGCCTACGGTTTCACCACCGGCACGCAAGCGCGCAGAACTTATAATCAGGTCCGTTCTTTCAACTCCAGTCTGACCGCAACCGTGCGCAGCTTGAGTAATGATCCCCGGGGGCTAGCCCCGAGGCATTTGCCGAGTGGCGGCGGGGCCACCTGCCCGCAAGACGCTCGGGGAGGGCCTGTCCACCGATGGGCCGCAGGCTGGTCCGATGACCAACCCTCCAATGCGGGGCTGATGGTCACGCCACCAATCAAGCCGAGGCAAGCTTCGGGGTATTAAATTGACCGCGAAAGAGAAGCAGGCGGGACGGCGCTGATATTTTAACTGACTTTGTATTGGAACGTGCCGTCATTTTGCTTTACCAAGTAACCCATGGAACGAATCCCGTATCTCGGGCACACAATTTTCAAGTGGCAGGTGGGCGCATCTTCCTTTCTGGCCCTGCCAGAAATGGGCGCGCGATTGATGAACTGGAGCGTCACCCTCGGCGACGGCAGCGTGCGCGACATCATTTACTGGCCGGAAATCGACAACCTCGACAACCTCGCCGCCGTGCGCGGCGGCAACCCGATCCTTTTCCCCTTTGGCGGGCGCACCTATGACCGCGGCGAAATTCACCAGTGGCGGGCGGACGACGGCGAGCGCCGCCCGATGCCGATGCACGGCCTGGCCCGGCAAGGCAAGTTCCGCACGACCCGGCTCGATGAGGGCGGATACTCGGCGCAATTCGTGCCCGATGACTTCGCCAAGACCGCCTACCCCTACGATTATGAATTCGTGGTCAGCTACCGCTTCGATCCGCTCGGCATCTTCGTCGAGCTGCAACTGACCAACCTCGGCACGAGGCCCATGCCCTGGTCGGCCGGCCATCATTTCTATTTCACCCTGCCCTGGAGTGCCGGCCGCACCCGCAAGGATTACTTGCTGGAAACCACCGCCACCAAGCATTTCCAGCGGGACGAGAAGGGCGGGCTGGTGGCCGGACCGCGCATCGAGCAGCGCGAAACCCTGGACAACAAAAACCTGATCGACCTCATCCACACGGGCCTGCGCCGCGAGGTCTTCGCCGTCACCGAAGTGCCATCGGGCAGCCGCCTGCTCTTTCGCAATGGAATGGCCAACAGCAACGCTCAGGACCTCGCGGTGGTGACCTGGACCCAGGATGAGAAATCCCCTTACTACTGCATTGAACCATGGATGGGACCGCCCAATGCACCGGAAACCAAGGTCGGCCTGCATACCGTCGCTCCGGGGCAGATGCAGAAATTCTACGTCGAGATCACCCTGGGATGATCTGGGGCCATGTGATACCCGCGCGCTGGCCCTGGCGCCCAGCCCCAGCCTTGCGACTCACGCCGGCGCCCCGGATCCAGCTGAACCGCTGACCGGCGAAACCCGACTCTGCTACAACGCCGACGACGAAGTGGATCCGAACTACGCCCTGGACGGCAATGTGCTGTTCGACCTGCAATGCTGTGGCGAGAACACGCTGTGACTGGAACTCGGGAAGGATGGCCGGCCGCCGGTTTTCAGAAAAGCGTCTACCGCGAATACCCGGACGAAACCTTCCCGCAGCTCAAGCCCCACCCGCTAGGAGATCGAGAAATAGGCGTGGGTTTTTCCGTTACTTTCCAGGTCCAAGCCATTTAATCCCATTATGAACCATTCCCTGGCCTTTATCGAGGGCATCGGCGGCCCGGAGCTGATGATGATCATGTTCATCATCCTGCTGCTCTTCGGCGCCGACCGGCTGCCCGAGCTGGCCCGCGGCATCGGCAAATCGGTGCGCGAATTCAAGAAGGCGGCCAGCGGTGTGGAAAACGAGGTGCGCCGCGCCATGGAGGAACCTGACGAGCCGCAGCCCAAGAAATTTCCGGCTTACCCGCCGCCGACCGACACTATCCAGCAGACGGTGCCGGAAAAATTGGCCCCGCCGCAGTGCGACCGACCCTGATGGCCTCGTGTTTCGCAAATTCGCCGGCGTCACGTTCACGCGCGACATCGCCTTGGTGCGGCACCGGCGCCGCCATCTCGGGCCGGGGGCAACGCTGTTCGCCGAGGCCGCCCGCGCCGTGGTTGGACCCGCCCCTTTTGCCGGTTCGCCGCTCCCACTCCGGCTCCCGACCAAGCCGCTCTCCACTTGAGTTTGCGCCCGGTCAGTTATCATGAATTCGTAACCACTTATGTCCGCTACTGCCCAGCACCACGAGTTAACCAAAAACCGCGAAATCATCACTCTGATCGCACTCGCGGCGGTGCAGTTCACGCACATCCTTGATTTCATGATCATGATGCCGCTGGGCGCGCAGCTCATGCGGGTATTCCAGATCACCCCGGCGCAGTTCTCCCATCTCGTCGCCTCTTACGGCCTGGCCGCTGGTGTCAGCGGCCTCGCCGGCGGCTTTGTGCTCGACCGGTTTGATCGCAAGCGAGCCCTGCTCGTGCTCTACACGTGCTTCGGGCTGGCCACTCTCGCCTGTGGTTTCGCCCCCACCCACCACGCGCTGCTCGCCGCCCGGCTGGCTGCCGGGGCGTTTGGGGGACTCTCCGGCTCGATGGTGACCGCGATGATCGGTGACATCATTCCGCCCGCCAGGCGCGGCCGGGCCATGAGCCTCGTCATGGCAGCCTTCCCCGTCGCCTCGGTGCTCGGCATTCCCGCCGGACTTATTCTCGCCGGCAAATTCGGCTGGCATGCGGCCTTCTTTCTACTCGGCGGGTGCGCTGTGCTCAACCTCATGATCGCCTCCTTTGCTCTGCCCCACTTGCGCACCGCGGTGCGACACAATCATCCCCTCCGGCAAATGCGCGAGATCGCCACCCACCGCATCCACCTGCGGGCGTTTGCCCTCAGCGTGGTGCTGGTGATGGGCGGTGGCTGCATCATCCCTTTTCTCGCACCTTCCTTGGTCGCCAATCTGGGCATCGCCGAGTCGGATTTGCCCAAGGCCTACGCCGTCGGCGGCTTGGCCACGCTGTTCAGCACTCCGCTGATCGGTCAGATGAGCGACCGGTTCGACCGGCTGCATTTGCTGGGCGTTGTTTCCCTGCTGGCCGCGATTGTTGTCCTGGTACTGACCAATCTCGGCCCCTCTTCCCTCGGGTTCGCCTGCCTGATCATGGCGCTGTTCATGATGACGATGTCCGGCCGCTTCGCCCCGGCGATGGCGATGGTGACCAACGCCGTCGAAGCTCGCTATCGCGGCGGCTTCATGAGCGTGAACTCCGCCGTGCAACAAACCGCCAGCGGCTTGGGCAACGTGCTCGCCGGCGTCTTCGTCACCACCAGCCCCGGGGGACATCTGGTCGGTTACCCGGTGCTCGGCTTCATCTCGGTCGGCTTCTTCGGCCTGACGTTCTTCTTTGCGGCGCGGCTGCGCGCCGCCGCACCGCACGTCTCGCGCTCGGTGCTGGCGGCACCACCATCGCCGGATGTCTCCGTTGTTTGACCTGCCGCCGCGCCACCGTCAGGAACGGCGCCTAATTTTTTGGCCGGCGCCAAATATTGTCGCCTCGGGGGTAACCCGGCCCCTAGGCTCCGCCCATCCTAGCATGAGCGAGACCCCGAAAAACTCCGTCCCCGCCCAGAATCCGGCCACCCCGGCGACCTTGGATTTGGAAATCAAGGATGCCCGGATCATCTTCGAGCCTATCTGGGCCGACCTGGAGTCGCATTTCGGGCACCAGCACCTGCGCTTCCCCAAGGAGATCATCCTCCTCGTCGGCGCGCCGGGCGCCGGCAAGGGCACCAACGCGGCCTTCATTTCAAAGACCCGCGGCCTGACCTGCCCCCCCATCGTGATGAGCTCCCTGCTCGACACGCCGGAGATGAAAAAAATCAAAAGCGACGGCAGCATGGTCGGCGATCGCGAAGTGCTCGCCGTGCTTCTCCGCCGGTTGCTCAAGCCGGAATACCGCGACGGCGTCATCCTCGACGGCTTTCCCCGCACCATGGTGCAGGTCGAGTGCCTGAAGATGCTTTACGAGCGGATGACCCAGCTCTGGCGCGAATTCTACGGCACGCCCCACGCCATGCATTTCCGCCAGCCGGTGATGCAGATCGTCGTGCTTTTCGTCGACGAAAAGGAGAGCGTCACCCGCCAGCTTAAGCGCGGCCGGGAGGTAAAGGTGTACAACGAGGAGGCCCGCCGCTCCCGCCAGGGCCAGTTGCTGGAGGAGCGCGCGACGGACTTCGACGAGAAGCTCGCCCGCCGCCGGTACCGCGTGTTCAAGGAGCAGACTTGGGGCGCCCTGCTCTCCCTCAAGGACCTCTTCTACTATCACCTCATCAACGCCGAGGGCACTTTCGCCGAGGTCGAACAGAAAATCGTCGAGGAATTGGAGTATCAGAGCTCGCTTGAACTCGACCCGCGCACCTTCGACCGCCTGCGCCTGCTACCCCTCGCCAGCGAGATTGTCATTCACGCCCGGCAGGAGCTGGTCAAGCGGCTCGATGGCTACGAACAGAGCAACCCCGAGCTCTTCCAGCGCGTGGTCACACTCATCGAGAAAAAGATGATGCCGATCGTCATGCGGCATGCGCTCTCCGGCCATTCGAACATCAACAGCGAGGATCCGTGCCTCCATAAGCCGGGGGCGCTCGCCATGCTGATCGATATCTTCTCGGAGCGCGGCTACCACGCCGTCGTGGATGTGCACCGCATTGAGATTCCCGAGTCGATGGACCTCGCGACGGGCAAGATTACGTGCCGCGTGAAGAAAGTTTACCGCTCCATCATCCGCTTCAAGGGCTCGGAAATCCGCCGCGGCTGATCACGACCCGGGGCTGATCGACTGGGGTGCCTCGGCTTCCTTCACGAGCCGAGCGGCGCGAGATTGAGCCAGAAGAAAAGCGCGGTGGCCGCCAGTAACCAGCCCGCGACGGTGCGCGCTGACAAGGCAATGAGCAGCCTCCGGTGGTAAACTTCTAAGACCCAGAGCGGATTGGCGCGCACCTCGATGCGCAGGGCGAGCGAACGCAGCAACCAAAGCCGGCGGTCGCCGGGTGCGAGCTCGCGCTTGAGCGGGGGATTGAATTTATACTGCGCCTGCACCAGCCCGCAATGAGGCGCCACCGGTCCGTCCCCCCGCAAGCCGCAATTAGGCTACTCGGAGCGCAGGGCTTCGATCGGATCGAGCGAGGCGGCCTTCCACGCCGGATAATAACCGAAGCCGACGCCGATGCCGGAGCAGACCACAAGGCCGATAAACGCCCAGTTCCAGGGGAAAACTGCGCTGGCCTTGAGCAACAGGGCCACGCCATTGCCGCCGGCCACGCCGAGCAGAATGCCCATCATCCCGCCGGCGAGAGAAATGGCGACGGCCTCGATGAGAAATTGGAACAGGATGCTTTTCTTGCGTGCACCGATGGATTTGCGGATGCCTATTTCCTTCGTCCGCTCGGTCACGCTGACCAGCATGATGTTCATGATGCCGACGCCGGCAGCGAGCAGGGCGATGCCGCTGATGACAAAGGAACCGGCCGCGATCACGTCGGCCACCTTGGCAAAGGCGCCGATGAGCGAGTCATTGGAGTAGAGCTCAAAATCGTTTTCGTCCTCGGGCTTGAGATCGCGCACAATGCGCATGGCAGTGATCGCCTTCTCAATAGTCTCGTTGTAGACGAGCTGGCTGGCGGCTTGGGTGGCGATGTTAACCGTCTCGCGCTCCCGGCCGTAATCGTTGAGATAGCGGGTTAGAGGAATCATGCCGATGTCGTCCTTGCTGTTGCCGAACTGGCTGCCCTTCTCTGCAAACGTGCCGATGACGGTGTAGGTGCGGTCCTTGATCTTGATCATTTTGCCGAGTGGATTCTCGGAGGGGAAAAGCTTCTTCACGATGCCCTGCCCAATGAGAATGACAGGGTGGGCCAGCTCGATGTCGTCGGGCGTAAAGTTGCGCCCCTGATCGATGGTATATTGGTTGGCCGTGAGGAAGTGCTCGTTGGTGCCGCCGAAGGTGAGGTCGGGCGTGGTCTTGCGGCCGTTGTAGACAGCCTGGCCCCCGAACGTCCGATCGAAGGCCTTGAGGCAAATCACATCCGACGCCCCGGCCATCAGCTTCTGGTAACGCATGGCCTGCGCCAGGGTGATGTCACGCCGCAGCTGGTAGCGCCGGCGCTGGAAACCATCGCCACCACCAGTGACCGGGAATTTGGCGAACTGAAACATGTTGGTGCCTAGAAAGCTGAGGCCCGTCTCGATGGAATTACGCAGCGCCGCCACCGCGGTCATGACGCCGATGACAGAAAACACCCCGATGGTGATGCCGGACATGGTCAGGAATGAGCGCAGCTTGTTCACGCCGAGCGAGCCCAGGGCCATGCGAAGAACCTCGTTAATTCTCATGGCGGATCATTCGTAGCGCAGGGCGACCACCGGATCGAGACGCGAGGCGCCGAACGCCGGGGCGAAACCGGAAACAATGCCGGTGACCACGGACACCAGCATGCTGAGCAACACGAGATCGGGGGGAAACTCCACCGGAAAGCTGGGGGTCTGGATCTGGACGCCGATGAACATGAGGTAAGACACCACCATGCCGACCACCCCGCCGATGAGGCAGATGGAGACGGCCTCGATGAGGAACTGCATCAAAATGCTGCGGCGGCGGGCACCGAGGGCCTTGCGCGTGCCGATCTCCTTGGTGCGCTCCTTCACGCTGACGAAGGTGATGTTCATGATGCCAATGGCGCCGACGAAGAGGGACAGGCCGGTGATGAACAGGCCCGCCATGCCGATGCCGGATTTGATCGGATCGAGCTGGGCCTTGAAGGCTTGCTGTTCGTTTATGGAAAAGTTGTCTCGTTCACCCGGCAGCTGCCCGCGCACCAGGCGCATGGCCCCGACGAGCTCCTCCTTGGCGGCGGCCAGCTGGTTCTTGTCCTTGGCCTTGACGCGGATCTGACCGTCGCGACGCGTGCCATAATATTTCCGGTAGACGGACAGCGGCACAATCAACTGGTTGTCGAAGCTGAAGAGGCCGAGAAATTCGCCCTGTTTGGCAAACACCCCCACCACCTGGAAGGGATGACTGCCGATCAGCACCTTCTGGTCGAGGGGCGACCGGCCGGGAAAAAGCGCCTCCGCCACGTCGTAGCCCAGCACGACCACCTCGCGGCCGGCATTGGCCTCGGTCTCATTGAACAGGCGGCCTTCCTTGTATTCGACGCTGTTGATGCGCACATAGTCGGCCGTGGTGCCGATCGCGAACACGTTGCTGATCTTGTTTTCCTCAAATTTCACGGGAGTGCCGCGCCCGACCACCGGCACGGCAATCTCGAGCAGGCTGTTGGGAGTGGAGGCGATGATGCGGTTCAGCTTGTCGGCGTCCTGCGCCTTGATGTTGGGCCGGTTGGCGTAATTCCACCAGTCCTCCACCCCACCCCACGGCCATTTCTGGACGTAGAGCACGTCCTCGCCGAGCATGGCGAGGCTGTTCTGAAACCCGGTGTCGATGCCGCGAATGGCCGTGCCCATGAGGGTGACGGCCACAATGCCGATGGTGACACCCAGCGCGGTGAGGACGGAACGCATCTTGTTCGCCCTGATTTGTTCGACCGCGATGCGAAAGGACTCGATGAATTCGTTGCAGAGGCCTTGCATGGTTAGGATTAGTTCTGCCGAACGTCGCTCTCGATGAGGCCGTCACGCAAGCGCACAATGCGGCGGGCGTGCTGGGCGATGTTCTCCTCGTGGGTGACGACAATGATGGTGTTGCCTTGCCCGTAAAGTTTATCGAGCAGCTGCATGATTTCCTCGCCGGTTTTGGTATCGAGGTTGCCGGTCGGCTCATCAGCGAGAATGATGGAGGGGTTGTTCACGAGCGCCCGGGCGATGGCCACGCGCTGACGCTGGCCGCCGGAGAGTTCGTTGGGCTTGTGCAACATGCGGTCACCGAGGCCGACGCTGCGCAGGGTTTCCATGGCCTTCTCGCGGCGGCGCGCCGGGGAGAGGCCGGCATAAATCAGGGGCAGCTCCACGTTTTGGAGCGAGGTGGAGCGCGGGAGCAGGTTGAAAGTCTGGAAAACGAAACCAATCTCGCGGTTGCGGATGTCGGCGAGTTCGTCGTCGGACATGTGTGAAACGTTCCGGCCGCTGAACTGGTAGTGGCCGCTGCTGGGCGTGTCGAGGCAGCCGAGCATGTTCATCAGGGTGGACTTGCCCGAGCCGGATGGGCCCATGATAGCGAGGTATTCGTTGCGGTGGACCTTGATCGTTACGCCGAGCAGGGCGTGGACGGTCTCCTCGCCCATGCGGTAGAGCTTGGTGACCCCCTCGATCTCAATGACGAGCGCGCCGGGAGGGTGGGAGATGCGCGGGACGGCAGTGTGAGCCTGCTCGACATGCGCGGGGCTGGCGGAAGCGGAGGAGGAGCTCATGACGGGTCGGTGTGGCAGGGCGGCGCGGAACGGTATCCGCGCCCTGCCCTTTACTTGTTTTCCTCTTTCTTGGGTTTCTCGAGCATGACATTGCTGCCGTCCTTGAGGCGGCGGCTGATGGCGGCGTAGCTGCCGGAGACGACCTCCTCGCCGGACTTCACGCCGCTCTTCACCTCGATCGAAGTATTGTCGGCGATGCCGGTCTCCACCTTGCGTTGTTTCACAGTGTTGCCGGTCTTGATGAAGACCACGCGTTGCAACTGGTCGCGCATGCGCCGGGCATCATCCCGCTCGCTGGAGAGCTCAAGGTCATTGCCGGAACGTTCCTTGGCCTCCTCGGCCTTGGCCTGCTGAAGTTCCTCGGCGCTCTTGCCGCCGGCCGCCCGGACGGTGACGCTCTGGATCGGTACCGCCACGACGTTTTCGACCGTCTGAGTCTCGATGTCCACAGTGGCGCTCATGCCGGGGCGCAACTTGACGTCGCGATCCTTGACGCTGATCTTGACCAGAAAATTGGTGACTTCATCGGACGCGGACTGGGCGGCGGATTGCGCGCCCGCAGTGATGGCCGAGCTGCTGATTTCATTCACGGTGCCGGTGAATTTGCGGCCGGGGAAGGCGTCGACCGTCACGAGGGTATTGTCACCCTGCTTGACGTTGATGATGTCGTTCTCGTTCACCTTCACGCGCACTTCCATCTTGTCGAGATTGGCCAGGCGCATGATCTCGGTGCCGGCGAACGAGCCGGTGCCGACCACCCGCTCGCCCACTTCGCTGGTGAGGGAGCTGATGCTGCCTTCCATCGGCGAGTAAATGGTGGTCTTGGCCAACGAGTCGCGGGCCTGGCTGAGCGAGCCCTCGGTGCGGCGGATTTGCGCCAGCGAGGAATCATAGTCGGCCTTGGCGACATCGTAATTGGTCTTGGCCGCGATGTAGTCGGCATCGGAGACCAGTTTCTTGCCGTAAAGCTCCTGGGATTGCTTGAAGTCCTGCTCGGCCTTGGTGAGACGGGCCTGGCTCAGCACGCTGCTGGCCCTGGCGGAAGCGAGCGCGGCCTCCTGCTGCTCCAGCTGGGCCTGGTAGAAGTCCGGCTTGATGCGGACGAGCAGGTCGCCCTTCTTCACGCTCTGGCCCTCCACCACGGGAATCTCGATCAGCTCGCCTGCGACCTCCGGGGAAATCTTGACCTCGACCTCCGGCTGGACCTTACCCGTAGCGGTGACGAGGTGCGTGATGGTTTTCACGACCGCTTTTTCCGTGGTCACCTGGATGGGGGCCTTCTTGTTCCGGGAGCTCGCGATCGCGGCGCCAATGACGACGACCACGACCAGGGAAACGAGCACGATAATAAGCGTGCGCCCGGATTTTTTTTGGGGGGGAACGGCGGAGGCCGCCGGGGCAGTTGGGTTCGTAGGAGCAGACATGGGAATCAATTGGTCAGGCAAATTAAGTGGAAAGCCCGGAGGTTGGCCAGCGCCTAGTTACCCGCCCGAATCAGGCCCCAAAAACACAGAGAAGCCCCGATGGACTCCTCTGCAACACCACTGATAACTGCGGACATGCGCAGCGAAGCCGGGGTCGGGGTGGAGGAAAATGTCATAGCGATGAGGCGGGGAATTCTTGCAGTAAACCATCCGGACGCAGAGACGAAAAGCGGCGGGTGGTGCTCGGCATGGGGCTAAAACACCAGTTTTTAGCCAAAAGTTGCAGTCAGTTTTGATGACCGGACGCAGAACCCGGATGAATGGTAGAACATACCCCGCAAATTGCTGCGGGATTTTCAAGCGGAGATTGGAACGCCGCCTGGCACCGCGGCCGATAGCCACCGCTGGGAGAATCCCCGGGGCTTGCCCCGAGGCGTGGCACAAACAAGGAGGCGGCGTTCAAGGGCCCCCCGGGAGGTGCAGCGACCCGCTGCACTTCGGACACCTATCGCGGGCGGGGTCGCCCGCGCTTCAGCATTCTCACCCGCCGGCGTGTTCCCAGGCCAGCGCGGCTCCGACGATGCCCGCATCATTGCGCAGCCGGGCCGGCACCACCCGCGCGTGCGTCTTGAGATACTTGAACCATTTGTCCGATTTCTTGCTCACGCCTCCGCCGATGATGATCAGTTCCGGGGAGAAAAGCCGCTCCATCACGCCCAGGTAGACATTCACCCGGAGCGCCCAATCATGCCAGCTCAGCCCACGACGCTTGCGCACAGCCGCGGCGGCGAACCGCTCGAAGGGTTTGCCGCGCCAAGGCACGTGGCCCAGTTCCGCATTGGGAAACAGCCTTCCCCGGTAAAACAGGGCCGAGCCGATGCCGGTGCCAAATGTCAGCATCAGCACCGAGCCTTGCTGCCCGCAGCCGGCCCCGAATTTCATCTCCGCCAGTCCGGCGGCATCGGCATCGTTGGCCAATCTCACCCGGCCGCCCGTCGCCCGGCCAAAAAGCGCGGCGCCGTTCTTGTTCTCCCAATTGTGGCCCAGATTTCCCACCGCACCGATCCGGTCACCCAGAATAACACTCGGAAACCCGACGCCCACCGGCCCGCGCCAGTTGAAATGTCGCGCAATCTCCCGGGCCGCCGCCAGCCCCTGGGCGGTCGGACATGGTGAGTCGACCTTCACGCGGTGCCTTTCCGCCAGAAGCTTTCCCGTCCTGGTGTCGACGGGCGCACCTTTGAACGCCGACCCGCCGACATCGATGCCGAGGATTTTCATGATTACTCCGTCCGATTACGCCAGGTTCGGGTTCTGTTGCAACTCCTCGTGCGTGGCAGCGCGCAGCGTCACAATCTCCACTTCAAAGTGCAGTTTCTGCCCGGCCCTCCCTACGCTCAACCGGGAACTCACCGCCGAGGGCAAGCCCGCCCTGGCCTTTGGCATTGGCATCAACACCGCCCGCGTTGTCGCCGGCAACATGGGCTCCAAGACCCGGCTCAACTACACCGTCATCGGCGATGGGGTGAATCTCGCGTCGCGCCTCGAGGCCCTGACCAAGGACCCCGCCTACGCCACGCCCATCATCGTCAGTGAAGCCACCCTCCGTGCGATGAAGAACCCGCCCCCCGTGCGCGCCCTCGGCAACGTGAGGGTCAAGGGTAAGGCCGAGTCCGTGAAGATTTTCGCCCTGTCCGCGGAGGGAGAATCCCAGCCGCCTTACGCCAGGTAGGCTGATGCGGGCGCTTCCTGCATTTGGGCTCGGACGTCCGCTGGAATGGGTTGCGCGACCATCCCGCATTGGAGATCGCCAGTTACGCACACCGCTGTCACCTCGCCGGTGGCGCAGAGGATCCCCTCCTTGCGGAATTGGAAAACATAGGTGACCGAGCGCGTGCCGAGTTTTTTCACGAAAAGCTTCACTTCGGCCGTGTCGTTGAAACGCAGCGGCGCGCGATAGGTGCAGCTGACGTTGACCCGCGGCCAACCGACCACCGGCCCGGGCACGAACGAGATGAGGGGCAGCCCGAGCGAGCGATAGAAGTCGGCCTCGCAGGTTTCCATCCAGCGGAAAAAATTGGCGAAGTGCATGATGCCGGCCATGTCGGTCTCATGAAACTCCACCCGGCGCGTGATGCTGAACTCGGAGGGCATGGCGGGAGGATTTAGCCGCGACCCGCCCGTAGCAATGCCGTTCAATGACGGCCTGAATCGGGGACCGTGACCGCTATGCTGGTCGGCATGAACCTACTCCTCCGGATTCTCGCCGTGGGCGGCCTGCTGACCGCCGCCCACACCTTCGCCGACAACGCCTTCCAAGGCAAGGTGAGCCTCGCCATGACCGCCTAAAAAGGCCGCATCCAGGTCATGAATTACTCCATGAAAGGGCCCATGCTGCGCATGGACATCGACGCCGAAGGGCACCAGGTCGCGTCAATCATGGACATGGCCAAGCTGGAGATGCTGATGCCCGAGCAGAAGATGTATATGGTGTTGCCGATGAAGAAGCCGGTCGAGAAAGCCATGGAGAAGCAAGCCGAGAGCACCGTGGACATCGAGGTCACGGGCAAGACCGAGACCATCCTCGGCTATAAGTGCAGCCAGATCCTCGTGAAGGACAAGGGCACGGTCACGGAGATGTAGGTCGCCGATGGGCTGGGCACTTTTATGGGCATGGGGAGCGGCGGAGGCGGCGGCGGTCTGTTCGGCGGCGGACGCAAAGGTGGCGGCCCCGCAGCGGCGAAGTGGGAAGAGGTGCTCAAGGGCAAGGGTGGCTTCCCCCTGCGGGTGATTTCGCGGGATGCCAAGGGCAAGGAATCATTCAAGATGGAGGCCACCAAAATCGAACCCGGCTCGCTGCCGGATTCACTTTCCCTGCCGCCGGCCGGCTACGAGAAGTTCTCGATGCCCGATTTCGGCGGCCTGAATCCGTTCAAACGGGGCGGCTGAGGCACTTGTGTCAGGGCTAAACCCCGACCTACCAAAAGGCGGTTTCCCCTGTAGGTCGGGCTTTATGCCCGACACTCGAGCTTGGAGGCCTCAATTACCGATCGTAAGCAGCTCGGGGGCAGTCCAGAAGGCCTTGCGGCCGGCGGTCTCGGCGCGGACCCTGGCGACGGTCTCAGGCTGAACCTCGGGGGCGGCATTGCCCCAAGTGCCGCGCACATAAGACAGGACATTGGCGATCTGCTCGTCTTTCAACGTCTCGCCCAAAGGCGCCATGACATTGTTGAATTCGGTGCCCTTGACCTTGATCAGGCCGTTGAGGCCGTGGAGCACGATGCGGATGATGCGCTCTTCGCTGCCCAGCGCCCACTCGGAGTCGACCAGCGGGGGATAAAGGCCGGCTTGGCCCAGGCCGCTGGCTTGGTGGCAGGTGACGCAGGTCAGATCGAAAACCTTCTTGCCGAGTTGGACGCGAGTGAGCGGGACGATCTTCACGGCGCCGGGCTTCTCCCGACTGGCGTGCTCGTTGTAAACCAACGGGTCGAAGCGCAGGGAATAATGCGCCAGGTAGATTGAACCGAAGAACACGGCCGTGCACATCAGGCCAAGCAGCACCAGCGGAAACATCGAGTAGCCGTCGGTCTTCTCGGGTTTGGTCTTCAGCAACTGGGCGTGGACCTGCTGGATGCTGTCGTCGCTGGCGCAGGCCTGCTCCAGGCGGAAATTGCTGTCGGGAGGCGCGCTCATGCTAGTGGCCGCCCTCCTTGGGCTTTTCCGCCGGGGTGTTCCGGCTGCGCTCAATCGGATAATCGTAGGTGTCCTTCAAGCCGAGCAGGTAGGCGACGAGGGCCTCGGCGCGGCGGGTGGGCACGACCTCCAGGCCGGCGCCCGGGGCAAACTTGCTGGGCAACGTGAGGGCATGCGCCGAGGGCTGGCGGCCAGCGACCGGGTGAACGTCGAACAGGAAGGTGTGCGCCGGCATGTTGGTGCCGGGGGCCTTGGACTGCGGGGCGTAGAGAATGCTGTAGAAGAAATCCGCATCGGCATAGGTGCGGGCGCCGACGTTGCGCAGGTCGGGCCCGATCCGGCTTTGCCCGATGAAGACGGTCGTATCTCGGATGTAGTCGCGGGCATAGCTGCCGCGCTCGCCCCACTTGCGGGCAAGGTCGCCTCCGCTGCCTTCCTGGCGGACCTGCTGGGTGTGGCAGGTGACGCAACCGAGATCCTGGTAAACGAGCCGGCCCTGGTCGGCGAGGCCGGAGAGCGGCTGCGGATGGAGGACATCATCCACCGGATCCTTGAACTGGCTGAGGCTGCCGAGCTGCCGGTGTGCGGTCAGCAGCAGGCCGGCCCATGAGAGCGCGAGGGTGGCGAAGACGCCGAGGAAGAGGGCGAGTCCGTTTTTCATGGGCCGACACCTTTCAGGCTATGGCCCACAGGTGGCTGGGGCCCGAGAGACATGTTGGGTGGATCACGAAACACCGCGACGGCCGTGTTTTTAGAGTTAATCGGGCAGGCGAGGAAGACGAAGTTGATGAAAAAGGCGACGTGGCCGGTGAACAGGAGCACCAGCCCGGCCGTGCGGAAGGCGAACCAAGGCAGCATGGCCTTGGTGACATCCACGAACTCCACCGCGGAATTGTTGAGCAGGTGGCCCTGGTGCCAGCCGGCGTAGGCCAGGCCGGCGGTCAGCAGCAGCCCGCCGAGCACCGTGGCGCCGATGTGCGCCTTGACCAGCAGGGGCGAGCGCCATTCGCGCTCCGTCAGGCGCGGCAGGATGAAATACGCGGCCCCGAACATGGCTGTCGAGAAGCAGGCGTAGAAGATCAGCCAGTCGCGCAGCTCGGTGAACAGAGTGAACTGGACGATCTGCACAAAGCCGCGCATTGAGAGCGCGAGGTTGAGTACCGAGGCGAGCACGAAGCCCACCATGCTCACCAGGATAAAGCGGAGGGTGAGGCTGCCGCCCAGGGCGCGGTAGCGGCCGGAGACCGTGCCGAAGAGGTTGAGCGCGATGATGACGATTGGCACCACCAGCATGTAATTGCCGACCGCGCCGAGAGTCGGTATCCAAACCGGAACCGGGGCGCCGATCAGGCGGCTGCCGCCGGCAAAGGCGGTCGTGACCACCAGCCACCAGAACGCGAGCGGGGCCAGATAGTAGTTGACGATGGGCTTGCCGAGAATCTTGGGCAGGAAGTAATAGGCCGCGGCCAGCGCCACCGGCATGAACCACAGACCGTAGAGCCCGTGCACATACCAGGCGTTGACGACGGGCTGCAGCGCACCGCGCACGGGCGCCTTCAGGAGCATCACCTGCGCGAGGGCGTAAAGCCAGGGGAACCAGAACGCGGCGCCGAACAGATACCATTGTGAGGCGAATACATTCTCGGTGTTGCGGATGCTAAAGGTTGTAACCGACCAGGCCCCGATGAGGGCGTAGGACGCGAGGAGGATGAGCGTCACGAAACGCGGCATCTCCAGCAATTCGAAGGACGTCGAGTAACCGCCGAGAATGCCGAGCACACCGAGCGTGACGCCGATGTTCCAGAACTTCAGGGCGACAAACAGCCAGCCGCCGTGGCGGAGGGTCGTCGCGGACAGGCGGGCCATCAGCCAGAGGCCAAAACCAAACGCGGCATTCATGCCCCAGCCGTAGACGAGGGCGTTCTGTGCGGCGGGGGCCACGCGGCCGTAGGTGGACCACTCACATGTCGAGAGAAAACCGGGCAGGTGGAGCTTGAGGGCGGCAATCAGCTGGAGCGCACCGCCGAGCAGGAGCCACAGCAACGCCGAGCCGAAGAAGAAGAGCACCGGCCATTTGGCGGAGGTGTCGATCTCCATCTGTTCCGTGCGGTCGCTGTGATCGGGGGATGTCATCGGGTTACTTCTTCGCGTGCTCCCGGGCGGTGAGTTTAATGGCCTCCTCAACGGGAATCCGGGCCACGCCGGCTTTCTGGTCGACCCAGCCGTAGGTGGTGGCTTCGGCCTGATCCTTGGCGTGGTGCTCCATGAAAAGCGCCTGGCGTTCGGCCGGGGTTCTCACGCCCTCGATCTTGTCCACCGTGTAGGCGTGCGGCGCGTAGATCTTCAGCGCGAGCCAGCCGAAGAGGGCGAAGCAGACCAGCACGATGACCGTGGTGAACACGGGTGTGCGGTGCGGGAAGGAAAATTGGGAGGAATCGCTCATGGGGCGGTGGCCTCGTGGTGCGTGAGGGACTCGACGATACGCGGGTCGCGAATGGGGATGATCCGGGCGGTGGGAAAGCTCTTCAGGTAGGCCCAGACGCAGACACCGCCGACCCCGACGACGGAGGTGAGCACCCAGAGGAGGTTGAGCGAGAGGAACGGCAGCGGGTCGTCGTGCGCATCCTTGAGGGCCGGCAGAATGTTGTAGCAGAGATCGACGAGGATGATGAAGGCCACCCAGATGCTGATGCCCAGGGCGGGGCCGAGGGTGGACTTGCGACGGTAGGACAACCACAGCAGGAAGGGCACGAAGAAGTGGCCGAAAAGGAGAAGCATGCCCACCCAGACCCAGTCGCCGTGCTCGCGGATGTTATACCAGAATGTTTCCTCGGGGACGTTGGCGTTCCAGATGAGGAAATACTGCGAGAAAGTAATGTAGGCCCAGAACACCACGAACGCGAAGGCCAGCGCGATGAGGCAATGCAGCTGGTTGGTGTTGAAGATGCCCCGGTAGTCACCGCGGGCGCAGAGCCAAAAGGTGATCATCATGCCGAAGGCCAGGCCGGCGCGGATGCAATTGGCGAAGAACCACACGCCATACATCGTGGAGAACCAGTGATACTCAAGGCTCTTCATCCAGTAGATGGCGGCGAAGCTCAGCGCGAGGGCGGTGAGCGGGATGCCAAAAGCCGCGGTCGTCCGGTTCATGAACGTCCACTTGATGTCGCCGTCGGCGTCCTGCCGGAACGAGGCTTTGCGCAGCCGCGCCGAGAGCCAGACCCACACCACAAAGAAGCCTACGGTCATACCGGTAAACATGTTCAGGTTCAGGAAACTGGCCTTCTTCTGGTAGAGCACGTCGCTGCCGACCGTGCCGTGGCCGCCGTGCAACACGTGCGTGAGATCCATCCACGGCCAGACCAGGCCCGGGTTCAACCAAGCGGAAATGAGCAGCGGCAGAAAGAGCACGAAGAGCCACTTGAAGGCGGACAGGCCGTGCTCGAACTGGCGGCGGATGACGGTGGACCAGCCCGCGTCGACAATGTGATGGATGAGCACCAGCAGCAGCATGCCGATGCACACGGCGGTCCAGTAGGCGATGCCCACGAGATAGGAAAGCGCGACGCCCTGATGATTTCCGGTCAGGAAATAACCGAGCGCGGTGAGCGCGAGACCGGCGACACCGGCGACGAGGAACTTGACCGCCAAGCTGGCGGTCGTGGGGGACGGGGAGGTGGCGGCAGGCGCGCTCATGTTACTTCAGCCATCCCCTTTGGTCGGCCGGCACATCGGCCAGTGTGGCGTGCCGCGCGCGCTGGAGGGCCCGCACATACGCGACCACGGCCCAGCGATCATCGGGCGAGAGTTTGTCCGCGTAGGAAAACATCGTGTTCTTGCCGTGGGTGATGGTGTTGAAAATCTCCCCCTCGGCTATCGCGCGCAGGCGGTCGTCGTGGTAGGTCGGGGTGACGAGCATGCCGTAGGACTTGGTGATGCCGTTGCCGTCGCCGAGCACGCCGTGGCAGGGAGCGCAGTAAATCAGGTAGTGGTTCTGGCCGCGCTTGATGAAAGCCTCGGTGACCTCGACCGGGAAGCCGCGGCCGAAGGAGCCGTCGACGAGCTTGCCCTCGTAGTGGAAGTCATCGGCGCGGAGGAAGGCAGGGTCGGCCGCGGCGCTGCGGCCGCGCGGCACGGTGCCACCGGGAATCGGCCGGTCGGCGCGGCCGTCGGTGAAGAACTTGGACGTCGCCTGGGGCTTGTATTTGCCCTGGTGGTCCATGTCGGGGAAGACCTCGATCGGGGGCAAAGGCGAGCGCAGGCCGCGGAAGCCCATGACGGAGATCAGGAGCACCACGAGGAAGGCGAGCGTGTAGTAGGCGAAGCGCATCTTATTCTTCCAGTTCGGCGATGTCCTTGCCGCCGGATTGCTCGAGCAGGGCGCGGGTCCGGGCGGCGTCGAATTTCGGGTCACGGGCCTCGATCACTATGTAGAAGCGGTCGTCGGTGGCGCGGACGAACTGCGGCGCCTTCAAAACGGGGTGGTAGTGCATCGGCAGGCCGTTGAGGAGGAACATGCCGATGATGGTGGCGAAGGCGGTGAAGAGAATCGTCAGCTCGTAAGCCACGGGGAAAGCGTACATCGGGCTGAAGTAGGGCTTGCCGCCGACGACCAGAGCATACTCGTAGGCGCTGGCCCACCAGATGAACGACATGCCGGTGACAAACCCGGTGATGCCGCCGGCGAGCGAGAAGCGCGGCACCTTGGAGCGGCGCACGCCCATGGCGGCGTCGAGCCCGTGGATGGGGAACGGCGTGAGGGCATCCCACTGCGAGTAGCCGGCGTCGCGCACCTTTTCGCACGCCGAGTAAAAGCGGGGGGTGGTGTCGAAGGTGGCGATGAGCCCGTAGGTTTCTTTCATGGCCGGGCCTCCTCAGTGTTTGGGCGATCCGTGGGGATCGGCCAAGGGGATGACCGACTTCACTTCCGACATCGGCATGATGGGGACGAAGCGGATGAACAGGAGGAACAGGAAGGAGAACACGCCGAACGTGCCGAAAAAGGTGAAGATCTCGACGACCGTCGGCGAATAATAACCCCAGCTCGAGGGCAGGAAGTCGCGGGCGAGCGAGGTGACGATGATCACGAAGCGCTCGAACCACATGCCGACGTTGACCATGATCGCGAGACACCAGACCAGCGTGGTGTTCTCGCGGACGGCCTTGAACCAGAAGAACTGCGGCGTGATGACGTTGCAGCCGATCATGATCCAGTAGGCCCAGGCGTAGTGGCCGAACGCGCGGTTGACGAACGCGAAGCCTTCATACGGGTTCGCGCCATACCACGCGATAAAGAACTCCATCGAGTAGGCGTAGCCCACCATCGTGCCGGTCGCCAAGGTGATCTTGCACATGCAGTCGATGTGATACTGCGTGATCAGGTCCTCGAGGCGGAAGACGGCGCGCAGCGGCAGCATGAGCGTCATCACCATGCCGAAGCCGGAGAAAATGGCGCCGGCCACGAAGTAAGGCGGGAAGATGGTCGTGTGCCAGCCGGGAATCAGCGAAATGGCGAAGTCGAACGACACGATGGTGTGCACCGAAAGCACGAGAGGCGTCGCGATGCCGGCAAGGATGAGGTAGGCCATTTCGTAGTTGCTCCACTGGCGGTTGGAGCCGCGCCAACCCATGGCGAAGAACCCGTAGATCCGCGCCCGGATGAGTTTGCCGGCCGCCGTGAAACGGTCGCGCAGCGTGCCGAGGTCGGGGATGAGGCCGATATACCAGAAGAGCACGGAGACCGTGCCGTAGGTCGAGACGGCGAACACGTCCCATTCCAGGGGCGAGCGGAAGTTCTGCCAGATGGCGTTGGAGTTCGGGAACGGGAAAAGCCAGCCGGGTGTGATCGAAAACCAGATGCGACCGACGTGGAAGACCGGGAAGATGGCGGCGCAGACGACCGCGAAGATCGTCATGGCCTCGGAGGCGCGATTGATCGAGGTGCGCCACTTCTGGCGCAGCAGGCAGAGGATGGCGGAGATGAGCGTGCCGGCGTGGCCGATACCGATCCAGAAGACGAAGTTGACGATGTCCCACGCCCAGTTGACCGGGTTGGCGTGGCCCCACACTCCGACGCCCGTCGCGACGAGGTAGGTCAGGCCGGCGACGGTGAACGAGGCCACGATCCCGGCGATGCCGAAGCACCACCACCACCAAACGGGCGTCTGGCCCTCGACAATGCCGCAGATTTTCTCCGTTATCCAATGGAAGTCGCGGTGGTTCTCCACCAGGATGGCGCGCGGCAGCACCGCGGGCCTGACCTCGGAAAGAATCGCAGGTGCGGCGTGTTCTGCGGGGTGCGCGCCCATCAGCCCTGCCCTTCGTGTTTGGCGGGTTCAGCCGCCGGCTTCGCCGCGTGGCCCGGGGCGGCACCGTGCGCTGAGTGGCCGTTCTTCTGGTTGTATTCGACGCGACTGAGGGGGAGCGCGCCGTAGTCGGGCATCGCGGGATTCGGATTGCGCAGCTTGCCGAGATAGGTCGTGCGCGGCCGGACGTTGAGATAACCGAGGACGGCGTAGTCGCGATCCTGCCGTTTGGCGGTGGAGACGGCGCTGTGCTCGTCGAGGATGTTGCCGAAGATGATGGCCTCGACCGGGCACACCTGCTCGCAGGCGGTTTTGATCGTGCCGTCGGGAATCTCGACATTGCCGGTGGCGCCTGCCTTGCGCTTCTGGGCGATCTTGGCCTGCTGCACGCGCTGGACGCAATAGGTGCACTTCTCCATGACGCCACGCATGCGCACGGTGACATCGGGATTCTTCACCATCTTCACCAACTCGGGCACCTCGTCCTGGTGGCCAAGCGGTCCCATATAGAGGGCGTCGAGCGACCGTTTGTTGAAGTCGAAGAAATTGAAACGCCGGACCTTGTAGGGGCAGTTGTTCGCGCAATAGCGGGTGCCGATGCAGCGATTGTAGGCCATGACGTTGACTCCTTCGTCATCGTGTACCGTGGCGTTGACGGGGCACACTGTCTCGCAGGGCGCAAGCTCGCAGTGCTGGCAGGTCATGGGCTGCATCGAGACCTGGGGGGAGACGGTGGGGTCATCCGAGTCGCCCGGCAGCGCCTTGTTGCCCTCGGCACCGAAGGCCTGCACGTCGGCGTGGCCGTCGGAGTAGTAGCGATCGAGGCGGATCCATTGCATCTCGCGGCCGCGCATGACCTGTTCCTTGCCGACGATGGGAATGTTGTTCTCCGCCTGACAGGCGATGATGCAGGCATTGCAGCCGATGCAGGTGTTAAGGTCGATCGACATGCCCCACTGGTGCGGGCCGTCGAGGTTGGGTGACTCGTAAAGCGAATTGCCGCGCGGCGTCGTGGTGGCGATGAAGGCCGGCGACTTGTCTTTGTCCGCGCCAAGCACGGCGGGGGTGTGCGACTCCATGCCGATGCCGTTCACGAAATCTGGGTTTTTCAAGTAGCCCTCTTCACCGTCGAAATTGGCCTCGCGCACGATGTCGCGGCCCTCCATCGACCAGTGCTCCTGCGTGTTGGCGAGCTTGAGGCGCTCGGTGGTCTTGGCCAGCTTCGCGCCGGTGGCGAAGCCCAGCGCATCCGTCGAACGGACCGCATAGGCGCTGAAACCCGCCCCGGTGCCGATGTGGCCGGACTTGGTGCGGCCATAACCGAGCGGGAGCACAATGGTGTAATTCGAAAGACCGGGCTGGATGTGCACGGGGCCGCGCACCGTGCGCCCATTGAGAGTCACTTCGAAAACAAAGGCGTTCTCCTTGCCCTGGGAAAACTCCGCCTCTTCCTTGCGCGCGACCTGCAGCATGCTGCCGCCGGGCACCACGCCGAGCTCCTTGGCGAGTCGCGGGCTGACGAGGATGGCATTGTCCCAAGAAATCTTGGTCATGGGATCCGGGCATTCCTGCAGCCAGCCGTTGTTGGCGAAACGGCCGTCGTCCATCTTGTGGTCGGTGACGAAGCGCACCTCGAGGTTGTCCTTCGAGAGCGCGGCAAAAGCCGGGCTCTGGGCAAAGGCTGAGCCGGAGCGCTGCGGGTCGAAGGCGACCGGCACCGCCTTGTAGGCCGAGCCCGCGAGCAGCCCGTCGTGGAGGAATTTCTCGAACGCCTTCTTGCTGTCGCCGCTGGTGAGCCGGCCGATGGTGGTGAAAACCTGGGCGTAGGCGTCGGGGTTCTCCTCCCCTGCCACCCGGGCGAGCAGTTCGACCTCGGAGAGGCCGTTGAAGAGCGGCAGGATCATCGGCTGGACCGGCACAATCGTGCCGTCGACCGTGCGGGCGTCGCCCCACGACTCGAGGTAATGCGTCGCGCCGATGTGCGTGCCGGCCTGGGCGGAAGTTTCGTCAACGTAGTAACCGAAACGGATGACCTCCGGCACCGAGCCCAGCAGCCTGGCAAAATCGAGTTCCGCCGGCGCGTTATAGGCCGGGTTGCCCCCGAGCACGAGAAGGGTCTTGACCGAGCCGGCCTTGATGGCGGTGGCGAGCGAGAGAATACCGGAAGCCAACGACGGCTCGATTTCGACAAAGTCCACCGTCGAGCCGAGGTTGCCGAGCCGGGCGTTGATGGCGTTGGCCAGCACGTGGACGGCCACAGGCAGGTGAGCGCCGGCGACCACCAGGCTCGCACCGCTGTGTGCCAGCAAGTCCTTTGCGCACTCCTCGATCCATTTCGAGTTCAGGTCGAGGCCCGACGCGCGCGCGGCGAACACCTTGGTCCCAAGCACCTCGTTGGCTAGGGCGGCGGCTAGGCCGAGCATGTGGCTGCTGGCCAGGCGCAGGCGATGGTCGGCCATGCTGCCGGTGAGCGAGAAACCGCTCTCGGCGACATAAAGCCGGTTCATCTCGTCAGTCGTCTTGGTCACGCGGCGGCCCTTGGCAAAATCGCGGGCGTAATACAGTGCGCCGGCCTCGGCGTGGAAGAAATCGGCATCGAGGCTGACGATGCGCCTGGCCTTGGCGAAGCGATAGACCGGCTTCACATTCTTGCCGAACGAAGCCTGCGCGGCAGCCACCGGCGGCTCGTCCTGCACGGGCTCGTATTCGGCCCAGATGGCGCGCGGGAATTTCTGCTTCAGTTTCGCCACAAGCCGGGCACGGGTCGGCGAAGCCGACTCATCGGCCAGGAATGCCAGCCCCGCGCCGTTGCCGCCGTAGGCCTTGGTGATGCCCGCGAGGATGTCGTTCACCTGGGCGTTGGTCAGCGTGGTGCCGCCCTTGGTGTGGGCCGTGGCGCGCTCCGGGTCGTACAGATCAAGCACCGAGGCCTGGGCGAGGAGCGAGCTGGCGCCGCCGTGCGGCAGGTAGCTCGGGTTGCCCTCGAGCTTGGTCGGGCGGCCCTGGTGCGTCTCGGCGATCAGCGGGATGGCCGACTTGCGCTGAGGCATCGCCGTGGCGAAATAAAGCGGGAGGCCGGGGACGGTGTATTCGACGGACTTGCCGTAGGGCAGGATGTGCGCCTCCGGGCGACGGCAGCCGGCCAGGCCCAGCCCGCCAAACGCGAACGATGCCGCCATCAGCTTCATGAACTGCCGGCGATCCACCCCGTCCATCGAGGACGCGCCCTCGGGGAATTCGCGGGCAAGGTGCTCGCGGAAACCGGGTGTGTCCGCCAGCTCGTCGAGGCTGCGCCAGTATTTCGGGCCGGAAAGCTCGCGCGGCGAGGTGGCGGGATGGTCAAATTTGCGTTTCATCAGCGATGGCAGCCGGAGCAGCTTTGCGGCGGTTTGACCTTCCAGTCGTGGACGAACTTCTCGGCGTCAGTGAGTTTGCCCTGCGCCGCGAGCGTCGAGGAATTGAGATTGAAGACGTCCTCGGGATTGCGGAGGCGGGAGGCGGGGTTGCGGTGGCAGTCGAGGCACCAGCTCATGCTGTGGGGCTGGTCGTGGTAGACGACGCTCATCTCGTTCACCTTACCGTGACACTCGACGCAGCTGACGCCGCGGTTCACGTGGACGGAGTGGTTGAAGTAGACGTAGTCGGGCGTCTGATGGATCTTGACCCACGGCACGGGCTCGCCGGTCGCGTAGCTCTGGCGCACGATCTCGAGCAGCGGGCTGGTGGGTTTGATGATGCTGTGGCAATTCATGCAGGTCTGGGCGGCGGGGACGCTCGACGTGCCGGACTTCTCGACCCCGGCATGGCAGTACCGGCAGTCGAGACCGAGCTGGCCGGCGTGCAGGCTGTGGTCAAAGGGGACGGGCTGCACCGGCTGGTAGCCGACGCGCAGGTAGGCTGGCGTGGCGTAGTAGGTGATGCCCGCCGTCGTGACTCCGCCCAGGATGAAAAGAAAAATCACGATCTGCAGCGGCAGAGCGTTGGCGGCCTTGGGGAAAATCTTCGACATGAGCCCGGGTTAGTTCGTGTTGTCCGCCGGTCGGGCGGTCAGTAACTCCCTGCCTGGCGCCGCATGGCGCGTGACTCAGGTCGAAGGGCCACTGCGGCCAGCAAGCCGCCCAGCTGGGGCAAGAATGAATTGCTCGAATTATGCGGAATCACGTTGGGTGTGCGTTTCTAATTCCTGCCGAGGGAATGAATCCCTCTCTCCAATGTAAAACAAAATTTCCGCCCAAGCCGGCCCGGGGGAGATTAATAGCAAAGTCCCCGGCCTGATTTTTCGGGCTAATTTCTGAAATTTCCGATACTAGTCCCGGTTCGTTGGGTCTCCCCACTGATACAGGCAGGCTTCATAGAGGGCCGCGTCCTTCCTGTTCAATTCCAGAATCTCCGCGCGAACCCCCGGGTCGAGTTTGTAGCGGCCGGCCGGTTTTCCGGATTGAGGTTGCCCCGGCGCAGCGGCGCCGCCGTGATGCCGAGCATCTGCGCCATGCGGGCCAGCGATCGGTCGAACTCCTCCACGATGCCGATGAAGAAGAAATCCTCGGGGAGTTTGCTGCCGAAGAAATGGGACATCTCATTTCGCACCAGGGGCAGCGCGGCGTATCCGGTCAGGGACAGCTTTCGGCGGTGCAACTCCTCACACACGGGGTGCTGCCAATCCGGATCCCGCAGCCGGTGATAATAGGACGAGACCACCCTTTCGGCTGGATCCCGCACCCAGGTGATCAGAGCGGAGTCCGGAAAAGTGTTCGCAAGCTGGTCCGCCTGATAATGACCGTGAACGCAGGTCGCATCGGATGGCACTTCCGCGAGGACTTGTCCCCAGGCATCGGTTATCTGCCAGTAATACAGGACGAAACCCGGGCCGAAATGCTCCTTGGGGATGTTACGGATGCTGACCCCCGCCGTCTTGGGAATGTGGATGCTGAGATATTTTTGCTGCAGGCTGGGTTTCATGCTTATCATTGATTTAATCTGAATGACCATCGGCGACACTTAACCCGCTACTCGATTGGCCCGTAATTTGAGCAAGGGCGGATTCCTATCCAAGACTCGGATACCTTGAATCCGGTTACAGGCGATTTATCGGTTCAGCTCAACCGGCGCCAGCAAAAGGCTTCCAGCTCCGGGCACAATTCGGCCGGCGAGCGCTGGTTCGTCCGCACCTGCAGGTCATGGCTGGTTGACTCTTCAAAAACTGAATCAATCCCGTGAACTGTGGAAGATTTCCTGCTGCTGCCCGCTGGTAGAGGCCCTTGGGGTCGCGCTGCTGACAGATCGCGAGCGGGGTGTCCACCCAGACAAGGTCAAGTTTGTCCCGTCCGACGATTTCCCGTGCCAGACGCCTCAGGCTTTCCGGGGCGTGATAAACGCGGTGATCGCCACCTGACCCTGCATCATCGCGAGTTTGGCCAGTTCTGCCGCGCGTCGGATATTCTCGGTGCGTGCCTCGTCTTAATATTCCAAGTCCCGGCACAGACCCCCTCGCAGCACATCGCCATCCAGCAGCAGCACCGGTCGGCCCTGTGCCCTCAACTTCTCCGCAAGGCCCGAGGCCAGAGTGGTCTTGCCCGCCCCACTCAGGCCGAAAAACTAGAATACTCGGCCCGGGCTCATGCGTTCCTTCAACCGACGAATTCTCCGTCCCGCATCGGCTTGATCTCGTCGCAGCGGCTGGCGATGTCGGGATTGTGGGTCACGAGCACAACCGCCTGGTTGTTTTCCTTGGCCAGCCGGGTCAGAAGGTCGAAAACCAGGGCGGAATTCCTGACGTCGAGGTTGCCCGTGGGTTCGTCGGCCAAGATGATGGCTGGCTGGTTGGCCAGCGCCCGGGCGACGGCCACGCGCTGTTGCTCGCCACCCGAAAGCTGGGTCGCCAGCCGGTGGGTTTTGTCGGCAAGGCCCACGCCCGCCAGCAGGGACCGGGCGCGTCCGGCCATCTGCTCCTCCCCCATGGTACCCAGCTTGCGCATGGGCATCATGACATTTTCGAGCGCGGAGAATTCCTGCATCAGGAAGTGGAACTGGAAGACAAAGCCGATGTGCGCGCAACGCGCGGCCGTGCGGTCGAGGTCGCTGCTGTTCGACATGAGCTGGTCGCGGATCCAGATCGACCCGTTTTCCGGCTGGTCGAGCAACCCGAGCAGGTAGAGCAGCGTGCTCTTGCCGCAACCCGACGGGCCGACGATGGCGGTGACATGCCCGCGCCGGGCCTCGAACGAGACACCCCGCAGCACATGCACCCGGCCCTCCCCCACGCCCAAATGGCGGTGGAGGTTTTCGCACCGCAACGCGAGGGCGGCTTTGCCGCCCTGCGCGGGGAGACCGGAGGCGGGAGGCCGGAGACCGGAAGAATCAGGGGGTGCGGACATCAGAAATCGCGTTTCCTGACCTGCACATACTTGTGCAACATGGCGGATACCTTGCGGCTTTTCCCCAGCAGCTCGCGCGCGGACGGTTGGTCTAGCTGCCCCAGTTTTGCCGCCAGGTAAATCTGCGTGCGCAGCTCGCCGCCCGATCCCCGGGAATAATTGAGAAACTGCACAAACTCACGGTTGGATTCGCGTTCATAACCCTCGGCGATGTTCGAGGGAACGGACACGGCTGCGCGCCGCATCTGGTCCTTCAAGCCAAAATCCCGCGAGTGCTCCATGGCTTGATAAATGCCCACCGCCAGTTGCATGCCTTCCTTCCAGACTTCCAGGTCCTCGAATCGCTTGATCGTGGATTTCATGACTGCATCTCCATTATTGTTTTGGGTGTTTGGTGCTGGCCCGCCATGAAATTCCAGTGTCCGGTCTCCCGTCTCCGGTCTCCTGCCTCCATTTTCCGTTCCGGGCTCATTGCGAAGTCCCGCGGATGATGTCGCCCGGCTCCAGGCGCGCGGCGCGCCGGGCGGGGATGACCGCGGCGGTCATCACCACCACAGTGGCGGTGATCGTCGCCACCACATAGTGCCAGATATTCCAGGAAACCTGAAAACTGTCCGCGGAAAAGATGCCGCGGATCCGGATGGGCATCTTGGACACCCCGTAGGTCACGCCGGCGCCGAGCCCCCACCCGCCAATGGTGCCGATCACGAGAACGATGGCGCCGAGCCAGAGAAAAATCCGCGAAATGTCGCGCCGCATGTAGCCCATGGAGCGTAGAATCGCGATCTCCTTGGTCTTTTCGATGACGATCATCGCGAGGGTATTGAACATGCCGAGCCCGGAAATAAGGATGATGGTCGAGACGGTCAGCGCGGCGGAAATCTGCAGGGCCTTGAAGGCCTGGAGCCAGCTTTCCTCCCTTTCCTGCCAGCTTTTGGCGCTGTGGCGGAGCACCTGTTCCATTTGCGACGCATCCTGGGGCGCGCGGTCGCGGTCAAACAAGGCCACCTGGATGAAAGAGGCGCCGGCCGTCCTCTTCAGCAGCGAACGCGCCTCGCCGAGGTGCAGGTAAATGCGCACCCGGTCGATGTCGCTCACGCCCGTGGCATAGAGGGCCGACACCCGGTAGCGGCGCTGCTCGGTCCCCGCCTGCAGGATCAGTGAATCCCCCGGCTTCAGCTGCAGGCGATCGGCGAGCACCTTGCCCATCAGGACACCTTGTGGCGTGTTGCGGAAATCCTCAAGACTGCCGCTGCCCCGCAGGACCTGGGCGGCCAGGTCGGACACCGCCAGATGGTCCTCCAGCTTGATGCCGTAAACCTTGGCCGAGTCATTCTTGAACGAGCTGTCGGCGATCACGGAGCCCTGCACCACCGTGGAAACCCCGGAGACATTCCGGAATTTGCGCAACGCCTCGGTGATGAGCGCGGGATCCTCCACCCCCTCGATGTATTTGCGGCCCGAGCGGTCGGCGGCGGCCTCGAACTTGCTCGCCCCGGCGCTGTGGCCGGCGGCGACCATCGAAAAGATGGTGTCCTGGAATTTATCCTCGATGCGGATCGCCCCGTTGGTGCCCAGGATGGTCCGGATGAAGAACTGCTCGAAGCCACTCGTCTGGGCCTGCGTGACGATGAAAAAGCCCACGCCAAACACAATGCCGGCCAGGCTCATCAGCATGGAGCGCTTGCGGGCCGTCAGGAAACGGAGGGCGATACGAAGATTGGTGGACACGGCGCGCGGGCCCGGCGGCGGCTAGTTCGTCAGGACCTGGGTGCGTACGCGCTCACCCTCGCGAAACCGATCCTGCTGCTCCACAACCACCTCTTCGCCTGCCTGCAGGCCGGTGAGGATCTCCACCTCGTTCAGGCTGTCGTAGCCCTTCACGACCTTGCGCAGAGCCAGTTTGCCGCCCTCCACAACGTAAACATATTCCCCGACCAAGGCGCGGCGCGGGATGATGACGGCGTCGTCCCGCTCCGCGATGATGATGCTTACCTCGCCTGTGATGCCGGGCACCAGCGGACGCCCCTCCGGCATGGCCACATCCAGATAAACGGTGTAGCGCTGCGTGGCCGGGTCGGCTGAGGGCAGGATCTTGGAAACAACCGCATTGTAGTGATCGCCGCCATAGGTCAGGAAACGCACCGTGGCTTTCTGGCCCAGCTTCACCGCGGCGAAATTCTCCTCACTGAGCTTGGCCTCCACGGTGCGGCCGATCGCCATGATGGTGGCGATGGGGGCGTTGCGGTCGATGAGATCGCCAACCCGCGCAAACACCGCGGTCACGACGCCATCGGTGGGCGACGAAATCGTCATTTTGGTCTTCTCGCGCTCCTTGGCCCGCAGGCTGTTTTCGTGGGTTTCAAGGGCCAGCTTGAGGGTCACCTCGTCGAGCTCCAGGCGCTGCTCAAGTTGCTGGAGCAGACGCTGTTCCTTGTCAAATTCAGCCTGGGGAAACGCCCCGGCCTTCACTTGTCTTTCCATGTTGGCGACGGTGTCGCGCTTGTTTAGTAAATCGGCGCGAAGCGTGGATCCCAGCTCGACCTTGCGCTTCGCCGCCACGATCTCGTTCTTGATGCGCTCGATTTCGAGATCCACGTCCCCCGGATCGATCTGGACCAAAACATCGTTCTTGTAGACACGCTTGCCGATATCGAGATCGTTGGTGCTGACGCGGCCGCTCACCTCGCTCTTGAGCTCGATGGCATACTCCGCCTTCACATCGACAGTGCCCGGCACAAAGCGCACCGCCTTGCCCTTGGTTGCCGGCATCACCTGCGCCACGGGGCGCAGGGAGTAGGAAACGCCGAAATAAACCAGCCCCAGGACGCCGGCTGCGATGGCCAGCCGGAGCAGCCAATTAGGGGAAGAGGCGGCGGCTTTGGTCATTGGGCGGGCAGGTTGGTGACGACCGGATCCTCCATGACGGTGCCGAGGAAATCACCGATCTTGGCCAGAAAATCACTCCGGCCATTGTAGGCGTTGATCTGGGCGTCATACAACGCGAGTTGGGCCAGGCTCACATCGGCCTCGGACATGATCCCGCGGCTGAATTCATCCTGCTTGGTCTTCAGGTTGCCCTCACTGGAGGTCATGAACCGGTCATTGATGGACATATAGCGAGCGAAAAAATTGACCAGCTTCACCTGCGTCTGGGCCTGCTGCGCGAGCCGTTCCGTCATTTCCTTGTAGTCGTTTTCCAACTGGCGGCGGCGGGCCAGGGCGTTGCGTTGCGCTGCTCCGGCGGAGAATCCATCGAACAAAGTCCAGTTGGCGGACACGCCGCCATAGATGGAATTCACCCGAAATTTCTGGGCGACGTTGATGGTGAGGCTTTGCTCGTCCTGGCTCACGCCCAGCACGGCGTTGAATTTGGGCCGCAGGCGGGTCTTCTGATTGGCGTAATTCAGGTTCTCAATGGCCAGCTGGCGGCGGAGCGTGTCGGCCTCCGTGGTGGGCGGATCCTTCTGGTTCAGGAAGCCCGCCAGCAATTGATCGAAGGTTCCGGCCGCATAAGTGACCGTCGGTATCGAATTCGGGATCATGTCGTCCGTCATGACGGCGAGGCCGGCCAGGCGTGCGAAGGACATCTTGGCGTTTTCGAAGTCAAAGTGCGCCCCTTCCAGTGCAATCTGGGCCTGTTCCGCGGTCAGTCGCACATTGAAGATCAGGTATTCCGAAATCACTTTTTGCGCGAGACGGATCTCCTCCTGTTTCAGAACGTTCTGGGTGTATTCCGCATAAAACTCCGCGCGCTTAACGCCGAGTTTCTGCACAATGATGCGCAGGTAGTTGTTGCGCAGAGTCTGGGCCAGCATCCGGTAGCCATCCCGATACTGCCCCTGGGCAATCCGGGCCGAGATTTTCCCGATTTCCGCATTATTCCGGCGTTCGCCCCAGTAGAACACGGGCTGGTTCAGCGAGAAATTGTAGGCAATCTTGGTGACTTCGTGCCGGCCGGCAAGGTCGGCCCGGGCGTCCTGTGCCTCGTAGTAATTGTAGTAGCCGCCGAGACTGGGGAGCAGATTTGACCGGGCTGAGATCCGGTTGTTCTCCGCGATTTCCAGATCCAGCTCCCGGTTGAGCATGCGGGGAGACTGCTGCACGGCCTTCTGCAGGATCGCCTCCAGCTGAGGGAAGATCCGCTCCGGCAGGACCAGTTCATTCGCGGTGGGCGCTGCCGCCCACAGGCTGACAGTGATGAACGGCAGGGCCGCATTAATTTTCCAGACTTTCATGGCGTAGGGTGTAAAAGCGCCGCAAAGCCCTGTCATTGGCAATCAGGAAATTTGCGCCGCCCGCCGGGCAAAGTGCGCCCCGGGCCAGACGGAAATTGCCTTTACTTGTCGTGAGGCCCAAGGCTTTAAACACCAGCTTGATTCCTCACTGATGCTGCGCCGACTCCTACCCTTTGCCGCCGACCTCTGGGCCCAGCGCGAACTGCTCTGGCAATTCACGTGGCGCAACGTGGAAGTGCGCCACAAAGGCAGTCACTTAGGCCTTATTTGGTCGTTCCTCAATCCGTTGCTGATGCTTGGATTATACGTCTTGGTTTTTGGTTACATTTTTAACGGCAGCTTTGGGGTCGCGGCAGGAGAAACCCGCGTTGATTATGCGCTAGGAATTTTCCTTGGCCTGACCTTGTTTCATTTCTTTGCCGAAGTGCTAGCCACGGCACCCAGCCTTATTGTAGGCAACCCCAACTTCGTAAAAAAAGTAGTTTTCCCCTTAGAAATCCTCCCCGCTGCGAGCGTAGGCGGCGCGATTTTCCATCTCAGTATCAGCCTGGGCCTCGCCTTGTTGAGCCTACTCCTCACCGGTCACGAAATTTCACTCAGTCTCCTCTGGCTGCCTGTCATTATTGCACCCCTGATTTTGCTGGGCATGGGCACGAGTTGGTTTTTTTCAGCCCTTGGCGTATTTTTCCGAGACATTAGCCAAGTGATGCAATTTTTATCGATGGCGCTGATGTGGGCTAGCGGCGTTTTCTTCACGGCGCAAAAATATCCAGCTGCCTGGGTTTATCTACGCTTCAACCCCTTGCTGCTGGCGATCGACCTCACGCGCGATGCTGCGCTGTGGAATCGGCCCCTTAATTTAAATCACCTCAGCTATCTTTATGCCACCGGCCTAGTCACCTGCTATCTCGGCCACCTCGCCTTTCGTCGCATGAAGCCCGCGTTCGCGGACGTGCTCTAACTCTGCTTCAAACAGTTTCTGGATCTGCGGCCTCTCGGGTGCCGGCAAATCAACGCCCGCCGTCGCATTTTATCAATGAGCCTAGTCTGTAACGACCCCAAGCATCAGCGGCCGTCCAATTGCAAGTTGTGGCCAGCAGCGGCGGAATCATCGTTCGCACACCAACAACACACGGGGCGCAGGATCCGAGGCCACAGTGCTGATCCGTGGGAAATGCCGGCGCAACGCCGCGGTAAAATTCTCGACGGTATACCACGCATGGCCGTCCGTGATCCATTGGCACACGTGGACGTCATCTCGCGGAGGAAACTCGACGATAAGGGTCTTCTCCGCGTAGGCCGCCAGCCCGGCCGCGATTTGCTCGAAGTTTAGATACATCTTGAAAACCATGTGGTGGACCAGCGCCAGAGCCAGCACGAGTTCGCAGGTTAGCCGTTCGCTGGCGGACTCCATCACACCGTCGCCCAGACCGAGGCGCGGCGAGGGATTGAGACAGCTCATCACCAGGGGCTGCACGTCCAGTCCCCGGGCCACGGCATCGGCAAACAGCTCATTGATGCAGGCGGCGTCATTGTCGAAAGCCACGACGCGCGCCCCGCCCGCGGCAGCCAGCAGCGCATACCAACCGCGATTAGAACCGATATCCAGCACGCTGCTTGGTCGGTGCTGCTGCAACAGCTGCTGCAACGCATGGTGCTTTGCCGTCCACGCCGGGTCGGGCGTCAGCGCCGGAAACGCATCCTTATAGTATCCCGACCACCGCGTGACGCCAGACCTGAAGTCGTAGCGGCTGATCAACTGGCGATACCAGGCGAAGGGCTCGGCCTCGGCCGGCCGCTGCGGAATGCCTAGACCGACGATAGAAGCGCAGAGCTGCAAGCTGATCCCTTCATCAAAATCCCGCAGGAGCGCGCGGGCGATGCGATCATGGCCGGCGCCCATCATCGCCAGCGGATGCAGCAGGCATTCCTGAAATTCGCGCTCGGCGAGCCAGGGTCCGCCCGGCGTTGCCTCAATGATCGAGCCCAGATCGACGAAAATCGGCCGGCAGCCCTCGAAGACCACGTTCCAGCCATGGGCATCCTTGAGCGTCAGACCGTGCTTCGCCAAGGCCTCGAGTAAAGCCAGCGTGTGCAGCGCAGCGGCCCGCATCATCTCGGATGACCATTCATATGGATAGGAAACATGCGGCACCATCTCGTGCTCCAGCACGAGCGGATAACCCTCCACTTTCAGCATCGCGCGCTGCGTCGGCACCAGCAGTCGCTGCTGCACCAACTCCGCAATCACGCCGGACTCCAGCAGGCGCACGACCGGCGCGACGCCTGCCGCAGACACCCCGCGGTAGAGTCGCCCTTGGTGGAAAAAAACCCGGCCATGCGGATCCGCGTAGGAGGAAGGATGATAACGGATGCCATCCGAGGAGCCAAAAGCTCCCACCCAGAGGGCCTTGGCCTTATTGCGCAGAGATTTGATCATGAGGTTACTTCTTCTCCGGTCGGGCCGCCGGCCCCCCGAAAAAAGGAACGGGCTGCGTGACGAAATCGGATCCGGATGTTGGTCAAGCCGTCGCAAAAGCCCACGAATTGGCAATCCGGAAATTGTTTCTCCCTACGCAACCGGACACCCAGCGGCATTAGCTTTTACTTGCCGAAGCATCCGTAATTTTGAACACTGCCGACCTGTCTGTCATGCCTTTCCTTTCATTCCCTTTGTCGTCCTCCTTCCCCGGCCACCACATAAACGACGCTCCGGTGATTTCGGTGCAAAATGTGTCCAAGGCTTATCGGATCTGGGACACCCCGTCTTCGCGCCTGACTACACCGCTGCTTGAATCCATGGGACAGCTGCTTCCCAAGGAATCCGGCGCCCGACACTGGATGCAGGCGCGCGCCCAGGCGCGCTATCGTGATTTTTGGGCGCTGCGGGATGTCTCCTTTGAGGTTCGGCCCGGAGAGAGCATGGGCATCATCGGGCGCAACGGTTCCGGCAAATCGACGCTGCTTCAGATCATCACCGGTACACTCCAGCCCACACAGGGCTCCGTCAGTGTAAACGGCCGCGTGGCGGCGCTTCTGGAACTCGGCAGCGGTTTTAACATGGATTTCACCGGCCGGGAGAACGTCTATCTCAACGGTACGGTGCTCGGCCTGACCCGGCGCGAGGTGGACGAACGCTTTGACCAGATCGCGGCCTTCGCTGACATCGGCGATTTCATCGAACAGCCGGTCAAAACCTATTCCAGCGGCATGTTTGTGCGCCTAGCTTTCGCCGTCCAGACCGCCGTGGAGCCAAAAATCCTCATCGTCGACGAGGCGCTGTCGGTCGGTGACATCTTTTTCCAGCAGCGCTGCTACGAACGAATGGGGCAGCTGATCGACAGCGGCGTCTGCATCATCCTAGCCTCCCATGATCTCGCCTCCGTGCAACGGTTCTGCCAGAAAACCGTGGTGCTCCAGCGCGGAACCCTGAAGTATCACGGCCCCGCCACTGAGGGCACCAAGGTCTATATGCATTTAGAGCAGGAGGAAAAAATCGCCGCCTATTCCCGCAGCGCCGCCGGCGCATCCGTCCCGACCGGAGTCGGCGCCGCCGGCGCGGAGATTCCGGACTGGCCCGCAACCGCGCTCCCGTCCGTGCCAGCCGGGGTCAAGACGTTGGGTAACGGCTGGGCCCGGTGCGTCGGTATTTCGGTGGGCTACGCCAACGGTGAGCCGGCCACTCATTTCCGGCAGGGCGAGACTCTGACAGTTTTCTACGAGTTCGAGATCTTGCACGACATGGAATTCTGCGTAGGCTGCATCACCCTACGCGACAAGACCGCCCAAGCGGTGTATTCCAAGATCACCCTGCAGGATGGAATCCGCGACCCTGCGCGCGTGGCGCGGGGCGCGCGCCTGCGGTTTCGCCAGGACACTGTCCTCAACGTCCACTGCGCGGATTATACTCTGGATGTTTCCCTCGATATGATCACGACCAACCTGCTCAATGAGCCGGGCATCAGTTACGAGGAATACATGGCGGCGCAACTGCGCATCAGCGAACTGCATGCCGTCTCCAGCATCTCCATCCGCCTGCGCGAAGAGACCACACCGTTCCAGCTGCTGCACTTCGGCATGGCGGACTTGCCCAGCCGGTCCGCGATCGAAATCCTGCCGCCAGTTTCTTGATCCATGCCGACAACGCTTCCGCCTAATTCCTTCTATCTCGTCTCCTACCCCCGCTCGGGTAACACGTGGCTGATCAACTGCCTGACCACGCTAGTCGACGGAGTGCCCGGCGAGGCCTATACAGCCTATAAACTGTATACAGAGCACCATGGCCGGCCCGGAGAGAGCTTTACTTTTTGGTGTATGCCGCGCAGGCGACCTGACCAGCCGATCTGCGTCAAATCACACGACGCGCTGCCTTTGTTCCGCTCCAGACACCCTGCCGGCCCACTAGTCTATATCGCGCGCGACGCACGCGACAGCTTGATTAGCTATTATTTTTTTAAGCAGGCCTACCCCACCATTGATGCGGAGAAGCTCACTTTCACCCAAATCAAGGGACAGGAAGTCGTCCTCTCCCGCAGCGGACAGGACCCGGTATTCCAAGCTGAAGCTTTTACGCAATTCCTCCGCACCGAAGCGCCACTGTGGGCCGCCCATGTGCGCGAGGCCAAGGCTGATCACAGCATGTGCTTCGTCACTTACGAGGAACTAAAACACCGGTTCATACCCACCTTGACCCGCATCGGAGATTATCTCCAGCTGCCTTTGGTGAAATCCTACGTCGAGGTGGATGGTGTCTACAACTCGGATTTTAAAAAAATGTTCTCCGGCAGCAACCGCGATTTCTTCCGCCGTGGCGAGATCGGGGACTGGAAGAACTGGTTCACGCGCGAGCACGCCCGGCTGCTGGAGGAGCTGATCGGGCCGGACTTGCGCGCGCTTGGTTTCGAGACAGACCCGGCATGGGCGCAGCACTATGTCCCCGCTCGCGGGGCCGCCGCCGGCGCATGACCCCGCTTACGGCAGATCCCAACGGCCCGGACGTGGCTTACGTGGGCGACTTTCCCGACTTCGCCTCGGCCAAGACCCGCTCCACCGGCTATGAGGCCGCCGCGATCCTCGAGCGCACCCGCGCCGCGCTGCACAAGGTGCTGCGGGGCGAGGCGGCCTACGAGCGGGACTCCGTCACCTTCGCCACGCTGGAGCTCCCGCACCGCCTGCTCGCGCTCCTGCACCGGATCGCCGCCGAAAACCAAGGCACCCTCTCGGTGCTCGATTTCGGCAGCTCGCTGGGCAGCACCTACTTCCAGTGCCGCGGCGCGCTGGCCACATTGGCCCGGCTGGAATGGAGCATCGTCGAACAGCCAGCCCATGTCGCCTGTGGCGAGCGCGAGTTCGCCGACGGCAAGCTGCGTTTCTTTCCAACTATCGCGGCCTGCCTGGCCGCGCGCCGGCCGTCGGTGCTGCTGCTCTCGAGCGTGCTCCAATATCTGCCCGAACCATGGGCCTTCCTGCGCGAGGCGGCCGTCCAGGGTTTCGATCGGATCATCCTCGACCGCACGCCGTTCATCGAGGCACCACGCGACCGGCTCACGGTGGAGGTTGTCTCACCGCGCATCTATCCCGCCTCCTACCCCGCCTGGTTCTTCAGTCGTCCGCGGCTGGCGGAAAACCTCCCGCCGGGCTGGCACGTGGAGGAGGAATTCGACGCGCTGGATCGGCAGTTGCTCGACGGCCGGGAGATCATATTCAAGGGCATGGCGCTCCGGCGTTCGCGATGACACACTATTGCACCTATTTCGACGGCCACTACCTGACCCGCGGCCTGGCACTGCACGACTCGCTCATGCGGCATGGCGGCGAGTTCGAACTCATTGTGCTGTGCATGGACGAGGCGGCCGCAAGCGGCCTGCACCAGCGCGCCCTGCCGTGTGTCCGTCTCCTGCCGCTCGCGGAGCTGGTCGCGCAATACCCAGCGCTCGCTGCGGCTCGCGGTAATCGCACCAACCTCGAGTTCTACTTCACCTGCACCGCGTGGTTCATGCAACACCTGCTTCCAAGCATCCCCGCGGGCGAGCTACTCACCTACCTCGACGCCGACCTGTATTTCTTCGCCTCGCCGCAGGCTGTCTACGACGAGATCGGTGCCGCCTCTGTCGCGATCACCCCGCACCGCTTTCCGGCGTCGCTCTCCCACCTCAAGTACTACGGCCGCTTCAATGTCGGCTGGGTCTCGTTCCGGCATGACCCCACCGGGCTGGCTTGTGCGGCCGATTGGGCGGACAAATGCGCAGCCTGGTGTTTCAACCGGCTCGAGCCCGAACGCTACGCCGATCAGAAGTATCTCGATGCTTGGGAGGAACGCTTCCCCGGCACCGTCAGCCTCCAGCACCCCGGGGTCAACGCGGCGCCCTGGAACGTCAAGGACTGCACCTTCGCCGCGGGCCCGGCCGGCCCCACCGTCAACGGCCGGCCGTTGGTCTTCTATCATTTTCACGCCCTCGTGCATCTCGGCCGACAGCTGTACGACCCGGGCTTGCACAGGTATGACGCCGTGATGAGCGTCGGTCTGCGCGAGCAGGTCTACCTGCCCTACCTCCGCCAGCTGGTCAGCTACGAATCACCCGCGCCCGGCGACCAGCCCGAGTTGCTGCCGCCGGTGCGCCTGGATGATCCGCGCTGCGGCCTGGCCGTGCCCCACCTGCTCGCGCGCATCCAGGCCTCCGAACTCGACAGCGCCGAGCGCCTCGCCTCCATCCAGCGCTACGAGGCAAAGCTGAAGCAGGCCTACGCCGACCACGCGCACAACGTAGACTACCTGAAGCAAGTCCAGGAGGACAACGTAGACTACCTGAAGCAAGTCCAGGAGGACAACGCAGACTGCCTGAAGCAAGTCCAGGAGGACAGCGCCGAGCGCCTCGCCACCATCCAGCGCTACGAGGCAAAGCTGAAGCAGGCCTACGCCGACCACGCGCTCAACGTAGACTACCTGAAGCAAGTCCAGGAGGACAGCGCCGAGCGCCTCGCCACCATCCAGCGCTACGAGGCAAAGCTGAAGCAGGCCTACGCCGACCACGCGCACAACGTGGCCTATATCGAGCGGCTCCACGCCGAGATCGCCGCCCATGTGAAGGTGGCGGAGGAGCACGGCCGGATCATCGCCGCGCTGAGCGTCCAATTGAATGCAACCGAAAAATCGCGCCCCGATGAATCCTGAAATCACATGAAGCTGCTGGCACTCTTCCGGCGGGAGATCCTGAGAATCCTGAGCGACATGGAGTTCCGGTATCACAAGAACAACGTTAATGTCTTCTTTCGCGAAAAATATCTCCGCGCCTTGGGAGTTGAATTCACGCCGCCAATTTCCATCGGCCTGCAATTCTACCTCCGAGACCAGAGCCTGCTTAAAGTGGGCCGGAATTGCTCGTTCGGGAGTTTCACCAAGATCTGGAATTATGTGCCCATTGAAATCGGCGACCATTTCCTCAGCGCGGGATGCCTGACCATGAATTGCGGATCGCACGATCCGCGAACCCTGCAACCCCAGACGGCCGCCATTAAAATCGGCGATCGGGTTTGGGCTGGCTTGAATGTCACCATCCTTGGTGGCGTGACGATCGGGGATGATGTGGTAATCGGTGCAGGCAGCCTGGTGATGACGGACATTCCCGCCCACACGGTGTATGCCGGGGTGCCGGCCAGGAAGATCGGGGATTTGGACCGGACGGCATTGTCGGCAATTTGGGGGCATGGGGAGAGGTGCCGCGCAAGACATGATTGTTTTGGGGACGGAGCGGGGCCGCAGGTTGGGAAATTGTGGTTGAGTTTAACACGCTTGAACGGCAATTGCTCCAAGAGGTTGAGTCCCTGCCCAAGGGCTTGGCTCTCCGGCGTTTCTCATGAGATATTTCTGCACCACTTTTGACACCAACCACCTGACTCGCGGCCTGGCGCTGCATCAATCCCTGCTGGCCCACGCCGGGGACTTTGAGCTGGTGGTGCTGTGCCTGGATGCCGCGGTGGAAACCGCCCTCCGGCAGAAAAAGCTGGCGCAGGTCCGCCTGCTGCCGGTGGCGGAATTAACCGGCCTCCACCCCGCCCTCGCGGCCGCCGGGACCGATCGGACCGAGCCCGAATTTCAACTCACCTGCAAACCCTGGTTGCTGCAGCACCTGCTGCCGCAGATCCCCGCGGGAGAACTCCTCACCTACCTCGACGCCGGTTTGTATTTCTTCGGTTCGCCGCAGCCCCTCTACGACGAAATCGGCGCTGCTTCCGTGGCCATCACCCCCTTTCGCCATCCGACCTCCCTCATCCATCTGGAGCGCTACGGCAAATTCAACCCGGGCTGGGTGACCTTCCGGCACGACGCCACGGGCCGCGCCTGCGCCGCGGATTGGGCCGGAAAGTGCGCGGCCTGGTGCTTCAAGCTCCTCGAAATCGACCGGTATGCCGAGCAGAAGTATCTCGATGCCTGGAGCACGCAGTTTCCTGGTACGGTCTCCCTCGCGCATCCCGGGGCCAATGTCGCGCCCTGGAATATCAAGGGCTGCACCATCACCACCGGCAAGCAGGGGGCTCGGATCAACAAGCGTCCGCTGATTTCCTATCACTTCCACGGCCTGATCCACCTTGGCCGGCAGCTCTACGATCCCGGCCTGCAGGTGTATGAGGTCGCACCCTCACCCGCGTTGCGCGAGCACGTTTATCTGCCTTACCTGCGGCAACTGGGCAGCCTGAAAGCCGCGGCCGGCGACGAACCGGACATCATCCCGCCGGACCGCCCCGATGATCCTCGCAGCGGCCTGGCCACCACCCACCTGCTGGAAAATCTGCGTACCACCGCGGCACTGCGCGGGAAACAAATGCTCGCAACCGACCTGACCCGCGTGGCCGCGCTCAAGGCCATCAAGGAATCACGCGCGGAAGCCGCGGAGGCCCGGAAATCCACCAGGCGGACCCTCGGTCATCTGCACGAGGTCGAGAAAGAGCGCGACGATTACTTGAAGGAGGTTGAGAAGGACAGTGCGGACCGGCTCAAGTCCATCATCATCTACCAAGAAAAACTCAAGGAGGCCTACTCCGATCTCGATCGGAACGTGGCCTACCTGAAGACTCTGGAGGCCGAGATCCAAAAGCATGTCGCCATCGGCACCGAGCGTGATGCCCGGATTGCCGCCCTGAGCGGGCAGCTGGCGCAGCTGCAGGCTGCCCAACACCCCCTGGATCACGAACGCGTCGGGGAGGCGTTGGCGCCCTATGCCAGTCACTTGCGGAAAGTCGCCGTCCTGAAATATCATCCGCGGCTCCTCCCGCAGATCCTGTGGCTCTCCGCCCTCGGTGCCCAAGTGGAGGTCTTTGAATGCCCCGCGGACTACGCCCAAGGCCGTCGTGGCCTGATTTGCTTCTGGTCGGAGTCCTTCTGGGAATGGCTGGCCCAGATCGACAGTTTCTTCAACGAGCAGGCCTACCTGGCGGCCAATCCGGATGTCGGCGACGCCGTCACCAAGGGTCTGCTGCCGGGCGCGTGGGATCATTATCAGCTGTTTGGCCAGCGGGAGGGCCGGAGCCCCGGCACCCCCACCTATTGCGCCGGCCTCGCGGAGTTCGACGCGATCGCCTTCGACGGGGCCGATGCCGATCACGTGCTGCCGTGCCTCATCGGCCGACTGCAGCCCCACCACAAGCTTTTCATCAGCGGCTTCGATCCGGCCGGCACCTGGCTGCCGGCTGATCCGGCCCGCACCACCATAATGTGCGACACTCTGGTCTGTTACCGTCCGCCCCAGAACTGGCTGGGGCCGCGCCTGCCCATCCACCAACCGGCTGCCAACTGGCCGCTGGTCCGGCCGCAAGATGTTTATCCCCCGCGTTCTGCCCAGAATGCCGAGTGGCCCAGGATCTCCGTCGTCACGGTCAGTTACAACCAGGCCGCTTTTCTCGAGGAGACCATCCGGTCCGTTCTGGACCAGAATTATCCGACTCTGGAATACATCATCGTCGATGGCGGCTCGACCGACGGGTCGGTCGAAATCATCAAGAAATATTCGGATCGCCTGGCCTGGTGGGTCTGTGAAAAGGATGCGGGGCAGTCTCAGGCGCTGAACAAGGGTTTCGCCCGCGCCACCGGCAGTATTCTCACCTGGTTGAACAGTGACGATCGGCTGGCCCCGGGCAGTCTCTATACTGTCGGCCAGACCTTCCTCCTCCACGAGATTGACATGCTCGCCGGCCGTTGTGCAAGAATCCTAGATCAGGAACCGCAGCCCTATCACATCCATCGTTCCTCCCTGCCCCTCGGCAGCATCCAGCCGTTGCGGCTGGATCTCCTGCTCGACCTCGACGGCTGCTGGCTGAAGGGGAAATTCTTTCACCAGCCCGAAGTCTTCTTCAGCCGGGAAATCTTCGACCGGGCGGGCGGACAGGTCCGCGAGGATCTCTATTACAGCATGGATTACGACCTGTGGGTGCGTCTGGCGCGGGCTGGCGCCCGCATAATCGGTCTGCCTGAGATCCTGGCGATCTTCCGCCAGCACAAGGAGCAGAAGACCGGCGGAGATCACCTGCCCTACCTGCCGGAATTGCGCGAAGTCAACGCAGCCCACCGGGCCTCGGTCTAGCCCCCACTGCCTATGCCGCCTGCCTCCAAATCATTCCAAGCATGGATCGACCGCCTGCCCAAGTGGCACGGCTGGCTCCAGCTTTCGCCGGAGCGCCCTTACGCGCACGCCGAGGCGGAATATGACAACCAATACGGCGTGACCGCCGGCGAGCCCGAGGAGGGTCAGGGTCTGTGCGCGCTGCTCAAGACGCACGAGATCAACACAACCGGTCCCGCCCTCGAGATCGGCTGCGGCACCGGCCGGCTGACCTTCGGCCTCGCGAAGCACTACCCGGGCCGGGACTTTCTCATCTCGGATCCCTCCCAGATTTTTCTCCGCCTGACCCAAAGCCAGTTCGGCAGCGGGGCGGGTTTCCCTCCCCGGCTGCACTATGCAGTGCTGAATGCGGATGACTTGGATCAGCTGCCACCGGACATGTTCTCCCTCATTGCCATGCGGTCCACCCTGCACCACATTCTCGGAGTCGACGCTTTCATTGCCGCCTGTGCGCGAACGCTCCGGTCCGGTGGTGCGTTGATCATGGGCGCCGAACCCTGCGAAAGCGGCTACATCCTGATGGCGGTCGCGGCCCAGGCCATTGCCCCGGTGCTGCATGCCGCCGGGGTCGAGCTGCTGCCGGAGTGGCAAAAGCAACTCAACGTCTTCGCCGAGACCGTGAAATTCTACTGCCGCCGCGACCTGGACAAGTCGGCCGCCGAGGACAAGCACCTCTTCCGTGTCCACGAGCTGTCTGACCTGGGTTACGAGTACGGGCTGCACCTGCGATACTTCCCCAACGCGACCTTCAGCGACTATGCACCGCCCTATTTGCCCGCGTTCGAAAACTTCAGCGTGTTTTTCCTGAACTACCTGAAGTATTGCATGATGTTCGATGAGAAATTCCTGAAGCTGATCAAGCGGCACCTCAAACCGCAGTTCAAGTATATCAATGACTGTTACTGCAGGCATGTCGGGCCGGCGATCACCGGGGTGTTCCTCTTGAAAAAGACCACGGCCCGCACCAAGTGATGAAACCAGTCCCCGACAAACGGCGCTCCTCCGACCTGCCCAAGCGCCTCCTCTTTCTCAACGATGTAAGCTTCCAATACGGCGCGGGCATCGCCCAAGCCCGGCAGGTCGAGTGCATGCTGGCCCTCGGCATCGAAACGGGCGTGCTGGCCTGGTCCCCCGGGGGTATCCGGCTGGAGGATGTGGCCACCCGCCCCATTGATCCCGACCTGTGGCTCGGCATCCGCGAGGTCAATCACCTTGAGGGCGGCAAGGCTCTGTCGGACGACGCCGTTATCAAGGGTCTCCTGCTGGAGGTCGCCCGGTTCCATCCGTCCGTCATCATCGTGGGCAACCTGCACGCGGCGCACTGGCCCCTCCGCCTGCTGACCGCGCTCCGGGACATGGGATGCCGAGTGCTCACCTTTCTGCACGATGCCTACCTGTTCACCGGCCGCTGCGCCTACCCCGGCATCTGCCGGCTCTACCTGACCGGCTGCAACGAGACCTGCCCCACCGCGGACCATTACCCCAAGCTGGCGCCGGCCCTGATTGCGGGCGCCTGGCAGCTTCGACGCGAGATTTTCGGCGGCCCGCGCGACATCGAGGTGGTCGCCAACAGCCATTGGAGCAAAAAAATGTTCCAGACCGCCCTGCCCGCCTGCCACGCCGTCGAGCCCATCCACCTCGGCGCCGATGAGTTCGTCTTCCAGCCCGGCGACAGGCACGCCGCCCGGAAATTGCTCGGACTGCCGGCTGACAAGCCCGTCGTGTTGTGCGCCGCCGTCAATTTCCAAGAAGAGCGCAAAGGCTGCCGGTATCTGCGGGAGATTATCGAGGCCTTGAAGGATGACGTGACCTTTGCCGCCTTCGGCCATAACGCCCAGGAGATCCCCGGCCTGATCGGCCTAGGCTATCATGTGCGCGCGGACAAGCTCGCGACTATCTACCAGACCGCTGACCTCTTTCTCGGCGCGGCCACTGAAGAGGCCTTTGGCCAGACGGTGATGGAGGCCCAGCTCTGCGGCCTGCCGGTCGTGGCCTTCCAGGCCGGCGGGGTGGTGGAAATCGTGCGGAATGAAATCACCGGCCGGCTCATCCCCATCGGCGACTCGGCCGGGGTGGTCGACGCCATCCGGAGCCTGTTGGCGGATCCGTTGTCTCTGGCTAACGCCTCCACCTGGGCACGGCAGTTTGCGGTCAGCCGCTTTGCCATGTGGGCGCAGGAGGAACGCTGGCACCGCTATCTTATCGGCTGCCGGCAGACCGGCACCGGCCACAATCCCCCGACCATCGCCTATCCGCTGGACGAGACCGAGAACAGCCAGCAGGCCGGCCGCCACCGCCCCTCCTGGCCGGGCGCAGAGACCTTCATCTCGGAAGAGCACGCGCAGATCTTCGAGAAAACATCCCGGCTGCCCGGCTGGCAGACGCCAGCGGATTCCTTCAAGCTCTACGAGATGGCCTATTATGCGGGGGACGTGATCTTGGAGATCGGCACCTTCGGCGGCCGGTCGGCGACCATCGAGTTGCGCGGCGCCCTGGCCAATCCCGCCCGCACCCGACGGCCCCAGTTTTACGGCATCGATATCCAGGACGCCTCGATCACCCGCACCCGCCAAATTCTCGCCGATGAAAAGCTCGGTGGCCACTGCCACCTGTTTCACGGCAACCTGCAAGGCTTCTTGGAGCGCTGGAGCATCACCCCGACCATGGTGTTCCTGGATGGCGACCACACCTACGAGGGGGTAGTGGCGGATCTGAAAGCCCTGAGCGCCTACCTCAAAACCGGCACTCCGATCCTCGTGCACGATTTCGTGAATCACGACAACGCGGCCGGCAAGCTGGGGGTGAAGAAGGCCGCGCTGGAATGGGAGGGCGCCGGCCACGGCCGGTTCATGGGTTGCTTCGGCTGCAGCGCGCTCTATACCACGCTGATCCCTCCCCCCATCCGTTAGCATGGCCCTGTTTATTGCCCACTCCGCCCTTTTGCTTTGGGCCTCCTACGCGGCGGCGGGACGACTTTTTTCTTCACTGCTCGAGCGGCTCCTCGCCGCGGGCCTGCTGGCTTGGGGCAATCTCGTGGCCACCAGCCTGCTGCTCGCGAGCGTGCGTGAACTCGGTGCACCGGCGTGGTTTTTCCGCACGTCTCTCGCGCTCGCCCTCGTGACCTGGCTGGTGCTGCGCAAAGCCGGCCCGGAACCTGCCGCCAATTTCGCTCTCCCCGGTGCCTGCGGGGGAAAACCAAATCCCTGGTTGCTGGGCGCCGGCATCCTGACGCTTGGGCCGATCGCCTACGCCGGCATCCGGATCGCCTGCACCTACGTGCCCAACAATTACGACACGCTCGCCTATCATCTGCCCCGGGCGATGTATTATCTCGGCCAGGACACGCTCGCCCACTTCGACACCGGCAACCCCCGGCAGACCTACTTTCCCTTTAACTACAATCTGCTCCAGCTGTTCGGGCTCATCTACAGCCCGCCGCTGCAGGTGCTCAATATCTTCAACCTAGCGACTTGGGTCGCCGCCGGCCTGGCGATCTACCGCCTTTGCCGGCTCTGCGCCTTTGGCGCCAACTCCGCCCTCGTCGCCGCGTGGCTGGCGCTCACGTCGACGCAGGTGCTCGCCCAGGCCACCGCGACCACAAACGACCTGCCGACCGGCGCCGGGCTCCTGTGCGCGCTGGTGTTTGCCCTGCGGTGGCGGCAATCCCGGCAGGCGCGGGATGCACTGCTGGGCGGACTCGCCGCCGGTTTGACGGCCGGCTCCAAGCTCACCGTCTTGTTCTTCGGCCCGGCGGCTGGGCTGATCGTGCTGGCCTGGGGCTGGCAACACTGGCGGCGGTCAGAATCCCGCGCGTTTCTTCACAGCGTGCGCGCTTGGCTCGTGCCGGGATTGCTGGCCTTCGCCCTCGCCTCTCCCTTTGCCCTGATCAACCTGGCCGAAAAGGGCGAGTGGATCAACAAGACCTACGACTTCACCCTCAACCGGCCCTTCTCCTGGGCGTGCCTCGCCCAGACGAGCGAGGCCTATCTGGTGCAGTTGTTCATCGAGCCGTTGCACCGCTTCACGTTCGATCTGAAATTCACCGGCCAGTTGAATGCGTGGGGGCAGCAGACGTTCTTTCCCCACTGGAACGAAGCCTTTGCGTTCTCCCCGCTCTATCTCTTTCCGCCCGACCTGAACGAGGACCATGTGTGGTATGGTTTCGCCGGCCCCTTCATCCTGCTTTGCGCCGTGTTCTGCCTCGTGCGCTGGCGCCAGCTCCCGGCCCCGGTTGTCTGGCTGGCCGGACTGGGGCTCGGCTGGTTCGGGACTTACTTTCTGCTGAACAAATGGTCGCTCTACAACCAGCGGTATTTTGTGCCGGTGATCCTGGTCATGAGCCCCTGCATCGCCGCCTGCGTCGAGGTGGCCTGGGCCCGCCTTTCTTTCCGGCGGAGCACTCGTTACCTCCTCACAGCCCTGGCGTTCAGCGCCGTCTGGCTGGCGGGGATTTATTTATTCCAGAACACCAGCCGGCCCTATGGCCCGCTCTGGGCGGGCGACCTCGCACCGCCGGCCCTGCCCGCGCTACCCACGCTGATGGCAGAGCGACTGCCTGAGCAACCGCGGATCAACATCGACTCCACCGACGGCAACGAACGCATCTTTCTCCTCATGGCACTAGGCCGGCACCAGCGCTTCACGTCCTTCGAAAAAACCGATCCGACCTCCTACAACGTTTTTTCTGAATGGGGGTTTGTACGGAAGGTCGCCTACAGCAACATTGAACAGTTGTCCTCCTACACGATCGTCGAGATTCCGACCAAGCGGACCGCCGGCATCGAATTTCTCGGCACCATTGGCACCGGCCAGTCGGCCCTGGACTACTACGGATTGATGCCCCACGCCGATAAGGTCACCTCGACCGAAGGTAACCGCAATGTGCTGGTGACCCTGTATTATGCGCCGAAAGATCCCCGCCGCTATACCTACATGCGCATCAAGGTGGCGGGACTCAACGCGCCCGACCAGGCCCGCCTCGTGGTCGGCGTCGAATATGAAGACCGCACGACCGAAACCCTGGCGACTTTCACGGCCGCGGGCGAAGCCCCCGCCTCGGTCACCAGGCCATTCCGCCGCTTCACCGTCAGGGTCGAGGACCCGGCCAGCAGGCGGGAAATCGGGGCCATCGATATTCCCTACCTGTTCCGGGACCAACCGCCTGACTTTGAGGCGCCGGCCAATCCCGCTTCACTTTTTGCGGATGAGCTGATCGGCACGGAGCCGCCCAACACCCTCGTTGCCACCGAGGGGTTGGCGCCCGCGGAAGGGCCCTATGCCCAGTGGGACTTGCCCGTCATTCGCTGGGCAAAAAGCCCGGTGCTGCTGCTGGAAATACCTGTGACGAAAGATCTGGGGCGACTGGAATTGTCCTTCGCTCTCCGCCTCCAGGCGCGGGAGGCCGCCGCCATCGACGTCGTGTTTAACGGCGGATTGGTGAAGAATTACAAATGGGAGGGCCTCACGTCCTGGCTTATTCAGACTCTCCAGCTGGCCCCGCAGGCGGGCAAGAACGTGCTGGAGTTCAGGAACGTATCCGTCAGCGCCGAGCCCGACTGGCTGGATTACCTGGAGCGCTATCCCGACGTGAAGGCCTATTTGGTCGCGCAGAGCATTCCCTTCGAGAAGGGAGCCCAGGAACACTACGAAACCTTTGGCCGGAACGAGCATCGCATCCTCAATCTCAAGCGGCGCATCGAAACGCTCGACGGGCAGGCGCAACTCTACTACGTCTTCCGCAGCCTTCGCCTGGAGGGCTTTCGCACCCCATGAGCGTCGCGACTCAACCGGCCCAGACTGAGTTGCCCCCCGCGGCAGGCCGCAACGCCTACATCGATGCGCTCCGTGGCTGGAGTATTTTCGGGGTCGTCTGCGTGCACTTTGCCGGCAGCTTTGTGACGACTGACAGTCACGTCTGGAGCCCATCCTTCTACCTCGGGCTTACCCTGAACCAGGTCTTCGGCTTCGCTGTCCCGCTTTTCATTTTTCTTTCCGGGTTGCTGGCCGGATCCTCCAGCAAAACCGTTACGCTCGGGGACTACTATCGCGGCCGCCTCTGGCGAATCGGTTTCCCCTACCTGCTCGCAAGCATCGCCTCGTTCTTCCTGCTCAGCCACTATGCGGCCTGGCAGGCCCTGCCCGATTATGGGGCGCGCTTCTCCTGGCTGGCCCAGCGCCTGTTTTTTTATGGCGTCGAGCCCACGCTCTATTTCATCCCCCTCATCCTCCAGCTGTATTTCCTGCAACCGGCGCTGAAGGCGCTGCCCCGCTGGCTCAACCGCGTCATCCCCGTCCTCAGCCCCGAGCGTTTCACCCTCATTCTCACCGGCCTGCTGCTGGTCCTCCATGTCACGCTCGGCCTGATGTGCTCCCGGGGCACCTTGAACTATTACGTGTGGGGCCGGCCGAATTCACTGTTCTGGATATTCTATTTTTTCAGCGGGTTGCACTTCCGGAGCCTGGCGGGCTTGGTGTCGCGGCGCGGACTGGTGGCCGGCTGTTGGCTCACATTGACTGTCGCTGCCGGGGCCATGGCTTGGAACGGGCTGCATCTGCTCGACCGCGCAGTGGTGGGGACGAACTTTGAGTTGAACCGGCTCGACCATGCCTATGTCCGGCCGGAAATGCTCGTCTATGATCTGGCGATGGTGGTCGGCCTGGCTGCCGGCATCGCCTTGGGTTGGGTCCCTCGGGCTGGCATCATTTCCTATCTCGGCCGCTACACGCTGGAAATTTATATCTGGCACATCCTGGTCCTCTATTATGCTGTCTGGCGATACCCCGCGGCGCTGGCGTCGTGCCGGCAGCTGCCCGAATTGATCGTCATCATCTGCGTCGCCGCCGCCGTGATTATCGCCGGCGCCACTGATGGATTGTCCCGTCTGAAGGATTTCCTCCGGCACCACAGGCTGGCGCTCGTCAAGGTGTCCTGACGCGACCCGGGGCGGAGCTCCGGCCGGCGCCTTAAATCGCTGTCGACATGCCGGGCCAAACCGGGCTTCTTGAACACCCGCCCTCCGCTTTCAAATGGCCAATCCTAACCCCATTACTTCCCCCAGCATTGCGATCGCGATCCCCTGCTATCAGGAGGAAAAGACGATCGCGCAGGTCGTCGCCGATTTCAAACGCGAGCTCCCCGCGGCGGCGGTCTATGTCTTCGACAACAACTGCACGGACCGTACTGCCGAGTTTGCGCGTGCGGCCGGGGCCACGGTCATCCGCGAGAAGAGACAGGGCAAGGGCTACGTCGTCGCCGCCATGTTTGAAGTCATCAATGAAGACATCCTCATCATGGTGGACGGGGACGGCACCTACGACGCCACGGCGGTCCACCGCCTGCTCGGGCCTGTCCTGGCCGGAGATGCCGACATGACGGTCGCCGCCCGACTGCAGGAACACAGCGACAAGTCGTTCCGGAAATTCCACGTGGCCGGCAATCAGCTGGTGTGCTGGATCATCAACCGGATCTTCAATGCCAGCATTTCCGACATCTTTTCCGGCTACCGCGCCTTCACCCGCGATTGCGCCCTGACCATCCCGATCACCTCGCGCGGGTTCGATGTCGAGACTGAGCTGATCGTGCAAAGCCTCTACCGCGGCATGGTCGTCCGGGAGATCGAAGCTCCCTATGGCGAGCGTCCGTCCGGCAGTTTCTCCAAACTCCGGACCGTGCCGGACGGCATCCGGGTGCTGCTCCGCCTGTTTCTGCTGCTCCGGGCCTACAAACCGTTGACCATGTTCGGTTCGCTCTTCATCGCCCTGCTACTGGTTTCACTCGCCGCCGCCGCGCTTCCACTGAGTGAACTGATCCAGTATCACCGGGTCATCAGCCGGGCGAGTGCGATCGTCGCCATTTCCGTCTTTATGCTGGCCTGCCTGAGCCTCTCCCTCGGTCTGGTGCTCAGTTCCCTCAATCAACGCCTGCTCGAACTTGAGCGCGTCGTCATCAAGCGGATGAAGCATTCCACCTCGGTCTGAGCCGCATTCGCCGCGCGCATGGGCACGAAAGATTTCAATGCCTTGGATCTGTTCATCTGCCGCTGGCGCTCGGGCATAATCCGGCGGCAGCTCCAGCCGGGCGCCACGGTGCTGGATTTCGGCTGCGGCCACCAGGCCCTGTTCCTGCGCTCGGTCCAGCAGGATATCAAACAAGGCATCGGCCTCGATTACGACGCGGTCCCCGGCCGGCCGGCGGCCAACCTCGAGATCCAGAACTTCCATTTCAAGGATCGCTTCGAGTTCCCGGACCGCACCTTTGACAACATCACCATTTTGGCGGTGCTGGAGCACATCCCACCGGATCAGGTCGGCGTCCTCTTCCGCGAATTCCGCCGCATCCTGAAGGATGACGGCCGCGTGCTGCTGACCACCCCGACCCCCGCGTCTAAACCCCTGCTGGAATTCCTCGCCTTCAAACTCAAAATCATTTCCGGCCCGGAAATCGCCGACCACAAGCACTACTACAGCCAGGCCGACATTCACGCTCTCGCCGCCAGCCAGGGCTTCGCGTGCAGCGTCTATCACACTTTTCAGTTCGGCCTGAACTGTTTCGCGGCCTTCACCCATGGGCCCTCACCTGCAAGCCAGTCGGACACACGGCCGTAAACTCCAATCCGATCATGCCTAGCAGTCATGGACGTCTTCCTCCTCCATTGCCTTTTGCTGATCTGGACGTCCATCGGTGCCGCGCGGCAACTGACTGGGCAAACGGCGGACCGGCTTCTGGCGGCCGCCTTGCTCGCCTGGGGCAACATCGTGGCCACCAGCCTGCTGCTCGCCTCGCTGCACCGGCTCGGCGACCCGGCGTGGTTCTTTGGCACCTCGGGGCTGCTCGCCGGGCTGACCTGCCTGCTGATGCTGAAAGTGCGGCCGGAATCTTCCCCTGTGACCGAGACACCCGCGGCGAAGCCCAATCCCTGGCTCGCTGGCGCCTTTATCCTGACACTCGCTCCACTGGCCTTGGTCTGCCTGGGGATTGTCTACACCTACCAGCCCAACGATGAGGATTCCTTCACCTATCATCTGCCCCGGGCGATGTATTACCTCGGCCAGAATTCCCTGGCGCACTTTGACGCCAGCGATCTGCGCCAAATCTATCCCCCCTTCAATTATAACCTGCTGCAGGCTTTCGCCCTGATCTACAGCCCGCCGCTTCAATGCCTCAATCTCTTCAACCCCCTGGCTTGGGCCGTCAGCGGGATCGCGATCTTTCGCCTGTGCCGCTTGTGCGGATTGGGGCCCAACGCCTCGTTGGTCGCCACTTGGCTGGCCATCACCTCGACTCCTGTCCTCGCGCAAGCCACCGGTACCAGCAACGACCTGCCCGCCGGCGCCGCGCTGTTATGCGCGCTGGTCTTTGCGCTGGCCTGGCGGCAAACCCGCCGGACTCGCGATGCCCTGTTGGCCGGGCTCGCCACAGGCCTGGCCGTGGGGAGTAACCTGACCATCCTCTATTTCATACCCGTGAGTGCCCATCCGCTACAAGGAGCGCACCTACGGCTCCACCAACATCCAGCGCTGGAGCCACGGCTGGCTGCTGCTACGCATGGTGCTCTTCGCCGCCCGTAAACTGAAGTTCGTCTAAGCCTTCAGCCGTTCACAGTCGCTCCTTGGCCAAGAGCTCGCGCCATTCCGCATCGTTGAGCGGATACGGTATGCGACGATATTCCTCCAACCGCATGGGCACATAAGGCAGAGGATTGGGCAGCGGCGTGGCCCGCTCCAAGGTGAATTGGGCTCGAAAAACCCACCAAACGGGATGCACCTCGCTCGTGATCAGTTTTGTCGGATCCGCCGGATACTCGTTCTTGAATGGCTCAATGGTGCCCAGCCAGCCCGGATACTTCGTTCGAACATCGATGCTATAGAGGAGATAGTTCCAGAAATGAGCGATCTTGGGATCCTGCCGGCCTTCATGGGCCATGAAGTAGGGCTGGAGGTGCCAGGCAATGTAACCGAAAGACGCCCCATAGAATTGATGCGGGGTCACTTTACCCTCCCGGTAGGCGTGTTCGATCATCGAGTTTGTCGCATGGGCTCGGTCAATCCGCAGCTTGAACTGCAGGGCGCCCCAGAAATTGCATGCGGCGCAGAATATTATCAGCAGGCTGGCGGCTACCCGGAAAAGCTGGCGCCGGTGTCCGCTCGCCACCGGTGCCGGCGGAACCTCGACCGGCGCGCTTAAACCCAGAAACCCAAAGATCAGGATGTCACCCAAGTAGTAATCCCAAAGATCCGCGCGCAGGCTCACCAAGGCCAGGCTGCCGAGGGCATACACCAGCATCTTGAATCGGAGGTGATAACCACCGCCGACCCATCCCGTGATCGCCGCGGCGCAGAGGCCCAGGATGAAAAACCAGCCGGCTCGGCCTTCAAAGGAGGCGTGCTCGAATTTCACCAGCTGGCGGACGTCATACATCCAGAGCACCCCCGCTGCCAAGATGATCAATCCCGCCCCGAGGGCGATTTGCCCTGCCGTGCCTTGCCGCGGTCTCCCTTCCAGCCACAGCATGAATGCCCCGCAGCCGGCCGCGACGACAAACGCCAACAGGCCGACCAGGGCAAATGTCGCCATGCGCACTGGATTGAGCTGCTCGAAGACGTGACTGGTAACGACCGTTTGCGCGTGCGATTTGTTCATGAACGCCGCCATAAGTCCAAAAAAAGCCGCGCCACCAAGCACAGTGAGTGCGGGACTTTTCCAGTCACTCCGGCGTTTTTCCCCGGCGAAAAGGCCCAGAACAATCTCCCAGCCGGGAATGATCAGCCAGGCCAGCGCACTTTGCCGGGTAGCGACCGCCAAGCCCCAGATGACGAGAAACCACCCCCATCTTCGTTTTTCCGCCGCCAGAAGCGCACCCAGGAGGCACGGCCAGTAAAGCACGACCCCGGTGAATTCCAAAAATTTCCACAGGATGGTGGGAAAGGTGAAAAAGAGCATCGCCGTGACGATCGCCCCGGGGAGGGCATGGCCGCGTTCCCGAAGAAGCAGGCAAGCCATCCCCACCCCCGCTGCCGCCAGCACTGCCTGCAATCCATAGGTCGCCGCGTGAAAGCTTCCGGTCGTCAGGAAGACGAGGGCGGAAAGGGAGCTTAAGGCTGCAGCCCAAGGCTCCAGCCAGGCATCAGTCCACGGTCGGCGATGCTGGATCGTCTCCACGATTGATTTATAGTATCCGAAGTCGTCACCCAAAGTAGTGACCTCCACCGGGAGCATCAGGTAGATGAAAGCACCGTAGGCCACCGCCGCCGTCACCATTAAGGAAGAAACTCTCCGGAAGACTGCTGCGTTGATCATGTTCGCGATAGCTAGCGCGCAAGCTTGGTGCTCCGTGCCATGCAAGCAACCAGCGAAATCCGCCCCCGCGCGTTCGGTCAGACCGGCCCAGTTGCAATCCCAGAGGCGAGCCTCGGATTGTGCTTCCCGCACCCGGTCGTTTGGTTTCCCTTATTGGGCATCAACACCTCCCGCCTCACCGCCTACATCGACCAACCCGCCGATTGGTCCAACCCGTCGCGCTGTGTGATCATTCGCGGCTGGTGTTTCGACCCCGGTGCTGCCGTGACGGGCATCCGCCTCCGCACCCGGGACCGCACGCTGGATGGTGTCGTGGGGATGCCGCGCCCCGACGTAAAGGCCGCGCGGCCGGCCGCCCCGGACGATAACACGGGCTTCGAGATCCGCGGCACGCTGCCGGCCGGCCGCCAGGAACTGCACATCGAAGCGCACCTAGCAGACGGGTCATGGACGCCGATCCTGGAGCGCACCGTGCACATCAGACGCTCGCTTCTGCCGCTCTGGCTCGGCGGCGGGGACTGGACGGAGCTGATGTTCTTCCAGATGCCGGCGCACATGGCCTATCCGCCGCGCCCGGTGCGACCGGAAAAATTCCCCGCACCGGTAACCGCACCCGCCGCCCGGCCGAAGATTTCCATCGTCACGCCTTCCTTTCAGCAGGCCCGCTATCTCGACGAAACCATGCGCAGTGTGCTGGAACAGGACGCCACGGTCGAATACGTTGTGCAGGACGGCGGTTCGACCGACGGCAGCGCGGAAATGATCAAGCAGCAAGCCGGCCGGCTGCATGCCTGGACCAGCGCACCCGATCAGGGCCAGGCGGATGCCATCGCGCAGGGCTTCGCCCAGACCACGGGCAGGCCCGACGATGTGATGGCTTGGATCAATTCCGATGACTACTATCAGCCCGGGGTGCTGAGCTTCGTGGCGGATTATTTCGCCGCCCACCCAGACGTCGATGTGCTTTACGGTCACCGCATCGTAGTCGACGAGGAATCGCGGGAAATCGCCCGCTGGTTCCTGCCGAAGCATGACGACGCGGTCCTACGGTTGAACGATTTCGTTCCGCAGGAAACCCTCTTCTGGCGCCGGCGGATCTGGGACAAGGTCGGCGGCCTCGACATCTCGTTTCAATTTGCCGTCGACTGGGATCTGCTCCTCCGCTTCCAGTCCGCCGGGGCCCGCATTGTGCGCGTGCCTCATTTCCTGGCCTGCTTCCGCGCCCACGCCGCCCAGAAGACCGCCGCTTTCATGCATAGCACCGGTCAGAACGAGATCACCCGACTGCGCGAACGCACCCATGGCCGCAGCTTCCCCGCCCGGGAGATCGAGAACCATCCGCTACTGATGGCTTACTTGCGGAAAAGCGCGTTCATCGGATTCGCATGGGGGCTTGGTTTTCGGGTGGGCTGAAAGCAGCCCAGCCCTCGTGCCAAGGGTTGATTTTATCGGCCCGCTCCGCGATGAATAGGGGTGATGCTGCTTTCGATCATCGTCCCCGTCTACAAGGAGGAGAAAAACATCCCCGAGTTCCTCCGCCGCGTGCAGGCCATATTGGCCCCGATCACCGCGGACTATGAGGTCATTTTCTCGATGGACCCGTCCCCGGACCGCACCGAGGCGGTCATCCTGGAGCACCGGGCGGGCGATGAGCGCATCAAGCTCCTGAAGTTCTCCCGTCGCGTGGGCCAGCCCATGGCCACGCTGGCTGGTCTCGAATACTCCCGTGGCGACGCCGTCATCGTCATGGACGTGGACCTGCAGGATCCGCCCGAGCTTGTTCAAGAAATGGTGGCCAAGTGGCGCGAAGGCTATGACATCGTGCTGCCGCAACGCCGGCATCGCACGGGTGAACCCTGGATCAAAAAACTTGTGTCCGCCGTCGGCTACAAGGTCATCAACAAGATAGCCGACGTCTCGATCCCACCCAACACGGGGGATTTCCGCCTGATGTCGCGCCGGGTGGTGAATGAGTTGGTTAAGCTCAAGGAATCCCACGGCTTCCTCCGCGGCATGGTGGCGGTGGTTGGCTTCCGGCAGATCCTGCTTCCCTTCGACCGGCCGCCCCGCCACGCGGGCGAGACCAACTACAACCGCTTCTTCGGTTCACTGCGCATCGGCTTCAACGGCATCTTTTGCTTTTCCACCTACGCGTTGCAGCTCTCCACGATCCTAGGGTTCATCATCGCCGGCGGCTCGTTCCTGCTCACGGCCATCTACCTTTTCTACAAGCTTATGGGGTGGACGATCCTCTGGGGCAATCCCACCCTAGTGATCCTGATCTCCTTTCTCGGCGGCATCCAGTTGATCAGCGTGGGCATCCTCGGTGAATACATCGGCCGGATCTACGAGGAGGTGCGCGCCCGGCCAAAATATATTGTCGCGCGCTCCGCCGGATTCGAGCAACGCCGTTGATCCACGCCATGCCGACCGCCAAGTGGCCCAAGACCCTGCCGCCCCTCAGCACCGAACAGCAGGTGCGCAGCGACCAGTTCATGCAGCTCTGGCACGAGGAGCTCGCCCGGCGCTCCCGCTACGGGCTCGTCGAGCGCTTCAACCACACTTTTCCCGTCCGGCACTCCCCCGCCAATTTCCGCACCACGCTTGAGATCGGCGCCGGCCTCGGCGAACACCTCGATTACGAGCAGCTTACCCCGGAACAGGCGCGCGGTTACTACTGCAACGAGTATCGCGAGAACATGGCGGCCGATATCCGCCGTCGCCACCCGCAGGTGCAGACCATCGTCGGCGACTGCCAGCAGCGCATGGATTTCGCCGACGGCTATTTCAACCGCATCCTCGCCATCCACGTGCTCGAGCACCTGCCGGACCTCCCGGCCTGCCTGTATGAGTTGCACCGGCTCGTCAACAAGGAGACCGGTCGGCTCCTCATCGTCATCCCCACGGAGGGCAGCTCCGCCTACAGTCTCGCCCGCAAGCTCTCCGCCGAACGCGTCTGGTATCGACATTTCACCGCACCTTACTTCGAGTTCTACGGCCGTGAGCATATCAACCTCGTGCCGGAGATCCTGGCGGAGTTGCACCCCTACTTCACCATCGAACATCGCACCTGCTTTCCCCTGCCCTTCCTGCCGTTTGTATTCTGCAACCTCTGCCTCGGCTACGCCCTGAAACCCCGCGATCGGCCGCTCCCTGGTTGATTTGCCCTATGCAACACGCTTTTGTCACTGGCGCCGCCGGCTTCATCGGTTCCAACCTCGTCGACCGCCTGCTCGCGGACGGCGTCACTGTCACGGGCTGGGATAATCTCTCCACTGGCCAGGAGCGCTTCCTGACGGACGCGCTGAAAAACCCGCGCTTTCGGCTCGTCCGCGGCGACAACCTCGACCTGCCCGCGCTGACTACCGCGATGCCGGGCGCTGACTTCGTGTTCCATCTCGCCGCCAACGCCGACATCAAGGACGGCTGGTCGCACCCGAGAAAGGACCTCGAACAGAACACGGTTGCCACCTTCAACGTGCTCGAGGCCATGCGCGCCAACGGCGTGAAGCGCATCGCGTTCTCCTCCACCGGCTCCACCTACGGCGAGGCCACCCTGGTCCCCACCCCCGAGGACGCGCCTTTCCCGGTGCAGACCTCGCTCTATGCCGCCAGCAAAGTCGCCGGCGAAACCCTCCTTTCCGCCTATGCCGAGGGCGGCCAGCTTGATGAGGCCTACATCTTCCGCTTCGTCTCCATCCTCGGTGAGCGCTACACCCACGGACATGTGTTCGACTTCTACCAGCAGCTGGTCGCGCACCCCGACCGGCTCCGCATCCTCGGCGACGGGAAGCAGCGCAAAAGCTACCTCTACGTGCAGGACTGCGTCGATGCCCTGTTGCACGTCACCCGCGCCCGCACCGCGCGCGCCGCGCCGCACCGCACCCAGGTCTACAATCTCGGCACCGCGGAATTCGTGCAGGTCAACGACAGCGTGGGTTTCATCTGCGCCGCGCTCGGCCTGAAGCCCAAGCTCGAATACACCGGCGGTAACCGCGGCTGGATCGGGGACAATCCCTTCATCTTCCTCGACACGAAAAAAATCCTGGCAACCGGCTGGAAACCGAAACTCACCATCGAGCAGGGCCTCGGGCGGACGCTGTGCTGGCTCGAAGCCAACCGCTGGGTTTACGAGGCCCGCCCGCCCGCGGCATGACCTCCGCCCCCAAGACCACGCTGGGTTCCTGGATGTGGCTGGCCGCCGTGCTGCTCATGCTCGGCGAATTCCTGCTGTTTGACCGGATGACCTCCCGGCATCACGCCTCGATCTACCCCCGCTGGAACGACCAGATCCAGTATCTCACCGAATCCTACTACGCCTACGACCACATGCAGGAGCACGGCCTGGCGGCCGGCCTGAAATTCGCCTTGGACACCTTCGCCGTGCAGGGGAAGCTGCACAATACCTGCGCGCTGCTGGTCTTCTGGGTCGTGGGCTCGGCCTCCCGCAGCGCCGCGCTCAGCCTGAACATGCTCGCCTTCCTCGCGTGGCAGGCGGCGCTGCTGTTCACGCTACCGCGGGTGAGTGGATCGCGCGTGCTCGGCTGGATGGGATTTGGCCTCGTGCTGTGCGCGGCGGGGCCGTGGGCGGACAGCGCCGGCTCGGCGGTGGACTTCCGGCTCGACCATGCCGCCATGTGCCTGTTCGGCGTGACCGCCTGCGCGGCGCTGCTGACTGATGGCTTCCGTTCGACCGGCTGGTCGCTCGTCTTTGGCGCCGTCGCGAGCGTGACCTTGCTGGAGCGATTTCTCTCCGGGGCCTATTTCGCGCCGATTTTCGTCGCCACGGCGGCCTGGGTGTTCGGTGACCAGCGCTGGCGCCGGCTCCGCAATCTGGTTCTCGCCGGCGGGGTCGTGGCCGCGCTGGCCCTGCCCTTCTTCTGGATCAACCGCGAGGGCATCTACGGCTATTACTGGTCCGGCCATGTCACCAATGCCGAGAGTGCCGCCCGCCTGCGGGGCTACGGCTTCTGGCAGTCGGTGCAATTTGTCATCGGCAACCTGGGCCGGCTGCACCTGGGCGCCTGGTTTGGCGGGACGGCGGCGGCCCTCACCGGCCTGCTGTTCCTGCTCCGCCGCACGCAGCCGGTGAAACCGGCGGCCGGCTTCGCCCACGACTGGCTTTTTTTCGCCGGCGCCTTCCTGCTCCTGCCCGCGATCATTCTTATCATTCACCCGCAGAAATCAGAGGTGGTCCTGAGTGTCATGGTGCCTGGAGTCATGCTACTCGTGCTGTGGCTCTGGTGGATGTTGTGGCGGCGGATCGAGTTTCGCGCTGACGGGGGCTGGCAACGCCTCTTGCCCCACCTGCCTGCGCTGGTGGCGCTGGGGGCCGGCCTCGGCTATTTCACTTACCGCGAAATCCAGCCGCCGCTCAGCCCGGATTTCCTCGCGAGCGCCCACAAGATCAACCAGGTCTCCGACTACATTTTCCACAAGGTCCGCGCGCAGAACCTCGCCCACCCCGATGTCGGCATCGACCGGATCGTCGACTTCATAGACGGACGCATCCTGCGGGTGGTCTGCTATGAACGGCACCGGGTGTGGATTGATTTCGGGGTGCACCTGCCGGACAGCATCCTGGCCGGCGATGACGAGACGATCATGTTCAAGCTGCGGCACTGCGATTTCATGTTCCTCACCGACCAGTTCGGCCAGGGCAGCTGGCCCTACGAGAAGCAAATGGAGCGCCTCTATCCGGAGCTGAAGGATTGGTGCAACGAGCACATGGTGTTCGTTGACAGTTTTTCCGCCTTCGGACGGGACATGTCGCTTTACCGGCGCCCGGATCCTCCCTGACGCTCTTTTATCCTGCAGCCCATGTTGAAAATCACCATTCTCGGACTCTGGCATCTCGGCTCGGTCACCGCTGCCTGCCTGGCGCGGCATCATCACGTCACCGGCCTCGACTTTGACGAACCCGTGCTGGCCGGCCTGCGCGCCGGGCGGGCGCCATTGCACGAGCCGGGTCTGGACGAGCTCATCGCCGCCGGTCTCGCCCGTGGCCAACTGGCTTTCTCCGGCGATGCCGCAGTCGCCGCGCAAGCGGATGTGCTCTGGGTTTGTTACGACACGCCCGTCGATGCGGACGATCACTCTGACGTGGACTGGGTTTTGTCCCGCCTTGGCCGCGTGCTGCCGGCGCTGCGGCCGGGCACCGTGGTGCTGCTCTCGTCCCAGCTGCCCGTCGGCACCTGTGCGCAACTCGCGACCTGCCATCCGACGCTGCATTTTGCCTGCTCACCCGAAAACCTCCGGCTCGGCCAGGCCATCGAGGCCTTCGAAAAACCCGCCCGCATCATTGTCGGCATCTCGTCCGCCCCGGCCCGCCCGGCACTGGAAAAGATGCTGGCCCCCCTCGGCGCCCCGCTCGTTTGGATGCGGCCTGAGTCAGCCGAGATGGTGAAGCACGCATTGAATTCCTTTCTCGCGCTGTCCGTAGCCTACATCAACGAGATCGCGACCCTCTGCGAGATTGTCGGGGCCGATGCGCAGGAAGTCGCCGCCGGATTGAAAAGCGATCCGCGCATCGGCCCGCGCGCTTATCTCGGACCGGGCGGACCGTTCGCCGGCGGCACGCTCGCCCGTGATGTGGTGACCCTGACCAAACTGGGCTCGGCGCAAAAACTGCCGCTCGCCCTTATCCCGGCCATCAAGGAAAGCAACGACCGCCACCGCGGCTGGGCTTTCCACAAACTTCAATCCGCCCTCGCCGGCATCAAGCAGCCGGTCGTCGCCGTGCTCGGCCTTGCCTACACGCCCAACACCAGCGCGCTACGGCGCAGCGCCGCGGTCGAACTTTGCCGGCAGCTCATGCAAGCCGGCATCCAGGTGCAGGCGCATGATCCGTTGATCCGCACTGCGGATGCCGAGCATCGCGATCTTCCGCTGGCGGCCTCGGCCACCGCCGCGCTGCGGGACGCGCACGCCGTGGTGATCTGCACCGAATGGCCGGAGTTCCTCGCCTACCCCTGGCCCGCACTGCTGGCCAGCATGACCCGGCCGGTCGTCGTCGACGCCAATCGTTTTGTCGAGAAAGCGGTGGCCCCCGCGCCCGGCCTCGTCTATCTCACGGTCGGACGCCCATGAAACTTTCCGGACTCAACACCCTCGTCACCGGCGGCAGCCAGGGCTTTGGCCGCCACCTCGTCGAGGCCTTCCTCGCCGAAGGGGCCAATGTGATCTTCTGCGCCCGCACCGCCAGCGATGTCACCAAAACCTCGGCTGCGCTCGCGAAACAGTTGAAACCCGGCCAGCAACTGGTCGGCGTCGCCTGTGACATCGCTGAACCCGCGAGTGTCGCAGCCCTTTTTGCCCGCGCCGCCCAGCTCGGCCCGCTGCATGCTGTCGTCAACAATGCCGGCATCTACGGCCCCATCGGCCCGACCGATGAAGTCACCCTCGCCGACTGGACGCAGGCCTGGCAGGTCAACGTCACCGGCACGCTGCTCGTCTGCCAGCAGGCCATCCGCGTGATGAAGCCGCACCGCGCCGGCAAGATCATCAACATCTCGGGCGGCGGCGCCACCAACCCGATGCCACGCTTCGCCGCCTACGCCGCCACCAAGGCCGCTGTTGTTCGCCTGACGGAGACGCTGGCCGAGGAATATCGCACCGATAACATTGACGTGAACGCCATCGCCCCCGGCGCGCTGCACACGCGTCTCACCGACCAGGTGCTGGCCGCCGGCCCGGAAAAAGCCGGCGCGGAATTTTTCGCCAAGAACAAGAAATGGGCCGAGGGGGGCGCCGCCGATCCCAAGCTCGGCGCCACCCTCTGCGTCTGGCTGGCCAGCGCAGACAGCAACGGCATCACCGGCAAGCTCATCAGCGCGCAATGGGATCCATGGAAGGAGCCGGCGAAATTCCGCGCCGCCGCCACCGGTGACATCTACACCCTGCGCCGGATCGTGCCCAAGGACCGCGGCCGGAAGTCCTGATGGCCGCTCCGCTCCAGTTCGCCCTCGTCGGCTGCGGCCTGATCGGCCGCAAGCGCGCAGCGAGCATGGCCCCCGGCCAGTTGCGCTATGCGTGCGACCTCGATGCGGCGCGCGCTGCCAAACTCGCCAAGTCTCATCCCGGCTGCACCGCGCTCTCGGACTATAAGTCCGCTCTCGCCGATTCCACGGTGCCGGCCGTCATCGTCTCCACACAGAATGGCTCGCTGGCCCCCATCGCGCTCGACGCCGTGCGCGCCGGCAAGCACGTGCTGGTGGAAAAACCCGGTGCGCTCAACGCCGCGCAGCTGCGCGCGGTGCAGGCGGCCGCCGCGAAAACCGGCGGCAAGGTCCGGTTGGGTTACAACCACCGTTTTCATCCGGCGCTGCAGAAGGCCCGCAAACTCGCCGACTCCGGTGGGCTCGGCCCCCTGATGTTCCTGCGCGGCCGTTACGGCCACGGCGGTCGCAAGGGCTACGACCGCGAGTGGCGTGCCGACCCGAAACTCTCCGGCGGCGGCGAACTCATCGACCAAGGGGTGCACCTGATCGACCTGGCCGGCTGGTTTCTCGGCGACTTCACCAAGCGGGAGGGTCACGCGGCAACTTACTTCTGGGACATGAAGGTGGATGACAACGCCTTCCTCTCGCTGCGCACCGCCGGCGGCCAGACCGCCTGGCTGCACGTCAGCTGCACCGAGTGGAAAAACCTGTTCTCGCTCGAGCTCTACGGCCGCGAAGGAAAAGTAGCCATCGAAGGCCTCGGCGGCAGCTACGGTCCGGAACGCTGCACCTACTACAAGATGCTCCCGCAATTGGGTCCGCCCGAGACGACCGTGTGGGATTTCCCGGCGGGCGACGGCTCATGGGCGCTCGAGCTGGCCGCCTTCACGGAAGACATCCGCACCGACCGCGCGCCGAGTCCCGGCTTGCGCGAGGGCATCCGCACCCTTGAAATCGTGGAGCACATCTACCGGTCGAGCGGCTACCCGGTCGTCGACGTCCCCCTTCCCCCATGATCATCACCCGTTCCCCCCTGCGCATCTCCCTTGGCGGCGGCGGCACCGACCTGCCGTCCTACTACCGCGAGCACGGCGGGTTCCTCGTCGCCGGCGCGCTGGACAAATACGTCTACCTGACGCTGCACCGCACCTTCGTGCCGGACCTGATCGTCAAATACTCCAAGCTCGAGCGCGTGGCGGACGCCGCCCTGTTGGAGCATCCCATCATCCGCGAGGCCTTTGCCCTGCTCGGCATGAACGGTCATTCCCTCGAGCTCAGCTCGATGGCGGACATCCCGAGCGGGACGGGCCTCGGGTCCTCCGGCAGTTTTACGACCGCGCTACTGAAGGTCCTCCACGCCGCCAACAAGAACCTCATTTCCCCTAAAGAACTGGCTGAGCAGGCCTGCCACATCGAGATCGACCGGCTCGGCGAGCCCGTCGGCAAGCAGGACCAGTATATCGCCGCGGTCGGCGGGATCACCGCGTTCACGTTCCACCAGGATGGACGAGTCGATTTCCGGCCGTGCAAGATATCGGAAGAGACACTCTTCAACCTCGAGGACAACCTGCTGCTCTTCTTCACCGGCTACTCGCGCTCCGCTTCGGCGATCCTCAAGGATCAGAACGACAAGTCGAAGCAGCACAACCCGGCGATGCTCGACAACCTGCACTTCACGAAGGAACTCGGCCACAAGTCGCTCGACGCGCTGGAGTCGGCCAATCTCCCGGAGTTCGCCCGGCTCATGGACATCCACTGGCAGCGCAAGAAGTCGCGCAGCTCCGGCATGAGCAACGACCGCATCAACGCGTGGTATGACCACGCAAGGGCGCATGGCGCGCTCGGCGGCAAGCTCATCGGTGCCGGCGGCGGTGGTTTCCTGATGTTCTACGCGGGCGACAAGATCAAACTCCGTCACGCCATGCGGGAGCAGGGCCTGCAGGAGGTCCGCTTCCGCTTTGATTTCGAAGGCACGAAGGTTGTGACCCAGAATTAGCGCCTGTCGACCGGGCCGGCCGCATGATCTTCAACACCTATTGGTTCATCTGTTTCAGCGCGGTTTTTTTTCCGGTCTACTGGCTCCTGTTTCGCCCCGTTTGGAGGAAGCCCTGGTTGCTCGCCGGCTGCGCCGTTTTTCACTATCACTTCGCCGGCCCCGCGGGGGTCATCCCGATTATCGTCATCGGCGTGGCCACCTATCTGGTGGCACTGACCCGCCGGCGCTTCCTGTGCGCCGCGGGCATCGTGCTCTGCGTGGCGGCGCTGTGCTTCTACAAATACGCCCTGTTCTTCTGCGCGGATTTGCTGGGGGCCTTTAACCCGGGGGCCGCGGCGGCGCTGGAAAAACAGGTGCGCACCGTCCTGCCCGGCGCCGCGCCCCTCGGCATCAGTTTTTTTGCCTTCGAGTTTGTCCACTACCTGGTCGAGGTCTGGCGGGGGCAGGAACCTATCCGCCGGCCCGGCGACTTTGTGCTCTTCGCCATCCATTTTCCCTCCCTAGTGGCCGGACCCATCAAGCGTTATCCGGTTTACGTGCCGGGCCTGCAGGCCGGCCTGGCCGGCGTCACGGTGGATGATGTGGCGGCCGGCGCCCAGCGCATTGCCCTGGGCCTCGTGAAAAAGATCGTGCTGGCCGACAATCTCACGCTAGCGATCAGTTTCTACGGTGATGGCTTTGCCGGGCTCTCGACCGGCCAGGCCTGGCTCTTTCTGGCCGCCCTCTCCGCGCGCATCCTGCTCGATTTCAGCGGCTACACGGACATGGCCCTCGGCCTGTCGCGCCTGCTGGGCGTGCGCCTGCCCGAAAATTTCAACTATCCCTACGCGGCCACCAGCCTGCAGGATTTCTGGCAGCGCTGGCATATGTCGCTGACCTCCTGGATCCGGGACTACGTCTACATTCCGCTGGGCGGCAATCGTCACGGCCGGCTCCGCCAGCTCGTGAACGGCCTGATTGTCTTCGCACTTTGCGGACTGTGGCACGGGCCGGCCTGGCATTTCGTCCTGTGGGGTTTATGGCACGGGGTCGGCTTGATGATCAACTTCTCCTACGCCACCATCCTAGGATCGGTCGGTCGTGGCCTGGCCGGCGTTTTTGCGCGCCTGCCCGCGCTGGGCTGGGTCGTCACGCTGCTGTATGTCGCATTCGGCTGGCTGCTGTTTTTTTATGAACCGTTGCGGGCCTGGACCATGGCCGCCAAACTGTTTGCCCTGCATTGGCCATGACCACCACCCGTCTTTCCAGCTGGCTTTTGCTCGGGGGAATCCTAACCGGATTCCTCGGCTCTGCCTGGCAGGGGCGCCTGGCCAGCGCTTATAGCAAGCCGGGCGGTTTCAGGCGTTTTCACCAAAGGATCAGCCCGGACACCATCTACTATCCGCCCTACGCGATGCTGGAAGCCCTCGCCCTCGCCCGCTGGCAGCCCGGCAAGACCCTCGTCATCATCGGTGGCAACTCGATTCTCAACGGCGTGGGCCAGCCGGCGGACGAATTATGGAGCCTTCGCCTGCAGGAACTGCTCGGGGATTCCTACGTCGTGGTCAACCTGGCGTTCCGGGGCGCTTATCCCATGCAGGGCGCCGCCCTCGTCGCCGAATCCCTGCTGCGCCGCGACATTGCCGTCCTCTTCGTCGCGAACACCAATCCCCCAGCGGCGACCGGACGGGCCCCCGGCGGAGCTTCCGGATATTTATACTGGCAGGCCCAGTATCAAAACCAGCTCGTCCCCTTTGCGGCGCGGGCCGAAAGCATCCGCCGCTGGCTGGATTCACTGCCCCCCCTCGAGCGACAGCAACAGGCGGAGGAACGCCTCGGCGCCCACCTGGAAGCCTGGTTCCGGCAGCAATCACTGTGGCATCATGTCGGTTACCGTCACATTTTCACGGTCTGGAATTTCGTTCTGGCCCGAGACTTTTGGATGCCGCGGGCCAGTTTGCCGGACAACGAACCCAGCGCCCAGCCCCTGCACGACAGATTTCAAAATTTCTTGCCGCAGGAAATGGCCATCGTCCGCAGCTTTTCGGAAAGCCTGGCGGTGCCCGGTGCGGCCGACCAGTGGCAGCTGGAGGCCGGGAGCCGGCAAAGGCTGAGCGCGGACATTGAAACCTCGATTGTTCCCTTGTTGCGACCGCGCACCCTTATTCTGCTCTGCGAAAACGCCCCCTATTATCTCGACCAGCTAAGTCCCGCGGAAAAAGCGCGTGATGCCTTCGTCTATTCCGCCTGCGCGCAAATCTGGCGGGATCACGGCATCGCCTGCGAGGTCGCCGGGGCGGGGTTCGCGCCCGTTGACTATATTGATCGCGCCCACCTCTCCGGTGACGGCGGGCAAAAACTCGCCCAGCTCGTGGCCCGGAAAATCACGCAACTCAACCACCCCTGAACCCCATGTCTCTCCGCTTCCTGCCCAAGCTCACCCTCCCCGCTCCCGTCCGGTTGCTCGGTCGTTTCCTTCTGGGGCTCGCCATCGGCGCGCTGTTCCATTACATGCTCTACCGGTTTTCCCTTCCCGTGCAGCCCTTCATCTACGTCGCGTTTTGAAAACTTCCGCCCCAGACCTGCCCGTCGCCATCCTCGCCGGCGGCCTGGCCACCCGCCTGCGGCCCATCACGGAAAAAATCCCCAAGCTGCTCGTCGAGGTCGCGGGCGAACCGTTCTTTTCCCACCAGCTCCGTCTGCTGAAAAAAGCCGGCCTCACCCGCGTCGTGCTGTGCGTGGGTTATCTCGGGGAAAAAATCGTCGAGCAATACGGCGACGGCGGCAAGTGGGGCGTGCACCTCGACTATTCCTTTGACGGAGAAATACTGCTCGGCACCGGCGGCGGGCTCATCCGCGCCCTGCCCAAGCTCGGCGACGCCTTCTATGTGCTGTATGGTGACAGCTACCTGCCCGTCGACTATCTGGCGGTCGGCCGCGCATTTCTCGCTTCGGGCCAGCCCGGGCTCATGACCGTGTTCGAAAACCATGAGCGTTACGACACCAGCAATGTCTGGTTCGAGGATCGACGCATCCGCGTCTACGACAAGAAAAACAAGGTGCCGCAGATGCGCCACATCGACTACGGGCTGGGCCTGCTGCGCGCCTCCGCCCTCGACGGTTGGCCGCGCAACGCGGTCGTCGATCTGGCCGAGATCTACCGGCAGCTGGTCGCGCAGGGCCGGCTCGCCGGCTACGAGCTCAAGCAACGCTTCTACGAGATCGGCTCGCCCGCCGGACTTCAAGAGCTCGATGAGCTCTTGAAGAAGGCGTGAGGGCTGAGGCCAGAGGCGTGAGGAAACTGCGCCTAGCCCGACCAGCGGCTTCTGGCTCGCCTCACCTCTTCGCTCCGCTCATACCTCAGGCCTCACACCTCAGGCCTCAATCCCATGTCCTACGCCACCCAGCACCTGAAAGAAACCGCCGAAATCGTCGCGAAACTCAATCCCGCCGACTGCGAGAAATGCGTCCGGGAACTCGTCGGCGTCCGCATGCGCGGCGGCCGGCTCTTTATCCTAGGGGTCGGTGGCAGCGCCGCCAACGCCTCGCACGCCGTGAACGATTTCCGCAAAATCGCCGGGCTTGAGTGCTACGCCCCGACTGACAATGTTTCCGAGCTCACCGCCCGCACCAACGATGAGGGCTGGGCCAGTGTGTTCGTCGAGTGGCTGCGCGGCAGCCGGCTCACGGCCAAGGATTGCGTCATGGTTCTCTCCGTCGGTGGCGGCAACCTGGAGAAGAACGTCTCACCCAATCTCGTCACTGCGCTTCAGCTTGCCAAGCAAGTCGGCGCCCGCGTCATCGGCATCGTCGGCAAGGACGGCGGCTACACCGCCAAGGTCGCCGACGCCTGCGTGATCGTGCCGACCGTGAACTCGCACAACGTCACGCCGCACTCCGAGGCGTTCCAAGCGGTCGTATGGCACCTGTTCGTCTCCCACCCCGACCTCAAGGTCAACCAGACCAAATGGGAAAGCGTCACACCGCAAAATCGTGAGGTCTAAGGGTTGAGGTGTGAGTCATGAGCCAGGGATTTCGCAACCTTCAGGCTTGGCAGCGTAGCAAGGCGCTCGCAGTGGCCGTTTATCGCCTGACCGACTCCCCGCCGTTTGCCCGCGATTTTGCCCTGCGTGACCAGATGCGCCGGGCCGTGATCAGTGCTTGCAGTAATCTCGCCGAGGGGGACGCCCGGCAGACCGACAGGGAATCAATCCAATTTTTCTTCATCGCCAAAGGGTCTCTCGCTGAGTTGTCCGCCCAGCTCGACGTCGCCCAGGAGGTCCACACCTTGGACCAGGATGTGATAAGAAATTTAACTGCGGAAAGCGAAGAAATCGCCGCGATGATCCGCGGCATCATCAAACACCGCCAAGCGTAAGCTTTTCCCGCCCTCCCGCCTCAGACCTCACACCTTCTATTGCCCTCACCCCTCACACCTCAAGCCTCACGCCTTCGGGCCGCCGTGTTTCTCGACCGCGACGGCACCTTGAACGCGCCGCTCGTGCGTGAAAGCAAACCCTACCCGCCCGCGACCATCGATGAATTCCAGCTGTTGCCCGGCGTCGCGGAGGGTTGCCGCGCGCTGCACGCCGCGGGTTATGTGCTCGTGGTTGCCACCAACCAGCCCGATGTCGGGCGCGGGACGCAGGCTCAGGCCACGGTCGAGGCCCTGCACGTGCACTTGCAGAAACTCATCCCGGAAATTGCCCGCATCGAAGTTTGCTACGACGCCGGGGTGACCAGCCCGCCCTCAGATTTCCGCAAGCCCGCACCCGGCATGCTGCGCCGGGCGGCGACCGAACTGGGCCTCGATCTCGGCCAGAGTTGGATGATCGGTGACCGGTGGCGCGACGTGGATTGCGGGGCACGCGCGGGCTGCCGGACCATTTTCGTCGACGGCGGCTATGACGAGGCGTTGCGGCAAAAACCGGATTTCACCGTCCGCACCTTTGCCGAAGCGGTCGGTATTATTCTTGCGCGCCTCTGAGCGTTTAGCTGACTGGCGCCATGCTGACTCTTAACACCCTCAAGATCCACATCTATGCCGACGGCGCGGACAAGGCCGGGATCCTGGAACTCTACGCTAAACCCTATATCAAGGGCCTGACCACCAATCCCACCTTGATGAAGAAGGCCGGCATCAAGGACTACGAGGCGTTCGCCCGCGACATCCTCCAGACCGTCACGGCCAAGCCCATTTCACTGGAAGTTTTCTCGGATGATTTTTCCGAGATGAAGCGCCAGGCGCTCAAGATCGACGGCTGGGGCAAAAACGTCTACGTCAAGATTCCGATCACCAACTCCCGTAGCGAGACCTCGATCCCGCTCATCCGCGAGCTTTCGGCCCAGGGCGTGCAGCTGAACATCACGGCCATCCTCACGCTTGGGCAGGTCCGTGCCGTCGCCGCCGCCCTCGACCCCAAGGTGCCGTCCGTCGTTTCCATTTTTGCCGGCCGCATCGCCGACACGGGTGTCGACCCGATGCCCATCATGCGCGAGAGCCGGAAAATTCTCGCCGGCCAGCCCAAGGCCCAGCTGCTGTGGGCCAGTGTGCGCGAGGTGCTGAACATTGTGCAGGCCGAGCTAAGCGGCTGCCATATCGTCACCGTGCAACACGACATCCTGGCCAAGGCCGCCAAGCTGCTCGGCATGGACCTCGGCGAGCTTTCCCTCGACACGGTGAAAATGTTCGCGAACGACGCCGCCTCGGCCGGCTACCAGCTCTGAGCCATCGCCCGTGCAGATGACCGCCCTGCCCGAGATCGCCCGCCAGCATATCGACAAGATCCGCGACTTTTACGACGCGGCGCCGGTCAATCCCCGGCGGGCGGCCCGCAGTTACCGGGGCTTGCTCGCTCATTACTACAACCTGTTCATCCCCGCGGAGGCCTCCGTGCTGGAGATCGGCTGCGGGTCAGGCGAACTGCTCGCCCGCATCCGGGCCGCCCGCAGAGTGGGGATTGATATCTCCGCCACACAGATCGCCGCCGCCCGTACCCGCGCACCCGAGGCGGAATTCCACGTGCAGGCCGGTGAGGAGCTCGCCCTGGCCGGATCGTTCGACTACATCATCATTTCCGACACCCTGAATCTTGCCGCCGACGTACAACGGCTGCTCGAGCGGCTGCAGGCCTGCGCCCACCCGGACACCCGCCTGATCGTTAATTTCCAGAATTCGCTCTGGCGCCCACTGCTCTTGCTGGGCGAAATGACCGGCCTCAAGGCTGCGCATCCGCAGAACAGCTGGCTCGCCTCCTCGGACGTGCTCAACCTGCTCCGGCTCGCCCGGTGGGATCCCATCTGCCACCAGGGCCGCCTCCTGCTCCCAATCCGCGTCCCGGTGCTGGACACCATCTTCAATCGCTGGCTCGCGCCGCTGGCCCAATGGTTCTGCCTCACGGTCTTCATCGTCGCCCGGCCCGCCCGGCCCGCAGCCCCGGTTGCGCCCACCGTGTCGGTCATCATCCCGGCCCGGAACGAGGCCGGCAATATCGAGGCGGCCGTGCGCCGCACCCCCGAGATGGGCGGCGGCACGGAGCTCATCTTCGTCGAGGGCCATTCACGGGACGACACTTGGGCGCAGATCGAGCGCGTGACCCGGGAAAATCCGTCGCGCAAAATCAAAATCATGCAGCAGACCGGCCGGGGCAAGGGTGACGCCGTCCGGCTGGGCTTTGCTGCCGCCACCGGCGACATCCTCATGATCCTCGACGCCGACCTGACCATGCCGCCCGAGGAACTGCCGAAGTTTTATGAAGTGACGGCGGGCGGGCAGGCGGAATTCGCGAACGGTGTCCGGCTCGTCTATCCCATGGACGAAAAGGCCATGCAGTTCCTGAACCTGTGCGCGAACAAGGCCTTCGGCCTCATCTTTACCTGGCTGCTCGGCCAGCCGGTGAAAGACACCCTCTGCGGCACCAAAGTGCTTTCCCGGGCCCATTATGAAAAGATTGCGACCAATCGCGCCTACTTCGGCAACTTCGACCCATTCGGAGACTACGACTTGCTGTTCGGCGCGGCCAAACTGAACCTGAAGATCGCCGACGTGCCGATCCGCTACAAAGAGCGGACTTACGGCACCACGAACATCCAGCGCTGGAGCCATGGCTGGCTGTTGCTGCGGATGATGTTTTTTGCCGCCCGTAAACTGAAGTTTGTGTGAGCGCCGTCCCCGCGACCGGAGGGACCGGGGTCGACAATAGGCTTCACTCCGGCCGGGCCCCGTCTTCAACTTGCAGCCACCCATGAAGTCCGTGCCTTCGGAGCCGTCCGACGTCCTTGTGCCCCGCCTCCGCCAGCAACTCATCCTGGCCCAGGTGAGGATCATGGAATTGGAGGACACCCGCGAAAGTCTGACTCCCCGGCTGGCGGAATTGGAGCAACTGCTGCAAGCGGCCCAAGCCCTCGCGGATCTGAAAATCGACGAGGCGGCTCATCTGGGAAAAGTGCTGGCCGACCTCCAGATGCATTGCGACCACCTGCAGCAGGCCAGCCAGGAACTCACCTCCACCCGCGCTGCGCTGGCGGATTCCGCAGCCCGCTTGGCTCAACGCGACGCAGCGGTCCTCCGGCTCGAGACCACTCTCCGGCAGCTGGAAGCAGAGCTCCGCGCCATGACCTCATCGCGCAGCTGGCGGTGGACTGGCTGGTTGCGGACGCTCGGGGAAAAATCCGGCGGGAAGCCATGAACGCGACTCAATTGCACGGCGAGATTGAAACGCCGCGCCCGCTGCGCGCGTCCGGCGGCAAGATTTCCCTCACCGGTTGGTGCCTGGCGGAAAGCGTCACGGTCGCCCCGCCGGTGCGGCTGGTCACGGATGCCTTCACGCTGCCAATGTCGTCCCGCACCGACCGGTCCGATGTGACGCGCCTGCTGCCCGCGGAGCCGGCGGCGGCCCGTTGCGGTTTCACGCTTGAGGGCCGCCTGCCCGCCGGCGTTCACCTCGCGCGCTTCGAGGCCCAGGTGCCCGGCGGCGCCTGGCAGGTTTTCAAGCAACTCACGATCGTCGCCGAATCCCCGCCCCTCACCGCGGTATTGGATGAACCCATCAGCGAGGGCACGCTGCGCGACCGCGTCAAGGTGGGCGGCTGGGCGCTGGATCCGGCCCAGCCGGTCAGCGCGTTGCGCCTGCGCTACGGTCATCGCGAAATCACCTGCCGCCTCAACCAAACGCGCCAGGACGTCGCCGGGGCGTTTCCGGCGGTGAGCCACGCCGGGCGCTCGGGTTTCACCAGCGAGGATTTTCTCGTGGCCGGCCATGGCCCGGTCCGGGTGCGGGCGCAACTGGCCGATGGCCGCACGGTGATCGCCGCGACCAAGGTCACCTTCAGTGTGGCCACGGATGAAAACCATGAGCCCGAGCTGGACCTGACGGCGGCGCGGATCGGCCTGGAGAGCGACCGCGAGTCCCGCCCGGCCGGCCCGGTCGCGCCCACGGAACGCCCGCTCAACATCCTGTTCATCCTGCCCGGCAGCTTCGCTTCCAACAACGCACTCCATGTCGCCGCCCTGGCCAATGAACTCGCGGCCGCCGGCCATGCCTGCGCCGTGGCGGTGGCCCACGACCGCGAAACCCTGCGCCATCTCGACCGGCCGGCCTTCCGCGGCCTGACTCATGCCGAGGCAAAAAATGACCCGGACTTCGCCAACCTGCGCGGGCCCGATGTGATCCATGCCTGGACCACCCGGGAAAACGTGCGCCTGCTGGCCGAGCAACTTCGCTCGCGGCATGGGTCCCGGGTTATCGTGCACTTGGAGGACAACGAGCAGCAGATTCTTGCCCTGTCATTGGGTCGCTCCCTGGCAGACCTCGCACAACTGCCCGACGCCGAACTCGACCGCTTGGTGCCCGCCGACCTGTCCCACCCCCGGCTCAGCCGCGGCTTTCTCGCCCGCTGCGACGGGGTCACGGTCATCATGGACCGGCTGCGCGAGTTCGTGCCGAACGGAAAACCCTGCACCACCCTCATGCCAGCGGCGGACGCACGCCACTATTACCTGCGGCCGGTGCCGGCCGCTTTCCGTCGCGCCCTCCAGCTGTCCCCGGACACAACGGTGCTTTTTTATCATGGCAACGTCCACGCGTCCAACGCCGCGGAGGTGCGCGAGCTGTATGCCGCCGTGCTGGAACTCAACCGCAGCGGCACGCCCGTCACCCTCCTCCGCACCGGGCTGGACCGCGTGGATTTCCTCGGCGAACTCGCCGGTGACATCGCCCCCTTCGTCCTCGCCCTCGGCCAGATCCTGCACCACCGCCATTTGCCGCCCCTCATGGCGCTGGCCGACATCTTCGTGCAGCCCGGCGCACCGGATGCGTTCAACGACTACCGCTTCCCCTCCAAGCTGCCGGAATTTTTCGCGCTCGGCCGGCCCGTTGTGCTGCCACGCACCAATCTCGGCGCCAAGCTCCGGCACGGCGTCGACGCCTATGTGCTCGACCGCGCCGATGCGGCGGGCATCGCCACCGCGGTGCGCGCGCTACGGACCGATCCGGCGCTCGCGGAGCGGCTCAGCCGGGGCGCGGCCGCCTACGCCGCACAGCATTTCAGCTGGCGGCGCAGCGCGGAGGTGCTGGCCAGATTCTACCACACTCTACCAGGCATGCCCCAGGCCGTCCCATCGCCCATGCGCATTGCCGTGACCGGCGGACGCGGCCGGCTGGCTTCGCTTCTCGCCGGGCACTTTGGTTCTTCGGCCCACGAGCTGTCGTTGTTCTCGCGCGGCGGCGGGAATGATTTTCACGATCTGACCGGGCTCGAGGCCGCCCTGCCCGGCCATCAGGCCCTGCTGCATCTCGCCTGGAGCACATTGCCCGCCACCTCGGAACAAGGCGACATCACGGAGTGGCAAACCGACCTGCCGGCGCTGGAAAAAATCCTGCAGGCCATCGCCGCGCTGCCGGGGAAGCAGCGGCCCCATTTCGTTTTCTTTTCCTCGGGCGGCGCGGTCTATGGCAACGCGCCCGGCCGCCCCAGCCGCGAGACCGACAAATGCCAGCCCATCGGCAGCTATGGCCGGGCGAAGCGCGCCGCCGAGGAACTGGTCGAGCGTCACGCCGCGCAACACGGCCTGGCTTGCACCATTCTCCGCATCTCCAATCCCTACGGTTACCCTGTGCCGAAGAGCCGCGTGCAGGGCATCATCCCCCACGCCATGCGCTGTGCCGTCGAGGGCCAGCCGCTGACCCTCTGGGGCGACGGCCACGCGCAAAAGGACTTTCTCTACTACACTGATTTCCTCACGGCCGTGGAAGCGGTCGTCGCACGACGGCTGACCGGCACCTTCAATCTTTGCGCGGGTGAATCGCACACGGTCCGCGAGGTGATCGCGCTGGTGGAAAAGCACACCGGGAAAAAAATCGCGCTGTCCTTCCAGCCCGCCCCCGCGTGGGATGTGGAGGACAGCCGGCTCGATAACCAGCGCCTCGCAGCCGCGGCCGGCTGGCGACCGCAGGTTTCGCTCGACGAGGGCATCCGCCGCTCCGCCGCCGGCTACGCCAAGCCCTGACCATGTCGGCTCCGGCCACTCCTTCGCCCGCGCCCGCCCGGCCTCTCGTGATTTTATTTCTCGGGCTGCTCGGGCTCACGCTCTGGTTCACCACCCGCGCGTGGCATGCCTCGATACTGGACCGGCACGAGTTCCGCCAGCTCCAGACCGCCGTGTCGGCCTATTGGATGAAGGAGGCGGGCTACCAGCTCGACTACGAGACGCCGGTGTTCGGCCCGCCCTGGTCGATCCCGATGGAGTTTCCGGTCTACCAATGGATCGTCGCCACCACCAGCCGCCTGCTGGGCACACCGCTGGAAGGCACGGCGCGCGGCGTGAGCCTGGGCTTTTTCCTCGCGGCCCTGCCCGCCGTTTACGGGCTGGCCGGGTTCCTCGCGTTGGTCCCGTCGCGCCGGCTGCTGGTTGTAAGCACCGTGCTCGCCTCGCCCACCTACCTGTTCTACGCCCGCACTTTCATGATCGAGACCACCGCGTTGTGTTTCTCGGTGTGGTTCCTCTACGCGCTGGCCCACGCGGTGCGCGACCCCAGCGTGCGTTGGGCCGTCGGCGCGACGGCTCTCGCCACGCTCGCTGCCCTGGCCAAGGCGACGACCTTTATCATCTTTCTCGTGCCGGGCGCGGCAATTTTCCTGTGGCTCTGGCTGCCCTCGTGGCGCCGGCGCGATGAATCCGGCGCTCGGGCCTGGTTGCGCGCCGTGCTGGCCGCCTGCCCCGCGCTGGTCGCTGTGACCGTGGCCGCCTGGTGGGTGAAACATGCGGACCACGTGAAGGACTCCAATCCTTTCTCCGGCTTCCTGACCTCGCGCGAACTCGTCAAATGGAACTGGGGCACGCTGGAGCAGCGTCTGTCCGGGGAATTCTGGTCGGCCAGCTGGAGTAACATCAGCAGCTTCGTGCTCGGCGAGGTCCCGCTGGCTGTGTTACTGCTTTGCGCCGCGCTGGTCGGGTCGCCCTTCCGCCGCGTCGCGGCGTGGTGCGCGGCCTTCTTCCTCGGTGGCGTGCTGCTGTTCTCCAATCTTTTCTACCACCACGACTATTATTACTGCGCCAACGCCCTGCTGCTGCTTTTCGGCGCCGGGGCGCTGCTCGCCGGGGTGTGGGACAACCTGCGGCTGCCCTTCGCCGCGCGGATGCTCGCGCTGGGGCTGTTCTTCGGCGGGCAGGTGCTGCTTTATTACCGCGGCTACGCTGAACACACCCGCCATCCGCCCGCGCCACCCCCCGGGATCGCCACGGTCATCCGCGATAGTGTGCCCCCGGACGGAGTGGTGCTGATCTACGGATGGGACTGGAGTTCGCAGCTGCCCTATTTTTCTCAGCGCCGCGCCATCACCGTGCCCGAGGGGCGCGAGGATGAATTCAAGGTGCTGGGCGATATCCTGAACAAGCTGCCGCCCCGCCGCCTCGCGGCGATGGTCGTGCGCCATGATCCGCGGCGCCTCGACCGGCTGGGCTTTGTCCGCGAGCGGACCAACCGCTTCAAGTTCTCACCCGCGCCCTTTGCCACGAGCGCCGAGGGCGAACTTTATCTGCCCGAGGACGCCATCCCGGCCGCCGCCGCCAAGCTGCAGGGCCGCAGCTTCAGCGACGTGACCCTCAACACCCGGCCCGCCGCTGACCCGAACGAGGCCAAACTGCAGGTGAACGATCTGGGGGCGCTCGATTTTCCGATGACCACCCCTCGGCCAATCGGAGCCCGCAGCATGTTTGGCATCAATGTCGGCGAGGCCGGCCTCGGGCGCAAAGTCATCCTCGCGCATCCGGATTCCGAGTTGAGCTTTGCCCCTCCGCCCGGGACCACGCGCATCACCGCCGAGGTCGGCATCTCCGCCGCCGCCTACGCGCCGGACGCCACTGCCGTCACCGACGGCGTCAGGGTCGAGATTTTCGAGCTCAGGACGGAAGGCCTGCGGCGCGTGCTTTACCAGCGCGACCTGAACCCGGTCAAGGAGCCGGGTGATCGCGGCCCGCAGCCCATCTCCCTGAATGCGGCCGGCCCGTTCAACGGCATCCTGGTCTTCAAGATCACCCCCGGCCCGAAGAACAATATCGTGAACGACTGGGCCTATTGGGGTTCGATCCGAATCCAATGACCACGAGTGGTTGATCCGCGGCGGGATTAGTGAGCGTTCGGTGCGCAGACGCCTGGACGGTCGGGTCAGGAACAAGCTTTACTGACACCGCGGGCAGCCGCTTAATTCCGGCCCTTTGCATGAGTGCCGTGTCCGCGCCCAAATTTCACCTCGACAGTCCCGCCAGCTGGCGGCCGGAGGGGGCTGGAATCGAGGTGGTGGGCTGGCTCTATCCGGGTGAAACGGGCGTCTGTGTCGACATCCGCGCGCGCGTCGACCAGCGCGCCTACCTCGGCATCTACGGCCTCGACCGGCGCGACACGCAAAAAGCCTGCGGTGGTTCCCTCGCCGCCCTCCGCACGGGTTTCATGGCGCGCGTCCAGATCTGGCGCGGGGCGAAGGAACTGGCCCTGGACTATCACGATGGAACGCAATGGCGTGAATTCTTCCGCACCGTGCTCGATACTTCCGGCCTGCCCGCCGACGCCAAGAAACCCCCGCGTATCCTTCGGGCCGCCCTCGTCTACCAGACTCTTCAACATCTTTATCGTCACTTTCATCGCGCGTCCTGGTCCGAGCTCTGCCGTGAAACCGACGCCGTGCTGCGGGACGTGCTCACGCCAACCAGCGACGTCGTCATCGGCGATCGTTTCCTCGGTCATATCGAGAACCCCGGCTTCTGGATCAACGCCGGCTACGACAAGTTCCGCCTCACGGGCTGGATCTTCGGCGCCGGTCGCCACATTGCGCAGCTCAGCGCCACCACGGGCGTGCTCACCGAGAACCGCCTCGTCTACCCGAAGGACCGCCCCGACGTCGCGTCGCACCGCACCGACCACGCCAACGCCCTCAAGTCCGGTTACTACGGCCTCGTCGATATCCGCCGCGACACCCCCAGTCCGGCCAACCTGAAGATTTTTGCGGAGACCGGCGATGGCACCCGTCCCCTCGCCTTCGCCCGTCGCATGTATCTCGACCGGCGCGACGAGCACTCCGGTCCCATCACCGTCTACCGCCCGCTCTATTTCTGGAAAGTCACCGCGGCGCTCCTGCGCGGCACAATTCTGGGCCGCTTCGTATTTGATAGCTGGCAGGAATCGCGGGCCGAGATCGTCCGGCTGCAAGCTCACCTTGCCGCCACGCTCAGCCGGGGCGAACAGAAAAAAATCCCCGCGGCCATCGTTCGCCGCCGCGACCAAGACCCCTACACCCGCTGGGTCTGGCACAACCGTCTCACCCCGCGTCTCGCCGCTGTGCTCCGGCAGGACGCCGCCGCCCTCGCGCCGACCGGTCCGCTCATCAGCGTCATCGTCCCGGCCTACAACACCCCGGAAAAATACCTGCGTGAGCTGCTCGCGTGCCTGGAAAACCAGTTCTATCCGCGTTGGGAGCTCTGCATCGCCGACGATGCCTCACCCCAGCCGCACGTCCGCCGTATCCTCGAGGAGGCCGCCCGCGGCGACCCGCGCATCAAACCCGTTTTCCGCGCCACCAACGGACACATTGCCCACGCGACCAATTCCGCGCTGGAAGTCGCTTCGGGCGAATTCGTCGCGTTGCTCGACCACGATGACCTGCTACCACCCGACGCGATGCTCCATGTCGCGGAAGCCATCACGCGCCACCCCACCGCCGGCTATCTCTACACCGACGAGGACAAGATCGACGACACCGGCCGGCGCTTCGACCCACAGCTCAAGGGCGGCTGGAGCCCGGAGATGGCGATCACGCACAATTACACCCACCATCTCAGCGTCATCCGCCGCGCCATTGTGGAAAAGGCCGGCCGGCTTCGCCCCGAGTTCAACGGCGCGCAGGACATTGATCTCTTTCTCCGCTGCTGGGAGCTGATCGACGCGAAGGATGTCGTGCATGTGCCATTCATCGGCTACCATTGGCGCGCGCACGCCGAGAGCACGGCCACGCGCGGCGACCAGAAGGGTTATCTCTTCGACGCCGCGCGCCGCAGCATCGCCGAGGCCGGGCGGCGCCGCTCGCTCCGCGCTGAGCCGGTGCTGCCGGAGTTCGCGAAAAATTACGCACTCTGCCTCCACCAGTTGAAATGGGATGCCGCCCTCCTCCGCGAGCACCCGGTCACGATTGTCATCCCGACAAAAAACCGCGCCGACCTCCTTCGGCCCTGCCTCGATTCCCTCGCCCGCACCACGCCGCGTGAATCCGTGAAGATCGTCATCGTGGATGACAATTCCACCGATCCGGAGACCCTCGCCTACCTCAAGGAGCTGCCCGCGCGGGCCGATCTGCGCGTCGAGGTCGTGCGGGCCCCTTTGCCTCGGACTGAGCCGAAGGACTCAGAACCGGGAACAAACGCCGGACCAGCAGCGGCCGGCAACGGTGTCCCGTCCGAAGGCTTTAACTACTCGCGGCTGGTCAATCTCGGCACCGCGCATGCCGACACCCCGCTGGTGCTCCACCTCAATAATGATATTGAGGCGCTCGCGCCCGGCTGGCTCGAGGATCTGGCCGGCTGGCTCACGGTGCCCGGAGTCGGTGTCGTCGGCGCCAAACTCCTTTATCCCGATGGCACGTTGAATCACGCGGGTATTTCCATCGGCCGCGAGGACGGTCTTCCGCATGTGCTTTTTGAAAAGGAACCCGCCGAGGACCTCGGTTATCTCTTCCTGCCGCACACCGCACGCAACGTCATCGCGGTCACCGGCGCGTGCCTGCTCACCCGCACCGAACTCTACCGCCGGCTGGACGGTTTCGACGAGGCGAAGCTCCAGGTCGCTTACAACGATGTCGATTACTGCCTGCGCGCCGCGGCGGCCGGCTATCGGACGGTTTATTCCCCGCAAGCCGTCCTGCGCCACGTTGGCAGTGCGTCGCGCGGCCACACCTATGCTGAACGCGAACACGTCGAATATCTCGCCCGCCACGGCAGCCACCGCGACCCCTACCACAGCGAGACGCTCGACTTCCCGCCGCGCAACCTTCCGCTCAATCCCCACCACCAGCGCTACGCGCAGAGCCCGCGCGCGTTCCAGGCCCTCGTGCTCACGCACAACCTCAACTTCGAAGGTGCGCCGATCTTCATCTTTGAGCTCGCGCGCTTCCTCGCCGAGCAGCCGGGTATGAAGGTCACCATTGCCTCGCCGCAGGACGGTCCGCTGCGGCAGCGCTTCGAGGAGCTCGGCCTGGCGGTTGAAATCTGGGACGCGTCCGCTCTCATGGACGCGAAGACCCCGGTCGGATTTGCTGCCGCGCTGAAAAATTTTGCCACGGTCCATCCATGCCCCGAGGTTGAGGTCATTGTCTGCAACACCATGCTGACCTTCTGGGGCGTGCACCTCGCCGCGCAGCTCGGCAAGTCCGCTGCGCTCTACATTCACGAAAGCAACACTGTGAAGCGCTTCTTCCAGCCGCTGCTGCCGCCGATGATGCATGCGACCGTGGAGGAAGTGTTCCGGCTCGCCACCCGCGTCGTGTTCACCGCCCGGGCCACCCGCGCCATCTTCGAGGAGCTGAACATCAAGGACAACTTCCGCACGCTCGCCAGCTGGGTCGACTTTACCCGCATCGAAAAATTCGCCACGACCCACGATCGCGCGGCGTTGCGCCGCAAGCACGGGCTCGACCCCGCCGCCTTGCTCGCCGTCAACATCGGTTCGGTCTGCGAGCGCAAGGGCCAGCACATCTACATCCGGGCCATCGACCTGCTCGCAAAGGAGCTGCCCACCCTCCATTCCGGCAGGAAAATCCAGTGGGTCATGGTCGGGGCGCGCGAGGGCCTCTACATGGAGACGCTCCGCGAGGACATCCAGCTCATGGGCCTGCACGATGTGAAAATCTTCCCGGAAACCGCCGACATCTACGATTTCTACCGGCTGGCCGACATCCTGGTGTGCACGAGCTTCGAGGAATCCTTCCCCCGCGTGCTGCTGGAGGCGATGGTGTTCGGCACGCGCATCGTCAGCACCGACGTCAACGGCATCCCCGAGATGGTGACCAACACCGACGAGGCGTACCTGGTGCCCGCCGGCGACCCCTTCAAGCTCGCCGCCGCCCTCAAAAAGGCGCTCGCCGATCACTTCGCCGGCAATCATAAGATGCTCTCGATGGCCCACGCCCGCGCCGCCCGCAACTACCACCACACCCGCTCGCTGCCCCGGCACCTGCAGGTGGTCCGCGAGGCGTGGCTCGGCTGAGTGTCACCGATGCACGAGACGCCGTTAAGCTTCAACCATCGGGAAAGCCCGGCTGGATCAACCTGAGGGTTCCCCTACCCCAGCCGGTTCGCCCTTGCTCCCAACGCCAGCCGCCATGCGCCCCCCTGCCCGCCGCCGCCGCGCTGCTCCCGCCCCATGATCGAAATCCCGGGCTGGCAATTCGCCGTGGAGGTCCACCCCCCCGACTGGTGCTTTCCCGCCGGCAAATCCTGGATCGCCGGCTGGATCCGGCCGGAGGCCGGCCGGGTGATCACGGATGTTCGCGCCCGAATCCACCATCGCGTCATTCTCGGCCTTTCCGGACTGCTCCATCCGGCGTTCGTTGAAAAATCCCGGGAGCACGAGCACCCCGATCCATTCGGCCCGGGATTTTCCTTTCTCCTCACCCCGCAGCCCGGCGCAACATTGCTGCGGCTGGAACTCCGCGATCGGTCGGGCCGGTGGACGGAGTTTTTTCGCACAAAAATTTTCCCTGCGCCGGACGGGCCCGCTTCCCCCCCGGCACCCAGCCTGATTGAGTCACTTCGCCGGCTGGTCACGGTTTTGTTGAAACAACGGTTGCGCAACCCCCTGCGCTCCTGGTCCGATCTGGCCGACAATCTCGTGGCGGCCTTGGTGGCCGAGCCACTGAACGCCCACCCCAGCCCACCTTTCATCGGCGCACTGGAGGAACCACGCGACATCGGCCGGCGGCGAAACGGTTGCATCCCGGTGACTGGGTGGCTGGCTCACCGCACGGCCAAAATCACCCGGCTCCTGGCGGTCATCGATTCGCTTCCCGTTATATCCCTTCCGCATGGCCTGGCGCGTCAGGATATCCCCGGCGTTTTCCCCGCACTCCGTGACCAGGCCGACCTGGCCTTTGTCGGAGAGATTGCCCTGCCGGTCGATTTCGCTGCGCCGGTTTTGCTCAAGCTTTTTGCCGAGCTCGACAACGGCGAGAGGCACCTGGCTTTTACCCGGCGCTTCACGCCGCAGCCCCACGGCGATACCGGACAGATGCCGTCCTTGGTCCCGGGATTCACCTTCGCCTGCGCCGTCTGGGCCCTGCACCGGGCAGCCGGCCGATACGCGCTGTCCCGCCGGGGCCTGATCCGGGCGGCGCGCTCCTTCTGGTCCAGTTATCAGGCCATGCCGGCCTACCGCCCCGCCCGGGCCTGGCGGGAAAATGCGTGGCTCCGCTTTCCCGCCGGCGCGACTCGCCCCGCGGATGTCAGCAAGACCGTGGCCACGGACGGAGTGCCCGCCACCACCGTCATCGCCCCAGCCGACGACATGCTGGTGCGCGACGCCGTGCAGTATTTCCAGATTGGACGGGAGGCGCTGGCGCTGGTGCAAGCGGCGTGCGCCCTGGCCGGCTGCGAACGAGTTGAGGCGATTCTGGATCTGCCCAGTGGCCACGGCCGCGTGGCCCGCTGGTTGCGCACCGCGTATCCGGCGGCAAAGCTGGTTGTGAGTGATACCCAGGGATCAGGAGTGAACTTTTGCATCGAGCATCTCGGTGCGACCGGCGTGCAGGCCACCGTTGACGGCAGCCACTGGGGAGCCTTGACCGGACCCTATGATATCATCTGGTGCGGCTCGCTGCTGACACACTTCGGCCGGGATCAGTGGCTGGCCCACCTCCGGCGATTCGCCGAACGGCTCACGCCGCACGGCGTGCTGGTGTTCACCACGCACGGCCTGCTCGCCCTGGATAAACTGCAAACCGGTGAAAAAGATTATGGCCTGCCGGAGGCCGAGGTCACGCGCCTGTGCGCCTACGCGTTGGCCGAGGGCTTCGGTTATGCCGATTATCCCGCTACACCCGGCTATGGCATTTCCGTCTCCCACCCGGCCTGGATCCGGGCGCTGATCTCCCGGGAAACCGAACTGCAGGTCCTAGCCATTAACGAGTCAGCTTGGGACCAGCACCAGGATGTGGTGGTGTGCGCCCGCCACGGATCAAGCACCCAGCCGAGGGTTGACCTGCCATGACGGCCGCCCCATTTGCTCGGGATGTCCCTGTCAACTCCGGCGCGCCCTGCTCGGCCCCTGCCGGTGGTCCGCGGGGCGTGACTGGGGTGAAGCTCATGCTTTCGAAAATGGATTGTCACTCTGCGGGCCGCAAATCCATGTCCTCTTGTGGGCGGGCTGCCCCCACCCCGCGAGGCATGGGCCGCGCGAGCTGAAATCAGCAGGGTGAGGGCCCCCGCCCGCAACAAACCTATCTGAATAACACCAGTGCACGAGACGCCCTTCAGCTTCAGCCACCTTGAGTCCCCCGCGCCCCGCGCGGCGCGGCCGCCGGGTCCGCATGTGATCCGCGGCTGGGTGTGGCCCAAGCCGGGCGGACATTTCGTCAACGTCCGCGCGTGCGTGGAGGGCCGCGTGTTTCCCGGCGTCCACGGCCATCCGCGCGCCGATCTCGCCGCGCATTTTCAGACGGGCCGGCGCTACGCCCTCGCTGAATTCTCCATCGCGGTGGAACTGCCCCCCGGTCCGATCGAGGTCACCCTGGAAGTGCTGGAAATCGAGGGCCACTGGTCGCCGTTTCAAACCTTCAGCTATCACGTCGCGGCCCGCACCGCGCCGGCCGCGATCCCGCCGCACCCGCGTCCACTGCGCTGGCACGATTTCGGCCGTGGCCTGGACTTCCTGCTGCGGGAACGCCGCACCCGGCCCGACGCCGCGTGGGTAAAGCTGGCGGCGGAACTGGCGGCCGACCTGCCCGTTGCCCAGGACCAGCTTTATCCGCCCGACCCCTTCATCGGACACGCCGACGAGCCGGCGGTCGTGAACCGTAGCCGCTTCGGCCTGCTGCCGGTCGTGGGCTATATTTTCCACAAGACCGGCCGCATTCAGAGGCTTTGGGTAACGGCGGACCTGCAGGCGTTGCAACCGCTCACCCTCGGCCGGGCCACCGCCAACATCGTCCCGCACTTCCCGCTATACCCCGCGGCCGGCACCTCCGGCTACGAGGGTTATGTGGACGTTCCCCCGCAGCTGCCCAACCCGGTGACCCTGCGGCTTTATACGGAAATGCCCGACGGTTCGCTGCACCTTGTGCAGGTCCGCACGACCCGCCGGCACGACGCCGAGGAGGAAAAATATCCCTACCCGGCGCTGTCGGCCGACGATTTCACCGCCGCCCTGACGGCCTGGCAGAGCGCGCTGTGCGTGCGCGGTTTCAGCGTGACGCAGGACGCCGATCTACACACCGAGATCGAGCGCCTGCGCGCCGTCGCCACCCGCCCGACGGCCACGCCGCGGACTCCGCCGCCCGCGCTTGTCCCGGCCCGCACGGTTCGCCCGCTGAGCCGCGTCATCCTCGCCAGCCACAACTTCAACCTCGAGGGCGCCCCGCTCTTCCTGCTCGACCTCGCGCGTCATCTCGCCGCCTCCGGCGTGGCGCTGACCGTGGTGAGCGCCAGCGACGGCCCGCTGCGCGAACGCTTCGCCGCGTGCGGCGCCAAGATCGTGATCGTTGATGCCGCGCCGGTGTTTCGCGCCGGCAGCGTGGCCGACGCCGAGGCCGCCGTTGCCGCGCTCCGCCGTTCGTTTGATTTCACCGCGGCCGATCTGGTCATCACGAATACCTTCACCACGTTCTGGGCCGTGCAGGCCGCGAAGGCCGCCGGCCAGCGCGTCCTCTCCTACGTCCACGAAAGCACCAGCCCCGCCGCCTTCTACGGCGGCAGCGTGCATCCCGTCGTCGTGGCCCTTGCGGATGAGGCCCTCACGCTGGCCGACGCCGTGTCCTTCACCAGCGACGCCACGCGCCGTTACCACGCCGGCCCGGACCGGCCGGTGCAGGCCGTGCTCACCCCCGGCTGGGTGGATGTGCGCGCGATTGACGCGTGGCGCGCCGCTCATCCGCGCGAGACGCTGCGGGCGCAATTCGGAATGAAACCCGGCGAACTGCTCGTCACCAACATCGGCACCGTCTGCGACCGCAAGGCCCAGGTGAGCTTCGCCCGGGCCGTGGACTTGTTCCGGCGCCGTTATCCCGCCCTCGCCGCGCGCACCAGGTTCATTTTGCTCGGCGGCCGCGCTTCGCCCTTCGATAATTTGCTGCGCGAAGTTCTCGCCGATCTCGCCATTCCGAATCTGACGGTGCACCCCGAGACCCCGGATTTCCTCGGCTACTACGTCGCCGCCGACCTGACCGTCTGCTCCAGCTACGAGGAATCCTCCCCACGCGTCGTCCTCGAGGCGATGGCCTGCGGCACGCCGCTGCTGGCGTCCAACATCCCCGGCATCAGCGAACTCGCCCGCGACGGCCTCGAGGCCACGCTCATCCCCGCCGGCCACACCACGGCGTGGACGGAAGCGCTCGCGCGACTGCTCAACTCTCCGGACATCGGGCAACAACTGGCCGCGCAAGCCCGCGTCCGCATTGAAACGCTTTTCGCCGCCGACCTCGTCCTCCCCCAGCACACCGCACTCGCCAGCGCCGTGGCGGCCGGCCAACTTTAAGCCATGCTTGAGAATGCCGGCTGGCAGTTCGACGTGGAAGTCCACCCCGCCGACTGGCGCTTTCCGGCCGGCCCGTCGTGGCTGGCCGGCTGGATCTTCGCCGGGGAGAACCGCTTGGTCACCGACCTGCGCGCCTGGATCGACGGCCGGCCGTTCCTCGGTCTGCCCGGCCTGCCGAAGCCGGGCCTCGACGAGAAGTTTCTCCACCGGCCCGGCCCGCCGTATGCCGGCTGGGTGATCCAAGTCACACCGCACCGCGGCGCGGCGTTGCTCCGGCTCGAGGCCCGCGACCCGCGCGGCGTCTGGACGGAATTCTTCCGCACCCCCATCATCGTCGCGGCCGACGCGCCCGAGTGCCCGCCGCCGGCCCCGTTCAGCGCCCGGCTGACGGAACTCGTGCCGCCGTTGCTGCGGCTGCACACGCAGCGCCCGCGCACGCCTTTTGCCACACTGGCCGACGAGGTCGTGTCGGCCGCGCTCGCGGTGCCGCTGAACTCGCTGCCCAACCCGCCGTTCCACGGCGCGCTTGAGGAGCCGCGGGACACCGGCTGGTTGCGTTACGGCCGGCTGTCTGTCTCCGGCTGGCTCGCGCACCGCACCGGAATAATCAAGCGGATCACCGCCCTCGCCGACGCCGTGCAGGAATCCCCGCTGCTGCACGGCATCGCTCGCCCCGACATTGGGACGATTTTCGCCGACCTGCCCGGACGCGAGCATTCCCAGTTCGTCGGCCACGTGGACCTGCCGGCCAACCAGAGCGCGCCGGCCTTGCTGAAAGTCTTTGCCGAGCTGGAGAACGGGGAAAAACACCTCGCCTTCGCACAGCGTTTCACGCCGCGCGTCATCGCCGGCGCCGACACGCCGCTGCCGCCGCTCTCGAAGCTGACATTCGCGAAGGCGCTGTGGGCGCTGCGCGGTTCGGCCCAACGCCACGGCCTGCCGATGGGCGCGCGCGACGCACTCGTCGTCGCCGCGAAAAGCGCCTGGTCCGCCTACCGCACCGAGGCTCCCGCCAAAGTGCGACACCGTCGCCCGCCTCCGGTTTCAGCGGACACCGGCAATGACAACTCGCTCCTGCGCGTGCTGGTCGTGACGCACAACCTGAATTTCGAGGGCGCCCCGTGGTTCATCTTCGAGCTCGCCCGGCATCTCCACACCCAGCCCGGCATCAGCGTGCGCGTACTCTCGCCGCAGAATGGCCCGATGCGCCGGGTGTTCGAAGGCGCTGGCATGCCGGTTGAGGTCGTCGACCTGTCCGCGGCATTCGCGGCGGCCTCGCCCAAGGAGTTCCACGCCGCGCTGCGCGCCACGGTGAAAACCGACTGGAGCCAGGTCGACCTGCTCGTCGCCAACACGATGGTTTCATTCTGGGCCGTGCATCTCGCCCGGGCTGCGCAGAAGCCCGCCCTGCTCTATGTGCACGAGAGTTCGGCGGTCCGCCGTTTCTTCGAGCCGGTGCTGAAGCCCGCGCTGTTTCCGCTCGTGGAGGAGGCGTTTCGCGGCGCGGCGCGCGTCGTGTTCACCGCCGATTCGTCGCGGATGGTGTTCGATTACCTCGGCGATGGCGGAAATTTCCACCTGCTGCCGAGCTGGGTGGACGTCGCGCGCATCGACGCCTTCGCGGCCGCGCACGACCGCGCCGCGCTGCGCCACAAGCACGGGCTCGATCCCGCCGCCACGCTGCTCGTCAACATCGGCTCCATTTGCGAACGCAAGGGCCAGCACATCTACCTGCGTGCCGCCGAGCTGCTGCGACCGGAGCTGCACTACACTTATCCCGAAAAGAAAATCCAGTTCGTCATGGTCGGCGCGCGGCCGGGCCTCTACCTCGATTCGCTCAAGCAGGAGGCCGAACTGCACGGGCTCGACAACGTCGTCTTCCTGCCCGAGACCGGCGAGATTTATGACTTCTACCGGCTGGCCGACATTTTTGTCTGCACCAGTTTCGAGGAATCCTTCCCGCGGGTGCTCCTGGAGTCGGCGGCGTTCCGCCTGCCGATCGTCAGCACCAACGTCAACGGCATCGCCGAGATGCTCGCCCCCGACGAGGCCTGGCTGACCGCGCCCGGCGACCGCTACCAGCTGGCCGAGGCGGTGAAGGCGGCGCTGGCCGCGCATTTCACCGGCGACACCGGCCGCGCCGAGCGGGCACGCGCCGCGATCGTGCGCCGGTACCACGCAGGCAATTCCCTGCCGCGGCACCTCGCGCTGGCCCGTGAGGCGGCCCGGCGCACCTGACCGGCTTCGCCGGGCTTGCGCCCCACCCCGCCCTTCGCCTTAGTTCAGCGTTCCAGCCGTGAACGAAAACGACGCCTACATTTTCGATGTCGAGGAGCCCCGCGAGTGGGTGTTTGCCGGCGAGCCCGTCTGGATCAGCGGCTGGTTTTTGTCGAAGGCCGGGGCGGTGTTTTCCGACGTACGCGCCGTCATCGATGGCCTCCCGCACCTGGGCATCCTGGGGATGCCTCGCCCGGAGATTGAGCAGCGCCACCGCGGGCACACCGGGCTGCCCCACGCCGGTTTTCTGCTCCGGGTCAATCCGCCCCGCTCCGCCCGTGAGCTCCGCCTCGAGCTGCTCGACGCCGGTCACCACTGGGTCGAGATCTGGCGCACGGCGATCAAGGTACGCCAAGGCGGCAAGCGCGGTGGCCGCTATAACCTCAAGCTTCTTCCTGACCACCTGCACCGTCTGCTGCAAGCCCGCCGTACCGATCCGGCCGCTGAATTGGCCCCGCTCGCCGATGTCCTCGCCCTCGAAGGTGCGGCCGTACCGCTCGACACGCTGCCCAACCCGCCGTTCTTCGGCGCGCTGGAAAAGCCCGAACTCGTCGGCGGCACGCAATATGGCAAGGTGCGCGTCGAGGGCTGGATCATCCACCAGAAGCAGCGCCTTGTCCGCCTGACCGGCAGCACCCACCCGCTGGTCGAGAACGATTTCGTATACGGCAACCTGGAACGCCCCGAGGCCGCGCAGCTTTTCCCCGGCCATCCCTACGCGGCCCGCTCACAATATTTCGGCCTGCTCGACATCGATGAGAACGCGCCCGGCCCGGCCGTCATCAAGATGTTTGCCGAGTTGGAAGACGGCACGAGGCACCTCGTTTTTGCCCGGCGCTTCCATGCCCGCGCCTGCCACATCTGGGAGCGACCGCTGCCCGCGTTCAACTGGGGCGAGTTTCTCCAGTGCGTCCTGGCCCTGCTGGGCGCCGCCCGCCGGCATCGGCAGCAGCTCGGTTCCGTCACCGCACAATGGCAGGCACTCCAGGCCGCCTCCGCCCTCTACCGACGCGAAGCACCGGCTGTCGTCGCGCCCGACGATTCGCGGCAGGATCAGTATTTGGCGTGGTTGCGCACCAACCGGCTGACTCCGCGTCTGCGGCAGGCGCTGGCCGGTTCGGCGAAGAACATTGCCCACGGCCCGCGCTTCACCCTGCTGATCGACCCGGCCGGCTGCACCGACACTCACCTGCGCGAACTGGCGCTGTCCCTGCAGGCGCAGATCTATCCGCACTGGGAGGCATGGTTTATCGGCGAAAAGCCACCCGCGGGCGCCGATGCCCGTTGCAAATCCGAGCGCTGTGCCGGCCTGAAGGACTTTGCCCGCGCCCTGAACTCGGCGGCCGACCAGGCCCGGGGCACACACCTTACGCTGCTGCCCGGCCATTCGCGACTGTCCCCGGACGCGCTGCTGGAGATTGCCGAGCGAATCGTGGCGCGGCCGGAACTCGAACTCGTCTACACCGACGAGGACCTGATGGACGACAGCGGCGCGCAGTCGGCGCCGAAGTTCAAGCCGGCCTGGAGTCCCGCGCTGGCGCTCTCCGGGCTTTCCCCCGGCCAGCTCAGTTTTGTGCGGAACGACCGATTCGCCGCAGTCGGCTCGTTCCGCGACGAATACCGCCTGGTGCCGTGGGCCGACGTGCTCTGGCGCGTCGGCGACAAACTCGCGCCGGACAACGTTGCGCAGGTGCCGCTCGTCTGCCATCATGCCCGCGCTGAAGTCTCCCGCCACGTCGAGCCGAGCGATCCCTCGGTCGAGCAAGCGCGGAAGGCGCTGACCGAGACCATGACCCGACGCGACTGGGCCGCCGCCCCGTTTTTGCCGGAGACCGCGCACCACCGCCGGCTGAGCTACCACCAGTTGCGCTGGGACCAGAATATCCTCGCCCGCCTGCCGGTCACCATTGTCATTCCCACGCGCGACAAGCTCCACCTGCTGCAGGAATGCGTGGAGTTGCTCGAGGAGACGGTGGACTGGCGCCACGCGAAGCTCGTCATCGTCGACGACCATTCGCGCGATGCCGACGCCGTGCGCTACCTCGAGCAGATTCAAAAGCGCGACGACCTCCGGTGCAAGGTCGTCCGCCCGGCGGACCGCGGCGCGCCGTTCAATTACTCCCACCTCGTCAACCTCGCCCTGCCGCACGTGGACACGCCGCTGGTGCTGCACCTGAACAATGACGTCAACGCGCTCGAGCGCGGCTGGCTCGAGGAGATGGCCGGTTGGTTCACGCAACCCGACGTCGGCGTGGTCGGCGCGAAGCTGGTCTATCCCGACCGGACGCTCAACCACACCGGCATCATCATCGGGCCGCACGGCGGCCTGGCCGACACACCCTACGCGAAGGTCGCGGAACGCGACGTGCCCGGGGTCGAGTGGCACGCGGCGGCCCGCGAGGTCTCCGCGGTGACCGGCGCCTGCCTGATGGCGCGCACGTCGGTCTACCGGGAGCTCGGCGAGTTCGACGAGAAGGATTTCGGCGTGGCCTACAATGATGTGGACTTCTGCCTGCGCGTGCGCGCCGCGGGCCACCGCATCATCTACACCCCGCAGGCGCAGCTCATGCACTGGGGCAGCGCGACGCGCGGCGTGACGTTCGACGAGGCCGAGCACATTGCGTTCGTGCGGCGCTATCCCGCGTATCGCGACCCCTACCTCAGCCCGAACTTGGAACTGGCCGGCGGCGGCCTGCGCTGTCGCGGGGCTGGGACCGTCCGCCCAAATCGCGCCGGGAAGCTGCGGCTGCTCCTGCTGACGCACAATCTCAACCTGGAGGGCGCGCCGCTTTTCCTGCTCGAGTATGCGACCTACATGGCGCACGAGGCGGGCTTCAGCCTCGAGGTCCTCTCCTCACAGGACGGCCCGCTGCGCGCCGCCTATGAGGCGCTCGGCGCGCACATCACGTTCATCGACGCCGCGCCGGTTTACCTGGCCGGGGACGAGGAGATTTTCCACGGCCGCGTGGCCGATATCGCCCACCAGGTTGACTGGGAACACATCGACCTCGTGGTCTGCAACACGCTGGCGAGCTTCTGGGGCGTACACCTCGCCCGGCGCGCCGGCAAACCGTCGCTGTTCTATATCCACGAGAGCACGTCGATTTTCCGGTTCTTCGAGTTGAAGCTGAAACTGGAATTGCATCACCTCGTCGGCGAGGCCTTCGCCCGGGCGACCCGGGCGCTCTTCCTCTGCGAGGCCACGCAGACCTACTACGAGGATCACAACCTGCACGGCAATTTCCGCCTGGTGTCGAGCTGGATCCAGCTCGACGTGATGGAGGAATTCCGCCGCGCGCACACCCGCACCGGGTTGCGCCGCAAACATGGATTCAAGGACGACGAGGTCGTGATCGCCAACATCGGCACGGTCTGCGAGCGGAAGGGCCAGCATATCTTCCTCCGGGCCATCGAGCACTTCAACCGGCAGCAAGGCGGCGGGCCTCCGGTGCGCTTCGTGATGGTGGGCGCGCGGCCGGGCATCTACCTCGACCTGCTGCAGCGTGACATCGCCCGGCTCGGCCTGGCCAGCGTCACGTTCGTGCCGGAGACCCGCGAGGTGTTTGATTTCTTCCTGCTGGCCGATCTGTTCGTGTGCACGAGCTTCGAAGAGTCCTTCCCCCGCGTGGTGATGGAAGCGATGGTCTTCCGCACCCCGATGGTCACCACCGACGTGCACGGCATCGCGGAGATGATCGGTCAACGGCAGGAGGGCTATCTGGTGAAACCTGGCGACGTCGAGGGTCTCTCGCGGATGATGCGCACCTGCCTCGCCAAGGAGCGCAGCGGCAAATCGCTCACGCCAGCCGCCTATTCGAAGGCGCTGCGCCATTACGATTCCACCAAGGTGCTGCCCCACCACGCCGCACTGGCCCGCGAAGCGGTGCTCGGGCACGAGTAAGTCCGCCCATGCTGAAGCATCGGCGCATCCTTTTCTTTGCGGCGCTGCTCCTCGCCCCTTTGCTGCTCCGCTGGCCGGGGCTGGAGAAAAAAATCTGGAACGTCGGGCAGTGACCTTCACCGTGGCCCAGCAGATCCTGGCCGGCGCAATCCCCTACCGCGATGCGGTGGACCAGCGCAATCCGCTCGTCCCTTACCTGCAGGCCGCGGTGTTTGCGGTCGCGGGTGACTGGAACTTGCGCGCCCAGCACACCGCGCTGGCCCTGATGACCGGCCTCACGGCCGTCCTGCTCTGGCTGACCGCCCGCCGGCTGGGTGAGGAAGCCACCGGGGTGGCCGGAGCGCTGTGGTTCACGCTGCTCTGCATTGTGCTGCCCTCGGTGCGCGACACCATGCCGGCGCATACAGCCTGGTATCTGATCTTTTTTTCCAGCGCGGGTTTCTGGTGCCTGGCCCAGGCGTGGCACTCCGGCAGGATGACGTGGGCCACCGCCGCGGGCGCGGCCTTCGGCCTGTCTTTTCTCGCCAAGCAACCCGGCGTGCTTGATTTCGGCGTTGCCCTGGTGCTGGGCCTGCTCGGTGCCTGGGCTTGCCCCGACCGCCGGCAAAAACTGGCCGCTCAATTGGCCGCACTCCTGGCCGGATTTGCCGCGCCGTTGCTGGTCACGGGAATATATTTCGCGGCCAAGGGCGCCTGGTCCGACCTGGTCTATTATACATGGACCTACAACAACACCCTTTACGTCCCGGAAATTCCCCTGCTGGAACGCTGGCAGACGATCAGGGTGCCATTCGTCATTGCCTGGGAGTATCATCCCACCGTGGTGGTCACGGGTGTGCTGGCTGCCGTCATCCTGCTCGGGCGCGCTCCCGCGCGGCTCCTGCGGCAACCAAGGAATATTGATCTGCCGGGCTGGTTGATTCTCGGTTGGTGCGCTTCCGGCTTGATCTCCACCACCCTGAGCGGCCGCGGTTTCACCCATTACTCCATTCAGTTGATCCCAGGGCTGAGTCTGGCCTGCGGCTGGATAACCGCGCGGTTGTGGGCAGCCGGCCAGAGCTGGTCGGAACCAAACCGATTCCACCGCTGGCTGGTGCGGGCCGCCGCCGCCCTCGCTCTAGGCTGGCTGCTCTGCCCCCTGCCCGGGCGCATCCGCGCGTTCGACCTGCCCGAGCCGAGCGCGGATGCGGTGGCGGCCCTCGTGCGCCGGCACACCGGACCCCAGGACCGGATTTTTGTCTGGGGCTATAACCCGGAAATCTACGCGCTCAGCCAGCGGTTGCCGGCGACACCCTTTCTCTACAGCACGTTTCTGACCGGCCTCATCCCCTGGACCAATCTCGATCCCTTGTAGAACACGGATTACGCCGTCGTGCCCGGGGCCTGGGACAAATTTCTCCGGAACTGGCAACTCCATCCCCCCGCCCTCGTCGCCGACGGCCGAACCCAGCGAGGTTTCCTCAAATACCCGCTGGAAAAGCAACCGTTGCTCTGGCCGCTGATCGAGTCGGACTATGCCGAGATCGAGATCAACCTTGCCGACCAACACGGCTTCTGGCTTTTCCAGCGCCTTGAATCCGTCACGCCCCAATCCCGGCCCGATGGCCTGCTGGCCAGCGACGACGTGCAACTCCGCGTGGCCGCATCCCTGACCGGCCAGACCGCGCGCGTGACCGTGCAGGCCCCGGCGGAGACCAGCGCGCTCGAACTTTACCTCGATGGCACGCTCCACCGCCGGCTGACCTGCTCCCCCGGATCGCCCGTGCAGGCGGTTTTTTTCATCCCACCGGGCGACTGGTCGGGGCGGGTTTGCCGCGTGCAGGCTGTCGCGGTCAGCCCGCACGCCAGTCTCGCGAGTCCGGAGCAAGAGCTCAGTGTCAGCCGACCAGCCACGGTCGTGGGTGGCCCGCCGCTGGAATTCGACGGACGCAGTATTGTTGCGCTCGAATCGAGCACCATCACCGGTGGAGCCATCCTGTTGAAAAAAGGGGTGCCGCACTGGGACGGGCATGCCCCCTCGCGCCTAGTCTATCCCTGGGTGCCCGGCATGAACTCGCCAGCTTTTTCTTTCGGTCTCGAGGACCTGGCCCTCGAGACCATCCCGCCGAACACGACCGATGGCATCGAGGTGATCGTGCAGGTGGAGGACCAAGCTGGCCGCCTGACCCAGATCTATCACCGCTACCTCGACCGGGAGCTGGCCCGTCGCGCCCGCGGCCGGGTGGTTGATTACGTCCCCCTGCCCAAGGGCGCCCCCGGCCGGATCATTCTGCTGATGACCCCTGGTCCGCTCAACGATCCGGCCTACGACTGGAGCTACTGGCTGTGGATCCGGGCCGACCGCTCGCTGGTCGCCCTGGTGGCTGGCGACAACGCGCGCTACCCGATCCGGATCGAAGCACCGGTCGATTTGCGCCAGGCGGAATTCAACGGCCACTTCATCACCGTGACGGAGGCGCCCGCCTTCATTGAATTCACCGCCACCCCCGACCTGAGCCAAGTGTCGGGTGATTTTGGCCTGCTCGACACTGCCTGGCTCGGGGACGAAAAAACCGGACCGGTGGACTTTGTCGTCTCCCTCCACAAACCGGATGGCAGCGAAACCCGGTTGTTTGAGCGGTCATTGGATCCGGCGAAAGTTCCGGATGACCGGGGGATCCGGGCTTTCAACTTCACCATGCCCCAACCGGTGGCCGGCACGCTCCGATTCGCCGCCCGGCCCAAGACCAGCCGGGGGAATGCCCATGCCTTCTGGGACGGACTGGCCGCCACGCTGTTGCACACGTCCCTGCAGTTCATCAATGAGACCCAGATCCCCGCCCTGGCGAACAGTGAAGGCCGCTTCGGTTTCCTGAACACCGAGGAGGATGGCCGGCCCTGCCTCGTGGCCCATGCCCCGGCCACCCTGGTTTATGCTTGGCGCGAGGGTCTGGTGCATCTCACCGGCGAATACGGCCTCATCAGCGGGGCCTACACCAGGGACAACCGGACCGAGGGCGTCGTCTTTGTGGTGGAAACGGAGGATGCGACCGGAGTGCGCCGGGAGATATTCCGGCGTCATCTCGCACCCATGAGCCAGAAGGCGGATCAGGGTGCGCAGCCACTGTCCGTGGAGATTCCCGCCGTGCCCGGCGGCCGGCTGATCCTGAGCACCCAGGCCCCGCCTTCCGGCAACCTGAATGCCGCCTGGAGTTATTGGCGCGACCTGCGAGTGGCGCCGTGAGCGCCGGCAATGGCGGGTTTTGCCCACTGATTTGTCCTGCTTGGATACAGCCGCAAACTACGCCATGTCCGCCCAGCCCCGTGATCCGCTCAGGCAAGGATTCTTGCATCCGGTCCATACTTATGCAGACAACAGGACCATCACACAGTCGCAGCGACGCACATGACCACAGTATTCGCCCGTCGGAAATAAATTCCCTCCGGGATGGCGGTTCGGGACCCGTCACTTGTCATGGTGGTCGAGCTTGAAATCTCTTGCCACCATCGGTCCACCTGCTTTCCGCACCCGCCCGGCCCGACGACCGCCGGCCGGGGGACGTTATTTCCCGGCGTTTTGCGGGTAGCGGAGCCGGTGCCGCCAGACGGAGCGTGCTTGCTGCCTGCTTCCAAGGTCGTCTAAGTTTCTCGACCGCCCAGACATGACTGCTCCCAAGCGCCTGACCGCCCCGCTGCTCGCCCTTTGCCTCACCGTCGTGTTAGCCCTGAGCTATGCCCTCTACACGCAGCACACTTGGGAGGATTACTATATCACTTACCGCTCAAGCAAGAACCTGGCGACAGGCCATGGCTTGGTTTACAACGTCGCCGACCGGCTGCACACGTTCACCTCCCCGCTCGGGGTGCTCCTGCCCGCCGTCTCCTGTCTGCTGACGGCCAACTCATCCGACGCGGCGGCGCTCTGGATTTTCCGGGTGATGTGCGCCGCGGCCCTCGGCGGAGCGGCCGCGCTGCTGGTGCACACGGCCCGGCGGCTGAATTACGCGGCGGTCGCGATTTTCTTCCTCGTGGCGTGGCTGGCCACGGATGCCAAGACGGTGGACTACACCATCAACGGCATGGAGACGGCCTTCATGGTGCTGTTCCTCGCCTATGCGTTCTGGGTGCACGTCAGCGCCGGGCCGCGGCAGTGGCTGCACCTCGGCGTGGCCTGGGCCGGGCTGATGTGGACGCGGCCCGACAGCTTCATCTACATCGGGCTGATCGCCGCGGGCTTCTGGCTGTTCAACGACGCCCGGCAGAGCGGCACCACCCGGACCAAACTGCTCGGGCTCTTCCTCCGCGCCGGGGCGGTCACCACCGCCCTCTACCTGCCGTGGCTGCTGTTCGCGCACTTCTACTATGGCACCATCGTGCCGCACACCATCACGGCCAAGAGCGGCATCGGCGACCCGCGCGCGATCGCCGGATTGCTCAAGACGGTCCTGCACCTGCCCTTTGATGGCTGGTCGGACTCCGCGTCGATCAAGGGCACCTTCCTGCCCGCCTACTACATGATCGGGGGCTGGCCGGAAATGCTGGCTCAGTTCGGCGCGACCATCGCCGTCAGCTGCTCCCTGGTGTGGCTCCTGCCGTTCGTGCGGGTCGAGACGCGCGTCAGCTCCTTCGCGTTCTTCGGGGCGCACGCCTACCTCAGTTACTTCCCGTATTTCCCGTTCCCGTGGTATCTGCCGAGCACGGTCTTTCTCGCCATCTTCACGCTGGGCAGCCTGCTGGCGCAGGTCCTGCACGCCGCGGCGCAATGGCAGGCGGCGGACCCAGCCGGCGACCGGCCCCGGCGGCTCGCCACCTTCGCCCTCATGGCCGCCACGCTGCTGCTGGCCGGGGCGGGCTGGACGACCTGGCAGACGGCGCGCGAGTTTGCGGCCCAGCAGAAATACGTCGAGGACGGCAACCGCCGGAAAATCGGCGAGTGGCTGCACGAGCAGGCGAAGCCCGGCGACACCGTGTTCATGGAGCCGCTCGGTTACATTGGCTATTTCTCCGGCCTGAAGACCTATGATTTCCCGGGCATGTCTTCCCGCGAGATGGTCCAGGCGCGCAAGCAAGTGGGCAATGAATGGGCCGCGCTCATCGAGCACCTCCAGCCCGACTGGCTGGTGCTGCGTCCGCTGGAGATCGAGCGGCTCAACCGCCTCGCCCCGAACCTGCTGGTCAGTTACTACATGTTCGCCAGGGAATTCTCGGTGGCGGACCAGATCAGCCAGCTCGATGTCCTGGGCCGGCGCTACCTCGAGATTGATGCGCGCTTCACGGTCTATCATCTCGCCCGAATCAGCCGCTACAAGACTGAGCTCGTCGAGATCACCAGCCAGTTTTATTCCTCCCGGCAGATCATCGAGGGCGTGGGCATGACCCTGGTGCACGCCCCCGGCCGCATGGTCGTGAAGGTGCCGCTCCAGGCCGCCACCGTCGAGGTCACCTACGGGTTTCCCCCGGGAGCTTACACCGGCGAGGGCGACAAGACCGACGGGGCCACTTTCCAGATCGAATGGGAAGGCGACGGCCGGAAGGTGATGCTGCTCGATGCCGTCATCAATCCCGTGGCCAATCCCGCGCACCGCCCGCTGCTGCATTTCAAAGGCGAGCTGCCCGCGACGACGGATGAAAAGGCCCGCCTGACCTTCCGCACCCTGCCCGGGGCCACGGTGACGAAGGACTGGACCTGCTTGAGCCTGCCGGAATTTCAATAAGTCGCGATGAACGCCCCGACCCGCACCCAGCACTGGCTGCCTTGGATGGTGGCGGGAATTCTGGCCGTCGGGGTCTTTGCCCTGCGCTGGCCGACCTTTGATTTCAAGGTCTGGAACGTCGACGAGGCTATCCACGCGGCGGTCGCGCGCACGCTGCTCGACGGTGGTGTGCTATATCGCGACGCGATCGACCAGCGCACCCCGCTGACCTACTACGCGGTCGCGGCCCTTTTCCGGGTCAGCGGCGAAAACAACATCCGGGCGATGCACGTCTTGGCTTGCGCACTCATTGCGGCGACTGCCTTTGGGCTCTTCCTGCTCGGCCGCCGCTGGTGGGGCACTGTCGCCGGGCTGTGGGCCGCGCTGCTCTTCGCCGTCCTCTCCTCCGCCCTGTTTTATCCCGGGGACACGTATGCGCTGAACACGGAGTGGTTCGTCGCGTGTTTCACCACCTGGGCGGCGTGGGCTTTCTGGCGCGGGGCCCCGGCCGCGGCCGGCGGGCTGCTCGGCCTCGCCTTTCTCTCCAAGCAGCCCGCGCTGCTGGATCTCATCGCCCCGCTGGCCGTGCTGGCCTATGGCGCGTGGCGGGAACGCGAGCGGTGGTCGCGCCTCGCCGCGCGCATGGCCGTGGTGCTGGCCGGTTTCGCCACGCCGGTTTTGCTGGTCGTGGTTTATTTCGCCGCGCGCGGGGCGCTGGCCGATTTTTATTTCTGGGCCTGGCAATACAACCTGCAGTATTACGGGCCGGAAGCCGGCACTGCGGACCGCCTGCTCTCCGCGCTGCGGGCCGGCCAGCTGCTGGGCGCGCATTATCCCCTGGTGCTCGCCGCCGCCGCGGGCGCGGCCGGCTTCGCCCTCATTCGCGTGTTGCAGCTGCGCCCCGAGGCCGGCGAGCAGGCGGCCAATCCGCCGCGGCTCTATCTGCTGGCTTGGTCCGCCACCTCACTGGCGGGAGCCGCTGCGGGCGGACGCGACTATGATCACTATTACATCCAGTTCCTCCCGGCCTGCTGCCTGGCCGCCGCCCTGGGTCTGGCCGGCCTCGTCCGGTGGACGCGCGCGCAGCGCGCCGAGCGGATCCTGTTTCCCGCCGCCCTGCTGCTGTCGGCGCTGGTGCTCGCGCAACTCGGTTACGGCGTCGGGCAATTTCGCGGGCGGCCACCCCTGCCGGTCGATCCCTCGCTCCGGGCCGCCGAGTTCATCCAGGCCCACACGCGCGCGGACGAGCGCATCTTCGTCTGGGGCTACCATCCCGACATCTACCTCTTTGCGGACCGCCGGCCGGCGAGCCGCTACCTCTACGCCTCGTTTGTCACCGGGCTGATCCCGTGGACCAACACCGCCCCCGAGCGCGATACCGCCTACGCCGTTGTGCCCGGCGCGATGGAGAATCTGCTGCACGATCTGGCGGCGCAGCCCCCGGCCTTCATCGTAGATTGCAGCGCGGGACCCAACCGCCACTGGCAGAAATATCCCCTGGATAAATTTCCCGTCCTACACGATTTCATCCGCCAACACTACCGGGTGGTGGAAGCCGGTCAGTTCGTGCCCCAGGGTTTCCGTCTCTTCCAGTTGCGCGCCTCCGGGCAGCAAGCGGAGACGCCCCTGGGCCCGCCGGATCTTCCGGTCGCCATCGCCGCCACCCTGAAACTAGGCATGGTCGCGGCCGGCCTGGAGCCGGTCCGGGCCAGCGCACCGCACGGCGCCAATCTCTCGATGGTCGAGGGCCGGCTCAGATATTTTGCGCACGCCCCCTCGTCCATTGTCTATCGACTGCCGGTCGGCGGTGGCGCCCTGCGCGGCGGATTCGGCATCAGGCCGGCGGCGTATGCCCCGGAAAACAAGGCCCCCACCGACGGCGCGGAATTCGTCATTCGCTGGCGGCCAGCGAACGGAGGCGAGTTGGTGCTGCTGCGCCGGCTCCTGCGCCCGCACGAGGAACTGACCGACCGTGGCCTGCAATCCTTCCGGGTCGAGCTGCCGGCGGACCCCGGGGGCGAGCTCGAACTTGCCATCACCGCCGGCCCGGCGGACAGCGCGACAAGCGACTGGACATACTGGTCGGATTTGCTGTTAGAAACTGCTCGCTAATCCCCAGCCTCACCCCGCTCATCCTGTTTACTTCCATGTCTGCGCCGGTGTCCACCCAACCCACTCCCACTACCCGGCAAAGGCTGGAACGTGCGTTGCTGTTCCTGCTCCTGGTTGCGGTGCTGTTCACCTATCCCAACCGGCCCAGCTTCGATCTCGATGCCTCGTGGCGCATGGCGCTGGGCAAGTTCTTTCTCGACGACCTGCAATTCGGCCGCGATGTCGTCTTCACTTACGGCCCGCTGGGTTTTCTGATGGGCAAAACCTACACCGGATTGCTTTTCTGGAGCCTGCTGGCCTGGCAGCTTTTCGCGTCCTGCTCCATCGCCCTCCTTATCCAATACTGGGGTCAGCGCCTGGCGGCCGGCTGGCCCCGTTTGTTTTTCTACGCATTCTTTCTCCTGTATGGCGTCAACTACGAGGATGCCCTGCACATGCTGGCGATCGCCTTGATCGGGTTTGAACTGGTACGGCGCGTGGGCCAGCTCTGGCACTGGACCTCGGCCTTGATGCTCCTCCTGCTGGCCACGCTGGGCGTGGCCAAATTCACCAACCTGATGCTGGCCGCGATGGTAGTGGGGACCAGCGCCGCGCTCGCCTTGTGGCAGCGTCACCCGGGCATGGCAGCCCGGCTGCCCGCGTGGTTTGGCGGCGGCTTTCTGGCCATCTGGGTGCTCTGCGGGCAGAATCCGCTGAACCTGCCCGCCTACTTCGCCAATTCCTGGATTCTCAGCCAAGGCTATCAGGAAGTCATGGGGATCGCCACCCCCGACGCGCCACTGTGGAAGGCGATCGTCGTGATCATCGTGCTGGCTGGTTACACCCTCCTCAATGTTTTCACCCAAAAAAACCGCCCCCGCAGCGTGGCTTGCGGCTTGGTACTTGGCGCTTTCATTTTCCTTAATTGGAAACACGGCTTCGTGCGCTCGGACGGACACATGTTGGGTTTTTTCTATTGTGCCCTGCTGCCCATCGTCGCCTATCCCGTGCTGCTGGAGGATGCCGACTCGTTCGGGCGGCTCAAACGCTGGGCCCTCGTGGCCGCCGGCGCGCTGTGCCTCCTCGGCATCCGGGATACGATTCCGATACTGGTGGATTCAGCGCTGGCCATTTTCCAAAATAGAATCTGGGGTAATGTAGAATTTACGTCACGCCTTTCGACCCTGCGCCAGGACTATGACGCTTCGCTGGACCAGGAATTGCAGCGCTATGGCATGCCCCGCACCTCGGCCGTCGTCGGCCACCGGTCCCTTGATGTATTCGGCTACGACCAGGCCGTCGCCATCTATAACAAGTTCAATTACCGGCCGCGGCCCGTGTTCCAGAGCTACTCCGCCTACACACCCGAGCTGGCCCGGCTGAACGTCGATTATTACAATTCCGACCGCGCTCCGGATTTCGTGCTGCTCAAGATCAACTCTCTTGATCAGCGGCTGCCCGCAATGGACGACTCCGCCCTCCTCTACCTGCTCACGCAGCGCTACAAGTATGTGCTCTCGGAAAAATCCTTCCAACTCTGGGAAAAAACCTCAACGCCGATTGAACCTGCCGCGCGACCGCTCCAGCTGGAACGCAAGGACCTCCCCTTGGACGAGGCCTGGTCGCTCCGACAATACGGCAGCCAGCCGCTCTGGGTGAAAATCGACTTGCGCCCCACTCTGCTCGGGCGTTTGCGCACCTTCTTCTACAAACCCCCCATGCTGCGCCTGGCGATCCAGGATGCGGCGGACACCACCACCACCTACCGCATGCCTGCGCCGATCGGACGCGCGGGCTTTATCATCAACCCGATCGTCGATGATATGATGGCCTTCGCCCACTTCGCCAGCGGCACGCCCGAACGTCTGTCCAGCATGATCATGATAATGCTGGCGCCGGAAGACCGGAAATATTTCGCCGGCAAGGCCCACGTCGAGCTATCCAGCCTCAAGTCCTCCACCGCCGGCCAGAATTTCTTCACCAATCTCACGAAGGAGCGCTTCTACATGTTCAAGACCACTCCGGTCGCCTTCGAGGCCAGCAACAAGCCTTCCACCGAGAAAATCGGCGAGGAGGTGGTGATGGTCGTGCATACGCCCAGCGAGATCACCTTCGATGTCCCCAAGGGCACGACCGAGGTGAGCGGCCGGCTTGGCTTTCTGATCGGAGCCTATACCTACGCTGGACGGACCAATGGGGCGGATTTTGTGATCGTGTGGGCGGACGGGAAGGATACCGTGGAGATCTACCGCCGGTTCCTGGATCCCCGGAAGAACGCTGAAGACCGCGGCCTGATTTCATTCCACGTGGATCTGAAGAGATTCTCGGGTGGCCGGCTCTATCTCCGGACTACGCCCGGCCCTTACAATGACTCTGGCTGGGACTGGACCGCCTGGACGGACGTCGAGATCAAATAGGCGCCGCTGTGGCCACGATCCTTGCCTCCCGATGGGCCTGAAGGTGGATTTTTGCCCATGGGCTCGCCTTCCGCAGCAGCATCACGACCTCGAATCACGTGCCACGCCTCGGAAGAGCCGGCCAGTACTCACGGGCGCTGACCGCCACGTTTTGAGACCAGTCTCCCGTAGGACCAGGCCAGAATTTTCTGGAATTAGGGTTGCCCGCTTGTCCGGGTAACCCTTCCTTTTTCAGCATATGGGCAAGACGCTCCTAGTCACCGGTTCCTCGGGCCTCATCGGCTCGGAAGTCTGCGTCTATTTCGCCGCGCAGGGCTACACCGTCCACGGCGTGGACAACAACCAGCGCGCCGTCTTCTTCGGCCCGTCGGGCGACACGCGCTGGAATCAGCATCGCCTCAGCAAGGAGCTCAAGGGCTTCGTCCACCACGAACTCGACATCCGCGACCGGGCCGCCGTGTTCGCGCTGGTCCGGCAGCTCAAGCCCTTCGTCATCGTCCACGCCGCCGCCCAGCCCTCGCACGACCGCGCCGCGGCGATCCCGTTCGACGACTTCGACACCAACGCCACCGGCACGCTGAATTTCCTCGAGGCCGCGCGGCAGGCCTGCCCCGAGTCGCCCTTCGTGCACATGAGCACGAACAAGGTCTACGGCGACGCCCCCAACTCCATCAAGCTGGTCGAGCAGACCACGCGATGGGACTATGCCGACCCCGCCTACGCGCACGGCATCCCGGAAACCTTCACCATCGACCAGTCGAAGCACTCGCTCTTCGGCGCGTCGAAGGTCGCCGCCGACGTGATGGTGCAGGAATACGGGCGCTACTTCGGGCTGCCGACCTGCGCGCTGCGCGGCGGCTGCCTGACCGGCCCGAACCACAGTGGCGTCGAGCTGCACGGCTTTCTCTCCTACCTTGTGAAGTGCAACCTCGAGGGGAAAGAATACCGCGTGTTCGGCTACAAGGGCAAGCAGGTGCGCGACAACATCCACTCACTCGATGTCGCGCGCTTCATGGCGGCCTTCATCGAGAGTCCCCGAGCGGGCGAGGTCTACAACCTCGGCGGCGGCAAGGCCAACTCCTGCTCCATCCTCGAGGCGTTCAAGCTCACGGAAAAATTCACGGGCCGGGCGCAGATTTCCACCTACGTCGACCAGCACCGCGCCGGCGACCACATCTGCTATTACTCCGATCTGCGCAAGATGCGCGCGCACTATCCCAAGTGGGACCTCACCCGGTCGCTCGAGGAAACCATCCGGCAGATCGTGTCGGCCTGGCAGAACCGCCCGAAGTCCGCGTAAGCGCGCGGTCCGCGCTTACGGCGTCACGACGGAGATGGTGGCGATTTTTGCCGGGGGCTCCCGCCAGTTCTCCCAGGCGATCGTCCAATCGATGGCGTTCCCCTTGAAGTCGACATCCCCGGCCGTTCCGCCGCGAAAGGCGATGCGAACCCTCACCAGGATCTTTGAGCCGGTCTCCCCCGCCGTCAGGCTGACGAGGCGTGTCGCCGCGCGGCCCGCTTTCTCCTCGTGACAAAAGGCGGACCACGTTTTCCCACTGTCGGTGGAATATTCTGCATGGAAAAAGCCGATTTGCTCGCCGCCACCGGCATCAGTGCTGACCAGGACCGGGATGCTGAGTCTGCCCCCGGCCGCAATGGAACCCGGGGCGGTGATCTTGATCACCCGGTTGACCGCCAATCCCGGAACGGCAAACGCCATGACGGCAAGCAACTGCCAGAGGCTGAGCCAAGCCCGCGCGAGACTGCCGGAGGGTCGGTGGCCGGCGTTGCAAGAGGTCAAAATAGGGACCGGAAGGCAGCGCATTATTTCGGGATTAAGCCCCGCTGGCATTGTTCGGGCAATCATTAATAAGAAGAGTTGGGGTTGGAGCATTTCTCGCTTCACCTGCCGGCACCCCGCTGCTTGGCTCGCGGCCCATGCGAATCCTGTTTTCTGGTCCCGGCGACTTCGCCACCAAGCGTCCCGCCGGTCCATGATGAAATCCTGGTTCGATTGGCGGGCGACCGCGCTGGCCCTGGTCCTCGCGGTGGCGGCCGCCCTGCCGTTCATGTCCACGAGCGGCGAGCGGCGTGATTACTACTTCTTTGACGTCACGCTGACCTCCACCTCCCCCGGCACCACGCAGTTGTTCTGGGATCTGGGCCGCGGCTATAACGAGAATGATTCCTCGCGCCAGCCGCTGAAAATCGAACCCTCGCCGGTCGTCTACCGCTACATGATGCCCATGGGAGATTTCAAGGCCCTGCGCCTCGATCCCCTCGACGGGGTCGGCACCATGACGATATCGCACGCCCAGATCGTCGATGATCGCGGCAAGGTGGTGCACCGGTTCCGCCCGGCTGACTTCAAGAACTTCGCGCAGATCGCCCGCCTGGAAGTCCACGGCGACACCCTCCTCGTCCAGACGATCCCCGACGCGCACGACGCCATCCTTGAGTTGGAATTCCCCCGCCCGCTCCATCTGGCCAGCAACGCCCGCATCTGGCTCAAGCTCGGGCTGCCCGTGGCGGTGCCGGTGTTCATCCTCGGGCTGATCCTCGGCTGCCCGTTCATCGCCTCCCGGCTGCAACGTCTGGTGGCACCGCTGGGCGGCTGGCTGCAGCAGCGGCCGCGCACGGCCATCGCCCTGATGGCCACCGTCGCCATCGTCGTGCAATGTCACCCTGTGATCTTCCTTGGCCGGAGTTTCGCCTCACCCAACAACGGCTCGCGCATGCTGTATGCAGGGCTGCCGACCCTGCCCGGTGCCACGGAATACATGGGTACGGATACCATGGGCTCAGACACCGGCGCGCTGCTCTTCAACCATCTCTATTATCCGATGCTGCAACGGGACGCCATGCTGCAGCATGGCGAATGGCCGCTGTGGAACCGCAACTCGCTTTGTGGCGAGCCGTTGCTGGGACAGGGGCAGTCCATGTTTGGCGATCCGTTTAATTTCCTCACCATCCTGGCCGACGGCGCGGCGTGGGCCTGGGATCTGCGATATTTATTCGCGCACTGGCTGTTCGCGGCCGGGCTGGGCTTTATCGTGTGGCGGCTCCAGCGCCACCTCGCCGCGTCCTTGCTGGTCACGCTGGGCAGCGCCTTCGTTGCCTTTTTCACCTATCGTCTGGCTCACCCGGCCAATTTCAGTGTCTGCTACTCGCCGTGGATACTCTGGGCTTGGACCGGCCTGGTGCAGGCGACCACCTCGCGCCGGCAGGCCGGCTGGCTCGTCGCACTGGTGGCGGCCAACTGGCTGGTGTTCACCAGCGGCACGGTGAAGGAGGCCTACATGTCGATCGCCTGCCTGAATCTGGCGGGGGTGTTCCTGCTGGCCTTGCTGCCCGCGGCGCGCGGCCACCGCTGGCGCCTGCTCGGCCTCGCGTCCGCCGCCGGCGTCATCTTTGTCCTGATTTCGGCGCCGGGTTGGATGTCATTTCTAGTTTCCTGGGGGCATTCCTTCACCGGCTACGACCAGCCCGTGGCCACCCCGCTGCCCCTCGAGCACCTCATCGGCTTCTTCGACGATATTTTCTACCGGCAAACAATGGTGGAAGAAAGCGTCGTCGCTCCCGCCCTGAATTTTTTCCTCCTGCTGGGAGTGCTGTGGTGGCTGGTCACTCCCGGGCTCTGGCGCGAGGATCGCGCCGGTCTCGCGCTCCTGCTCGGTGCCTTGCCACCCTTCGCGCTCGCCTTCGGCTTGGTGCCGGCCGCCCTCATCGTGAAGATTCCCTTCATCGGGAATATTCATCATGTGGGTGATACCTTTTCCTGTCCGCTGCTGATACTGGCCACCGTGCTGGCCGGGGGCGGCTTTCGCGATGCCCTGGAACGCTGGCGGGCCGACGTCTGGTGGCGAGGCCTTGGGCTCATATTTATTTTGGTAGCCGGCCTGCTGGTCGCTTTTTTTGTCAGCACCCGGGGACGGGCCACCAGTCCGTTTTTCGACGGCTATGCCCCCGCCCTGGCCGTGACCGTCGTCGCCCTGCCGATGGGTCTGCGTTGGGCGGTCCAACTCGCCCGGCCGGGTCTGCTCTGGGTGGCGCTCGGGCTGGGCTTGCCCCTGTTGCTCTGGCGGCACTGCCAGTTCAACGAGACCGTGTTCAATCATTACGCCTTTGTCCCCGGCTTGCGCTGTGACCTCCATGCCCCGTCACCCGGGGTCGATTATATTGATCAGCTCCCGCGCGAGCCCGGCCGCGTGGTCGGTTGGGGCAACAGCCTTTTCCCTTCTTACAACTCCGCGTTGCGCTGGGAGAGCCTCTATGGCGTGGATGCGTTGCGCAGCCGGCACTATGATGAACTGGCCCGCGAGCTCGGAATGAAGCGCGTCTGGAACTGGGGCTGGTCCAACAAGGACGAGGACGCGCTCTGGCTCGTGCCGGCCCATGACCTGATGAACGTGACCCACTATATCGCCGACCCTACGAAGCCGCCGCGCGAAATCACCGGGCTCAACCTGCTCCAGCAACTCGACCTCGACATCTATGCGAGCCCCACGGCGTGGCCCCGGGCCTTCTTTACCGACCGCCAGGCTACATATTCCACCGCCGGGGAGTTCGCCGAGTCAGTGAGGAAAGGCGACCGCCGCCCGTTCGCCGCCACGCAGCAGGGACAGACGGACGCCCCCGTCCTGCCGGCCGACCTTGCCACTCGCATGGTGCGGGCCGCGACCGACTACCGCCTGACCAGCAACGACACCAGCTTCGTCATTGATGCGCCCGGACCCGGGCTGGCCGTGCTGACCGAGACGTATTATGCGGAGGATTTCCAGGTCACCGTGGATGGAAAACCTGCGCCCTACTTCCGGGTCAACCACACCTTCAAGGGCGTGGCCATCGCGTCCGCCGGACGCCACGAGATCACCTTTGCCTACTGGCCGCAGTATTTCACCCTCGCACTCAGAATGAGCGCAGCGGGATTGCTGCTGCTGCTGGCTGGTTTCACCTGGCTGTGGCGGAGGGCACCGGCCCCGCTCGCCGCCACCGGCGGAGTTTCCGTATGAAGCCCGGCCAACCCCTCCCTCCCCTGCCGGCGCGACCGACGCTCTCCGTCCTGGTTCCGGTCTTCAATGAACGCGGCACGGTGCAAGCCGCGCTCGACGCCCTCGTGGCCAAGCGGATTGAGGGCTGGGAACTGGAGATCATCATCATCGAGAGCAATTCCACCGACGGTTCGCGCGAGATCGTGCTCGGCTACCAGCACCATCCCGGCGTGAAAATCGTGCTGGAGGACAAGCCGCGCGGCAAAGGCCATGCGGTCCGCGCCGGCTTGAAGCAACTGACCGGCGACGTGGTGCTGATCCAGGACGCCGACCTCGAATATGACCTCGCTGACTACGAGAAACTGCTCGCTCCACTCATCGCCGGCACCCACCACTTTGTCCTCGGCGCGCGCCACTCCCCGAACCAGTGGTCCATCCGCCAGTTCAAAGGCCAGTTATTCCAGACGTTCGTGCTTAACTCCGCCCATTGGTTTTTCACCGCGATGATTGACGTGTCGCTCGGCCTCCGCCTGCGCGATCCCTTCACTATGTATAAGGTCTTTCGCCGGGAATGCCTGGCTGGGCTCGCTTTTCGGTGCAACCGGTTCGACTTTGACTGGGAGCTGCTCATCAAACTCGTCCGGCAGGGCTACCGCCCCCTCGAGATTCCCGTGCGCTACCACTCGCGCTCCTTTGCGGAGGGCAAAAAGATCCGCATGTTCTACGACCCGCTCACCTGGTTCGTCGCCTGGGCCCGGGCCCGGTTCGGTCCGCTGGATTAAGGCCCGCCGTGTCATCCGTGCCCTCCACCGTCCCGCCCGCTTTGCCCGACCGTGTGCCGGTGGCGGCCTGCCCCTTGTGCGGCGGCCGTGAATTCACGCCGGTGTGTCGCGCGGCGGCCCATGCGGTGGTGCGTTGCGCGGGCTGCCAGCTGCATTTGCTCAACCCGCAGCCGAGTGACGCCGAACTGGTGGAAATCTACCACCCCCACTACAGTTTTTTTGGTGCGGAGCCGGGGGCCGAGGCGTGCGTCAGCCGGGTGAAACAGGCGACGGCGGCTCATTACCTCAACCTGCTGGCCGCCGCGGGCGTGTCCGGCGGCAGCCTGTTGGAAATCGGCTGCGGTGACGGCGACTTCCTGCTGCAGGCTTCGCGCCGGAATTTTCCCGCCACGGGGATTGATTACTCCCCCCACTCTTGCGCGAAGGCGCAGGCCAAACTCGGCGCCGCGGCGCGGATTATATGCGGCGAGATCAGCGCCGTCGCGGACCGGCGCGAATCCTATGATCTTTGCGTGGCCTGTGACGTCATTGAACACGTGCGTCAGCCGGCGGATTTCTTGCAAACCCTCCACGGACTGCTGCGGCCCAACGGCCGGCTGTTTATTGTCACGCCCGATCTCGATTCGCTGGCCGCGAAGCTCCTGCGCTCGCGGTGGCCGGAATTCAAGGCGGAGCACATGTATTACTACACGCCCCGGACGCTCCGGCGGCAATTGGCCCAGGCCGGCTTCACGGACATCCGGCTGCTGGGCGGGACCAAAATGCTGAGCGTGGATTACGTGACCCGCCATTTCATCACCTACCCGGTGAGCGGGCTCACGCCGGTTTTGCGTTTGCTGCGGGCCCTGCTGCCCGCTTCGTGGGGGCAGTATCCTTGGCTGATCCCCGCCGGGGGAATGATTGCGCTCGCCCGCAAGCCGGGCCCAGTGGGCCATTGATCGGACAGCGGCGCGGTTCTGCATCTTCTGCCTCGTCTTCCCGGTCGCGACCCTGTTATTTCCGGGACAAAATGCGCATCTTGATTTCCGGTATCTGTGGCTTTGTCGGCAGCACCGTAGCCCGCGGGCTCCTCGCCGCCGGCCACCAGGTAGCTGGGTTCGACAGCTACATCCGCCCCGGGAGCGAGACCAACCGCGAGCCGCTTGAGCGCCTCGGCGCCAGGGTCATTACGGCCGACCTCCGCTTCGCGGCCCAGATGGACGCACTGCCGGCCGCTGACTTTGTGATCGACGCCGCGGCCAACCCCAGCGTGCTCGCAGGAGTGGATGGCAAAACCAGCTCGCGGGAGCTGGTGGATCACAACCTCACGGGCACGGTGAACCTGCTGGAATACTGCAAGGCGCACAAGGCGGGCTTCATCCTGCTCTCGACCAGCCGCGTCTATTCCATCGCGCCGCTCGCCGCCCTGCCGGTCGAGGCCGTCAATGGAGCTTTCCGCCTCACCCCCCACGCCTCACCCCTCACGTCTGGCGTCAGCCCCGCCGGACTCGATGAAGCCTTCGCGACCACTGCGCCCATCTCGCTCTACGGCGCCACCAAGCTCGCCTCCGAGGCCCTCGCGCTGGAATACGGCGAGACGTTTGGTTTTCCGGTTTTCATCAACCGGTGCGGGGTGCTCGCCGGCGCCGGCCAGTTCGGCCGCGCCGACCAGGGCATCTTCACTTACTGGATCAATGCCTGGCGGCGGAAACGCCCGCTGAAATACCTCGGCTTCGGCGGCCACGGCCACCAGGTCCGCGACTGCCTGCACCCGCGCGACCTAGAGCCCGTCCTCAAAGAGCAACTGGCCGCGCCGAAGATCGCCGCCGCCGACCGGGTCGTGAACTTCTCGGGTGGTGCCGCCTCCGCGATGTCGCTCAAGCAGCTGAGTGACTGGTGCGCCAGGCGTTTTGGGCCGCACCCGGTCGTGCCGGACGGGACCCCGCGCCCGTTCGACATTCCCTGGATCGTGCTCGATTCTGCCAAGGCCACACGCGTCTGGGGCTGGCGGCCGGCCACGCCGACTGCGGCGGTGCTCGAGGAGATCGCGGTGCATGCGGATGCGCATCCCGGATGGCTTGAGCTTTCCAATCCATCCTGATTTCCCCATCCGCATGCCCTCCGCCCCTCTCACCCTGTTTTCCATCGTCATTCCCGCCCGGGACGAACAGGACTCGCTGCCCTCCACCCTCGCGGACATCCACGGAACGCTCCAGCGCGAGGGCGTACCGCATGAAATCGTGGTGGTGGACGATGGCAGCCGCGACAAAACCTGGGCGGTGCTGCAGGAGCTGAAGCAGAAAATCCCGACCCTCGCGCCCGTCAAGAATCCCGGCCAGAATGGCTTCGGCCGCGCCGTCCTTTACGGCCTCAGCCACATGAAGGGCGACGCCTGCGCCATCATGATGGCCGACGCCTCCGACTCGCCCGCCGACGCCGTGCGTTACTGGCGCCTGCTGAACGAGGGCTGGGACTGCGTCTTCGGCAGCCGGTTCGTCAAGGGCAGCCGGGTCGTCGACTATCCGCGGATGAAACTCATGGTCAACCGCCTGGCCAACCTGCTCGTTCGCGTCGGCTTCAACATCCCGCTCAACGACACCACCAACGCCTTCAAGGCCTACCGCCGGACGGTCATCGAGGGCTGCCGGCCGTTCCTCGCTCCGCACTTCAATCTCACGGTCGAGCTCTCGCTCAAAGCCATCGTGCGCGGCTACACCTGGACGGTCATCCCCATCACCTGGCGGAACCGCAAATACGGCGAGGCCAAGCTCAAGATCAAGGAGATGGGCAGTCGCTATTTTTTCATCTGCGCCTACGTCTGGCTGGAGAAGTATTTCAGCCGCGGTGATTACCGGAAAAAATAGCCGCCGGCCCCGGCGAAAAACAGCTTGTTGCCGGCGCCCCCCGCGCCTTATCTGACCAGTTTCCCATGATCTACCTGCTCGGCGGCTCCGGTTTTGTTGGCTCGGCCTACCAGGCCCTGCTCGCGCGCAAGCAGATCCCCTTCCGCAACCTGCGGCGGTCCGACGTTGACTACGCCAACCAAGCCGCGCTCACCGATCTGCTCCGCCGCGAGAAGCCGGCATTCCTTATCAACGCCGCCGGCTATACCGGCAAGCCCAACGTCGACGCCTGCGAACTGCACAAATCCGAGTGCCTGATGGGCAATGCCGTGCTGCCGGACACCGTCGCCACGGCCTGCGCCGACGCCGGCGTGCCCTGGGGCCACGTCTCCTCCGGCTGCATTTTCTCCGGCGCGCGCCCCGACGGCTCCGGTTTCACGGAGTCCGACCCGCCGAACTTCACCTTCCGCACGAACCACTGCAGCTTCTACTCCGGCACCAAGGCCCTGGGCGAGGAAGTGCTGGCACGTTTCCCCCATGTCTACCTCTGGCGCCTGCGCATCCCCTTCAACCAGGTGGACAGCCCGCGCAACTATCTCAGCAAGCTCATGCGTTACCCACGCCTGCTCGAGGCCGCCAATTCCATTTCTCAGCTCGACGAATTCGCCGCCGCCAGCCTCGCGTGCTGGGAGCAGCGCGTGCCCTTCGGCACCTACAACGTCACCAATCCCGGCCACATCACCACGCGCGAGGTCGTCGGCCTGATCCAGAAAACCGGCGTCTCGACCAAAAAGTTCGAGTTCTTCCGCGACGAGGCCGAGTTCATGCGCACCGCGGCGAAGACCCCGCGCTCCAACTGCGTCATGGATTCCAACAAGCTAGCCGCCACCGGGATCAAGCTCACCGAGGTCCACGAAGCCGTCGAACGCGACCTCCGCCGCTGGCAGAAAACCGCCTCTTAAATTTTCATGAACTTACTTGTCACAGGAGGCTGCGGTTTCATCGGGAGCAATTTCATCCGGCAGCGGCTGACCGAAAAAGGCTCGGCGCTCACCAAGCTCGTCAACCTCGACGCGCTCACCTACGCAGGCAACCCGGCGAACCTCGCCGACCTGGCGGGCGACAGGCGTTATGTCTTTGTGCATGGCGACATCGGCGACACCGCGCTCGTCGCCCGGCTGCTCGCCGAGCACGCGATTGGCGCCGTCGTCAACTTTGCCGCCGAGTCACACGTGGACCGCTCGATCGATTCGCCCGAGCCTTTCATCCAGACCAATGTCACCGGCACGCTCCGCCTGCTCAATTGCGCCAAGCAACACTGGAGCAAGCTCGCTGAGCCGAAAAAGTCCGCCTTCCGCTTCCTGCATGTCTCGACCGACGAGGTCTACGGCTCGCTGGCTCCCGGCGCCCCGGCCTTCACCGAGGAGCACAACTTCGAGCCCAACAGCCCCTACGCCGCCTCGAAAGCCGCGAGCGACCACCTCGTCCGCGCCTACCAGCACACCTACGGCCTGCCGACGCTGACGACCAACTGCTCGAACAACTACGGCCCCTACCACTTCCCGGAAAAACTCATCCCGCTGGTCATCCTCAACGCCCTCGAGGGCAAGCCGCTGCCGGTCTACGGCGACGGCATGCAGGTCCGCGACTGGCTCTATGTCAAGGATCACACCGCCGCTATCTGGCTCGTGCTGCACCAGGGCCACACCGGCGAGACCTACAACATCGGCGGCCTGAACGAGCAGCCCAACATCGCCATCGTGAGAATGATCTGCGAGTTGCTCGACCGGAAGTCGCCGCGCACCGACGGCCGGAGCTACGCCGGCCAGATCACCCACGTCACCGACCGTCCCGGCCACGACCGCCGCTACGCGATCGACTGCACCAAGATCAACCGCGAGTTCGGCTGGAAGCCGGTTGAGTCCTTCGCCACCGGCATCGAAAAGACCGTGGATTGGTATTTGCAGAACCGTGCCTGGGCCGCGGAGCTGACCGCGAAGTATGCACGCCAGCGCCTCGGGGTTAAGGTTTAAGCGGGATAAGGTTTAAGTTGTAAGCCGGGGACTTCTGCTGCTTAAAACTTAAACCCATGTCCCGCAAAGGCATCATCCTCGCCGGTGGCTCCGGCACCCGGCTCTACCCCCTCACCATCGCGGTGAGCAAGCAGCTCATGCCGGTCTACGACAAGCCGATGATCTATTATCCGCTGTCGGTGCTGATGCTCGCCGGCATCCGCGAGGCGCTGGTCATCTCCACCCCGCAGGACCTGCCGCTGTTCAAGCTTCTCCTCGGTGATGGCGCGCAATTCGGGCTCAAGCTCAGTCACGCTGTGCAACCCAAACCCGAGGGCCTGGCGCAGGCGTTCCACATCGCCGGCGACACCGGTTTTCTGAAGGGCGAGCCCTCCGCCCTGGTGCTGGGCGACAATCTTTTCTATGGTGCCGAGTTCGTGAAATCCCTGGAAGGCGCCGCCGCCCGCCCCACCGGCGCCACCATCTTCGGCTACCACGTCGCCAATCCCAGCGTCTACGGCGTGGTCGAATTCGCGCAGGACGGCAAGGTGCTCTCCCTCGAGGAAAAACCCAAGCAGCCCAAGTCCAGCTACGCCATTCCCGGGCTTTATTTCTACGATCAGGAGGTCGTGGCGCTGGCGCGCAGCCTTAAGCCTTCCGCCCGCGGCGAACTTGAGATCACCGATCTCAACCGGCTCTACCTCGAAAAGGGCCGGTTGCACGTCAAGCTCCTTGGCCGCGGCACGGCCTGGCTCGACACCGGCACGCACGACTCGCTGATCGAGGCCGCCCAGTTTGTCCATGTCCTCGAGAACCGCACCGGCCTGAAGATCGCCTGCCTCGAGGAAATCGCTTACAAGAAGGGCTGGATCGACCGCGCCGGGATGGAAGCTAATATCAAGAAGCTCGGCAAGTCCGCTTACGGCGAATACCTCCGCCGGCTGCTCGCCTGAGATTCTGCGTGCGGCGCGCCGGCCGGCCGGTTACATCATGAACCGCCCGGCATGAAGATATCGCTCATCATCCCGCTATACAACTGCCTGCCCCTGACCCAGGCCATGCTGGCGAGCCTGCGCGAGACGCTGCCGCCGAACCTCGATTGCGAAATCATCCTGGTGGACGATGTCAGCACCGACGGCACGCGCGCCTGGCTGGCTGGCTTCTGCCAGCCAGCGGTGAGCCTGTCGAATCCGCCAACTACTGCCCACGCTCCATACCGGGCCATCCTCAACGAGAAAAACCTCGGCTTTGCCGCCGCCTGCAACCGGGGCGCGGCGGGCGCGACAGGCGAGTTTCTGTTTTTTCTCAACAACGACCTGGTGCTGCTGCCGCGCTGGCTGGAACCGATGCTCGCCGCGTTCGATCGCTTCCCCGCGGCCGGCCTGGTGGGCAACGTGCAGCTCAACGCCGCGACCGGTGCCGTGGACCACGCAGGGATTTTCTTCAGCCACCAGGGCAAACCCGCGCATGACACCTCGATTTTCCCCCTCACCCGCCTGATGGGCCTGCCCGCCTTTCGGCCGGTTGACGCGCTCACCGGTGCGTGTTTCGCCATCCGTTCCTCCACGTGGCGGCTGCTTGGCGGTTTTGACGAGGGGTTCATTAATGGGAGCGAGGATATCGACCTCTGCCTGCGCGCCCACGCCGCCGGGCTGCGCCACTACATCGCGTTGCGCAGCGTGGTGCGGCACCACCTCAGCGCGTCCGCGGGCCGCAAACTCCACGACGAGCAGAACACCTTCCGGCTGGTGGAACGGTGGCGAGAAAAAATCGCCCTGCTGGCCGCGCGTGACTGGAGCCGGCAGCAGATCATCACCCACGCCGACCAGTCAGGGGTGTTTGACTATTCCACGATTCAGGCCGCGCTGGCCTACCTGCTCGTGCTGCCCGTCCCGCCGTGGCCCGTGCGCGCGGGGGTGGCCGCCGCGATGGCCCGCGAGCGGCAGCGCTGGGGCGAATTGCTCGAGGGCGCGCCCGCCGCGCCGGTCCCCCCATCCGTGTGGATCGGCCTGATCTAGCCCGCGCGCTCGACCGAGCGCACGACCGACTGTGGCCGGCGGTTTACGGTCAGGAACATCCGGCCGATATATTCGCCGATCAGGCCGAGCATGACGAGCTGCGTGCCGGAGAAAACCAGCAGCGCGCCCATCAACGAGCCCCAGCCATAATCCGGACCCCGGCCCGTCAGCCACAAATAAAGCACCAGGGCGAGTCCGGCCAGACCCGCCACGGCCATGACGAGGCCGAGCAGGGTCGCCAGCCGCAGCGGCATCACCGAAAAATTCACCAATGTGCTGGCCCACAGCCCCAGCAGCCGGCGCAGGGTGTAGCCGCTCTGCCCGGCGGTGCGCCCGGCATGACGCACCTCCAGCGCCCCGATGTTCTGCGTCACCTGCAGGATAAGCCCGTCAATGTAGGGATACGGTCCATCGTGCGCCACAATTTCCTTGGCGACGAACGCACTCACGCAACGGAAGCTTGAAAGATAAAATCCCTTCGGCTTGTCCAGCACCCAGTCCGTCATCCGGTTGGTCAGCCAGCTGCCGAAATTGCGCCAGACCGAATGTTCCTTGTGCGAGTAATGGCCGTAAACCGCGTCAAGTCCTTCGCGCTTGGCGTGCTGCCAGAGCCGCACCGCCTCCGCCGCCGGATTCTGGCCGTCGTCGAGGTTGACGATGCAGGTGCCGCGGGCGTGGCGGTAGCCGGTGAGCACAGCGTTGTGCTCGCCGTAATTGCGGGCGTGGTTGACGAATATCATCGGGATGCGCGCATCGCGCAACAGCTCGCGGCAGAGGCCGGCGGTGGCGTCGCGGCTGCCGTCATTGACCAGCACCAGCTCGTGACCGCCCTCGATCGCGAGAATCTCGATTTCCTTCACCAGCGCGGTGATGGTCTCCGCGCCGTAGTAAAGGGGGATGACAAAGCTGAGGGCCGGGGTCATTGCGGCAGCCTGTCATGACTTTCGAGCCACAGTCAGCACCGAACTGCCGAAAGGAAGCCGGCCCCCCAGCCCCAGCCAGCCCAGCTCCAGCGCCATCAAGGCGTTGCAGCCAGCCTGCCACCCACACAACCGCCGATTGCAGCGCGAAGCCGAAAGGCAGCGCAAGCAGCGGCCAGCAGTTCCGCCAGCGCCGCGGGGTGACCAACCACGACACACCCGCTCCCCAAAAAAAAGCCAGCAACACCAATCCGGCAGCAGCGAGGTAATAGAGCATGGGGCGCGGGGGAGAATATCAGGGCGGCGACCGGCGCTTGTGAAGCGAAATCCTGCCCGATAGTCCCCCCTTTACAAGCTGCGCCCGTCCCGCGATAAAATCACGCTTGTTCCAGCCAGATAACAACCGCATGACGCCCCGTCGCCGCCCCAAGTTCACCGGTCTTTTTCACGATGATGTCGTGACCGAATCCTACTGGATGCGGGAGAAGGGTGTCCTGGCCCTGCCCCCGCTGGCGGGGATCAAGCAGCTTTCAGTCGTAGGCGAACTGCTGCCGCCAACGCCCGCCGATCCCACCTCCGCCGGCGAGCTCGGTCTGCGTATTTCCCTCGACGGCCGCGAAGTGGCCGCGCGCACCGCACTGGCCACGGGTCCGTTTCGCTTCGATCTCGATCCCCCCGCCAGCGACACCACCATCGGGCATACGCTCGCCCTGCAAATCACCGGCGTCGGCTGGAGCAATCTGCTCGCGTGGCTCGGCCGCCTCACCGGCGCGGGTGGTTTGCAGCCCTGGCGGGCTCAGGCGCGCAACCGCCGGCTGCGCTTCGCGCGCCTAGAGGCCGGCGGCGAGGTGCTCTTCGATTTCTCCAACCGCGCCTCGCCCTGGAACGCCGCCTTTGCCCGCCGCTTCCTTCAGCTCGGGCTCAACGTCAGCGGCTACTTCCGGGCCGACCTCGGCATCGGCGAATCCGCCCGTTGCATGGCGCGCGCCGCGGAGGCCGCCAGCCTGCCGCTGGCGCTCGTGAACTTCAAGCTGCCGTGCAAGAATCCGCAATCCGACGAGACCTTCACGGCCCGGCTTCAGCCCGAAAACCCGTATCCCGTGAATGTGTTTCACGTCGATCCGCCCGGCATGCGCGACATCGACCACCACCACGGCGCGGGTTTCCGTCGCGGCAAATACAACATCGGCTACTGGGCCTGGGAGCTGCCGGACTTCCCTGACGCGTGGATCCATTTCACCGATTACTGCCACGAAGTCTGGGCGCCCTCGCGGTTCGCGGCCGAGGCCATCGCCCAAAAGGTGCCGGTGCCCGTGCTGGCCATGCCCCATGCGATTTCCTTTGCCCGGCCGTCGGGTGACTTCCGCCGGAAATTCGGCCTGCCGGCGGACAAATTTCTTTTTCTCTTTCTCTACGACCTCAACTCCTACTCGGAACGCAAGAATCCCGGTGCGGTGCTGGAGGCGTTTCGCCGCTCCGGGCTTGCCGGCCGCGGCGCCGCGCTCGTCATCAAGGTGCACAATGTCACCAGCAACCCGGCCGACTTCGAGCGCCTCCGCGAGACCACGGCGGCGCTGCCCGATGCCACCCTGATCACGCAAACCTTCACCCGGCAGGAAATCTACGAACTGGAGTCGGCCTGCGACTGCTTTGTCTCCCTGCACCGCTCGGAAGGCTTCGGCCTCGCCGTCGCCGAGAGCATGTATCTCGGCAAGCCGGTCATCTCGACCGACTGGTCGGGCACGGCCGAGTATGTCCACGCCGGCAACGGCTGCCCGGTGCGCTGCTGCCTCGTCACGCTCGAGCGCAACCACGGACCCTACGCCAAGGGCCAGACGTGGGCCGCGCCGGACATCGACCACGCCGCGTCGTGGATGCAGCAACTGGTGTCGGACCCAGCCCTGGGCGGGAAGCTCGGCGCCGCCGCCCGCGCCACCATCGAGGAAAACTTTTCCCCGGCGGTCATCGGGGTTCGTTACCGGCGCCGCCTCGAGGCCATCGCCGGCTGGTAGCGACTATTCCGGCGGCGCCACGGGCAGTTGCTGCTGCAGGTCGAGCCGCAGGTTTTGCACCCGGAAGGCGAGCAAGCGCGGATCATTGCCGATGCGACTGGGCGGGGCGTCGGTGGAAAAATCGATCGCGTTGTCGCCCGGCTGCAGCACCACCTCACCAAGCACCACGTTGACCGTGCCGCTGCTCCCCAGTTCCGTGGCCCAGACATCCGCGCCATTGACCCGCAACCGCACACTGCGCCGCTCGTTCACAGTAAGCAAGAAGCGCAGCCGGGCCCGCAGGGAAACCGGGTGCGGGTTGTGCAGCGTGAGTGCGGCATCGCCCGCGGACCAGCACCAGTAATCGTTGTTATGGCGCTCTACCGGGTACCAGGTGTCGGAGAAATCGATGGTGACCTTTCCCCCGGCGCGGCCGTAGACCAGTTCGCCGCGCCCCTTGATCACATAGCCCTCGCCCGTCGGGGACTCCAGGGCGGCCGGTGCCACCAGCAGGGTGAGGTTGCCCAGCACCAGCACCAACCACCACGCGCGGCCGGTGGGCACGAGGATGTTGAAGGCGAGTTGCATGGGCAGCAGGACGCGCGAGGCGGCGCCGGGATAACCCTCCCAGACCGCATCACCGAGGAAAATCATGAGCAGGGCGAAGCTGAGACCGATGCGCCACCATGCCCGCGACCATTGTGGCCGCAGCACCAGATAGAGGAACTGCACCGTGAGCACGACCATCATGAGCAGGCTCCAGAGCGGACCGGCGCTGACCACGGAGATGTCCCCCCAGCCGTCGGCGATCTCGTGCCACTTGCGCATATAGGCGGCGAAGGGCAGATCGAAGTTGCGCACGCCCAGATCACCCGCCTGACCGCCCACGGTGCTTGCAATGTATAGCATCCACAGCGCCAGAGGGACCACCGTCAGCAACCCGCGCACCACCGCCAAGCCCCAAGCCCGGCCGTCGCCCGGTATTTTTGGCGCCAGGGCCGCCGCCCCCAAGAGATTGGTCTCCTTGCCCAGCCCGCTTAGTGCCAGCACGGCCGTCGCAGCCCAGAGACGGCCCTTTTCCAACAAGTAGACCCCAAAGGCAACCAGGAGCAGGCTCGGGCCGTCGAAGAGCGCGTTGCGAAAGCTTACGCAGACGCCGAACGAAAACATTATGCCCGCCCAGCGGACAAAATTGTCCCAGCTCCGCGGCGGAAACCAGTGCAGTAGCAGCCCGGCCAGCAGGAACCAGCTCAGGACATTCTGCAGCGCAAAGGCGTGCAGGATCCACTCGGGCCGGCCCAAACCCAGCACAAAGGCGGTGGCAGAAAACAGAATGCGGCGGGCCCGGTAGGGCAGGCTGTCGAGGGCATGGCGTAACTCGCGGTTCTGCAACGAGGGATCCATCGCGATCTGCACGTAATACTGCGCGTCATAGCCATCGGACCCCCGGGCCACATAGTAGTCGAGCTTGCGCACCTTGCTCAGTCGTGCGCTCTCTTGGTTAGCGCCGAAGGCGATCAGGTAGCTCAGCCCTTTGCCGGGAATATGGAATTGAGCCAGGGTCCAGACGAACAACACCACCAAGGCGGCATAACCCAGACCAACCCGGGGGTTGATGTTATGGTTGCGCAGGTAATTCTGAATCCGCCCCCTCATGCGCCACTTCCCTTCATTTCCAGCCGGCCGGCCCGGCCGGGGCCGCGGGTCAGCCAAGGTTTTTTAGTTTGAGCCACTTTTGCAAACAATGGCAGCCTCGCCTGCTCGACAACGCTAAATAATGGACCTCCCCGCGCCCGCCCGGCTTACCGCCTTCCCCCTGCCTCGAACGTTGTCCGCGGTGTTCCTCGCCGTGCTGGTGATCGGTTATGCTTGGTTTCTTCGGTTGCACACCTCGCCCTATGCGGGGGGAGCTGATTCTTCCGGTTATCTGAACAGCGCCGCCCTGCTGCGTGCCGGCCAGTTGTCCACCGCGGCGCGCACCCTGGCCGGGCACACAGCCGGGGATTTCGGCCCGCTGGCCCACCACCCGCTGGGCTTCACCACCCGGGCGGGCACCAACCTGATGGCCCCCTGCTACCCGATTGGCCTTCCCCTGCACCTGGCCGCTTTTTCCTGCCTGGTCGGCCTCGATTGGGCCGCGATACCGCTGAACATCTGCAATGCGCTGGTCGGTGGCGCCCTACTGTATCTGCTCGCCCGCCGGTTGGATCTGCCCCGGTCCCTTGCGCTGGCTGGGACCGTTGGTCTGTTGCTGTGCCCACTGTATCTGTTCGCGGCCCTGCAGCCGATGAGCGACCTGCTCGCGCTCGTCTGGTCCCTGGCCGCACTGTATGCGGCGCTACGCGCGCGCGAGGGTTTGGGTTGGGCTTTGGGCTGCGGCGTCGCCGTGGCTTGGGCGGTGCTGGTGCGCCCCACGAACCTGCTGCTGGTCGTGCCGGTCGTGCTGGCACTGGGCACGTCTTGGCGCTCCCATCTCTGGGTCGGCTTGGGCGGACTGCCCGGGGCCCTGCTGCTCGCCAGCTACAACCGGCAGCTTTACGGCTCACCCTTTGTCACCGGTTACGGGGAGGTCTGGTCCGCCTTCAGTTCGGAGTTTCTGGCGCACAACCTGGCCCACTTCGCCCGCTGGATTCCTCTGCTGCTCTCCCCGGTTATAGTCCTGGCCCTGGCCGCTCCCTTCCTGCCCTCGGCCCGCCGGCGCGACAATTTGATCCTCGCCGTCTGGTTTTTTGCCCTGACCGGTCTTTATTTATTTTATTACCACTCAGGGGAAACGTGGTGGTATCTGCGCTTCATCCTGCCGGCTTTCCCCATGCTCATCCTCGCCGCCCTCCTCGTCCTGCAGGCTCTCTGGTCGCGCCCCCGGCCGGCCTGGCTCCATGCCGCGTTCATCGGCTTGCTGCTCGTGCTGACCAGCTGGTGGCAGGTCCGACAGATCCGACAACTGGACCTCTTGGGCATGGAATCCGGCGAGCGCACCTACCCCGAGGCCGCACGCTGGGCGCAGCAAAACCTCCCGGCAAACTCGGCGGTGTTCAGCATGCAGGTCAGCGGCGCTTTCTATTACTACACCGATTTCCTGTTACTCCGTTGGGATCAATTCCAGTTTGAGAAACGGGAGGCGCTGCTGGCCGCGCTAGCCGCCGAAAACCGCCCTGCCTACGCGGCGTTGTTTCCGTTCGAGACGCCGGAGGCGCTGGAGCGCATCGGGGGGCAGTGGACAAAACTCGCCACCGTAGGCCAGGTGACTTTCTGGCGGAGGCAACCCTGATTCCCGTGCTGCTTCTCGACGCCACCCACACCAGCCACACCCGCGCGCAGACCGGCATCCAGCGCGTGACGCGCTCGCTGTTCGCCGAGCTCGCCCGCGAGGGCAATGTCACCGGGATCTGCTACGATCCCTACCTGAACTCCTGGCGGCCGCTGGAGGCCCGCGAGCTCGACCACCTGCGCCCCGATCAAAAGGCCGCCGGATCGCGCGGCGCCAAGTGGCCGCTGCATCAACGCCTCGCCGGTCATGCACGCCGGCTGCTCGGCGCGCGGATCGACCTGCCCGCCGCCACGGGGCTGATCTGCCCGGAACTGTTCACCGCCCGGACCGGCGCTCACTGGCCCGAGATTTTTCCCCACGTGCACGGCCCGCGCGTCGCGTTGTTCAACGACGCGATCGGTCTGCAATATCCCGAGTTGACCCCGCCCGCCACCGTGGCCCGGCTCCCGGCCTACCTGCGCGAACTGCTGCAATTCGACGGCGTGGCGGCCATCTCGGAAGCCTCCGCGGTCAGCTTGCGCGACTACTGGCGATGGCTGGGCGTCACCGACCCGCCGCCGGTCATGGGCCTGCCGCTCGCGGCTGATCCACCTGCCCCGTCTGCCGGTGATCACCCGCCCGCCGTGAAAATCCCGCGCGTGCTTAGCGTCGGCACCATCGAGGGCCGGAAGAACCACCTCGCCCTGGTCGAGGCCTGCGAGCTCTTGTGGACGGAAGGCATGGAATTTGAACTGAATCTGATCGGCATCGCCCGGGCCGACACCGCCGGGCGCGCGCTGTCGAGGATCCATGCGCTCCAGCAGGCCGGGCGGCCTCTGCTCTATCACGGCGCGGCCGGCGAGGCGGAGTTGCAGGCCGCCTATCAGCAGTGCGCGTTCACCGTTTATCCGTCGCTGCTCGAGGGCTTCGGCCTTCCCGTGCTGGAAAGCCTCCAGCACGGGAAGCCCTGTGTCTGTTCCGCCCACGGCGCCGTGGGTGAATCCGCCACCGGGGGGGGCTGCGTGGTTTTGGATTCGGTGGACATGGCCAGTCTTGCCGCCGCGCTGCGGCGCTTGCTGAAAAATCCCGCGGAACTCGTCGCGCTCACCGCGGCGGTCAGGGCGCGCCGGTTCAAATCGTGGGCCGAATACGCGCGCGAATTGACCACGTGGATGTCGACGCTGCCGCGGCCGGCGTAGGGCTTGGCTCGCCGTAGCTCAGAGGGCGAAGGTGGCCTTTGCGGTTGCTAAGCCGCGCTTTCTGACCTCTATTCGCCCACCGATTTCCCATGGCCCTTTCCCTGTTCACCAAAATCCAGAAAGCCATCATCGGGCGCGCACAGGATGACTACGCGACGAAGATGCGGCTGAAATACAAGCCCTATTACCACGCCATGGAGGCGCAGCAGGGCACGCACATCAGGCTGCAGGGGCGCGACATGCTCATGCTCTCGAGCAACGACTACCTCGGGCTGTCCTTTCACCCCAAGGTCATCGAGGCCTGCGGTTTGGGCGCCAAGGTCTGGGGCAGCAGCACCACCGGCGCCCGCATTTCCAACGGCTCACGCGCCTACCACACCGCCCTCGAGGAAAAACTCGCCGCCTTCCTCGGCCGCGAGGCCTGCCATGTCAGTGTCGCGGGCTATGTCTCCTGCTGCTCCGCTGTCGCCACCTTCGCGCAGAAAGGCGACCTCATCCTCGCCGATAAAAACATCCATTCCTGCCTGCTCGACGGCATCCGGCTGTCCATGGCGACCGCCGAGCGTTTCAGCCACAACAACCCCGAGGATCTCCGCCAGATCCTCAAGGACGTCCCGCGCAACGCGCCGAAGATGCTCGTGGTCGAGGGTGTCTACTCGATGGAGGGCCACATCTGCCGGCTGCCCGAGCTGGCACAGATTGGCGAGGACAACGGCTGCTTCATGGTGCTCGACGATGCGCACGGCTTCGGCGTGCTCGGCCGGCAGGGCCGCGGCACCGTCGATCATTTCAAGCTGAACGACAAGGTCGACATCCTCTGCGGCTCGATGTCAAAATCACTCGCCAGCACCGGCGGTTTTGTCACCGGCTCGCGCGCGCTCATCGAATATCTGCGCACCAATTCCAAGCAGACCCTTTTCAGCGCCGCCCTCAGCTCCAGCCAGGCCGCGGCCGCCTCCGCCTCGCTCGACATCATGCAAGGCGAGCCGCAGCACCTCGCGCGCCTCTGGAAGAACACCAAGCGCTACCGCGAGATACTCAAGGGTCTCGGGCTTGACACCTGGGAGAGCGAGACGCCGGCCGTGCCCATCGTGCTCGGCTCGAAGGAACTGGTTTATCGTTTCTGGCAGGCCCTGCTCGAGAAGGGCGTGTTCACCGTCATGTCCATTGCCCCGGCCGTGCCGCCGGGCAAGGACCTGATCCGCACCGCCGTCTCCGCGTTGCACAGCGACGAAGATCTCGAGAAGATCGGCGCGGCGATGGGCTACGCCGTCAAGCAGATGTAGGGGGCGCCACACCCCGCCTTTTTCATTGGTGGCGGGATCAGCGATCCCGCCCTACAAAGCTCAGCACAACGCTACCCGCAGGGTTTGCGCCGTTTCCGTCCAACGCGGCAACCGCCGCGCGATCGCCGCGGTTTGCAGCCGCCGGTTTTCCGCCGCATCGGTCAGCACGATCCGCAGTTTGGCCTGCCAGTCAGCAGCATCGCTGACCTTCGCCACCAGGCAGCCGCCAGCATCCGCATTCTCACGCAGCACCGGCAGATCGCTGCACACGCACGGCACGCCGCGCCACAACGCCTCGAGCAACGGCAGGCCACACCCCTCGGCCATGGTGGGAAACGCCACGGCCCGGGCCGCAGAGTAAAGCCGGCCCAATTCGCGGTCGCCCGCGGTCGCATGAAAACGAAAACGCGACTCGCGCTTTTGCAGAGCCTGCATCCGCACGGCGGTGGGCGCACCGAAATGCGGGTTCACCCGGCCGACCACATGCAGCTCAAAATCCACCTGGTCGCGCCACAGTGCCTCCGCCACGTCGAGCAGGAACGCCTGGTTCTTCCGCGGCTCGATGATGCCCACGCAGAGCAGGGCCGGCCGCTCCTTCGTGATCAAGGCATCGCGCTGCACCCGGTTGCCCCCGTCGAAATCCGCCCCCAATTCGATCACCTCGACCTGCGCCCGCGGCGTCACGCCCTGCCAGCGCCAGAACTCCGTGAAATCATGCCGGGTCGCCTCGGAGACGGCCCACGCCCGGTCGAAACCCGCGAGCATCTTCATGTATTCCGGATGACGCTGGACGCTTTGCGGCCAGGTGATGTGCGGAAATTTGACCGGAATTGCATCGTGAAAAATCGCCGCCAGCAGGCAGGGCGGGTTTTTCAGGAAATCCCAGAAGCCCGGCCGCTCCGCCTCGCAGAACATCTCCACCGTCAGCAGCCAGTCGGCTTGGGCAAACTTCACGGGTGCGCGCCGCTTGCCCGACACAAAGCCCCGGCGCATACCGTCCCACGCCACCTCTGTGACTGTGGAGCCCAGTCCCTCCCGCAGCCGCGAGGTCACCCGCATCAGGCCCGAGCGATGCTTCGCCGCGCCCATCTTGGTGGTGTCGTAGTAAATCATGCGGCTAGTTTGACCACGAATGGCACGGATGAACACGGATTGAATGACCACTGAAAAACATCGAACCAGATTTCACAGGAGGTCGCAGAGGAGGCAGAGCAAGGCCCCCCTGGGCTGATTCTCTGCGGTCTCTGCGATCCCCTGTAAAAGTATTTATCCGTGTCCATCTGTATAATCTGTGGTTAAATTCCTCTTCGTGTCGTTGAGATGTCGTGGTTAAGCCTCCATGGCCTTCTGGAAGCACTCCACCAGGCGCGCGGTGTTCTGGTGCGCGTCGTAGTTCTCCTCCACCCAACGGCGGGCGGCCGTGCGCAGCGTGGCCGCAAGCTTGTCGTCCTCGCCCAGCCGGCGCAGGGCAATCACCCAGGCGGGTGGAAAATCCACGTCCGCCACCAATCCGGTGCGCTTCTGGCTGATCGCCTCGGTTGTCGCGGAAGTGGGTGAAGTCACCACCAGCACCCCCGCGGCCATGGCCTCGGGGATGACGTTCGGCAGGCCGTCACGGTCGCCGCTCGGCGCGACGACACCGGTGTGCAGCAGCACGTCGGCCCATGCCAGTTGCGCCCAGACCTCCGGCTGCGGCTGGTGGCCGAGAAATTTCACGTCGCCCCCCAAGCCGAGCTTGAAGGCCAGATCTTCGAGCTTCCCGCGCAGCGGCCCGGCGCCGACGATCCGCGCCTCATACGCGAGACCTGCGGCCTTGAGCGCGGCATAAATGCGGAGTTGGTGTTCCAGGCCTTTCTTGGGCACGAACCGCGCGATGCTGAGCAAGCGCAGCGGCCGGCGGTTCGCCCGCAGCGGTTTGAACGCCGGGAAAGTGTCGAGCCCGCGGCGGATGCAGATGATTTTCTCCGGAGCCACTCCGCGCTCGATGAGTTCGCGCCGGCCCGCCTCGGTCGAGGTGTGGATGAAACGCGCGTGCTGCAGTTTTTCCCGCAGCCACCAGTCCCCGCCGTGCTCATAGATATCGTAGGCGTGCGCGCCCGTGCTGTAGGGCCAGCCGAACATCCGCCAAAACACCCAGCCGGCGGTAGCGGGTGCGCCGGCCCAGGCGCCATGCACCAAGGCGGGCGGGTCCTGCTGCAGTTGCCAGGCAAAGCGGCCGGCGAAACCGGCCCCGAGCATGTTCTCCCAGAAATTCAGCCATGACGGCGCGCTGCGCGTCAACACACCCTCGAACAGGTCGCGAACCAGCCGCGGCCGGCGCACGCAATTCCACGGGAAGATGAAGAGTAACAGTGGGATCAGCCGCCATTTGGGAAAGTTTTGCACCGGCAGCCCGCGGAACTCCCCGCCCCCGCCCCAGAGCGAGTAGAGTTTCAGGTTCAGTCCTTTCGCCTGCAGGGCCGCCACGTCGCGCTGGAGGAAGGTCTCCGAGTTTTTCGGGAACGTCGTAAACAACAGGGCGATGTGGGGCGGCTTTGAGTCCAAGCTGGCCAACAAATAGCCACGAAGCGGCACAAAATGACACTAAAAAGAAAGTGGGCGGCCTCCGGAATCCGGGAAACTCGAAGCTTGCGGCAAAGCCGGATATCGCCTGTCGTTCTTCAGCGGGCCGCCACTCCAGTCACCGAACACCCCGGCATAGAACAACACCGCCCGGCGACCATTGTTGGTAAGGACTGCACACTCTGACCTCCCTAAGCGCAAGTCAATCGTATTAGTTGTTTACATCATGCTGCTCTCGCTTGGCCCGCTCACGGCCAGCGCAGAGAAGGCCGACTCGGGCCGCCGCCCATCCTCAAGCTTCAATGGCAACTGGCGCCGTGAGGATAACGGCTCAACCGTGACAATTTCAGTCACGGGCACTTTCGTCACGCTCATCTACACCCCCGGCACACCCGATCAAGGCACCGTCGAAGGAAACCAGGTAACCTATCGCAGCACTTCGGGCATTGAAATCAGGACGCCAAATGGAGAGGTAAAAACCGTCCGGGCCGTCGACGTCGGAACGATAACCCTTTCGCCCGACGGAAACGCAATCGTGAAGCAGCGGGTGTTGTCGGTTCCAAGAATGGGCGACAGGTCCTCCACCCAGACATATTATCGGGTGAAGTAAGTCTTGCTGCGCTCCTGATTATTTCCTCGGCTTGGGCGGGAACGGGCCGGGCTGCAGCGAGGTGCCAGACACTTCTTGGGCTAGGTCCACCAGTTCCCGGACGACCAGGATCGGATCCTCCTCGTAGCGGAGATTCAGGAAATTATCGCACAGCTGCGCGTAGCGCTGGCGGTCAGCCATCCAGCCGTCGATGATGCGGCCGAAGTCGGCGGCGTTGGTGATGAGCTCCACCCCGGCCCCGCGATGAAAGAACTTCACCGTCAGCTCCTCCTGCGGCATGACGCCGCCGATAACATTAATGATGATGGGGCAGCGGAAATGCAGGGCCTTGGCGCAGGTGGTGGTGCCACCGCGCGTGACAATGGCGTCGCTCACCTGCATGAGCAGGTGCACTTCCTCGGAAAACCCGTCGACGTGGCAGTTGAACTCCGGGTGCTCGGTGCGCCAGTGCACCAGCTCGTTGTAGGTCTCACGGTTACGGCCGCAGATGACAACGGCCTGGATCTCAGCGGCATGCGGCAGGAGTTTCGGCAGGAGTTCTCGGTGGTTGTTGGCGCCGTTGCCGCCAGTGGCGAGAAACACGGTGAAAAGGTCGGGGCGCAGCTCGAGCGTGTGCTCGAGGTAAGCCGCGCGGGCCGCGGCATCAAACACCTCCAGATGAGCTCGGGGCGCCATCAGATAGCCGCGCACGCGGGTGCGGGCAGCGGGCATGCCGAGCTTGACGGCGTAATCGCGCGCCGTGGGGGTACGTGATATATAGAGGTCGGCCGTCGGCTCAACCCAGTTGGCGCTGTAACCGAAACCGCCGGAGAACTCGCCGCAGTAGGTGGCGCAGCGTACCCGGTTTGCCCCGAGGAGCTGGCGCGCGAGCTGGAAATAGCCTCGGTTGAGACAGTCGTGCACGCTGAACACAAGATGCGGCTGATACTCACGCAACACCGCGGTGTAGTAATGACGGCCGAAGCTGACCGAACGGCGGTTGAGCAGGCTGAGCAGCTCGACGAACAGGAAGAAGGCCTTGTGCAGCCACGGAGATTTCTTCTGGATCCAGTTGTAGAAATCCACCCCGGTTCGGTAAAAGCCGGAGGATTTTTCAAGCATCTGCTCGATGCGAACGTCAACGTCGTGGCGGTAGAGCTCAAAGCACCACTCAGCGAAGGCCTGCGCGCGCGCGTTGTGGCCGGCCCCGGTGCTGGAAGTGAGGACGAGTATGCGGACGCGCACCATGGTCAGAGATAATAAGTAGGGCGAGTTCTCCGAACGAGCCGCGGCCGAGTTGATGGCCACAGAAGGCGCAGAAAATGCAAAAGGAGATATACCTCGCTGCCTGTCATCCTGAGCAAAGCGAAGGATCCATCCGTTGCCGATATTCCGCTGAATGAAGATGTCGCTACGCTCGGAACTTCGCTGTGCCCAGAATGACAAAATGAGATCATTTTTGCGTCTATTGTATTTGTTGGTGGCAAAATGGTTTGGAGATGATTCAGAGCCCGAAATATTTCGCCAGGATTCTCCGGCGCAGTGAGAGCGAGCCAAGTCGGGCGAGTAGCGGGCTGAGCACCGCCTGGAAGAAACGCCCGGTGCGCACCGTGCCGCTGCGGCCGCGGAGCAGGGCGCGCCGCAGGCTCTCCGCCGCATGGACCGGCGCGGGGCCCGAGGCCATGAGCCGGCCGAAAGCCGACCAGACCCGGTCCAGGCGGGCTTTTTGCGCCGGATCCGTCGCGAGCAAGCTCTCTCCCACCGGCGCGGGGCGCTGCACCGAGCCCTCGAAATCCGTGCGGTAATCGCCGGGACGGAAATCAATGATGATGACACCCGTGCCCTCGGTCTCGAGCATGAGGCTCTCGTTGAGCGCGGAGAGACCGGATTTCACCACGTTGTAGGCGGCCTGGTAAGGCAGGGGAAACTCGGCCGCGAGGGAAGAGATGCTGACGAGGGCGCCCCGCCGCCGGGCGAGCATACCACGCAGCGCGGCGTGGCTGAGGCGTGCAGTGTTCACCAGCATCAATTCGATCTGCTTTTGCCAAACGGAGAAATCGGTCTCCGCAAAACTACCGAACACACCGTAACCGGCGTTGTTGACCACGAGGTCGAACCCGCCAGCGGCGCGGGCAGCCTCAAGAAATATTTTTTCCGCCGCGGCGCCATCAGCGAGCTCGAGCGCGACCGGGTGAAATTTATCGCGGACGGGCAGCCGGGCCGTTTCGCGGGCCGTGCCCCACACCTCGACGCCCTCCGCGAGCAGCATCTCCGCAAAGGCGCGGCCCAAGCCGGTGCTGGCCCCCGTGACCAGGGCCGTGCGATATCGAGCGGAGAGGGCGCCGGGACTCATGACAGTCGACTCAAACGCTTTTAAACACGAGGCAGACGTTGGCCCCCCCGAAACCGCTGCTGTTGCTGAGAATGACGTTGGGCTGGTGCGGCAGCGTGGCGCGGATAATGTTCAGGCCTTCGCAAGCCGGGTCGATCTTGGAGATGTGGGCCGAACCGGGCATGAACCCCTCCTTCATGGCCAGGGCGCAGAAACCCGCCTCCATCGCGCCGGCCAGCGAGAGGCCGTGCCCGGTCAGTGCCTTGGTGCTGCTGATGGCCGGGCGCGTCGGCGAGTTCTGGAAAATGGACTTGAGGGCGCGAGCCTCGGACAGATCACCGATGGGCGTGGAGGTAGCGTGGGCGTTGACGTAATCCACGGACTCGACGGTAACGTCAGTATAGTTCAGCGCGTTTTCAATTGCCATGCGGAGGCCGGCGCCGTCGGGATGCGAAATGGCCACGTTGTAGCCGTCGGACGCCTGGCCCCAACCGGCCACCTCGCCATAGACCTTGGCGCGACGGCGGGCGACCTCCTCCTCACCTTCCAGCACCAGCACGGCGGCGCCGCCGGTGCCGACAAATCCGTCGCGCGCCACGTCGAACGGCCGCGAGGCGATGGACGGATCGTGCTGGAGCGAGAGGGCGCGCATGCCGGCGAACGGCAGGATGCTCTCCACGTTGCCGTCCTCGGCGCCGACCACGAACATGCGTTTCTGGCGGCCGAGCTTGATCTCGTCGTAGGCAAAGCCGAGCGCATGGGCCGACGAGGCGCAGGCGGAGGAGAAGCCGGTCGAGGCGCCCTTGATCTTGAACTGCGAGACCAGGTTGAAATTGACCGTGCCGGAAATGGCGGCGACGACGCCGAGGGGAGCGCAGCGCATGACGCCCATCTTCCGCATCCGCTCCAGGTGATGGCCGAGTAAAAAGGGTGAACCGGCGGAGGCCGCGTAGAGGCCGGTGTGCGGGTTGGACCAGTCCGCCTCAGTCAGCTTGGCGTCCTCGACCGCCTGCTGCATGGCGCAGTAGGCGTAGATTCCGTGGGGCGCCATGCCGCGCAGGGTTTCCCGGCGGATGTTGTAGCGCGCGGGGAAGATCCAGTCCTCGGCGTCGGTGGTGTCGGTCTGGAAGTCCCGGATCGGCGCGGCGACCTTAACCGGCACCTCGGCTTTCTGGAAAGGCGGGAACTGCACGATGCCATGGCGCAATTCGCGCAGGCTCTCGGAGACCGCCACGGCGCTGTTGCCAATGCTGGTGATGAAGCCGACGCCGGTGATGTAGACTTTCCGCATGAGGGAGGTTAGACCGCGGATATCACTCGGGGAGCCACGGCACAAGTGTGGCGTATGAAAACGCTTTCCCCGGTGCGGTCAACCACCGCAGCCCCCGCGGTCCGCTGCGCACGCGACCTCAGGCGTTGACCGCGGCCAGCGCCGGGTCGGAGGCGACCGCAGCCGCGGGCTGGGCCTGCGGCGCGGGTTCCGCGACTTCCTCGGCAAAGGCGAAAGTGAGGGTGATTTCCTCGGCGATGGCCGCCTTTTCCTGACCGACGCGAATCTGGCCCTCGAAGGTCGCGAGCGGCGACTTGAGCCGCTTGGGCTTGATGGAAAGGTTGAGCACTTCACCCGGCCGGCACACCCGGTGGCAGCGGACGCCCTCGCACGAGGTGAAGAAAATAGTGCGGTGATCGACGGTCTTGCCGGCCTCGCCGACCTGGCCCTCGAGCAGGAACAACACCGCGAGCTGGCCGAGCGCCTCGAGCATGATGGAGGCCGGGAGCACGGGGTTGTCTTTGAAATGACCCTGCAGGAAAAATTCCTGGCCGCTAATCTTGTATTTGGCGTTGGCGCCGTGGGCGTTGACCGACGCCTCGCCGAGAAAAAGGAATGGCGGCTGGATCGGCATGACCGACACAATCGCCTCGATGGGCAGGAACTTGGTCGGCTTCGGCAGGGGCAGGCCGCGGACCTTGCACTCGATGAAAGTTTTGACGTCGCCGACGGTGCGCAGGTGGCGGAGCTCCTCGTTGTTGATGGTCATCTGGAGCACGTCTTCCACGAGGATGACGATTTCCATCATAGTCAGCGAATCGATGCCCAGATCCTCGATGATTCGCAGGTCGTCCTCCGCCTCTTTCAATTTGGGCCGCAGGTCGGGCTCGACGTAGCGCTCTATGATACCCAGCACAATGGCCGGCAAATGTTCGGTATTGCCGGTCTTGCGAAACTGCGCAGCCGCCTCGTAAGTCGCCGCAGAACAGCGTTTCAGCGCCTCGCGAAGATTTGCATCATCATCGGGCGTGAACGGTTTGAGCGGTATGCCCGAAGGATTGGTTACTGACTGAGCCATTGCCCGAATAATAAAGTTAAGGCCGGTGGATATGTAAACCCAAAAAAACTATCCCCGCCGACCGGAAAATATCGCGTTTATGGGTGTAATTTAGCCTGTTGACTTGCCATGACTTGCGCGGCCACATGCCGATTCTCCGCGTTTAACCGACTGCGTTGAGGTCAGGTTTATTTTTTTACACGGCAGATGCAGCCACCCGCCTCCAGCAAAACCGCCCCGCCCGCCAGGCATCTGGTACTGGTCACGCATGAATTCTTTCCCCATCGCGGTGGCATCGCGGTTTATGCCGCGGAAATGGCCCGCGCCGCCCAGGAACTGGGCTATGCCGTGGAAGTCTGGGCCCCCGCCCTGCCGGAGGGCGTGCCGGATCAACCCTGGCCCTTCCCGGTCCGGCGCCTGCCACTGGCCGGCGATCACAGCCTGTTGAGCCAATGGCGGATGGTCCGCCAGCTCCTGGCCCAACGCCACCGCCTGCGCGAGGCAACGCTCTACATCCCCGAGCCCGGCCCGCTCCTCGCCATGCTGCTGCTGCAATATTTTGACACGCTGAGGCCGGCGCAGCTCATCCTGACTTTTCATGGCTCCGAGATCCAGCGCCTCGCCTCGCGCTGGCCCTTGCGCTGGAGCACTACCCATCTGCTGCACAAAGCCTCCCGCGTCAGCGTGGTCAGCACTTTTGCCCACGACTTGTTGCAACAGCACTTCCCCCTGGCCGCCAATAAAGTCGTCATCACGCCGGGCGCGTTGCGCACCGACCTCACGTTGGGCGCGCCGGCGCCCGGCGCCAAGCCCGCCGGCAAAACCATCATCCTGACGGTCGCCCGGCTCAATCCCCGCAAGGGCCAGCTCAAGGTCATCGCCGCGCTCAACGCCCTGCCCGCCGCCCAACGCGCCTCACTCGAATACTGGCTGGTGGGCGCGCACAGCAAGGAGAACTACGCCGCGACGCTGGCCACGGCCGCCACCGCCGCCGGGTTTCCCGTCAAATTCCTCGGCGACATCCCGGACGATAAACTGGGCGCGATCTACGCGCAGGCCGACATCTTTGCGATGACCTGCATGCCGCACAAGCAGAGCGTGGAGGGATTCGGCCTCGTTTACCTCGAGGCCGGCGCGCACGGCTTACCGGTCGTCGCCCACGCCATTGGCGGCGTGCCCGAGGCCGTCGTGCACGAAGAGACCGGCCTGCTGGTCGCGCCCGGCGACCAAGCCGCGCTCACGGCAGCCTTCACCCGCCTGCTGGGTGATCCCGTGCTCCGGCGCCGGCTGGGCGAAGCCGGCCGCGTCCGCGCCAGCCGGCGCACCTGGCGCGACTCCGCCCAATCCTTGTTTGGACAACCGGCCCCGCCCCGTAGCCTACCGCCATGATCGAATCGCGCTCTCAGATCACCGTTCGCTACGCCGAGACTGACATGATGGGCATCGTCTATCATGGCAGCTACCTGCCGTGGTTCGAGGTCGGCCGCACCATCCTGCTCAAGGAATGCGGCATCGTCTACCGCGAGCTCGAGGCCCTGGGCTATCGGCTGCCGGTCATCGAGCTCGGCACCAAGTTTTTCAAGCCCGCGCTTTATGACGACACCGTGACCGTCATCACCCGGCTGAAGGAGCGCCCGTTGCTCCGCATCCGGCTCGATTACGAGGTGCGCCGAGGCGACGAGCTGCTCGTCACCGGCTTCACGGCCCACACCTTCATCAACAAGGCCGGCGATCCCGTGCGGCCGCCCGCGCAATACACAAACAGGATGCGCGAGTTGTTTCGGACGAAGTAGGGCGGATTCTCTCCCGGACATTTCTTCGCAGGTTTTGTCATTCTGAGCGAAGCGAAGAATGACAGTATCGATGACTAAAGGATGGTGATCAGCTCGAGGGGTTGGCGTATTCCGCCAGCACCGCCTCGTCGGTTTCGCGGGCGCGGGCGGACTGGAGGAATTCGGCCGCGCTGCTCCCGGCAATTTGCCGCACCGCCCACACCGCATGCGCCCGCACGACGGGCGATTCATGGCTGGCCAGTTTTCCGAGCGCCGGCAGCAGGCCCGCCTCGCCCGCATTGCCCGCCACCACACAGGCGTTGCGCAACAGGCCGGTGAGCTTGAGCCGCTTGATCGCGGTGCGACGGAAAGTCTCGGCAAACCGCGCCGGAGTCAGCTCCAGGATTTCCCGCAGGTCCAGTGCGCCGAGGTCGTCGCGCGCCGCCAGCAGCAGCCGCCGGCCGGCCCGCGCAAAACGATTCCACGGGCAGACCTCGAGGCAGACATCGCAGCCGTAAATCCGGGTGCCGATGCCTGCGCGCAGCTCGCGCGGGATAAGGCCCTTGTTCTCGATGGTCTGGTAGGAAATGCAGCGCCGCGCGTCCACCACCCCCGGCCGGGGGAAAGCGCTGGTCGGGCACGCGTCGAGACAGCGCGTGCACTTGCCGCAGAGGAGTCCCGCCGGCTCGTCCCCGGCCGGCGCGAGCGGTTTCTGGCGCAGTGAATCATCGGGCGCGATTTCCACCCGCGTCAGGATGGTCGCCAGGAAAAGCCAGTTGCCGTGTGTTTTTGAGATGAGCATGGCGTTCTTGCCCAGGAACCCGAGCCCGGTTCGCGCCGCCCAGCCGCGCTCCAGCACCGGCCCCGTGTCCACATAGTAGCGGTAATCCGCCGCGCCGATCGCGCACATTTCCTCCAGCACGCGGCCCGCCGCGGCCAGCCCGGGCTTGATGGTGTCGTGGTAATCCTCGTGCAGGGCGTAGCGCGCCCAGAGCGGCCTGTTCTCTGTTCTCCGTCTGCTGGTCTCGGCTTGTCCCGCCCAATAATTGACGCCGAGCACGATGACTGACTGCGCGCCGGGCAAAACCAAGTCCACCTTCATGCGCTGGTCGGCCGTGCGCTCCATCCACTCCATATCGGCCTGATGGCCGGCGTCCAGCCAGCGGCGGAGACTCGAACTCCCCCCGCCGGCCACGGCCGCATACCGCACCTCGTCAAATCCCAGTGCGTGCAGCCGCGACCGGAGCGCTTCGCGCGTCCCGCCCTCAACCCTCAGCCCGGCCGGCGCGGTCATTTTTTTAGGTGCGCGGTCTCGAGCCGGTAGACCCGCAGCACATGCGCCGCAATCTCCCGCAACGGCCGGCTGTCGGTCAGCACGATGGTGCCAGTGCGCCGGTAAATCTCCTCCCGCTGCGCATAAAGCTCCCGCAGCCGCTGCTCCGGGTTCTCCACCTGCAGCAGCGGCCGGTGGGTCGTGTGCATCGTGCGCCGGATGATGGTGTCAATCGGCGCGTGCAGGCACATCACCACGCCGCGGCTACGCAGCAATTCCAGCATGCCCGGCGGTACCACCAGCCCGCCGCCGCACGCCACCACGCACTGTAACGCCGGATGCCCGTGCTCGGCAAATTCCCGTTCCAGCGCGCGGAATTTCGTCTCACCGTCCTCGGCAAATATCTTCCCAACCGGCCGCCCCTGGGCGCGCTCGATCTCGTGGTCGCTGTCGAGAAATTTGAAGCCCAGCTGCCGCGCCACCAGCCGGCCGACGGTGCTTTTGCCCGTGCCCATGAAGCCCACCAGGTAGAGATTGATGTCCACGGAAGTCATTCGCTGACCCTGACGCAACACCGTGGGATTCCCGGGTGCAAGTATGCGTTGAGCCATATCGTGTCCCGGTCCTCCGCCTCTTCCGCCCTCGCCTGGGCGGCGGGGGAGGAGCCGGCGACTTTCCCGCTGTTCAAACCGCGGGAAAAATTACACACTTGCCCTGTCATGTCCGCCCCGCCCCGCCCGGTCCGCCACGATTATACCTTCGCCAGCGACAACTCCGCCGGCCTCGCCCCCGAGGCGCTGGCCGCGTTGATCGCCGCCAACCCGGGGGGCGCCCCCTCCTACGGCGAGGACGAGTGGACCGCCCGTGCGAAAAAACTGCTCGGCGGGATCTTCGCGACCGAGTGCGAAGTGTTCCTCGTCTTCAACGGCACCGCCGCCAACGCCCTCCCGCTCGCCCACTTCTGCCGCAGCCACCACAGCATCATCTGCCATGAGGTTTCGCACGTTGACACGGACGAGTGCGGCGCGCCGGAATTCTTCACGGGCGGCAGCAAGGTCATCGCCCTCCCCGGCGCGTCGGGCAAGCTGCAACCCGCCGACCTCGAGCCGGTTTTCCGGCGCGGGCACGGGGTGCATTATCCGAAGGCCGGCGCACTCTCGCTCACACAGTCCACCGAGTGGGGCACGGTCTACACCCCCGACGAGGTGCGCGCGCTTTGCGCGGAGGCCAAAAAGCACGGGCTCGCCGTGCACATGGACGGCGCGCGCTTTGCCAACGCCGCCAGCACCCTCTCCACCCGCGGCTGCTCGCCCGCCGACTTCACGTGGCGCGCCGGCGTGGATGTGCTGAGTTTTGGCGGCACCAAGAACGGCATGAACACCACCGAGGCGGTTGTCTTCTTCAACCCGGAGCACGCGCGGGAATTCGAATACCGCGTCAAGCAGGGCGGCCAGCTGGCCTCGAAGATGCGCTTCGCCGCGGCCCAGTGGATCGGCATGCTCGAGACCGGCGCCTGGCTGCGCCACGCTGCGCACGCCAATGCCATGGCGCAGAAACTCGCCGCCGCGCTGCGCGGGCTGCCCGGCGTGAAGTTCGCCGCCGAACCGGAGTCGAATGGCGTTTTCCTGCTGCTGCCGGTTGCCGCAGCAGAGGCGTTGTGGGCGCGCGGCTGGCACTTCTACCTCTACCAGATCAGCCGCAACCCGGTTTACCGGCTGATGTGCTCCTGGGCCACGACGCCCGACGCCATCGACCGTTTCGTCGCCGAGCTGCGGTCAGTGCTGGGTTGATTTTCCTCTGAAAACTTCGGTTCTGGCTGGATTCTTGTATGTTCAACCCGAGTTTAAAACGGGAAGAAGGTAAAGCCCAAGACGGTTTCCGAGAGGGGCCAATCGCTTGTCGGTGGAAGCCGGCATGGGCGGGATGGCTCGGCGAGGGCGCGAGGTCTTGAGTGCAACCGCCGGGACGCCGCGCCGCCTGACTGTCGGGGCGGCGCTGGGATCAGCAGGCCGTTTGGATTCACGAGGCTCGACCTCGCCGCGAAGTTTAGCCAGCAGGCTGGTTTGTCATCCCCGAACGGCACCGCAAGCCGCACACCAAGAAAAAACGCCTCCCGTGAGGAAGGATTATTTTGCTGGCGGCTTACTTGTCGGCCGGCGCCGGAGCCGCGGGCGCTTTTGTCGCATCCTTGGCGCTGAGCAGCTCAGCCTCGAAGACGAGGGTGGCCCCGGGCGGGATGGCCTGGTTGCCCACGTCGCCATAGGCCAACAATGACGGGATGTAGAGTTTGATTTTACCGCCCACCCCGATCTTCTGCAGGCCTTCAAACATCCCGGTGATGACGCCGTCAGGATGCTGCTGGCTGACGGGCTGCAGGACAAACTCGTAGGGCTTGCCGCTCTCCACCGAGTTCTCAAACGGCTGCCCGTTGGTGAACGAGCCTGTGTAATGGATGGCGAGCTGCTGGCCGATATTCGGCATCGCGCCCGTGCCCGCCTTGAGAATCTCGTAGCGCAAACCACTGGGCAGTTCGACGACGCTCTTGTTTTCCTTGAGCTTGGCGAAGAACGCCTGGCCTTCGGCGAGGTTCTGAAACCGCAGCTTGGTGAAGAACGCCTCCTGTTTCTTGCCCATGAACTCCCGGAGCTGGTCTTGAATCTGCTTCGGGTCGTAGGGCAGCTCCTTGTTGTTTAGCGCCAGACCAATGCCGCGGACCATGGCCTCTATCTGGGCGGGCGTGAACTCGAAGGCCTCCACTTGATTAACCAGGCGCGACTGCAGAATGAAGATATAGCCGAAAGCCTCCAGCAGTTGGGCATCGGTGAATTTGACCACGGCGGGTGCAGCCGGGGCCGCCGCCGGAGCGGACACGGGGGTCTTCGCGGGAGCGGCCGGGGTGCCACTCGAGACACCAGGGACATTGAATTTGACCGGGTCCTCGGCGGACGCGGCGACCAGCAGGCCCAGACTGAAGAGGCCGGCACTAATTTTGGATGGGGATTTCATTGCGAGGAGTTAAGCCCGATTAGGAAACGGCCCGGGCGGTTTTGTGCCGTAAAAACGCCGGAATTTGGCGTCCGCCGGTCAAAAATCAACCCCTTTGGCGATGAATATTTGCGCGGCTCCCGGCGCAGCCGGGGCTTGTCAGCCTCCCCAACCTCCCCAAGGCTGGCCAATCCCATGAACGAAAACCAATTCTGGCACAGCACTGACGGCCAGATTTTGACGGTAAAGAGCAAGGGCGGCGACAAGGTCGCCCTGACCCTCGTTTTCTGGCCGCGCCACCCCGCCGAGATGGACTTCCTCAAGACGCACCTCGCCAGCCTCCATTTCACCGAGCGCAGCTCGCTCGCCCGCATCGGCATCGAGATGCACCTGCAGGGGGCACCGGCCGTCGAGGGCAACCGCCTCGTGCTCGCCGCCGACGCCTTCATTTTCGACGCCAACTTTCCCCACGCCAGCTACTGGAAGAAGCTGCTGCGCCCCGGCATGCCCGTGGGCCGGCTGTTCTACGCGCCCGCCGCCGCCCAGCTCTCCACCGGCGAAATCTGGGCGGCCATCAAGGCCAACGGCCTCAAGCTGCCCAACACCATCAGCATCGACTCGCACGGCCGCGTCTTCCTCACGCCGCACCAGGTCAGCTATACGCTTTCTCCCAAGCTCCAGCGGCTCAACTTCGAGCACATCGTCAGCGGCAACGCCGGCCGCATGTTTCTCGACAAGGTCCAGGTCCGTCACGACGCCTCCCCCCTCACGATCCCGCCGCGCTCCGGCATTCTCACCAGTTGCTCCATGTATCTGAAGGAGCACTATGTAGTGCTCAACCAGGGCGAGGGCAACTTCGGCCTCCACACCAGCGCCGTCCTGCTCGATCCCATCAAGACTTTCGGCACGAATGTCATGCTCGAGATCTACAACACCGGCGGCCAGCCGGTGGTGAACCCGATGGTGTCGGTCGACATTTTCCGCGCCCCGCCGTTCTCGGATCCCGAGGTCAAGACGCTCACCAAGAAACGCCAGCGCCTGCTCTCCACCGCGAGCCAGCTCTTTGAGTGCCTCGACCACCATCCGCCCCTCGACTTCCCCGAGCCCACCCCGAAGACCAAAATCACCGTCCGCGGCCAGAGCGCCACGATGGAAAACCGCAGCGTGCTCGTCCGCGCCGGCGAGGATTTGAAAAAAAGCCTCCCGGCCTTCCCCAGCGGCATCGGCTGCCACACGATGATCCAGGCGCTCGACAACGCGCCGGCCGACGCCGACACGCTCATCATCGATTATTTCCCCGACCTCCTCGAGCACATCGAGCTCCTCACCCGCATCGGCGACGTGAAACTCAAGCGCATCATCTTCCGCAAGGCCTCGCGCACCCACGGCTATTTCCTCTCCAGCAACGCCCACGCCCGTCTCGACACCTACCAGGCCATCGGCGTGCAGGCCTACTGGTATGACGAACTCACCAAGGAAATCTACCTGCACGTCTACAAGAAGGAGCACGGTTTCTTCGTCCGCGAGGAGCTGGCGCGCAAATTCCAGGAGACCACCCTGCTGGCCTTTTACGGCTCGGCCGTCGGACTCGACCAGGCCGATACCGAGCGCATCACCCGCCTCGTCGAGCAACTCACCGGTTTCATCGGCCCCAACGTCGGCGTGCTCACAGGCGGCGGCGGCGGGGTCATGCGCCTGGCGACCGACTCGGCGCGCAACAAGGGCGCGCTGACCGGCGCCTGTTTCCTCGAGCTCGAGGCGGAGAAGCTCGAGCTCGGCGTGGATTTTTTCAACACCTTCCAGGAAAGCTCGCGTCACTTCCGTCAGAAATGGTTTGAGGCGACGGATTTTTGCATCTTCAACGTTGGCGGCGTGGGCACGCTTGAGGAAATCGGCATCGAGATGTGCAACCTCAAGCTCGGCATCCGCCCCCGCACCCCCTACGTGTTCTTCAACGCCAAATTCTGGAGCGACCTCCGCCGCCAGGTCCGCGCGATGATCAACACCAAGCGCGCCCCCGCCTGGATGGCCGACTACCTCCTCTTCACTGACGACCCCGACGAAGTCGTCAGATTCTACCGGAAGACCCTGCAGGTGCTGTGACGAAATCGGGTCTGAGCTCCAGGTCATGGAGTCCAGAGGTAAGATAAAAATGTTTCCCCCCGAGACCCCGGAACCTAGAACCTAGCACCTTCATGGCACTTCCATCCTCCGTCCTCGTCGTCGGCTCCGGCGGGCGCGAGCACGCTCTCATCAAGTCGCTCGCGGCCTCGTCCGGCCAACCCCGCCTGCTGTGCGCCCCGGGTAACGCCGGGATCGCGTCGGAAGCCGCCTGCTTCCCCGTCGCGGTCGACGACCTCGCCGGGCTCGTTGCGCTCGCGCAGCGCGAGCAGGTCGGGTTCGTCGTCGTCGGACCCGAGGTGCCGCTCTCGCTCGGCCTAGCGGACAAACTCATCGCCGCCGGCATTCCGGTTTACGGGCCCAAGGCCGACGGCGCCCGGCTCGAAGCCTCCAAGATTTTCACGAAGGAAATTTTGCTGAAACATAAAATTCCCACCGCGCCGGCTGGAATTTTCAGCGATGTCGCCCCCGCCCTCGCCTATCTGAAAAAACGCAGCGCACCGATTGTCATCAAGGCTGACGGACTCGCCGCCGGTAAGGGTGTCGTGGTTGCACAATCGTTGGCCGAGGCGGAGACCGCCGTGCGCGACATGCTCGGCGGAAAATTCGGCGCGAGCGGCAAACAGATCCTCATCGAGGACTGCTTGTTCGGCGAAGAGACCTCGCTGCTCGTCATCGTGTCGGGCCGCGACTACGTCATCCTGCCGACAGCCCAGGATCACAAGCGCATCGGCGACGGCGACACCGGCCCGAACACCGGCGGCATGGGCGCCTACTCGCCCGCCGAGGTCGTCACGCCCGCGCTGCTCCAGCGCATTGACCGCGAAATCGTCCGCCCTTCCGTCGACGCGATCGCCGTCGAGGGCATCGAATTCCGTGGCACGCTCTTCATCGGGATCATGCTCACGCCGGGCGGCCCAAGTGTGCTCGAATACAACACCCGCTTCGGCGATCCCGAGACGCAGGTCGTGCTGCCGCGCCTGTCCACCGACCTGCTCGCGCTCCTCTGGGCCGCCACCCGGGGTGAATTGCGCGGCTTCAAGCCGGACGTGAAGCCCGATTACGCGGTGTGCGTGGTTGTTGCCGCCAAGGGATATCCGGACAGTTACGCCAAGAATGACGTGATCACTCTTCCTCCCACCTCCTCCCTCCCGCCTCAGACCTTCATCTACCATGCCGGCACGGCTAGGAACGCCGCGGGACAGATCGTGACCAACGGCGGCCGCGTGCTCGGCGTCACCGCCCTTGGGGCTACCTTGCGCGAGGCCACCGCCCGCGCTTATGCCGCTTGCGACCAGCTGCAATGCGCGTCCAAATACTTTCGCCGCGACATCGGCGCCCGCCAGCTCAACCGCTTATGAGAAAACCTCTCTCCCTGTTCTCAATTCTCTGTGCTCTGTCCTCTGTTTCGGCCACCGCCACCGAGCTGACCGACCTGGGCCAGGGTTTGTCCTATCTGCGCGTCCATTCCCTCGGTGACTCGGAGAAAGCCCTGCGCTTCGCCGTGCCCGGGGCGGGTGCTCTCGTGCTCGACCTGCGCCATGCCACGACAAGCGACGATGATGTCGAAGCCTTGAAGGTCGCGCTATCCGGCCAGCACCCCGTTGTTCATTTTGGTCAGCCCTGCGACACCCTCAGTGATCGTAACGGCGATCGCCCAGACGTCCGCACTGACATTGGGCGCACCGGGCTCGGCGCCCGCGCCCAACGTCGTGGTGCAGACTGCCGCCGCAGCCGACCGACGCGCTTATGACGCGCTGGAAACCGGCACCCCTCTCGCCACACTCATCTCCGGCAAAGTTGAGAAGGATCGCTTTGATGAGGCGACGCTCGTGAAGGAGTTCAAGAACGGCAACCCCGATGCCTCGCCCCCGCCTCTGCCCGACCCCACGGCACTCAAGTCCGCGGCGGCCCCGGAGAAGCTGGTTCCGCTGACCGACCGTGTGCTGCAGCGTGCCGTGCATCTGCACAGGGCCGGGCTGGTTCTGCGTCGCTGATCGCGGGGCGTTTCTTTGTGTTTCCGCGCTTTCTGCCTTTAGCTCACAGCCTAAAGCTTCCAGCTTAGTACTTAATAATGCCCGCGTCCGGTCACATTCTTATTGTTTGCACCGGCAACATCTGCCGCAGCCCGATGGGCGAGGGTCTGCTCAAGCACGCGCTCTCCGGCCAGCCCGAGCCGTTGAAATCAATCCGGGTCGTCTCCGCCGGCGTCGCGGCCCGCACCGGCGGGGCGATCTCGGAAAACTCCGTCATCGCCCTCAAGAATGCCGGCATCGACATCAGCGGCCAGCGCAGCCAGGCCCTCACCCAGAAGTTGCTCGACGATGCCCTCGTGGTCTTCGGCATGACTGAGTCGCACCGGGCCATCATCCAGCTGCGCGCCCGCCCCATCCCGCCCCAGCTCTACCTGTTCCGTGAGTTCCTGCCGCCACCCGCCGAGAGGGAGATCGGCGACCCCTACGGCGGCCCGCTCAAGCTCTACGAGACCTGCCGCGACGAGATGGTCGAGGCCATCCCCATCCTCATCGCCTTTCTTAAGACACTTGTTCACCAAAAATAAACTTCCTCTCACTCCCGGCTCCCTGCTCCCATGTCGCTTAACGCCTCCCCGCTCTCGCAACTTGATCCCGCCATTTACGCCGCCATCGCCGGCGAATTCGCCCGGCAGCAGCATCACCTCGAGCTGATCGCCTCGGAAAATTTCACCTACCCCGCCGTCCTCGAGGCGCAGGGCAGCGTGCTGACCAACAAATACGCCGAGGGCTACCCGGGGAAACGTTGGTATGGCGGCTGCGAATTTGTCGACCAGGTCGAGAACCTGGCGATCGCGCGCGCCAAGCAGCTCTTCAACGCCGAGCACGCCAACGTCCAGCCTCATTCCGGCTCCCAGGCCAATTTCGCCGTCTACACCGCCATGCTCTCGCCGGGCGACAAGATCCTCGGCATGAACCTCAGCCACGGCGGCCACCTCACGCACGGCAACCCGGCCAATTTTTCCGGCAAGCTATATAACTTCTGCCAATACGGCGTGCACGAGGCCGACGGCCGCATTGACTACGACGAGCTCGCCGCCACCGCCGCGCGCGAGCAGCCGAAGATGATCACCGTCGGCGCCTCCGCCTACTCGCGCATCATCGACTTCGCGAAAATGGGCGAGATCGCCCGCTCGGCCGGCGCCCTGCTTTTCGCCGACATTGCGCACATCGCCGGGCTCGTCGCGTCGGGCCACCACCCCTCGCCCTTCCCGCACGCCGACTTTGTCACCACCACCACGCACAAGACGCTGCGCGGCCCGCGCGGCGGCCTCACGATGTGCAAGGCGGCGCACGCCAAGCTCATTGATTCCGCGGTCTTCCCCGGCGGCCAGGGCGGTCCGCTCATGCACATCATCGCCGCCAAGGCCGTGTGCTTCGTCGAGTGCCTCAAGCCGGAGTTCAAGGCCTACAGCGCCCAGGTGATCAAGAATGCGCAGGCGCTCGCCGCCGGCATGACGCAGCGCGGCCTCAAGATCGTCTCCGGCGGGACGGACAACCACCTGATGCTCGTCGACCTCCGCGCCAAGCTGCCGAATCTCACCGGCAAGGTCGCGCAGGAGACGCTCGATCGCGCCAACATCACCTGCAACAAGAACGCCGTGCCGTTCGAGACGCGCTCGCCTTTCCAGGCCTCCGGCATCCGGCTCGGCTCGCCCGCGATGACGACCCGCGGGATGAAGGAAGCCGAGATGGAGGAAATCGCCGGGCTGATTGACGGCGTGCTGGTCGCCATCGGCACCCCGACCGAGGCCGCCGTTCTCGGCGCCACCAAGGAGAAGGTCATCAAGCTGACGGGCAAATTCCCCCTGCCGTATAAGTTGTAAGGTTTAAGTTTTAAGCACCCGACATTCCGGCTTAAACTTTATCCCCTTAAACCTTAAAGCTTGTCGCCCATGCGCCTCGACCGGCTCAAGACCTTCGCGCCCTCCCTGCCGCACGCGACATTCGTGAAGCAGTGGGGCGAGAACCTCGTCTTCAAGATTGGCGGCAAGATGTTCCTGATTGTCTCGCTTGACGGTGAAACCATCGAGGGTTGCGCCTTCAAGTGCACGCCGGCCGACTACGCCCGGCTGACCGGCGAGGTCGACGGCGTCATCCCGGCGCGCTACAATATGCTCAAATCCCATTGGGTGCAGCTGGAAGATCCCGAGGCCCTGGCCGAGACCCAATTCAAGGAGCAGGTCCGCATCGCCTACGATCTGGTGAAGGCCAAACTGCCAAAGAAGCTGCAGGCGGAGTTGGCATAAACGCTGTGAATCCCGCCCGGCGGGTTGAAACAGGCTTTGCGCGCGGGCTTCTTTCACTCAATCTTCGCCGATTTCCCCTTCTCCTCCTTGAGCCCAACCGCCGCCAGTCCCGCCGAATGAAGCCGCGTTCCCCCGTTTCGCGCCGCGCACTTCCCCGGCTGGCCAGCAGTGTATTGTTGGCCGCTTACAGCCTGCTCTCCACCGGTTGCGCGTCCACGCCGCGACGCACCACGGGTCGGACCCTCGTCGAGGCGAAGAGCACCATCCTGCCCGCCCACATCATCTCCAATTTCTTCGTCGTCGAGACCAGATGGACCGACGGCCACACCTACCGCTTCCTCCTCGATACCGGCTCGACCGTGACCTACGTGGCACCCGACCTGGCGAAGCGCTTTGCCGTGAAGGAGCGCAAGGGCACGCCGCCCCGCACCGTGCGCGTGCGCTCGGCCAACGGTGGCGAGATCGAGCTCCCGTCCATCACCCTGCAAAAGCTCACGCTGGCCGACGCCACGTTCGAGCGGGTGCCCGCCCTCGTCTTTGATTTCGTCGACCTCTCCGGTCACCTCGGCGTGCGGATTGACGGCCTCATCGGCTTCCCGGTTTTCCGCGATACGCTGCTAACCCTCGACTACCCGGGCGAGCGGCTCGTCATCGCGCCCTACCCGGTCGTGCCACCCCCGGCAGCCAAGCCGTTGCCGCGCACCTCGAGCATTGCCTTCAACAACCAGCAGGGCACGCCGCTGATCCCGATCCAGATGGGCAACGAGTCTTTCATTGTGCTCATCGACTCCGGCAGCGACGGCAGCCTCAGCCTCAACCCCGTGGGCCTGCACCCGCGTTTCGCCAACAGCCCGCGCCTCGGCACGCTCATCTCTTCACTACAGGGCGACCGCCGCCAGCTCACCGGCCGGCTCAACCTCGACGTCTTCATCGGCGCACACACCATCAAGAAACCCATTGTGGATCTCACCGACCAACTCTCGTCCATCGGCGGCGAGTTTTTGCGCCACTTCGTCCTCACCTTCGACCAGCGCCGCAACCGGGTGACCTTCGTGCGCGACGCCGACGGCACCGTGACCATGGGGCCGCGCCGCAGCTCCGGCCTGTCCTTCGCCCGCTCGCCGGTTTACTGGCGGGTGCTCACCGTCATTCCCGACACTCCCACGGCCCAGCTGCCCGTGCAGACAGGTGATCTCTGCGTCCGGATCAACGGCGAGCCGGTCGAGAAATGGACCTTCGAACGCTACGCCGCGCTGGTGAAGTCCGCCGCGAAGATCACCCACACTTTCCTGACCGGTGCCCGGGAAACCGACCTCGAGATCCCGGTGTTCGAGCTGGTGCCGTGATTGTAGGGCGGGATCGCTGATCCCGCCTATCTCGCGGCGGGGTCAGCGACCCCGCCCTGCAGCTTTCAAGTCTTCTTCATCAAAAACGCCCCGGCACCGTCGTGGCCGTCCTTCCATGGATAGGTCTGCACACTGCGCTCGAGCTTGAACGCCCCGCCGGCGCGGCTCTCGAAAAACGCCTTGATGACCCCTTCATTTTCCACGGCATCGATGCTGCACGTGCTATAAACGAGCCGGCCGCCGGACTTCACCAGCCGCGCGGCCGCGTGTAGCAAAGCGATCTGCTGCTCAGCGTGCCCCGTGAAGTCGCCGTCCTGCATCCGCCATTTCACGTCAATGCGGTGGCGCATCACTCCGGTATTGGAGCAGGGTGCGTCGAGCAGCACGGCGTCGTAGCTCTCCGGCAATTGTAAGTTCCGATAGAAATCGGTCTTTACCTGGCGCAGGTCCGCCTCCACCTGCGCCACCTCCACTCCTTTGGGCGCCCGGGACAGATTCTCCTTTAATCGAACGAGCCGGATGTCCGGCTTGCCCGGTGTAGCGGGCTCGTCGAGCGCGACGACCTTTCCCGTCTTCATCGTGTCGGCGATGAACAGGCTCTTGCCGCCGGGCGCGGCACAGGCATCGAGAATGACCTCGCCGGATTGCGGCGCGAGCAGCCCGATGCACAATCGCGTCGAGGGATCCTGAAGGTAAAGCGCGCCTTCGTTGGCCAGCCGTCGGACTTCGTCCCACTTGCCGGCCTTCACCTCAAAAAACCCGACCCATCTGGTCGGCGCCAAAAACTCAGGCACGGGCGCCTCAATCCGCCAGCGCGCATACACCGGGGCGGGCTGTTGGTTCCATTCGAGCAGCTTTTTCGTCGTGGCCGCGCCAAATCGCGCGGTCCACCGCTGCACCAGCCATTCCGGATGGGAGAACTCCGTGGCGAGATCGGCGGGTTGGTCCGCCAGCCGAGCGGCCAGCTTGCGGGCCACCGCGTTGACCAGCCGGGCTTCCTTGGGACTGGCGACGGTCTTGGCCTGCTCCACCGCGTGGTGGATGACCTGAGCCACGCTGTCCGGACCGGCTTCGAGCAATTCAAAACCCGCGACCAGCAACACCGCCCGAACCTTGGTGCGGGGGGCGTGCGCCATGAGTCCGGCCAGCGCAGCCTCGAGCCGGCCCGACCAGCGGACCACGCCATAAAACAGGTGCTGGGCCCGGGCGCGCTCCTGGCCGGCCAGGCTTGCCGCAAGTCCTTCCAGCAACGTGTCCACCCTCTCGTTGGTGGCCAGCCAACGCTCGGTCAGGAGCACCGCCCGCACCCAGCCGCTGGCCGTCTCCGGTCCGCCGGTGCCCGGTTCACTCTGGGCGCCGGCCACGATGGATTTTGGCCCTGCAGTGGCTTTTCCCAAACCCTGTTTGACATCCCGCATCATTCTCCCCTCTACTAATCGGTTCACTGACTCTATAAGCAATTATGAATTCCGAAGCCATCACCGCGACCATTGTCAAACATTCCGCCATGAAGGGCTCCAAGGCCAAACTGGCGTCGATGGAACCGGGCGCTTACGTGGTCCATCGCAGCTGGGGCTTAGGCCAGATCAAAGAGTATGACGAATCCGACCAGAAACTGGTCATCGATTTCAAGGGCAAGAAGAACCACCGCATGGATCCGGCCTTCTGCGTCGGCAGCATGGAGGTCCTCCCCGCCAAGCATATCCTCGCCCGCAAAGAAAACGAGCCCGCCAAGATCAAGGAGCTCATCGCGGATGACCCCGTCCAGCTCGTCATCGACACCCTGTCCGCCTATTCGAACAAGGCCGCCAGCGCCATCGAGCTCGAAATCGTCCTGACCCAGGTGGTCGGCGAGGAAAAATTCAAGCGCTGGTTCTCCAACGTCAAGAAGCAGCTGATCAAGGATCCGCGCGTCCGCGTCCCGGCCAAGAAGACCGATTGCTACGTCGTGCGCAACGAACCCGTGTCCGCCGAGACGGAGATCATGGAGGAGTTCGCCAACACCCGCTCCGCCCGCCGGCGCATCTCCCTCGCCGAGGACCTCCTCGCTGCGTCCATCAAAGAGGAGTCCAAACAGTCCCTCGCCCAAGTCCTCAGCGGCCTCACCGAGGCCGTGCGCGACAGCAACCAGCTCGACGCCGCCGAGCGCCTCTACGGCGCTTACGTTCGCGACGAGCTCGCCAAGATTCTCGGCCACGACAACTCCTCCGTCACGCCCAACCAGTCCGAGCTCATCAAGGAAATCCGCGGCCTCACCGCCATCGCCGAGAAAATTCCGGTCCATTTCCAGTCCCGCTTTCTCGCCCTCGTCAAGGAGACGCACCCCCTCGAGTGGCGCGAGATCGTCTTCGCCCTCCTCAAGACCTCGCAGGGCAAGTTCACCACTGAGTGCATCAATTTCCTCATGGAAAACGGCCAGGGCGCCGAGCTCGCCGCCGCCCTCAAGCGCTGGAAGACGGAGCAGAACCTTCGCGCTCCTGTCCTCCTCTGGATCATCAAGAACCGCCACTCGAAGAAATTTTCCAAGCTGCTCAACGAACTTGTCACCCCCCGCCTGCTTGGCGCTATCTTCTTTGCCATCGATTACGAGGCGTTGCAGTCCGCCGGCACCCGCCGCATCCCGCTCGCCGAGGCCCTGAGCGACGACGCCGAGCTCATCTCCGACCTCCTTTCCTCCGCCGACACCGAGGCCGCCCGCGATCTCGGCAACAGCCTGCTGCTCAACCAGGGCTTCGAGGAGCTGACCAAGAAGTCCCTGCTCGCCCGCTTCATCAAGCTCTTCCCCTCGCTCCAGACCCTTGTCTCCGGCGAGTCCGAGTCCAAGGACGAGCAGTTACTCGTCTCCCGCGAGAGCTACGAGCGCAAGCGGATCGAATACGAGGAGATCGCCTCCAAGCGCATTCCGGAAAACTCCAAGGCCATCGCCACGGCCCGCGAGCACGGCGACCTCAAGGAAAACTCCGAGTTCAAGATGGCCAAGCAGGACCAGGGTGTGCTCATGGGCCAGAAAGCCCAGCTCGAGCGCGACCTCGCCCGGGCCCACATCACCGATTTCGCCGAGGCCTCGACCGACCAGGTCAGTGCCGGCACCATCGTGGATCTCCGCGACATCGCCAATGGCAAGGCCGTCCGCTACACCGTGCTCGGCGCCTGGGACAGCGATCCCGTCAAGCACGTCCTCGCCTATAAGACTCCCCTCGGCCAGGCCATCATGGGCAAGAAAATCGGCGAGCACGTGAAACTCAAGATCGGCAGCACCAACCAGGAATTCCAGATCGCTGGCATCACCCGTTTCGTTGACGCCAAGTAAGGTGGCACCTGGCCTCCGGACGGGCTTTCTTCATTCTTCTCAAGCCGCGCCCCCCGCGCAGCTTGTTATTTTACCCGCGGATAACACGGATGACCGCGGATGAGACACCCACCACCTGTCATTCTGAGCAACGCGAATAATCCAGGAGGATGCTTGCCGGCGCGCGTCATTCTGGATGCTTTGCTTCACTCAGCATGACGGCATTGACGATTTGGCCTTGATCCGTATCCATCCGCGGGAAATCAGCCTTCCTTCCCCGCGCTTGTCATCCGCGGCGTTTCCCCTCAGTGGTGTCCCGTCGTGAACTCCTCTTGGGACACTCTGAAAACCCTGTCCGATTCAACGCGGCTGCGCCTGCTCTCACTGTTGCTCAAGGAGGAGTTGTCCGTCGCCGAACTGCAGGAAATCCTCGGCATGGCCCAGTCGCGCATCTCCTCCCAACTCGCGTTGCTGCGGCAGGCCGGCTTTGTCACCGACCGCCGCGAGGGGAAAAAGGCCTTCTACTCCCTCTGCACCGGCCTCGCGCCCAAGCAGCTCGCGTTGCTCCGGGCCGCGTGCGAGTCCGTCACCGAGCTCATCGAGTCCAGCGAGGACCGGGAAAACCTCGACCGCATCCTGCAAAAACGTCGCCGGGTCTCCGAACAATATTTCAACCTCATTGCCGGCAAGCTTGGCAAACATCACTGCCCCGGCCGCTCGTGGGAAGCCCTCGGCCATCTGGCGCTCCGGCTCGTGCCCGCCATCACCGTGGCCGACCTCGGCGCCGGCGAGGGCCTCGTCTCCCAGTTGATCGCCCACCGCGCCGAGCGCGTGTGGTGCATCGACAACTCACTCCGCATGGTGAAGGTCGGGACCGGGCTGGCGAAAAAGAACGGACTCGCCAACCTCGTCTACAAGCTCGGCGATATCGAGCAGGTGCCGCTGCCCGACAAGTCCGTGGACCTCGCCATCCTCTCGCAGGCGCTCCATCACGCCAATCATCCGCAGACCGCGGTCAACGAGGCGCATCGCATCCTCAATCCCGGCGGCCAGCTCCTCGTCCTCGACCTGAAGGAGCATACCTTTGAAAAGGCCCGTGAACTCTACGGCGATCTCTGGCTCGGCTTCAAGGGAAGCGCCCTCCACGGGTTTTTGAAGAAAGCCGGCTTCTCGAAAGTCGAGGTGGAAACCGTCTCCCGCGAGGCGAGCGAGCCGCACTTCGAAACCCTCCTCGCCAGCGGCGTGAAGGCCGGGAATTGATCCCCTGCAAAAACGTTACGCGGCTGCGTACCGGTGAACCAAGCCGGAGCTCACTGGCAATCTTAGAAATTAAAGCTGGCGGCGTAGGCCGTGCGCTCGGCGCTGAGGGTCAGCTCGCGCCACTTGGCGATGCCCCACGGATTACCTGTGCCGGTGGTGTTGCTGTAGTTCAGCAGGGCCTCGTCGTAACGAAAGCCGGCGTTGCCTGTGAGGCTGATGTTGCGCGCCACCACTGAGCCCCAGACCTCGCCGTTGCCGGAGATGCTGAAGTCGGCGTTGGGGGCGTTAATCGCGGCCACGGTGGTCGCGTTGCCGCTCAGGGCAATGGTCTGGCCCGAACCGGTGTTGGTGCCGTAGATCAGGCAGCTCGTGGCGTTGGGGTTGGCGTTCGCCATGCCGTTGCTGCCGCCGGCGATGTTGCCGTCGGTATAAATGGTCAGGTTGCCTGTCGTGGTGATCTGGATCTTCGCGTTGCCGCTGATCGCCACCGCCGTAGTGACCGCGTGGTTTTGCAGGTAAAGCACGACCTTGCCCGAGACGGTCAGCTGGTTATTGCCGCTCATCGAGACCGACGCGCCCGAGGCGAAGTTGTAGTGGTATTTGCCGTCGGCCGCCGCCACGTCCCCCACGCGGGGCAGCGCAGTGGCGGCACTGATGCTGGAGGTGATGCTGTTGACCAGCGCCGGCAGCGCCGGGGCCACCGGCGTGTCGAGATTGCTGGTAAACCCGTTGTTGACGAGGCCGGTGTCCCAACCGGTGCCGGTCGGGGTGCTGGCCAGCACGGCGCCGGCAGCGTGCGTGACCGTGCCGCCGCCGGTGCCAATCCGGCCAAAAATATCGGCGCTGCCGGTGCTGATGGCACCACTCGTGGCGCTGATCGTGCCGACAAAGCAATTGGCGGTCATGACCGCCGCGGTATAGCCGATAGGCGCGGTCGCGGGATTGTTGTCCGGATCGGAATTCCAGCTGGAGACCACAGTATTGGTTGAAAATGTTATGGTGTTTTTCGCAATCAGGCCGGCGGCAAAAATGGCCCGTCGCTTCAGGGTGATCTCCACCATCCGGCTGAGACCGAGACCGGAGGCGGGCAGGATCGTCGCCTTGGCCACCAACTTGGGCCCCGAGCCCGCCGGCGGGTTGTAGTCGGTGACGTAGATCTGGAGGGTGCCCGTGGCGCCGTTATCGAGCGCCAGGCTGGGATATTTGCGCGTGGCCACCGTACCGGTGAGCGTCCAGCCGGCCCAAGCCGCAGCCGGCGTCGCCGCGTTGTCGAGCTGGTTGTAGCTCTCCAGCCCCTCCTCCAGCCCCTGTTCGGCCAGGGTCAGGGCGGTCGTGTTCACAAAAGCGCGGTCCGCCAGGGTGTAGGAGTTGCGCGCCACCCGCAGGTAACCCGTCAGCGCGATGGCGATGATCGTGCAGAACAGCAGGCACGTGATGAGCACGGAGCCGCGAACCGCCCCGGCGGTCTGGTCAGTTGGACGGCTTGTTGCGGAGGACATAGGAGGCGGAGACAACCAGCGTGTTCTGATCCACGGTGGTCTGCGCGGAGGTGCGCAGATTCATTGTGAGCTGTAGCCGCTTGGTGGAAAAGTTGTCCGAGGCCGCTGCGTTCGTGCGGGTGAAGCGCGTGAAACTCAGCGCGGTGACGTTGCGCGCCATGACGATGCGCGGGTTGGTGGACGCGGCATCCCCTGGCTGACGGTAGAAACTGCCGGCGGTCGAACCCGTAGTGCCGCTGTCCAGGGCGTAGGTCACTCGGTTGCCATAGGCCGCGTAATTATCCGGCACAGCCAGCGTGACCGAGGTGGCGCTGTTCCAAGTCAGGTTCAAGGACATGCGCACATCCTGGGCAAACTCATCGACCGCGCGACGCGACTGGGCCTCCATGTCGGCGTAGTTCGAAGCGGACATCCCCGAGCGCCCCATCATGAGCACCACTGACAGCACCCCGGTCATCACAAAGGAGCCGAGACCGCTGGCGAACATCAGCTCGACCAGGGTCAATCCGGTCACGAAGTGATCACGTCTGGCTGTAGAAGTAATCATAAAGCCCGTTGCGCGAGTAGCGCATGGAGAGATGGCGGAATAGCGGCCGGTTGTCGGCGCCCAGCCAGTCAACCTGCAGGGAGATGACGCGTGTATGGCCTTGGGATTCGTCACGGTGCGCGAGAGGGTGAATCGGCTGCCGATGAACGCGTTCGCAGTGAACGCCGCATCAAGCGTCAGTGGCGTGGCGGCTGTCGAAAAGGCATTGACCGTGGTCCAGTCGGCCAGCCGCAGCTTCTCCATCTCGCTTTGCAACATCTGGGAGGCGATGTTCAGGTCGCGCGCGTTCTGCAGGCTGATAAAGGCGCGCTGCAGGGTGGTGACGGCCGTGGAGAGGACCAGCGCCATCACCAGCGCGGCCATGGCCACTTCGATGATGGTGACTCCGCGCGTGCGGCGTAGCCGGGAAAATGGTGCCGGGCGATTCATCACGGCACAAACGGGGGGATCGACAGGTCGACGATGCCCCAATGCTTGGTTTGCCCGTCTTGGACCAGGCGGGCCGCGAACCGTGCCACGATGCCATCGGCCAATTCCAGCTGGCCGGCCACCCGACAAGTTATCCTGACCACACCGTTGATTGTCTCCAAGCCAACCGGCGAGGGAGTGTTGAAGGCCTTGGCGCGCAAGACCGGCCCATGCTCCGCCAGACGCGTCAGCCCGGCTTCTATGCGCCGGGCCCGCGCATTGGGGTGAACCGCCGGACCGTGGTTCCAGAAGGCCGGGTGTGCGCACGCAAACAGTGTCGCTGGCCTCCAATCGCTCCCGCTAGCCAGCAGGATGGATTCGGTGTAAGCCCCCGGCGAGCTGGAATCCAAGCGGGCGGTCATGGCGAGCGACTGATAATAGGCCGCGTGCGCGCTGATGGGCGCGGACTGCGTGTACAGCCAGACGGCCAGGCCAAGGCCGCCGGCCAGCAACAGCATCAGTCCACGTTCGAGTCTCGTGAGCGTTCGCCCCGGCTGCACCGGCCGGAAGCTGCCCGGGATCAACTTCACCTGCCCCCGGTCGACACTGGCGGCTGCCCGACGCAACAGCTCGCGCATGGTGAGGCGATGGCGAACGGGAATCGGTTAGGGCCTGACCGGTTGGGTGATGGAATAGTGACGGGTCGCTTGCATGGACGATGGCAGAACCGTGGGACTATGCGGCCGCTGTTCCGCCCAGGGCAAATAATAGCATGCGTCGCACTATCTGGCATCCGCCTATTCCTGTATTTTTGCCTCGGGATAAATGCTGGGGGATTTTTCAACATCTGAGGGAGAGTTGGCCCCATATCGTCCTGGGTCTTGGCAAAAACTGCCCGGCAAACCTCGCGTCAGGCCCGCAATGCTCCCCCCCCCAGGTGAAAAAGGCCTGTCAAAAAAGCGCTTTCCCTCTTTTCAGCTCAGCCTGATTCCGAATCTGCAATAAAGTATAAAAACAAAAACGACTCACTCCACCTTTATGCGCTCGTTGTAGAACGCCTCGATCAGCGCGAAGGTTTTCTTCGGGTCGGTTTGCTTGAGCGCCTCGGAGGCGAGCAACCGGGCGTCGCTCAGCTTCATCGCGCGGATGATGAATTTCACGGAAGGCAGCAGCGTGGGTGCCATGCTCAGCTCGTCCACTCCCATGCCGAGTAGCAGCGGCGCATAAATCGCCTCACCCGCCATCTCGCCGCAAACGCTGACCTTGAGCTGGTGCTCATGGCCGGTGTTCACGATCTGCTTGAGCACGCGCAGCACTGCGGGGTGCGACGGGTCGTAGAGGTGGGCGATGCGGCTGTTGCCGCGGTCGATGGCGAGCAGGTACTGGATGAGATCGTTGGTGCCGATGCTGAAGAAGTCGCAGCGCTCTGCCAGCAAGTCGCCGGCGAGGGCCGCACTGGGTATCTCAATCATCGTGCCCACGCGCATTTTTTCATCGAAGGGCTGGTTGCGCTGCCTCAGCTCCGTCCGGGCCTCGGCGAGCAGTGCGTTGGCGCGGTCCAGCTCCTCGGCGCCGCTGATCATCGGATACATCAGCTCCACCGTGCCGTGTGCGCTGGCGCGGAGGACGGCGCGGAGTTGGTTCTTGAACATTTCCGGGTTTTCCAGGCACATGCGGATCGCCCGGAAACCAAGAAAGGGATTCGCCTCCGGGCCGATGAGGTGCGGGTCGCCGGGCAGCGGCTTGTCGCCGCCCACGTCGAGTGTGCGGATGGTCACGGACGCGGGCGCGAGGCCGGTGACGATTTCGCGGTAGGCGGCATACTGCTGTTCCTCCGTGGGCATCTTTCCCGCGCTGAGAAAGAGAAACTCCGTGCGGTAAAGGCCGACCCCGTCCGCGCGATACTGCTTCACCAGCGCGACCTCATCGGGCTTCTCGATGTTGGCGCGCAGCGTCACCTTCACGCCGTCGAGCGTCTCGGCCGGAAGTTCGTTGACCGCCATCAGTCGCGATTCGAAGGATTTCTTCGCCTTCTCGACCCTGCCGTAGCGGAGCAGTGTCGGCTCGGTCGGATTGACGATGACGACGCCGTCATAGCCGTCAACCAGCAGCCAGTCTCCGTCCTGGAGCTTGGTGGTGAGGTCATTCGTGCCGACAATCGCGGGGATTTTCATCGAGCGCGCCACGATGACGGCGTGGCTCGTGCGGCTGCCGGCGTCGGTCACGATGCCCAGCGCAGCGCTGCGGTCGATGCCCGCCGCCTCGGACGGCGAGATATCGTGCGCCACGATGATGCGTTGCTCCACCAGCTCGGTCAGGCTGCTGGCCGCCTGCCCGAGCAGGACATGCAACACGCGCTTGGCCACATCCTTGATGTCGGCGGCGCGTTCCCGCAGGTATTCGTCGTCAATCTCGGCAAAAGCCCGGATGTAGCGCTCGGCGACGGCATTGAAGCACGTCTCGATGTTCAGGCCGGATTTTTGGAAATCGCGGATGGTCTCGCCGATGAGTGCCTGGTCCTCGATCACCATCTGGTGCGCGTCGAAGATGAGCGCCTCCTCCTCGCCCAGGTTCTTGGTCACCTGGGCCTGAATTTTGGAAATCTGCTGTCGCGTGACTACCAGCGCCTGCTCGAAGCGCGCGATTTCTGCCGGGCGCTTGTCCGGGTCCACCGTGTAGCGCGGGATTTCCAGCTCGCTCTGCATGTAGAGAAACACCTGCCCGTAGGCGATGCCCTTGGATGCGGCGATGCCCGGGAGGACTAGTTCGCTTTGGGCGTTGGGATCCATGGCAGGAGGGCTCCACGGATTAACCAACTCCCGTGCGCAGCGGTCAATGCGGAACTAGGCCAGGCGCGCCTCCTGTACGAACGCCGCCGGCCCCCAGCACTCGCGAATGCGCGCCACAAGCGGGGCCGTCACGAAATTGTCACCAAGCAGCGCAAAGCAGGCGCTGCCGCTGCCGCTCATGCGCGCCGCAACGCCAAACTCGTTCCGCAGCTTTCCGAGCAGCACCGGCAGGGCGGTGTATTTTTCAAAGGCTGCGCCCTCCAGGTTGTTAAATAAAATCTCCTCGGCCGGTGCCTGGCCTCGCAACCATGCGGCGATCTTTTGCTCAGCTTGGTCCGCGGGCAGATAGTCGGTCTTGCGCAACGCCATCCGGCCATAGGCCCACACTGTGCTGATGGCGAAACCGGGCTTGAACAGCAGCACCCGCCGGCCATGCAAGCGCGACCCCTCTGCCAGGACCTCGAGATGCTCGCCGCGCCCGCGCACGATGACCGGCGCGTTTTTTAGAAAGAGCGCGCAATCCGAGCCGAGTGTCGTCGCGATTTCGAACAGCTTTGCCTCCGCCAGTTTCGCGCCAGAAACTTGGTTTAACGCGCGCAGTGTCGCCACCGCGTTGCTGCTGCCGCCGCCGAGTCCCGCGCCCAAGGGGATGCGTTTCGTCAGCTTGAAACTCATCCCGCCCTTCCAGCCGGTCGCAGCCGCAAAGGCATGCGCCGCCTTCCACACCAGGTTGCTCCCGTCCACCGGCACCGCCGGGTCACTGCATGCCAGGCTGAATTGGCTCCCGGCTCCCGGCTCCCTGCTCCCTGCTTCCAACTCATCGCCGAAGTCCAGCGGGGCGACGACCGACACCAGATCATGGAAACCGTCGGCCCGCCGCCCAGTGACAGCGAGATAAAGATTAACTTTGGCCGGCGAAAACACGGTGACGGCGTTCACGGCGCACAAAAAAGCATGGCGGTGGTCACAGTTTCCCCCCACGGTATCCGTCCCCTCACATGGCTTGCGACCTAATTTTGGCCCTCGATGTCCCCACGCGCGAAGCCGCCGCGCCCATCCTCCGCCAGTTGCGCGGCCAGCTGCGCTGGGTAAAGGTCGGCCTGCAGCTGTTCACCGCCTACGGTCCCAACTATGTGCGCGAGGTCGCAGGGATGGGCTTTAAGGTCTTTCTCGACCTGAAGCTGCACGACATTCCGAACACTGTCGCCAAGGCCGTCGAGTCACTCGCGCCGCTGCCCATCTCGATGCTCACCCTGCACACCGCGGGCGGGGCCAAGATGATGCGTGCCGCCCGCGCGGCGCAGCAGCAGCACATCCCCAACCTGCTGCTGCTTGGCGTCACGGTCCTCACCTCGATGGATTCCGTCGGACTCAGCGAAATCGGCGTCGCCGCCTCGTCCGCTGACCAGGTTGCCCGCCTCGGGCAGCTCGCCGCCGACTCCGGCCTGCGCGGACTCGTCTGCTCGCCGCTCGAGGTGGCGATGCTGCGCTCGCAACTGCCCGCGGACATGCAGCTCATCACGCCCGGCATCCGCCCCACCAGCGAGACGGGTGACGACCAGAAGCGCGTCATGACACCCGCCGACTCCGCCCGCGCCGGCTCCACCTACCTTGTGGTCGGCCGCCCGATCCTGCAGGCCGCCGACCCGGCCACAGCCGCCCGGGCCATCCTGGCGGAGCTGGCCGGCTCCTAGCTCCATGCTCCCTGCTCCCTGCTTCAGTCCATGAGCCGCACCGCCGCCATCCTGCTCGCCGCCGGCCGCAGCCGCCGCATGGACGGAGCCATTGCCGACAAGATCCTCGCCCCGCTCGCCGGCAAACCGGTCTTCGCGCACTCGGCGAGCACATTCTGCCGCAGCGGCGTGGTGGACACCTTTATTGTAACCTATCGTGACCAGCGACAAATGGTCGAGCTTTCCGCCTATGCCCCGACGCCCACCCTCTTCGTGCCCGGCGGTCATGAACGGCTGGATTCCGTCGCTGCTGCACTCGCCGAGCTGCCCGACGATGTCGTTTACGTTTTCATCCACGACTGCGCCCGGCCGCTGGTGCGCGCCGAGCAGCTCGTCGCCCTGCACAAGATCGTGCGCCGCGAGGACGCCGTCGTGCTCGCCCACCGCTTGACCGACACCATCAAGGAACACCGTGGCGAGGGCCGGCTGTGCACCCTCGACCGGAAGCACCTTTGGGCGATGGAGACCCCGCAGGTTTTTTCCCGGAAACTGATCTGCCGCGCTTACGCCGCCGTCGCGGAGCGCAACCTCGCTATCACCGACGACGCCGCCGCGGTCGAACTGCTCAAGCACCCGGTGGCCTTGTTGGAAAATCCGCACCCGAACCCGAAGCTGACAACCCCCGCGGATCTGGCTTACTTGGAATTCCTCCTCACCCGCACTAACTCTAAAGTCCCTTTCCCGTCATTCTGAGCGCAGTGAAGAACCCATGCCTGGCATCCCTTCACCGTCTCATTCCTGGATCTTTCGCTGCGCTCAGGATGACACGCTTCGGTTGTCTGTATTCTTTTTCGTGTCTTTCGTATGTTTTGTGGTGACTCTCCCCTCATGAACTTCCGCATCGGACACGGCTACGACATCCACCGCACCGCGGCCGGCCGGAAGCTCGTGCTCGGCGGCGTGACCTTCGCTACCGACGTCGGCCTCGACGGCCACTCCGACGCCGACGTGCTGACCCACGCCATCTGCGACGCATTGCTCGGCGCGGCGGCCCTGCCGGACATCGGCCACCAATTCCCCAACACCGACCCCGCCTACAATAACGCCGACTCGCAAAAGCTGCTCCAGCAAGTGGTCGCCGCCCTGCGCGAACGTGGCTGGGCGCCGGTCAACATCGACGCCACCCTCATTGCGGAGATACCCAAGATCGCCCTGCGGCTAGCCGACATGAAGGCCGCCCTGGCCAGATCCACCGGCCTGTCCGTCAATGACATCGGTCTCAAGGCCACAACCAACGAGGGCGTGGGTGACATCGGCCGCGGACTCGCCATCGCCGCCCACGCCGTCTGCCTGATCATCAGACAGAATTAACAGAATCCATAGAATGATTCAGGAAAGGCATTTGGTTCATTATGTTATTTCTGTCTTAATCCTTTTTCTATGCAGTGGCCTGCTGGTCTCTTGCGCCAGGCGCGGGACGCTGGCGGACCTGGGCACGCGCAAGCAGGTGCTGCACCGGGGTCTGAGCGCCGATCCATCCGAACTCGATCCGCACCTCATCACCGGCCTGCCCGAGATAAACGTCGTCTCGACTCTCTTCGAGGGCCTCGTGGCCGAGGATCCCGTCGACCTACATCCCGTGCCCGGCGTGGCCGAGAGCTGGGACATATCTCCCGACGGACTCACCTACACCTTCCATCTGCGCGCCAACGCCCGCTGGTCCAATGGCGAACCCGTGACTGCGCAGGATTTTTCCAATTCGATCCGCCGCGTCCTCACCCACACGCTGGCTGCCGATTACGCCACGATGCTTTACGTGCTGGTCAACGCCGCAGCCTACCACCAGGGGTTGCTCGCCGACTTCTCACAGGTCGGCGTTGCGACCCCTGATGCCCGCACCGTGCGCTTTACACTGGCACACCCGGCCCAGTATTTCCTGTCGCTGCTCTCCCACCCCGCGTGGTTCCCGGTCTATCTGCCGGTGCTCGAAAATGCCGGCCCATCCGGCCAGCGCGGCAGCAAGTGGACGCGACCCGGCCGCCTCGTCGGCAACGGCCCGTTCGTCCTCACCCAATGGAAGCCCGGTGAGGTGATCGTCGTGGCCAAATCCCCGACCTACTGGGACGCGGCGACGGTGCGCCTGCACGCCATCCATTTTCATCCCGCCGCGGACGTCGAGAGCGAAGAGCGGGCGTTCCGCGCCGGCCAGCTGCACCTGACCGAGTCACTGCCGGTGAGCAAGGTGGACACTTACAAGCGTGAGCAACCCGGCGTGCTGAAAATCAGCCCGTTTCTCGACACCTATTTCTACCGGCTGAACACCACCCGGCCCGGCTTGGGCGACGTGAAGGTGCGGCAGGCGCTCGCCCTCGCGGTCGATCGCGGGGCCATCGTGGAAAAAATCACCCACGGTGGCCAGCAGCCGGCTGATTCTTTTACCCCGCCCCAAGTCCGCGAATACCACCCGGCCGAGCCATTGCAGGAAGACTTTGAGCGAGCCCGCCAGCTGCTGGCGCAGGCTGGCCATCCCGGCGGCCGCGGCCTGCCGCCGCTCGAAATCATGATCAACAGCTCCGGCAACCACCGCGCGATCGCCGAGGCCATCCAGGAAATGTGGAGGCGCGAACTCGGCCTCGAGGTGCGCGTCAACAACATGGAGCAGGCCACGCTGCTCGAGAACCGCCGCACGCTCGACTACCAGATCCTCCGCTCCGACTGGGCCGGCGACTACCTCGACGCGACGACGTTCCTGAAGGTCTTCACCTCCGATTCCAGCAACAACCACACCGGCTGGAAAAATGCGGCCTACGACCGCCTCCTGCACGAGGCCGACCGCACCACCGGACTGGCCGCGCGGCAGGCGCTGCTGCAACGCGCCGAAGCCATCCTGCTGAAGGAGGTGCCGATCATCCCGATCTACTTCTTCACCACGGTGCGCGCCGTGCATCCGGCCGTGCACGGCTGGCATCCCACGCTGCTCGACCGGCACCCCTACAAATATGTCTGGCTGGAAAATTAATTTCGCAGGGCTGCCCCTCGCCGGCAGGCCGCGGGGCGCTCCGGGCACGGCGACAAGCGCCGGCCCTACATTTTCCGTTTTCTGTCTTCTGTCCTCTGTCCTCCGGCAGTCCACCGTAGCCTTGTGTGTAGGCGGATGTCTTCTGTCCGCCGGCTGTCCGCGGCGGGAGGCAGTCGTGCCCGCCGGCCAGGTGCTCCGCCTTAGCCAGCGCAACGAGCCGGCCACGCTCGACCCGCACCTCGCCACCCTGCCGGACGAATTTTTCATTATACGCGCACTAAGCGAGGGCCTGCTCACGCCGGGGCCCGACGGCGGCGCGCCGCAACCCGCAGTCGCCGAGCGCTGGGAAATCTCGCCTGATGGCCGCACCTACACATTCCATCTTCGCCCCGGGGCGAAATGGTCCAATGGTGACCCGGTGACGGCCGGCGATTTTGTCTACTCCATCCAGCGCGCACTGTCCCCTGCGCTGGCCGCGCCCAAGGTCGCGCTGTTTTTCCCACTGCGAAACGCGGAAGCCTTCTCTACCGGAAGGCTGCCGGATTATTCCGCCGTCGGCGTGCTCGCGCCCGGCGACCACCGGCTCGAGCTCACGCTGGAGGAACCCACCGCGGACTTCCTGGCAATCGTGGCCAGCGGCCCGTGGATTCCGGTGCATCGGGCCACGATTGAGCAATTCGGCCGCAGGGACCAGCGCGACACTGGGTGGACCCGCGCGGGTAATTTCATCGGCAACGGACCGTTCACGCTCACGGCCTGGCGACCGAACCAGGAGATCATCGTGCAGCGCAACCCGGCCTACTGGGATGCCGCCGAGGTGAGACTGCCGGAAATCCGCTTTCTGGCCTTCGACAACGGCGACGCCGAGGAACGCGCCTTCCGCGCCGGCCAGCTGGACGTAACCCTGTCGGTGCCGTTCACCAAAATCCTCGCTTATCGCGCGGCGCAACCGCCGGTGCTGCACCAGGTGCTGTTGCACGAGACGCGCTACCTCGCCCTGAACATGACCCGCCCGCCGCTGGACAATCCCAAGGTGCGCTACGCCCTCGCCCTGGCGCTCAACCGCGCTGACCTGGTGGAAAAAGTACTGCTCGGCGGGCAGCAGCCCGCCCTCAACTTCATCCCCCCCGGCTTGGGCGGCTACACGCCCGCCACCCGCCTCACGGAGGACGCGGCCGAAGCCCGGCGGTTGCTGGGCGAAGCGGGATTCCCCGAGGGCCGCGGATTCCCCAAACTGGAAATCACCACCTGGGTCGGCACGCCCGTGCTCGAGGCCATCCAGCAGATGTGGCGGCGCGAACTCGGCATCGAGGTCACCCTCGCCCAGCGCGAGGCGCGCACCCACCTCGCCGCGCTTGCTGCGGGCGACTACGCCATCGCGCTGGTTACGGCTATTCCGGACTACGACGGCGCCTCGGATCTTTTCATCGACCTGCGGAGCGGCGACCCGGGCAACTATCCGCACTGGCGCAATGTGGAATTCGACCGGCTCGTGGCCGTCGCGGCCCGCCACGCCGCCTACCAGCAGGCGGAAAAAGTGCTGCTCGATGACCTGCCGCTCATCCCGCTCTATTTCAATTCGCAGAATTTCCTCGTGCAACCCCGGGTCAAACACTGGCAGACGGACCGGATTTGGACGCGTTTCTACCGGAAAGTTACTGTCGAATGATTCCCAGACGCCGGGGTATTGGTCGAGCGGGATTTTCACCGCTTGTGCTGGGGGGGTCTCCGTTCCCTCCGCTCCCATGTTCGCCTTCAACCAATCCTGCAGTCGGAGTATCCGCTGGTTGCGTGCTCTTCTGATCGGGGTCGGACGGTGGTGGACGGCAGGTTCCACCGCCACCGCCCAGGAGACCGAACCACCCCGTCCCGTATCGGCCATCCGCGGTCCGAGCGGGGCGTGCTCAAGGTCGGGCCACCAATGACAGCTTTCCCTATTGCTATGCCGGGCCGGACCAACAGCCAGTCGGGTTCATGATCGACCTGTTCAATGCAGCGGCCAAGGTGAGGAACCTGCGGATACAGCGCGTCGTGCACCCCGCGTGAGATCTCCCCAAAAAAAATCCCCCCGCCTATGAAAATCCGCTTGCTGCTGTTTGTCTCCCTGCTGAGCCCCGCGACCCTCGCGTTCGCCGCCGCGCCGGTTGCCGCCATTTCCGCCGCGAACATTCTCGCGCGGGTCAGGATCCTCTCCTCGGACGAATTCGAGGGCCGCGCTCCCGGCTCGGCCGGCGAAGAAAAGACCGTCGCCTACCTCATCGGTGAATTCAAAAAGCTCGGCCTCGCGCCTGGCAACCCCGACGGCACCTACCTCCAGAATGTCCCGCTCGTCGGCATCACCTCGACCCCCACACTCACGTTCACTCTGGACGGCCGCATGCTGCCGCTGGAAAACATCAACGAGTTTGTCGGACCGTCCAGCCGCCTCGTGCCGCGCGTCGTGGCAAAGGACAGTGAGGTCGTGTTCGTCGGCTACGGCGTGAGCGCGCCGGAATTCGGCTGGGACGACTACAAGGGCCAGGATGTGCGCGGCAAGACGGTCGTCATGCTCGTCAATGACCCGCCGATCACCGACGCGACCGGTCAGCTCGACCCGAAGGTTTTCGGCGGCAAGGCCATGACCTACTACGGCCGCTGGACCTACAAATACGAGATCGCGGCCGAGAAGGGCGCGGCCGCCTGTCTCATTGTGCACGAGACTGGACCGGCGGCCTACCCGTTTGCCGTCATCACTGGCAGCCGCAGCCGCGAGAACTTTGAGATCAGCGTGCCCGACCGCAACGCCGGCCACGTCGGAATGGAAGGCTGGCTCACCGTTGACACCGCGCGCAAACTTTTCACCGCGTGCGGGAAGGATTACGATGTCCTGAAGGCCGCCGCGATCCGCCGTGATTTCCGGCCGGTCGCGCTCGGCGCCAAGGCCTCGTTCACTATCGACAACACGCTACGCAATGTCGCCTCGAAGAATGTCGCCGCGCTCCTGCCGGGGTCCGATCCAAAGCTGCGCCACGAATACGTCATCTACACCGCGCACTGGGACCACCTCGGCCGCGACAACCGCCTGACCGGTGACCAGATTTTCAACGGCGCCGCCGACAACGCCGCCGGCGTCGCCGTGCTGTTGGAACTCGCCCAGGCGTTCACCGCGCTCCCGGCGGACCAGCGCTCAAAGCGCAGCATCCTTTTCCTTTCGGTCACCGCCGAGGAGAAGGGCTTGCTCGGCTCGCGCTACTACGCCCAGGACCCGCTCTACCCGCTCACTCAAACCCTCGCTAACATCAACATGGACGGCGCGAACCAGTTTGGCCCCACGAGCGACATGGCCACCGTCGGCTTCGGGGCCTCGACCCTCGACGAGATCGGCATGACCGTCGCCACGCAGCAAGGCCGCACCATGCTGTCCGAGTCGCACCCTGAGCGCGGCTCCTATTACCGCAGCGACCATTTCGAATTCGCTAAGGTCGGCGTGCCCTCCTACTACCCGAAAAACGGCAAGCTCTTCATCGGCCAGCACGCCGACTTTGGCGAGAAGCTCCAGGCTGATTACATTGCCAACGACTACCACAAGGTCACCGACGAGATTAAACCCGGCTGGACGTTCGAGGGCGCGGCGCAGGACACGGAGTTCCTGCTGCAGGTCGGCCTCCGCGTCGCCAACGGCGACACTTGGCCCGAGTGGAAGCCGGGTAACGAGTTTAAGGCCCGCCGTGACGCGATGATGAAGGGCAAATAGGCGATCCGGCCGTGCCGTCCCACCCTGCCTTTTTTGCTTTCACCCTTGGTGCCGCTGCGCTGCTGGCCGGCTGCGGCCGGGGTGGTCCGGCGCCCGTGGCCGCCGCTCCGCCCAAGATCCTTCATCTCGGCAACGGCGCCGAGCCGCAGGACCTCGACCCGCAAGCCGTCGCCGGCATTCCCGAGCACAAGCTCATCATGGCCCTGTTCGAGGGCCTCGTGACCGAGGACGCCAAGGACCTGCACCCGATACCCGGCATGGCCGAACGCTGGGAAATATCGCCCGACGGCCTCGTCTACACCTTCCACCTGCGTGCCGGGCTCAAGTGGTCGGACGGCGAGCCGCTCACCGCCGGGGATTTCATACAATCCTACCAGCGGATGCTCACGCCGGCTTTCGCCGCGGAGTACTCCTACCTGCTCTGGTTTGTGCGGGGCGCGGAGGAATACAACCGGGGCACGCTCACCGATTTCTCGACGGTGGGCTTCGCGACGCCCGATGACCGCACGCTGCAGGTCACGCTCAAATCGCCCGTGCCCTTCCTGCTGAACATCATCGCGAGCCACTACACCTGGATGCCCGTGCCGCTGCGCATCATCGCGCAATACGGTCCGGCCCACCAGCGCCGCTCGCCGTGGACCCGGGCCGGCCGATTGGTGAGCAACGGCCCGTTTCTCCTGAAGGAGTGGTCGCCCAACCAGAAGATCATCGTCGTGCGCAACCCGCACTACTGGGACGCCGCGAATGTGAAGCTGGACGAAATCCACTTCTATTCCATCGATGACCTCTCCACCGAGGAACGCATGTTCCGCACCGGGCAGCTGCACCTGGCGCGGGAAATCCCGCTGGCCAAGATCGACACCTACCGGCGGGATTATCCCGCGGCGCTGCACCTCGAGCCCCACCTCGGTGTCAGCTTTTACTATTTCAATGTGACGCGGCCGCCGTTCACCGACAAGCGGGTGCGCCGCGCGCTCGCCCTCGCCATTGACCGCGAAAGCCTGGTGAAAAATGTCCTGCGCGGCGGCCAGTCGCCGGCCTACGTGCTCAGTTATCCCGGCACCGCCGGCTATTACCCGCGGGCGAAGCTAGTGGGCGGGATCGAGGAGGCCCGGCGCCTCCTGGCCGAGGCGGGCTATCCCGGCGGCCAGGGTTTCCCCACGGTCGAGCTGCTCTACAATTCCTCCGAGAACAACCGCATCCTGGCCGAGGCGATGCAGCAGATGTGGCGCCAAAACCTCGGCGTGGACATCCGCCTGGCCAACCATGAATGGAAGGTCTACCGCGACGCACTGCACGGGCACAATTTCACCCTCGGCCGCGCCGGCTGGATCGCCGACTACGTGGATCCGCACGTGTTCCTCGAAATCTGGGTCACGGGCAACGGCAACAACGACGGAGTCTTTTCCAGCGCGGAATATGACCGGCTCTTCCGGCAGGCCCTGCTGGCCCAGACCCAGGCGGAGCGCTATGAGTGCTATCAGAAAATGGACGCCATCCTCGTGGAAGAGTGCCCGATGCTCCCCCTCTATCACTATACCCGCGTCTACGCACTGAGCCCGAAGGTGCGGGGCTGGTATCCCACGCTGCTCGACAACCACCCTTACAAGTTCCTCGATCTCGCCGAGTGAACGGGGTTGCCAGCCGGAAGTCGGCCGCGCTTGCTGGCGCCGTGCCGACAAGCGTGCGCCTCCTGGTTTCTCTTGCCGCGGTGATGTGCCTCGCCGCGTGCAGCCGGCGCGAGACGCCGGTCGAGGCCGGCAATCGCGCGCAGATTCTCCACCAGGGCATTGCCACGGAACCGCAGGACCTCGATCCGCACCTCCTGCAGTTCCAATCCCACTTCAACGTCCTCATGGCCCTGGGCGAGGGGCTGGTCGGTTACGATCCGCACGACCTGCATCCCGTGCCCGGGGTGGCCGAGCGCTGGGAGATATTGCCGGACGGACTGGTCTACCTCCTTCACCTGCGGGCCGACGCTCGCTGGTCCAACGGTGACGCTGTCACCGCCCATGATTTTGTCTTCAGCGCCCGCCGCCTGCTGTCGCCCGCCCTCGGCTCGCCTTTCCGCTATTATTATGACGACGTGCGCGGGGCAAAAGAATACTCGGCTGCCGCCGCACCTGATTTCTCGACGGTTGGCGTCCGCGCCCTGGACGACCGCACCCTGCGCATTGAGCTCCTTCATCCCACTCCCTACTTCCTGTTCCTCCTGGGCAACTGGTCCTGGTATCCCGTGCATCGCGCCACCGTGGAAAAATACGGCCGGTTCGACCAGCCCTTCACCGACTGGTCCAAGCCCGGGCGTTTCGTCGGCAACGGACCCTTCACCCTGACGGAATGGAAGCCCGGCCAGGTCATCATCGTGCGGCGGAACCCGCGTTACTGGGATGCTGCGCGCGTGCGGCTGAGCGAAATCCATTTCCACTGCATTGAGAGCTCCGACACCGAGGAACGCGCCTTTCGCTCCGGCCAGCTGCACATCACCGAGAATGTGCCGGGCAGCAAGTTGCGCGACTACGCGGCGCAACGGCCCAGCCCGCTGAAGGTCGCGCCGATTTTCTCCACCTATCTCTACGCACTCAACATCACCCGCCCGCCCTTTGACGATGTGCGCGTGCGCCGGGCTTTTCCCCTCGCACTCGACCGGGAACGCATTGTCACCAGCCAGATCGCGAGCGGCATCCTGCCCGCCCGCTCCTTTGTGCCCCCGGTCGCCGGTTACGTCTATGACGGCGAGGCCGGGTTGCGCTTCGATCCCGGGGAGGCCCGCCAGCTCCTCGCCGCCGCCGGCTATCCGGACGGTCGCGGCTTTCCGCCGGTCGAGCTGGCCACCAACACCAGCGTGCTCCATCGGGAGCTTGCGGAAATCGTGCAGCAGATGTGGCAGAAACATCTCGGCGTGCGGGTGGGCATCGCCTCCAAGGAAAGCAAGGTCTTCTTCCAGGAGCGCATGCTGAAACAATACCAGCTCAGCCGCATGAGCTGGATCGGCGATTACCCCGATGCCTTCGGTTTCCTCACTGTCTACCTGAGCGACGGCGGCCAGAACACCACCGGATACGCCAGCCCCGAGTATGACCGCCTGGCCCTGACCGCGGCGCGCACCCTCAACGAAACGGAGCGACGCGCCCGCTATCGCGAAGCCGAAACTCTCCTGTTGCGCGACGCGCCCATCATTCCGGTCTTTTACGACACCGGCCGCCATCTCGTCAGTCCAGCGGTGCAAGGTCGTTACCCCAACCTGCTGGAATTCCACTCCTACCAGGGATTGTGGCTGGAGAACAAGTGAACCCGGCTCGTGTCTGGCTTGGGTGAGCGGCGGTCTCCGCACCGACGCCCATCGTCGATACGGAAATCGACGACCACCAATTTTTCCTTCTGGCCTAGCCGTTCCGTCCTCTGTTCTCTGCTTGCCTCGCCATAGTCCCCCAATGCGGGCCGAAGGCGGTTCCCTCCGTTCTCTGTCTCCTGTAACCCACCATGTTCCACTTCATCGCCCGCCGCCTGCTACAGGTCATCCCGGTGATGTTTGTGATCATCACGGCAACCTTCTTCATGGTGCGCTTCGTGCCGGGCGGGCCCTTCACCGCGGAGAAGGCTATTCCGCCGGAAATCCTGAAAAACCTCGAGGCCCACTACGGCCTCGATCAACCACTCTGGCGGCAATACCTGAACTATCTCGGCCGCGTCGTGCACGGTGATCTCGGACCGTCGTTCAAGTATTCCAACCGCACGGTCAACGAGATCATCGCGCAAAAACTGCCCACTTCACTTGAACTCGGTTCCCTCGCGCTGCTCGTCGCGCTGCTGGTTGGTCTTCCCCTCGGCGTGCTGGCCGCCGTCCGTCGCAACAGCTGGCTGGATTACCTCGCCAGCTCCGCCGGCATGCTCGGCATCTGCGTGCCGACCTTCGTGCTGGGGCCGCTGCTTGCCCTCTCGTTCGGCATCCACCTGCACTGGTTCAATGTTTCCGGCTGGTCCGATCCGAGCGACCGCATCCTGCCGTGCCTCACCCTCGGCTTCGTTTACGCCGCCTACATCATGCGCCTGACCCGCGGCGGCATGCTTGAGGTGCTGAACCAGGATTACATTCGCACCGCCCGTGCCAAGGGCGCGTCGGAGGCACGCGTCGTCCTGCAGCACGCCCTACGTGGCGGCCTGCTGCCGGTCGTGTCCTTCCTCGGCCCGGCCATCGCCGGCATCCTCACCGGATCGTTCGTCATCGAGACCATTTTCCAGATCCCGGGCCTCGGCCGCGAGTTCGTCAACAGCGCCTTCAACCGCGACTACACCCTCGTGCTCGGCACGGTCATCCTCTATGCGGGCCTGATCGTCGTCCTCAACCTGGTGGTGGACGTCGTGCAGGTGTGGCTCAACCCGAAGCTGAAGTTTGAATGAAGAACTTTTCCCACGGATGAACACGGAGAGAGAACCAATCCAAGAGATTTGTCATTCTGAACGTAGCGAAGAATCCATCTGCCTGTATCTCCACCCTGTCCCCGGATCCTTCGCTACGCTCAGGATGACACGCCACGGCAATCCATCCGGGCCCATCGGTGCAATCCGTGACTAAAAAATGTCTTCCGGCACACCACAGCTCACCGCTGCTCCCCAAACGCCTGCCGAAACCGAACCCGGTTCCTCGCTCTGGCGCGACGCCTGGCACCGGCTGCAGAAGAACAAACTGGCCGTATTCGGCGGTGGCTTGCTGCTCGTCCTCACGGTGCTCTGTATCGTCGGCCCGTGGTTTCTCCGTTTTTCCTATCAGGAGCAAAACCTCGACCTCGGCGCCACGCCGCCCGGCGCGCAACACTGGCTGGGCACTGACACTCTCGGCCGCGATCTCCTAGTCCGCCTGCTCTACGGCGGCCGCATCTCACTCGGGGTCGGACTCTGCGCCACGTTCGTCGCCCTCACCATTGGCGTCGCCTATGGCGCCGTCGCCGGCTATATCGGCGGCAAGGCCGACGCTGTCATGATGCGGCTGGTGGACATCATCTACGCGCTGCCCTTCACCATCTTCGTCATCCTGCTGATGGTGTTCTTCGGCCGGAACATCTTCCTGCTTTTCGTCGCCATCGGCGCCGTGGAGTGGCTGACCATGGCGCGCATCGTCCGCGGCCAGATCATGTCGCTGAAGAAGATGGAGTTCATCGAAGCCGCCCGGTCGCTTGGTCTGAGCAATCAGCGCATCATTTTCCGTCACCTGATTCCCAATGTGCTCGGGCCCATCATCGTCTACACCACGCTCACCATCCCCGCCGTCATGCTGCTCGAGGCCTTCCTCAGCTTCCTCGGCCTCGGCGTCCAGCCACCCATGAGCTCGTGGGGCACACTCATCAAGGACGGCGCCGAGAAGATGGAGGAATTCTCGTGGCTGCTCATCTTCCCCGGCACCCTTTTTTCCCTGACGCTTTTCTCGCTCAACTTCCTCGGCGACGGGTTAAGGGATGCGCTCGACGTGAGGACCGCGAAGGATTAACAAGGCGATTCATGAATTGTCCCCCGCATCGCCGATCGCACCTCCTCGTCAGGGCAGTGCTGGCCGCGCGACTCCTCGGGTGTGTGCTGTCCGTCTGGCTGACGGCGGTATCGCTGCCCGCCAGCGAGCCGGGGCAGATTGTTGCCCAGCAAAAAGTGCGCGAGGGGTTCATTGCGGTCACAGGAGGCAAGGTCTGGTTCCGGATCATCGGCGCCGACAAGCCGGGCATTCCACTGCTGACCCTCCATGGCGGTCCGGGGGTCCCGTCCGATGCACTGGAACTGCTGGCGCCCCTGACCGACGAGCGCCCGCTGGTGGTTTACGATCAGCTCGGTTCGGGACGGTCGGACGTGCCGGAAGGCAACTCGCTCTACCGCGTCGAGCGCTACGTCGAGGAACTTGCCCAAGTGCGGGCGGCCCTCGGACTCAAACGCGTGCACCTGATGGGTCACTCGTGGGGCACGATGCTGGGACTGGAATATATGCTCACCAAGCCGGCGGGGGTGGAGAGCCTCATTTTCGCCGGCCCGTGCCTGAGCGTGAAGCGTTGGGTGGATGACCAAAAATCCTACCTGGCCCAGATGCCGCAAAGCGTGCGCGATGCCGTCGCGAAAAATGAAGCCGCCGGCACGACCACCTCGCCCGAATACCTGGCGGCCGTCGGCGCCTACTACCGGCAGCACCTGTTGCGGATGGACGAGTGGCCCCCGATCATGAAGCGCGACCGGTTTGGCGATGCCGTCTATCAATACATGTGGGGGCCGAGCGAGTTCACCTGCACGGGAACCCTCGGGACCTACGAGCGGGCCGACCGGCTCGCTGAAATCCGGGTGCCGACGCTCTATACCTGCGGCGAGTTTGACGAAGCCACTCCTGCGGCCACCGCCTTCTACCAAGGCCAGACCCCGGGCGCGAAGATCAAGGTCTTCGCCGGCGCATCCCACATGACCTACGTCGAACAGCCCGAGGCGTATTGCGCCGCGGTGCGCGAATTCCTGCACGGGGTGGAAAAACACTAACCGCACTTCGCTCGCCCATGTTCCGTCGCTTCCGTCCCTATTTCCGCTACCTCCTGGAAAATCGCGGCCCGCTCTCCGCCGCGATCTTCTACGGCCTGCTCTTCGGTGTGACTAGCGGCCTCGGTCTGCCGGCGCTCGTTAAATACGTCTTCCCGCCGATCTTCGACCGCCAAGACCCGCCGCTGGCCTCATCCACGATCTGGCTCATCGCCGCCAGCGTGCCCGTACTCTTTCTGCTCCGCGCCGTCACCGGCTACCTCAACAGCTATTACGTGTCGCTGACCGGCGTCCGCATACTGGAGGCGGTTCGGCTCGATTATTTCCGCAAGCTCCAGTGGCTGCCGCTCTCGTTCCTGCAGCGCAAGGCCAGTGGCGACCTCATCTCACGCGGTCTGGCTGACACCGCGCAGTTGCAATTCACCCTCTCCCTAGTCGCCAACGACGGGGTCAAGCAGCCTATGCAGCTGCTCGGTGCCCTGGGCTTCCTCCTCTGGCAGGCCTTCACCACCGACGGTGCGCTGCTCGTGCTGGTCTGCCTCGCCGTCGTGCCGCTCACAGTCCTGCCCGTGCATTATGTCGGCAAGAAAATCGTCAAGCGCGCCCTGGAGGTGCAAAGCCAGCTTGGCGACATGTCATCACAATTCGTCGAGAATCTCGCTGCCGCCCGCGAGGTCCGCGCCTTCGGTCTCGAACAGCGCGAGATCGAGCGCTTCAGCCAGGCCACCAGGGGGCTGGTCGTCGCGCAGATGAAGACGGTGAAATATGCGCAGGCCCTCACCCCGGCCATTGAGATCCTGTCCGGCGCCGGCATCGCCGCCTCCCTGGTCTTTGCCTATGACGCCGGGGTCAAATGGGACACTTTTTTTGCCATTATTACCGCGCTCTACCTCTGCTACGAGCCGATCAAGAAGATCGGCTACCTCAACACCGAGCTGAACCGCGGCACGGCTTCGCTCGATCGCCTGGAGCACGTGCTCCACGAGCCGGTGACCATCACCGACCCGGCCCAGCCGAAGCCCGTCACGCGCCTGCGCGGCAACATCGCGTTCACCGACGTCACCTTCTCCTACGGTGAGGCGCCTGCTCTCTCAGGTGTCAACGCCGCGATTCCCGCCGGCACCGTCTGCGCGCTGGTCGGCCCGAGCGGTGCGGGCAAGAGCACCTTCGCCAACCTCGTGCCGCGCTTCTTCGAGGTCGGGGCCGGGGCCGTCACCATCGACGGCATCGACGTTCGCGCCATGCGGCTCGCCGACCTGCGCAACAACATCGCCCTCGTCTCGCAGGAGCCCGTGCTCTTCAACGACACCATCTACAACAACCTCGCCCTCGGCAAGGCGGCCGCCTCGCGCGACGAGATCATGGCGGCGGCCCGCAGCGCCCACGCCGACGAGTTCATCTCCAAGCTGCCGCAGGGCCACGACACCATCGTCGGCGAACGCGGCGCGCTGCTCTCCGGCGGCCAGAAGCAACGCATCGCCATCGCCCGCGCCTTCCTCCGCCACGCCCCCATTCTCATTCTCGACGAGGCCACCAGTGCACTCGACTCCGACAGCGAGGCGGCGGTGCAGGACGCGCTGCGCAAACTCGTCGTTGGTAAGACCGTGCTTATCATCGCCCACCGATTCAGCACCATCCGCGACGCCTCGATGATCCTCGTGTTCGACCAGGGCCGGATCGTCGCCCAAGGCAACCACGCCTCACTCTACGCCGGCAACGCGCTCTACAAGTCGCTCTACGACCGGCAGCAGGGCGCTGTTTGATCCCAACTGAGATTGGCCACAAAAAGTCACGAAAAGGTTTCCATGCGCCCCGATTATGTTTCGTGAGCCTATATGGCGCCTTAAAAGCTTCACTCGCCTCTTGGTTTTTGTGATTTTTTGTGGCTAAAATAACTCTTATGTCCGACGAACCCAAGGAATTTTCCCGTGCGGTGGAGAATCTCATCGCCGGCTTCCGCGAGCTCCCGACGGACCGGGGCCGCTCCAAACGCCGCCAGACGACCGAACTCGGCTCCCTCGTGGACGAACTGCTGGTCAAATACCGGATCAGCCATGACTCGCTCGAACACAGCATCCGGGAAAAGTGGCCCGAGCTGGTTGGTGTCGCCAACGCGTCCTATTCGCACCCGGTCGTCGTCGAACGCGGACTGCTGGTTGTCCTCGTCTCGCACGCCGTCGTCCGCAACGAACTTTTCCTGCACCGGGAGTCCATCCTTGCGAAACTCAAGAAACTGCCCGGCTGCGCAGATATCCGGGGCGTGGCACTGCGGGCGGGTTGACGAGCATTATGAACAATAGTATTAAAGGATGAATACTGTGACTGACAGAGCGCAGCAATTACTACAGCAAACGCCGTTCCCACGATTATTCATTACGGGGGCCTGTCACGTATTCGCCATGGCTCTGCGATCTGCGTTTCCGGCTTATGCTTTAGTCAGAATTAAACAGGGCAAGAATGACTATGCTCATATCGCTACTTGCCCAGAGTGCGGTATGCTTCTCGACGCTTATGGCTGGATTTCCTACCAGAAGTATCAAGATGAACACGGGGAACCGGTCGAAGTAAACGTCATCACGGAAAGTGAGGTCAAATCCTACTCCGACTTTTGCTGGGAGTGTGAATTCGTGGAGTGCGTGGAAACCGAAGCTCGCGCGTGGATCGAAAGACATCGCGTGGTATTTAGCGGTGCCTCAAAAGGACCGATCAATGGCCATCCACGAATCCAGGTCTTTGGCGCGACAGAAGCTGGCTATCGAATTGTAAGAAATAATTTTCAGACTAGCTAATTCGGTCATGCCTAAGACTTAGACTATACGACTCGGCTTCTGCCCGGACAATTCCGCGATTTCCTCTGCGAGTTGACCCGCTCGTATCTCCAATTCGACCCTTTCCTGGTCGAGCATCTCCGCCCGCTCTGCTGCGAGTTCATCCAGCACGCCGGGTCTCTGCTCGCTCAGTTGGAAAAGCTCGTAATCTGGGCTCTCTTTCAAGCGATTAAGCGATTCAATAAGCTTAATGATTTCCAGCTGCAGCGTCTCATTTATGCGCCGCAACTGGCTGAGTTTCGTCTCGTCGCTGAAATCCAAGTTTACCCAGCCTTGACGCAGAATAAAGCCGTGTGGGTCCTCGGCGATTTCCTTCAAGGTCTTGAGATCGCCACAATCCTTGGCGTGATTGATTGCGCTGGTCAGCCTTTGATACGTCTCCAGCTTGTCGGGCTGGCTGGCAAAGCGGTCGGGGTGATACATCTTCACCAACTTCTTCCAATGCTGTGCCAGCTCACGCTCCTCCCCGGCGGTGAGTTGCCTCCGTTCCGCCATCGTTACGGTCGTCTCTTCGTAATCCTCGCCCGTTTGTCTTCTTGCCTTTTCGTAATTCTCCTCGGTTTGTTTTGCTTCCCCTTCGTCGCCGCGCCCCAGCGAGTTCAAAAATCTTTGCCGGTAGCCAACGATAAGCCGCAGTCGGTCACGTTTTTCGTAGCGTTCCCGCAATCGCCGGAACAGCGCGGCCCGCACGACATCGACCCGCGCTTTTTCTTTTGCATACTCGACCTCCAATTCGGCCAGTCTTGTTTGTGCATCAACCACAAGCTGCTGCAATTGCTCCAACTCGGGATTGACGGGCAGACTCACATCAGAGCTGATCTTGCTTTGAGTATCCTTCATCAAGTTGCGGGTTTCAACCGTAGCGGCTTGCCCTTTGTCCGTCGGAAATTTCCCGGGATCGTTTCTGCGCGACTAACGTTTTTTCACGCCCAAGAGCGGCTTCCATCCATGCTCTGGTTTTCATATCCTCTTCATGACCGTAAGTATCCCGCCCAACCTTTGTTTTGTAGATGAACCAAGCAAGCCCCTCGATTTCACACTTCGTCACACCATCACCATAGTAATATTTAAGAGCGAGTTTAGGCAGCGCGCCAGAGTGAAATCGCAAAGCAGCTTTCCGAAACCATTTTACGGCTTCACTATTGTTCACCAGAACCCCGTCGCCGTCGGCATACATTTGGCCCAGATAGAACTGAGCATCGTAGTGGCCTTGTTCGGCGGCCTTGCGATACCATTTCTCCGCGTCGGTGCGGTTCTGCGCCACGCCGATGCCGTTGGCATAGATTATACCTAGATTATTTTGGGCACTGGCGTTCCCCTTTTCGGCGGCTTTACGATACCACTCGACCGTTTCCGTGGGCTTTTTGCCCAGATCGTAATCGTAATCTTGATTGACCACGCGATGGTCGGTCGCCCTGCGATGCCATTTATTCGCTTCGATTTCATCCTGATTCACACCTTCACCGTTGGCATACATTAGGCCCAACTTATACTGGGCAGCGCGGTGGCCTTGCTCGGCGGCCATGCTCGGCGGCCATGCGAAACCATTTCACGGCTTCAACACTATCATGTGTTTCGCGAAGTCCTGTGGCATCATTATACCCGAGATGATATTGGGCAGTGGCATGGCCCTTCTCGGCAGCCTTGCGATACCATTTTTCTCCTTCGGCTCTATCCCGAGGGACGCCAATGCCAGATTCATACATGTCCCCAAGGTCAAACTGAGCGCCGGTGTGGCCTTGCTCGGCTGCTCTGCGATACCATTTAACTGCTTCAACACTGTCCTGCGACACACCGTCACCAAGTAAGTATGCTCGGGCTTTCTGAAATGATGACTCTGGATCTTCGCCCGGAGCCTGCGTCAATATATCTGCCACCATATTCGCCAGAATGCCTTTCGCACCCGGTTCCGCCTTTCTGATCGCACCTGGCGGCTTCGGGACCAGCGCATAATCGTTCTTCTCATTCATGCCGGTCAGATTTTATGACAACTATTGCTGATAATATATGACTTACTTTTGCTCACGCGATAACCTCTCATAATTCCGGTCGAATTCAGCTTGAAGCCTCTGTGCTGTGTTTGCGACGTGCAAGTATCGTGAGCCGAAATCGGGTCTGGCGGCATCAACAAGGCGCTGATGATAGTGCAAAAGCACAGCCGGAAACCAGAACCACATGCGCAGGTGAATCGCGCAATACTCGGTAACAAGGAGCAAATTCGGAGCGCAGACCGAACCTAAGACAAACTCATTTCCCTCCCCGAGAAAGCGGCGTGAAATCAAATCTCGATTGGGGTGTGCTCCAAGGGTGAAGAATTTGTAGAGCTTCTTTGTGTCGTCCTCAGACTCTCCGAGGGGGTGCTTTGCAAGTTCCGCTCTTACCTTCCTGTTCGTAATTTCACTGCCAGAATGCCACTCGTCAGCGATTTTCGGGTCAAGGGCACACACTGCCATCAAGGACAACGATTCATAGACCCGGCGGGCTATAGGATAGGCCGTGCTGCACTTGCCGGTGAGTATTATCCGGCGCGCCTCGACAAGGGCGTCAAAAACATCAGCCAGCAAATCTCGCACGACAATATCTTGGGTCGAACTGGGTTTCTCTGTTCCAATCACGTCAACTATTTCGCAGACCAAACCGGCGTAAGCGTCGGTGACTTTGAGGTAAGGCTTGAGCATCCCCGAAATTTCTCTCGTGCGCTTCTCGTCCCACTCAATGACTGTGGCGTAATTGTGCTGGTGTGGGTTCATGTATTTGTGCCGAGAAGTTTCAGCTCAGGAGTTGCACTGCTCGAGCACGCTTCGAGATCGATGGTATCCTCATCGGAGCCTGTGTGGTATTTTCACCGGATTAAACTCTTAGCCGTGCGTCGTCCTGTCCTAGTTGGGATCTGGCAAAAAACGCTTGCAGGTGGGGGTGCCGTTTAGTTAATGGCCCCTTGCGTTAGTGAGGGTCTGCTGGTCGCGGGCCCCCACCACGGTCAGTCCGGGCAACCGGACGATAACGATACCGCCGGCCTTCCAAAAGCGGGTGGTACGGAGCCGCCAGGCTTCCAAATGATCGCGCCCTCAACCACATAAACCATGTCACAACCCGTTAAATCCGAAGTTATCGCCCAATATAAAACCCACGAGAAGGACACCGGCTCCAGCGACGTCCAGATCGCGCTGCTCACCGCCCGGATCAATCACCTGACCGAGCATCTGCGCACGCATCGCAAGGACTTCCACAGCCGCCGTGGCCTGCTCCAAATGGCCAGCCGCCGTCGCAAGCTCCTTGATTACGTCAAGAGCGAGGACCTGGCTAAATACAACGACCTGCTGCAGAAACTCAGCCTGCGCAAATAGCCGATTTCACGAAGGGCGGTCCACCGACGGGCCGCCTTTTGTTCAACCCCTGCGAAGCAATCCAAGAGACATTTCCGCTTGCCGCCTCACCGAGGGTGGGACCGCAATCCGAAATTTCTCCGGAGCTGATTCAAAGGGGCCACGAAACGGAAATCATCCGACCCCGCGCGCCAACCTGTAGGTCGGGCTTTACGCCCGACGTCGGGGGTAAACCCCGCCCTACACGGCCAACGCACAAAAGATACAACTACCATGAATCAGAAACATAATGTCACCGTGCCCGGTCTCGGGCTCACGTTCTCCACCGGCTCCATCGCCCAGCTCGCGGGCGGCGCCGTCAACGTTAACGTCGGCGAGACCAACGTCTTCGTCACCGCCTGCGCCGCGCAGACCATGCGCCCCAACCAGGATTTCTTCCCGCTGACCTGCGACTACCGCGACAAATACGCCGCGGCCGGCCGCTTCCCCGGCGGCTATTTCAAGCGCGAAGGCCGCCCCACCGAGCGCGAGATCCTCATCTCCCGCCTGTGCGACCGCCCCTGCCGCCCGCTCTTCCCCGAGGGCTTCCTCAACGAGGTGCAGATCATCGGCCAGCTCTTCTCGGCCGACCTGATCAACGACTCCGACATCGCGATGGTCAACGGCGCCAGCGCCGCCCTCGCCATCTCCGACATCCCGTGGAACGGTCCGATCGGTTGCGTCCGCGTCGCGCTGATCGACGACCAGTTCGTCGCCAACCCGACCATCGAGCAGATGTTCTCGTCGTCGCTCGATCTCATCTATGTCGGCAACGAGAAGGACATGTTGATGATCGAGGGCTCCGCCGACCAGATCCCCGAGGAGAAGTTCGTCGAGGCGCTCGCGTTCGGCCACTCGGCCATCCAGCCCATTATCGCCGCGATCAAGGAACTCGTCCGCCTCGCCGGCAAGCCGAAGGCCACCTTCAAGCTTATCGGCGCCACGCCCGAGGCCCGCGCCATCATCGAGCGCACCGTCCCGGCCGAGCGCGTCTCCGCCGCCATCTTCGGCTTCGAGAAGGCCGTCCGCTCCGCCAACGTCAAGCTGCTCAAGGAGGAGGCCAAGGCCGCCCTCCTCAAGGAGCTTGGCGAAGGCAAGTTCACCGACGTCGACCTCAACGTCGTGTTCGAGGACCTGCAATACAAGGCCTACCGCGCCACCGTCCTCGCCAAGGGCACCCGCTCGGACCACCGCGATGCCAAGTCGCTCCGTCCGCTCAACTCGCAGGTCGGCGTCCTCCCCCGCGTGCACGGCTCCGCCATGTTTCAGCGCGGCGACACCCAGAACATCGCCATTGTCACCCTCGGGCCGACGAAGGAAGCCCAGGACATGGACGGTCTCACCGGCGGCGCCACGTCGAAGAGCTTCATCCTCCATTACAACTTCCCGCCGTTCTCCGTCGGTGAGGCTGGCCGCTTTATCGGCCCCGGCCGCCGTGAAATCGGCCACGGCGCGCTCGCCGAGCGCTCACTCGTGCCGATCCTGCCGCCCGAGGACGTCTTCCCCTACTCCATCCGCGTCGTCTCCGAGATCATGGCCTCCAACGGCTCGACCTCGATGGCCTCGGTCTGCGGCGGCTGCCTCGCCCTCATGGACGCCGGCGTGCCGATCATCGCGCCTGTCGCCGGCATCAGCTGCGGCCTCATGACCGAGATGGCTGCCGACGGCTCCATCACCAAGTGGACCACCATCACCGACATTCTCGGCGAGGAAGACCACTTCGGCGACATGGACTTCAAGCTCGCCGGCACGACCAAGGGCATCACAGGCTTCCAGCTCGACCTCAAGATCAACGGCCTGCCCTTCGAGATCGCCAAGACCGCGATCTTCCAGGCACGCGACGCCCGCATCGAGATCCTCAAGTCGATGCTCGCCTCGCTGCCCGCGCCCCGCGCCGACCTCTCGAAGTACGCCCCGCGCATCCAAACGATCCAGATTGATCCCGAGAAGATCGGCCTGCTCATCGGGCCCGGGGGCAAGACCATCCGCCGCATCACGGAGACGACCGGTGCGCAGATCGACATCGCCGACGATGACTCCGGCAAGGTCTTCATCTACTCGAACAATGCCGACGCCATGAACCGCGCCGTGCAGGAAATCGACGCCCTCTGCGGCGGCGGTTCCCAGATCGAGATGGGCAAGATCTACACCGGCCGCGTCACCGGCGTGAAGGAATTCGGCGCGTTCGTGGAGTGCATGCCCGGCAAGGAAGGCCTGGTGCACATCTCCGAGCTGGCCGATTTCCGCGTGCGCCGAACCGAGGATGTCGTCAAGATGGGCGATTCCATCACGGTCAAGTGCGTCGGCATCGACGAGCGTTCCGGCAAGGTCCGCCTCAGCCGCAAGGCCGCGATGGCCGAGCTCGAGGCCCAGAAGCAGGCCGGTGGCGCCCCCGCCGAGGCTGCTGCTCCGGTCCAGTCGTAAGGTTGGCGAGTCCTCCGGACGAGCCGCCTCCCACTCCAAGCCGCGACGCAGGTCGCGGCTTTTTCTTTTTTCCGCCGCACCATTGCATGCCGAGCCGAATCGGATAACTTGGCTCGATGTCGGCTCCCACCCACCAGCGCGGCCTGCGCATCATCGCCGGCTTCGAGGCCTTCAAGGGCGTCATTGTCCTCATCGCCGGCTTTGGCGTGCTGAGCTTCCTCGGCCGTGATACCCAGCAACTGGCCGAACAACTGGTAAACCGGATGCACCTCGATCCGGCCCACCATTACCCGCAGATCTTCATCCGCGCGATGGCCGACGTCACCAACACCCACCTCTGGTTGCTGGCCAGTTTGGCTGCGCTCTATACCGCAGTGCGCCTGATCGAAGCCTACGGCCTGTGGCACGGGCGGCGGTGGGCTGAGTGGTTTGCGGCCCTCAGCGGCAGTTTTTATGTCCCCATTGAGATCTACGAGTTGGCGCACCGCGTCACCTGGATCCGGGCCGGGGCGCTCATCCTGAATCTCATCATCGTTGCGTATATGGTCTGGTTGCTCACCGAATCATTGCGGCGCCCGAACGCCCCGCCGCAAACCGATTTACTACCCCGGCCTTGACCACCTGAGCTGCCTCCATCGCGAGCACTTTCGGCCCGCCCGCCGGACCGGACGCTCGGCTTCGAGCAGGGGTGCTGCCGCGTCGGCGGTGGCGGGGCACCAACGCCGAAAGATCAAAAGTGGATTTTTCACTCTTCTCTTCCGGCAGACACGGGTATTTCGTGGGGGAACACGCATGAAACTCCTGGTCACGAACGACGACGGCATCAACTCCCTCTTCCTACACGAGCTGATTTCCGCGCTCAAGGCCGCGGGCCATGAACTCTATGTCGTCGCCCCGGTGAAGGAGCAGAGCTGGTCCGGCGCCTCGAAGACGCGCCATCGCCCGGTCAAGTCCGGCGCCGTGGACCGTGGCTTCGGCTGCCCGACCTGGATGGTGGACGGCACCCCGTCGGACTGCGTCAACATCGCCCTCGCCCATCTGCTGCCGGGCAAGGTCGAGGGGATCGTCAGCGGCATCAACGTCGGCTTCAACTGTTCGCTCGGCTTCATTCTCGCCAGCGGCACGGTCGCCGGCGCGTGGGAGGGCGCGCTTCACGGCCTGCCCGCCATGGCCGTATCGCAGGATGTTGCCGAGGATATCTACGCCCACCTCAAGGACCGGGGCGGCGCCCCGGACGGCGAACTGCTCGCCACGCTGAAAATTTCTGCCGCCCGCGCGGCCCGGCTGGTCACGACGCTTTTCCCCGCCGCGCCGGTCAACAGCTTTACGGTGCACAATCTGAATTTCCCCTACCCCTGCCGGCCCGATACCGCCGTGCAACGCACCGTCCCCGCCCAGGTGCACGCGCCCGGACTCTTCAGTCCCGCGGCCGAGGACAGCTCGCACCGGCTCCTGTGGGGAAACATCATTGACGTGTCCCCCGCCGAGCCGCTCACCGACATCAAGTGTCTCGAGCATGGGGCCATCAGCCACACCGTATTGGACTACACCAAGCTGGGCCACTAGCCCGGGAACGGTGATTACTTGCCCTTGGACAGTCCCGGATCTGCGCGAATGACCACGCCTTTCTGAAATACGACATCCTGCTCGTCTTCTACTTCCGGCGCGCTCGTTCCCCTGCCTACACCTCCGCCCATGCCACCGCCGAGGCCGCCGAGACTGCCGAGGCCCACTCCGCCGATGCCACCGCCCATGGAGATGTTGGAGTTTTTCAGGCCGAGCCCGCTGCTCTTCTTGTAAATCCACACCTCCTCATCACCCTTGCGACCGGATCGGTTCATGACTTGCGAAGGCTGGCCCAGCACCATCTCCACCATTTCCGGCGTCATGCCCGGCACCACGCGGCCGTAGAGCACCGCCTCCTGGATTTCATACGGCCAGGACTCATACCTTGCCCGGTTCGCATCGATCCGTGACATCGGCGAGGAGGAACAGCCCGCGATGGACAAGGCCGTCAGCAGGGCGAGGCAGGGCCGGTAACCGGGGTTGATCATGCGGGTGATAATACACGCAACCCGGGAGTCGTCAAAACATCACACTAGAGCTCCGCCATCCCCCCGGCGCCGGCGGCTCGAACTGGAGCGCCATGCGACTCCGCGCCACCCATGATGAAGCGAAGAAGTCCGGCCAGCAGGGTTTCGGGGCCAGCCAGCCGCTTTGAAGCCTGGGCGGCCAGCGGTCCCGGCCGCCCATTGACCCGGGCCGCGTGAAATTCGCCGCGGCGGCGTATCGCTTCCACCAGAAGACCGGCCTCGCCGTCGTGCCCTCCATCTCGCAGGCCATGGGATTCTTTGCCAGGCTGGCGCTGCCGCCGGGGCCTGGGCCGGCAGCCGGTTGTTTTCTGCTGGCACTGCCGGGATTCCCGGTTTCCCTTCGTGCTCTTCGCGCCCTTCGCGGTCACGCCCTATTTGCCATGATCGAGGTCAAAAATCTCACACGGGTGTTCCGCACCTACAAGAAGCAGCCCGGTCTCTGGGGCGGCGTGAAGGGCCTGTTCAAGCGTGACTTTGAAGAGACGTGCGCCGCGGACAATGTCAGCTTCCGCATCGAGGCGGGCGAGTTCGTCGGCTTCCTCGGGCCCAACGGTGCGGGCAAAACCACGACACTCAAGATGCTCTCCGGCCTCATCATTCCGACCAGCGGCACGGCGCGCGTCGCGGGCTTCGACCCAACCAGGCGCGAAAGCGCCTACCGCCGGCTTTTCGCCCTCGTGCTCGGCCAGAAGAACCAGCTCTGGTGGGACCTGCCCGCCATCGAATCCTTTTACTTGCTGCGCGCCATTTACGGCCTGCCCGCCGACCAGTTCAAGACCACACTCGCCGAACTTGTGGCCCTGCTCTCCGTGGAGAAAAAACTCAATGTCATGGTGCGCGAGCTCTCGCTCGGCGAACGCATGAAGATGGAGCTGATCGCCGCGCTGCTGCACCGCCCGCGCGTGCTCTTCCTCGACGAGCCGACGATCGGCCTCGATGTCATGTCGCAGAAGGCCGTGCGCGAGTTCCTGCGCGACTACAACCGCCGTTACCAGACCACCATCCTGCTCACAAGCCACTACATGGCCGACATCTCGCATTTGTGCGAACGTGTCATCGTCATCGACCACGGCAAAAAGATCTACGATGGCGACCTCGACCGGATCGCCGGCGCCGGCGCGCGCCAGCGCATCATCAAGTTCAAGCCGCGCAACAGCTCCTTCCCCCCGGACTGGCAACCCGCGTACGGCGTCTGCAAGGTTTGCGACGACGGCGAGATCCTCCTCCACGTGCCCAGCGAGCACGTCACCGCCGTATGCTCGCAAATCCTCACGCAAGGCGCCGTGGACGACATCACCATCCAAGACGTCCCGCTCGAGGACATCATCACCGAGCTGTTCTCGCGCGGGGTCGCGGCAGCTGCAAAATAACGATTATTTGGCGAACCCCCCGCTCGCTCCGGGCGGCCGGGACTAGCTTCGGATTGCTAAACTGAGGAGGTGCCTCCAGCCTTCCCCCCTCAGTTCCACCCATGCTCGACACCCCGCCAACCTCACCCGCCACGGCCACGGCGCGCCCCAAGGTGCTCGTCATTGATGACGAACTGGGCCCGCGGGAAAGCATGAGCTACCTGCTGCAGGATGAATTCGACGTGCAGACCGCCGACCGCGTGGACCGCGGCCTCGAGCTGGTTGGCCGCGAATCCTTCGCCGTGGTGGTCATGGATATCCGCATGCCTCAGAAAAACGGCATCCAGGGCCTGGAGGAATTGCGCAAGATCGACCCCTACGCCTCTGTTATTATGATGACCGGCTACGGGGCGCTCGCCTCGGCGCAGGTGGCGATGAGCCTCGGCGCCAACGAGTATCTCAAGAAGCCGTTCGACGTCGACGTGCTGCAGCAGGCGGTGCGCCGCCACGCCCGCGAGGCCCTGGAACGCAAGAAGCGCTCCGCACTGCTCAAGCACCTCGAGGGAATGTATGAGGCGGTGAAGCTGGAGCAGAAGAAAAACCAGATGCAGGTCGGTTACGGCGAGGCCGCCGCCGAGATGGTCCACGACATCTGCAACCCGCTTGTCGTCACCATCGGTTACACGAACATGCTGCTCGACGAGGCGCGTCAGCTGCCCGCCGGCTCGCCCGCGATGCAGCGCATCCTGCACTACGCCGAAAGACTGGAGCGATGTTCCGATTTCTGCCTGCACCTGGCGGAATCCTGGCGCCAGAGCACGCGCGCGCTCGGCAAGAGCGAAACCTTCGACCTGCGGGTGGTCGCAGAGGAAACCCGCTCGATTTTGTTCCTTGATTCCCCGTGCATTGAGGTCAAGAGCGACCAGGACGTGCCAATCACCGGTATTCGCTTTGAGGTCATGCGGGTGCTGCAGAATCTCCTGAAGAATTCGCTCGAAGCGGGCGCGACGTGGGTCGTCATCTCCCTCTGGAAGGAGGCGGTCAAGGCCGTGGTGGACAACGGTGCTGGCCTACCCCCGGAAGCCATGGCGATCGTTCTCCATAAGCCGATCGCCTCCACCAAGGCGCACGGCACCGGGCTTGGTCTGACCATCTGCCGCCCGCGAAATTCTCCGCCTCCACGGCGGCACCCTCTCGGCCGGTCCCGGCATCAAGGGCACGGATATCCAGATTTCGTTCGGCTCCCTGCGGTAGGGCGCGTTATCCCTTACGCGCCGCGGCGGATTAAGGATAATCCGCCCTACCAGTCCGCCCGGGCTCGACTCCATCCCAGCCACCCGCTTCACTCCATCCCTGATGGATATCGTGATCGCACTCCTCTGCCTCGTCGTCGGCGCCGCCCTGGGCTGGTTCATCGCCCAATCCCGCGCGGCCGCCTCGATCGAGCGCGCGCGCCTCGCCACCGAACAGGTGGCCAAACTCGAGGCCGAACTGACCACCCTGCGCGCCCGGGCCACCGAGCTGGAGACCGAGCGCGGCGCGCTCAAGGAGGCCCAGGCCAAGCTGCTCGAATCCTTCAAGGCTCTCTCCGCCGACGCCCTCCGCTCCAACAACCAGTCCTTCCTCGAGCTGGCCCGCGAGACTTTTGGGAAACTCCACCAACAATCCGCCGACGAACTCGGCAAGCGCCAGCAGGCCATCGACTCGATGGTCAAGCCGCTCAAGGAGTCGCTGGAGAAGGTCGACGCCAAGATCGGTGAGATGGAAAAGACCCGCGCCGGCGCCTACGGCCAGCTTTCTGAGCAGTTGAAATCGCTCACGACGACCCAGGGCCAGCTCCAGGCCGAGGCCGCCAAGCTCTCCACTGCGCTCAGCTCCACCCGCACGGCCGGCACTTGGGGCGAGGTGCAGCTTCGCCGGGTCATCGAGCTTTCGGGCATGACATCCTATTGTGATTTCGTCGTCCAAACGGCCGCGGCTAGCGGCGACCGTCCCGACGTTGTCGTCCGGCTGCCCGGCAACCAGCAGATCGTCATAGACGCTAAGGCGCCGAATGAAGCCTATCGCGAGGCCGCCAATGCCTCCGACGAGAAGACGCGCAGCGAAAAACTCGCCGAGCACGCCGCCAAAGTCCGCGGTCACATTGATGCGCTCGGCGCCAAAAATTATTGGGAGCAGTTTCAGCCCTCGCCTGAGTTCGTCGTGCTCTTTCTGCCCGGCGACCAGTTCCTCGCCGGTGCATTGCAGGCCGATTCCTCCCTGTTCGACCGGGCGATCGCCAAAAAAGTGGTGCTGGCCACGCCGGCCACGCTCATCGCCCTGCTCAAGGCCGCCGCCTGCGGCTGGCGGCAGGAATCCGTTTCCAAGAACGCCGAGGAAATCGCCGACCTCGGCCGCCAGCTCTATGACCGCATCGCCGGTTTCGCGGACAATCTCGACAAGGTCGGCCGCGGCCTCGAGACCGCCAGCAAGGCCTACAATTTCGCCGTCGGCTCGTTCGAGCAGACCCTGCTGCCCGGCGCGCGCAAATTTTCCGAGCTCGGCGCCAAGGGCGTGAAGGAACTCGCTGACCCGGCGCCCACCGAGACCACCCCGCGCGACGTGCTGAAGCGGGCGTAAGTTGTGGAGGGGCCGCGTCCGTGCGGACCGTTTTTGTGGAAGGTCGGTCTCCTGACCGACCGCGGCCCGTCGGGAGACGGGCCCTCCAATTTTCTTTTCGTGCATTTTCGTGGATTTCGTGGGCAAATTCCCCATGCCCAGCGTCACCGGCCTGTTCATCTACCCCGTCAAATCCTGCCGCGGCCTCGCCGTGCCTTCGGCCGAGCTCGACGACCACGGCTTTATCGGCGACCGGCGCTTTATGGTCGTGACCGAGGCGGAAGGGATGTTTCTCACCCAGCGCGCCCATCCGCGCATGGCTCTGATCGAAACCACGCTCAACCGGGATTCGCTCTTCCTCTCCTCCCCCGCCCGCGGCTCCGTCACCATCCCGCTCAACGCCTCCCACGGGCAGCGCCGCGTGACAGTCTGGAAAAGCACGGTCAACGCGGATGATTGCGGCGAGGAAGCCGCGGAATGGCTCACGGCCTTTCTCGGGCTGTCCCTGCGGCTCGTGCGGATGGGCGGCACCTTCCAGCGGCCGAACTTAAAGCCCGCGGCACTGGCGGGTGATGTCGTCACCTTTGCCGACAGCTGCCCGTTCCTCATCATCTGCGAGGCCTCGCTAGCCGACCTTAACTCGCGCCTGGCGCAACCGCTGCCCATGAACCGTTTCCGACCGAACATCGTCGTGCAGGGCTGCGCGGCATTCGCCGAGGACAACTGGACCCGGTTCAAGATCGGTGGCCTGGTGTTCCGCACCGCCGGCCCCAGTGTCCGCTGCCCAATCACGACGACCGACCAGCTCACGGCGGTGCGCGGCAAGGAGCCGCTCAAGACTCTTGCCACCTATCGTCGCGACCCGGCCGACCCGGGCGTCGTCGTCTTCGGCGTCAACCTCATCCATGAGACCAAGCGCGGCACGCTGCGCGTCGGCGCAATGGTGGAGCCAGTTTAACCACAGTTTACACTGATGGAACCGGATAAATATCCCGTGCATGTCATTCTGAGCGAAGCGAAGAATCCAGAATTATTCTTGCGGCGAACATGCCGCTGGCTTCTTCGCTGCGCTCAGGATGACCCGCGAGCGATCAATCCGTGTTTATCGGTGTTATCCGTGGTCAAGCTGTATTTTCTGGAGCACCGATGAACCTGTTAAAACAATTCACCACCTACGAGAGCCTGCTTGCCATTGGGGTCACGCTGGTCATGAGCGGCATCATCCTGCGCGGTTTCGCGGCCAGCACCCGCCGGGATCTGGCGCGACGGGAACAGCACCGGCTCGACGAACGTCGAACAGGTGAAGCCAGCCTCAACGAACAACTGGACCGGCCGCCCGGCTGGTTCGAAGAAAACCTCGGATTGCTGGCCAACCTCATCCTGGCGGCCGGCGTGGTGATTTCGGCCGTGGCTTTCTGGCGCAACTGACACTCACCAGTCGCCGCTGACGCGCCCGCGCGCCGACTTGTTTTTGGCGCGGTGTTTCTTGGTCTCGATCATCCGAACCTTCTGGCCGTGTGATTTCTGGCGCTTCTGCCGGCGGGCGAGTTCTCGCGCTGCTTGGGCCTGGCTGACCGCCGCCTGCCGCCGTCCTTCCAGCTTTCCGGCCAGTTCCTGCCACGCGAGCTGCCGGTTGACCGTCTGGCTGCGCTCACGCTGGCAGCGCACAAGGAGGCCGGTCGGCCGGTGCTGGAGCCAGACTGTGGACGAGGTTTTATTGATCTTCTGGCCGCCCGCCCCGGCCCCGCGGACAAAGCGTTCCTCGACCTCCTCCGGGCGCACGCCCAGGGAGACAAATCGCGCCCGCAGCGGCGCTTCCACGATGTCGGGAAAATCGGCCATGCTCTGGTTTAGCCACAAAGAGTCACAAAATGACACGAAAATTTAAGGCGCAATCCAGTCTGGTCTGCCTTGATTTTTTATGCCTTTTAGCGACTTTTCGTGGCCAACTGCTGAAACTCCGTGTCACTTCGTCAGTCGCAACGGCGCCAAGCTCTTCACTTGTCACTGGTCACTCATCACTTATCACTTCCCCTATGATCAACGGTCCCACTTGGGCCAAAAAACTCCGCACGGAAATCGGCCACGCCGTCATCGGCCAGGACGCCGTCATCGAGCGCATGCTGGTCGCGTTGCTGGCCAACGGCCACGTCCTCCTCGAGGGCATGCCCGGCCTGGCCAAGACGCTGCTCATCAAATCCCTCGGCTCGGCCCTCGGCGTGCAGTTTGAGCGCATCCAGTTCACGCCCGACCTGCTCCCCAGCGACGTGGTCGGCACGATGATCTTCTCGCCCAAGGACGGCGCGTTCACCACCCACCGGGGCCCCATCTTCGCCAACCTCGTCCTCGCCGACGAAATCAACCGCGCCCCGGCCAAGGTGCAGTCCGCCCTCCTCGAGGCCATGCAGGAGCGGCAGGTCACCATCGGCGGCAACTCGCACAAGCTCCCGCGGCCCTTCTTCGTCATGGCGACGCAGAACCCCATCGAGCAGGAAGGCACCTACCCGCTGCCCGAGGCGCAGACCGACCGCTTCCTCTTCAAGCTGCTCGTCGATTACCCGTCGGCCATCGAGGAGTCCTCGATGATGGAAATGTGGGGCCAGGTTACCAAGCAGCCGGAAGTCCACGCTGTCTCCAGCGGCGAGGAACTTCTCGAGCTCCGCATCCAGGTCGACGCCATCCACGTCGCGCCTGCCGTGCAGGCCTACATCCTCGCCCTCGTCCGCCGCTCGCGCGACCTCGCGGCCAAAACCGAGGGCGGCACTACCAAGCGCCTGCTCAACTTCGGCGCCTCACCCCGCGCCTCGCTCGCGCTTTTCCAGGCCGGCCGCGCCCTCGCCTGGCTCCGCGGCAACGACTATGTCTCGCCGGCCCTCGTGCAGGAAATTTTCCACGACGCTCTCCGCCACCGCGTCGGCCTCACCTACGAAGCGGAGGCCGAGGGCCTCTCCTCCGACAAGATTCTCGATCAGGTGCTGATCCGCACGCCCGTCCCGGCCAAAGTGTGATGTGTGATATATGACATGTGACCAGCCAAGCGGCTACCACTGTCGATATCCCTATGAACGAACCCGCCACAAGTCACACTTCACTTGTCACATCGCAACTGGCGCTCCTGCGCCAGTTGGAATGGCGCGTGCGCCACGCCGTGGAGAACGTGCTCAGCGGCGAATACCGCTCCGCCTTCCGCGGCCGCGGCATGGAGTTCGACCAGGTCGTCAAATACACCTACGGCGACGACATTCGCGACATCGACTGGAACGTCACCGCCCGGCTCGGCGAGCCCTACCGCAAGAAATTCATCGAGGAACGCGAGGTCTCGTTGCTCCTCCTGTTTGAGGACAGTGTCAGCCTGCAATTCGGCTCTGGCGCGCAGTCCAAGCGCGAAGCGCTGCTCGAGCTGGCCGGACTCGTCATGATGCTTGGCGCGGTCAACCGAGACCGTGTCGGCTTCCTCCACGCCTCGCCCGCCGGTTACACCCTGAAGGAGCCGGTGCGCGGCCGCGGCCAGATCTTGCACGCCGCCGCCACCCTGCTCGGCCAATCACCGCCCTCGCTGTCTTCCCCTGCCGGCTCCGAGCTTCCTGCTCCCAGCTTCATCCCCTGGCGGCTCCTCGCCAAGGCCGCGCCGCGTCATAGCATCCTGATCTGGCTCGGCGATTTTCCGCCGCGGGTCGAGCCCGAGGGCTGGAGCGTGCTCTCGCGGCGTTACCAGACGATGGGCTTCCGGGTGGATGACCCGTGGGACAGCGAACTGCCCCATGACCGCATGCTCACCACCTATGATCCCGTGGCGGGCCGGGTCGTCACGCTCAATGGCACCTCGTCGGGGCAGCGCGCCGCTCACGCCGCCTGGGCGCAACAGCGCGAAAACGCCCACCGCAGCCTCTTTCCCGATCCCCTGAGCCGGCTCGTGGTCCGCACCGACGAGGAACGGCTCGACGCCCTCGTGCGCTTTTTCCACGCCCGCATGTTCGCGCGCCACCGCCGCTGACGCAGGGAAAACTCCAAACGCCCATGTGCAAACGCCAAACAAATCTGAAAAATCCAGGAAGTGTTATTTTTGTCTTTTGGCCTTGGGTATGCCTTGGCGTTTGGAGTTTTGGATTTGAAATTTAGGACTGATGCTCACGACAAACTATACCCTCAATGATCCTTTGTGGCTGCTGGCGTTGCTCGCCCTGCCGCCGCTCGTCTGGGTACGCGGCCGGCGCGGCGCCCCGGTGCTCATCGTGCCGTTCGCCGCGGCCTGGCACCGGCCGTCGCTAATCCCGTCCTCCCGCTGGCCCGCCACCCTGGCCATGACCGGCCTCGTCCTGCTCATCGTGGCGCTCGCCCGGCCGATCAAGGTCGAGGACCGGCGCGAGGTGAAGCAGCAGGGCTACGACCTGATGCTTTCCATCGACCTTTCCGGCTCGATGCTCGCCGAGGATTACGAGCGCGACGGCGAGCGCATCAACCGCCTGCAGGCCATCAAGCCCATCATCCAGGCCTTTATCAACCAGCGCACCAACGACCGCATCGGCATGGTGGTCTTTTCCGGCCGCGCCTACACCCTCGCTCCGCTGACTTTCGATCACGAATGGCTCAGCCGCCAGGTCGAGCGCCTCAAACTCGGCATGATCGAGGACGGCACGGCCATCGGCGACGGACTCGGTGTGGCGCTCACCCGGCTGGAGCAGGCCGGCCGCGAGGAGGGCAACCGGCGCAAGGGCGCCTTTGTGGTGCTCATGACCGACGGCGCCAATAACCGCGGCTTGCTCACCCCCGAGCAGGCGACCGAGATCGCCAAAGCGCGCGGCCTGCCCGTCTACACCATCGGCGCCGGCCGCGACGGCCTTGTGCCGATGCCGGTATTCGACGACAACAACAACAAGATCGGCTACCGCCGGATGATCTCCGACCTCGACGAGGGCCAGTTGCGCGCCATCGCCGACGCCACCGGAGGCAAGTTCTTCCGCGCATTTGACGTTGATACCACCGAGAAGGCCTTCGCTGCGATCGACCGGGCGCAGAAGATTGAGTTCACCGCCAAGTCCTACCTGGTGACGACCGAATTTTTCGCCTGGTTCGCCGTGCCGGGCGCCGCGCTGCTCTTCCTGGGCGCGCTGTTCGCGCTGCCCCCGCAATGGCCCTTCCGCCGGAAGCGCGCGGCCGCCCCCGCATGAGCTTCCACTCGCCCCATCTCCTCTGGCTGCTCGTGCCGCTTGTGCTCCTCTTCTCGTGGGAGCTGGCCCGCCACACCAACCGGGTGGCGGCCCACTGGCCCAAGATTGCCCGCGCCTGGGCCGGGGCCTTTGACGTCTCGCTTGGTGTGCAACACACGACCGCCGAGACGCGCCCGCGCCTCTGGCTCTGGTTCGGCCTGGCCCTGTGCATCATCGCCCTCGCCCGTCCGCAATGGGGCACGGTCGAGGAACAGGTCTTCGACCAGTCGCGCGAGGTGCTCATCGCGGTGGATCTTTCCAAGTCGATGCTCGTGCAGGACGTGAAACCCTCGCGGCTCGACCGCAGCAAATTGCTCATCCAGTCGCTGCTCGACGGATTGAAGGGCGAGCGCGTGGGCCTCGTGCTGTTCGCCGGCACCGCCTTCCTGCAGAGCCCGCTCAGCGCCGACTACGAGGTGTTGCGGGAATTCCTCCCGGCTCTGAACCCGGAATACCTGCCAGAGGGCGGCTCGAACTACCGGGCGATGCTCGAGGCCTCAATGCAGGCCTTCGGCACCACCAACGCCGACCGCTACCTGATCATCCTGAGCGACGGCGAAAGCACCGATGAGGAATGGAAGGGAGTCACCGATTCGCTCAAGCCGAAGGGCATCCGCGTCATCGGCCTCGGCATCGGCACGGCCCAGGGCTCGTTCATCCCCGATGCGGCCGGCGGCTTCGTCAAGGACGAGCGCGGCGCCGTGGTCATGTCGCGGCTCAACAGTTCGACGTTGCAGGAGCTGGCCCAGGTGACGGGTGGCGCCTACACCGACGCCAGCGCATGGGTGGATTTGCCGGCCTTGCTCCGGAAAACCGTCGAGGCGGGACGCAAGGGCGAGTTCGCCGAGAAAAACACCGCGCGGCTGATCGAGCGCTTTCAATGGTTCCTCGCGCCCGGCCTGCTGCTGCTGCTGGTCAGCTTCTGGGCGGAGTTTCCGGTGCGCCCGAAGGAACGGGCTTTGCCGCTGGGCAAAGCCAGAGGTCAGAGGTCAAAAATCAGAGGACAGAAACCCGCTGTCGAGGCCGCGGCCTTGATTCTGTTCTCTGTTCTCTGTCATCCGTCCTCTATGCAGGCCGCGGATGTCGCCGCCGATACTCTCGCCAAGCCGCTGTCCACCACCGTAGCCCGCCTGGCGGAGAAGGCCGCCCACACCCCCAAGGACTGTTCCGAGCTCGCCTCGACTACCATCACCTACGGCCAGCGCGTGATCTCGGCCCAGCAGCATCCGGTGACGAATGCCATCCGCGACGCGCTGGAGGCAGTGGACCTGGGCGAAAAAACCGACGCGAAGGCCGCGGACTGGCCGCGCCTCCGGCAGGAGTTGGAAGACCTGCTCAAACAGGACGAGGAGCAGAAAAAGAAGGAGCAGGAGAAGCAAAACCAGGAGCAAAAGAACCAGAAACAGCAACAACCGCAGCAGGAGCAGCAGCAACAAAAGCAAAACCAGGACGCCTTTGGCGACATGAAGAAGCAGCAGGAGCAGAAGTCGGAGCAGAAGCCGCCCCCGCAGCCGGGCACCCGGAAGGTCGGCGGGCGGCAGGACAAAAAGCCGGCCGAACCGCAGGACTCCCAACTCGACATGCCGCTCCAGAAACTCGACCAGGTCCGCAACCAGGATTCACCCGCCAAGCTCCAACAACTTATGCAGGGCCAGCAACAACAGAAGCCGAAACCCCCCGGCAAGGATTGGTGATTTTCGTGCGCAATCAGCAATCCACCTCTTGTATTGTCATCGCGAGTCCGCGCAGCGGGCGTGGCGATCCAGTCCCTCGACAGGCTCGGGGCCTTGAGCTTGTCGAAACGGCTGGATTGCTCCGTCGCTTCGCTCCGCGCAATGACACGCTGTGTGTCATTCTCGGTCTGCTAATGATCGGAAGCTCATTGCCTGCCCTCGCCCAATCCGTGCGCTGGGAACCACCGGGCGGCCAGCTGGGCTTCAACCAGGTGTCCCAGCTCGCGTTGGTTTTTGAAAATTGCGATCCCGACGGTGATCCCGTCCTGCCGCGGATCGACGGGCTGGGCCTGGGCCAGCCCTCGCAACGCAGCGAGACCAGCATGGTTAATTTCCGAACGACCACCCGCTTTTCGCTCATTTATCCCGTGCGCCCGACGAAGCGGAGCGGCATCAGCATCCCGGCCTTCGACGTCAAGACCGACAAAGGCACGGTGAACGTGAAAGCGGCCACCTTCACCGTGGGTGATGCCACGGTGGGCAACACCGGGCTCGTGGTGGATGACATCGCGTCGGCCCGGCTCACGGCCCCGAAAGGTTCATTCTGGGCCGGCGAGGTTTTCCCGGTCACTTTTACGCTGAACATCGTCAAACGCTACCTGCACTCGGTCGATCCCCGGCTCGATTGGTCGCCCGCCCCGATCGTGGTCGAGGACTGGAGCAAGCCCGATCCATCCGAGTCCATGATTCGCGGGGAACGCCGCTGGGTGGTCGCCCAATCGTCCAATGGCTACGTCAAGCAACCCGGCAGCCATACCATCAAGCCCGTCACCCAGACCGTGAACGTGATTGTCGGCACCACGGGGTTCAGCTTACTGAGCCAGAACGCCGTTGAGCAGCGTCTGCTCGAATCGAATCCCCTCGAGCTGACCATCAAGGCGTTGCCGCCCGCCCCGGCGGATTTTTCCGGCGCGGTCGGTGAATTTTCCTTCATCTCCAAGGTCGTGCCGGTCACCGCCGCCGTGGGTGAGCCCATCACGTGGACCCTGGAGCTGGGCGGCACCGGCAACTGGCCCGACATCACCGGTCTGCCCCAGCGGGAGGTGTCCAATGACTTCCAGATCGTGCAGCCCAAGTCCAAGCGGACGATGAAGGAGGGCTCGCTATTTGCAGGCGGGCTCAGCGAGGACGTGGTGCTCGTCCCCACGCGCGCCGGCACCTACCGGCTTACCCCCGTGCGTTTCACCTATTTTGATACCAAGTCCGGCACCTATAAGACGGTGGCCAGTGAGCCGGTCACCATCACCGTGACCGGCGGCTCCCAGCCGGTGCAGCCGACCGCGAATTCCGGGGCACCCGTGCAGTTCTCGATCACCCCACCGGCGTCGGGTGTGCCCGCGGCACCTGATCTGCCCACCGCCGTGCCGCCCGTTCCGCCGGAGAACCTGCCGCGCGACCCGTTGAGCGAACCGGCCACGGGCCTCGTGCCCCTGCCCAACGGCGCCCTCGTCCTAGTCTGCCTGCTGTCCTCGGTATTCTGCATCCTGTCTGTCTGGCTGGTGCTCGCCGCGCTACGCTCGCGCGAGCGTGACCCGCAACGCCTGCGCCGCGAGGCCCGCGCCCGGCTCGCCACCGCTCTGGCTGAACTCCGCCTTACCGCGCCGAAGCCCGGCGAAGGCGGATCCTCGCTGCTCCGGCAATGGCAGCACCACACCGCCGCCTTGTGGCAGATTCCGCACGCGGCGCCCGGCACGCCGCTGGTGCACGCCTGTGTCGGAGGCTTGGCCAAGGACGCCGCCTCGCCTTGGACCCGGCTTTGGTCCGAGGCCGATCGCGCGCTGCACAGCCGCGAAAATTCCCTGCCTGCGGACTGGATGAACCGCGCCGAAGGCGCGCTCCAGGCTGTGCGCCTGCCCTGCTGGCCACCCTTCTCGCTTTTCGCCGGACGCAATCTGCTGCCCTTCCTATTCGCCCTGTCCGTCCTATTGGTCCCATCCCCCGCACATGGCGAAAACGCTGCCGATAGCTACAAGCGGGGCGACTTTGCCGCCGCCGAGGCCGTGTGGCGCCGGACCGTCGCCACGACGCCCACCGACTGGATCGCCCGCCACAATCTCGGTCTCGCGCTCGCCCAACAGGATCGCTGGGCCGAGGCCACGGCCCACTGGACCAGCGCCTCCCTGCTCAACGCCCGCGCCGACGCCACCCGCTGGGACATCGCCCTCGGACTGCAACGATCCGGCCTGGCGCCGCCCGAGCTCGTGGAGTTTTCGCGCGGCGAGGGCAGCTACAAACTCGCCCGGTGGGCCACGCCCGCCGAATGGCAGCTCGTGCTGGTTGGGGCGGCTCTCTTGCTGGCCGCCGCACTCATCGTTCTGCTCCTGCAGGGCTACCGGCGCATCGGCGCGTGGGCCAAGCCCGTCGCGCTGACCACCAGCCTCGTCGCCGTGCTGCTGGCCGCCGCAGCCACCTTCAGCCTGCACACCTTCGGCCTGCTCGCACATCCCGAGGTCGTGATAGTCTGGAAACAGTCGACCCTGCGGAGCATCCCGACCGAGGCTGACACGGCCCAGAAGACCTCGCCGCTTTCCGCCGGCTCCCTCGCGGTGGCCGAGAAGAATTTCCTCGGCTGGGCCAAGCTCGACTTTGCCGGCGGCCAGACGGGCTGGATCCGCCACGAGGACTTGATTAAGCTGTATCGCTAACGCGTCTGGAACCACTTGGCGTCGCCGGGCTGGCGGTTCCAGCCCTCGATCAGGGGAATGATCTCTGCGACCGTGCGCGCCACCGCATATTTGGTCCTGATGGTGTCGTGCATGAATTTCTCCCCCACGATGCGGTCGAACAGCCGGAGCAAGTCGTCATAGTAGCCGTCCTGGTTGAAAATGACGACCGGCCTGTGCAGCACCTCGAGGTGGGCGAGCGTCAGGATCTCCAGCAGCTCCTCCAGCGTGCCCCAGCCGCCGGGCAGGGCCAGGAAGGCGTCGGCCCGCGTCTCCATGAGCATCTTGCGCTCGCGCATCGTCAGGACGCAGATGAGCTCGTCGGCCTCGGCGAACTCCAGCTCGCGGACCTTCATGAACTCGGGAATCACGCCGACCACGCGGCCGCCGCTCGACTTCACCCCGCGAGCGAGGGCACCCATCAGGCCGGTCTTGCCGCCGCCATAGACCAGCGTCCATTGCCGCCGGCCCAGCTCCTCGCCCAGCTCCGTCGCCGCGGCGTAATACTTCGGTTCAAGCCGGTCGCTGGACGAACAGTAGACGCAGAGGGATTTCATGGGACAACCACAGATGAACACAGATGGACACGGATGAAATCTAAAACAGCCAGGTGCTATTGATGCTTGGCCGCCCTCCTTCATCTGTGCTCATCTGTGTCTGTCTGTGGTTAATATGACTTTAACTTATCGCGGGCGGCTGGCGCCGTCGCCCACCGGCCTGCTGCACCTGGGGCATGCCCGGACGTTCTGGATCGCCCAGGAGCGCGCCCGCACTGCCGGCGGACAGCTGGCGTTGCGCAACGACGATCTCGACGTCGCGCGCTGCCGGCCAGAGTTTGTGACCGCGATGCTGGAGGATCTGCGCTGGCTTGGCCTGCGCTGGGTGGAACCGATGATTACCCAAAGCGCGCGCCTCCCCCTTTATCGCGCCGCTCTCGCGCGACTGCATGCCACTGGCTGCATCTATCCCTGCACCCGCTCGCGGCGCGACGTGCTCGCCGCCTTGAGCGCTCCGCAGGATGGTGAGGAAACCAATGAACCGGTCTACCCCCCTCAATTCCGCCCGCCGGCCGGCGCCCCGTTGTCGCCGCTGACCGAGCCCGTCGCCATCAACTGGCGCTTTCGCGTGCCCGACGGTGAGAAATTGGTTTTCCTAGACGGTCACGCCGGCAAACAGCAAGCCATGGCCGGACGCGAGTTCGGCGACTTCCTCGTGTGGCGGAAGGACGACATGCCGAGCTACCAGCTCGCGTGCGTGGTGGACGACGCGGCGATGGACATCACCGAGGTCGTGCGCGGGGCGGATCTGATCAAGTCCACCTTCCGCCAATTGCTGCTCTATCGCGCGCTCGGGCTCGCGGCCCCGGCGTATTATCACTGTCCGCTCGTCATCGACGACCAGGGCGTCCGGCTCGCCAAGCGGCACGACGCCCTCGCCCTGCGAACCCTGCGCACCCAGGGCCGGACCCCGGAGCAATTGCGGGCGGAATGGCGTTAAGTGAGCCGCCCCGCTTGCCAAAATCGGAAATCTACATTCGTAGCAGTGACCGCTTGGTCGGCGAAGATTGCGCCCTATCCCGCCGCGACCCACGTTGTTCCTTCCGCAACCCACCCAAAAATGATCAACTATAGCAAACCCGACCTCTCCCAACATCCGCCCCGCAGTGTGCGTGTCCGCCTTGGCGGCTATGCGCATCTTGCCCGGCTGCTCGACAAGGCCCGCGCTCATCTCGTCGGCAAAGCGGGCGAATTCCACTACAACTGCCCGCTCGACCAGCGGTTCTTCACCTTCACCGGCATCAATCACCAGAAGTTGCTCGCCGCGATCAAGACCGGTAAATCCGATGTCGAGATGTCGGCGTGGATGGATAAACACGCCAAACGCCAGCCCGCGGAAATCGCCGCCTGGTCGGTCTGGCTGGAGCAGCTCGGTCCTGGCGGAGCCCAGGGTCACGAATGGATCGCCGGCTTGATCAAGGGGCACAAGTCAAAGCGCGACGACATCCGCTCGTTCGCCGACCTGCTCGATCTCGACGACTACTTGAGCTACGGCGGCAAGGCCTGAAGTCGCCAGATCTTACAGGAGGAAACGGAGCAATCCCTCCCGGTTGCCTCTGCTACCTCCGGCAAGAATTCAGAGTTCCGTGTATTTGTCCGCCCGGCCGCGCGACTTCTCCACCGGATACTTTCCCGCGTTGGCGGCCATCTTGGCCCCGATGGCGGCGGCCAGGTCGATGCCGCAGATGTTGGCAAACTCGAGCGCGTAGATGACCACGTCGGCGAGCTCGTGCTCAATAGCCGGGCGTTTTTTCGGGTCGCGCACGACGTCGAGCGACGCCTTTGACTCGGCCCAGAGAAAGTGCTCCATCAATTCGCCCGACTCGGCGGCCAGCGCCATGCTGAGGTTTTTAGGCGAGTGGAACTGCCCCCACTCCCGCTCGCGCACAAAGGCCAGCACCCGTTCGCGCAGTTCCGCCACGGTCGTCTTCCCATCGGTCATCGGTTTCATGGCAGGGGATTACCAGCCGGGCGGCCCCCGTGCAAGCGCGCCCGCGGCCACGTCATACGGGGAAATTTTGCTGGCGGATGGCCCATGCTGTGCATTTTGGCCGTCGAACTCAGTCCAATGACGCACGTCTCGCCGCATCAGCTCAGCCAGCAGGCCGGCACTTCGCTTACGAAGGCCGGTCAGCCGGTTGGTTGCGGGCAGATGCTCGCGAGTGTCGCCAATTGGCTGAAGCGATCCACCGGCCAGAACTGCCACCGCTGATCAAACCGTAAACCGGTTTTTCTTTCAGCTCCCAGGAGTCCCGGCGGTATCCCACCGACGAGAAAGGAACTATCATGCATACCATCATCCATCGCGTAAACCACAGCCATTCCCCCGGCACGGAGCCATCGCAGGCGTTCCGTTCGCCGCACAACGACTGCCTGGACCAGTCCTCGGCCCTCAAGCTCGCCATCTACGTGCCCGGCGTGGAGGCCAGCGGCGTGGAAATCACCACGGCCGGGCCCGACCTGATTGTGACCGCGCGCAAGACCCATCACGTCCGCCCCAACTGGCAGGCGTTGCACCTCGAACGGGCGCAGCGCGATTACCAGTTCAAGCTGAGGCTGGGGTTGGGTCTCAACTACGGCGCCTTGCAGGCCTCCGTCGCCCGGGGCGTGCTCACCATCGTGCTGCCCAAAAGCAAGCCGGCTCGCTCGTCCTGACCGGACGCACGAGCAATTTTTTTGGAACAAGGGCGCGTTTGCGGGGTTCTCAGGGAGCAGGCTCTGACCAAGCCTCGACCCAAAACACCATGACCTACTTCCCGCACAACCCCGCCAAGCGCCTCGCCGCCCCTCCGGCCGCGGTGTTTGTCCCCGTGCGGCCGGCGATCATCATCCGCGACATCCTGTGGGACCAGCCCTTGTTCAAGGCGCCCGTGCTGCCCAACCCCCGGGTCGCCCTCGATCCCCTGCCGTTCACGGCCACGCGCGTCACGCAGCGTTCGCCGCAGGGCTAAATTCCCCGCTCACTTCTCCGGCACGAGCCAGTGGCATCCCGCCGCGGCGCCGCGGTCAACCTGCATCCGCCGGACCAGCTCCGGCAACACCGCACGGATTTCCCCGTCGATCTGCCACGGCGGATTCAGCACCAGCAGGCCGCAGCCTTTCATCCGCAGTTGCGAGCCGTCACCCGCAATATTCAACTCGGCCGCCAGCGCCGGCGTGTCCAGCTCCCGCACTGTCTGGTGAAAATCGTCGGCCCGTGCGCGCTCCGTGAGCGGATACCACACGGCGCAGACCGCCCCGGGCAGGCGGCGCCTCGCCTCGCCCAGTCCGCGCCGGATACTGGCAAACTCGTCCAGGCTTTCGAACGGCGGGTCGATGAGCACCAGCGCGCGTTTCTCTGGCGGCGGCAGCAGGGCCTTTAATCCAATGTAGCCATCGCTGGCTTGCACGGTGACGCGGGCCTCGCGCGCGAATTCAAAGTCCAGCGCCTCGGCGTCGTCGGGCCGCAGCTCGCACAGCGCCATCCGGTCCGCTGGCCGCAGCAGCATCTTCGCCAGCCACGGCGAGCCGGGATAGAATTTCAACTCCGGACTAACCGCGCCATGGCGGTCGTTGAACCGCCGCACCAGCGAGACAAAGTCGGCGAGCACCGGCGGTAATTCCGGCGCATCCCACAACCGGCCGATCCCGGCGGGATGCTCGGGCTCGCGGGTCCGACCGTCGGTCAGGACCGCGGGCATCGAGAGATCATAGCCCCCGCGCCCGGCGTGCGTGTCGAGATAAAGAAATCCCTTCGCCTTGCGCTGCATCGCCCGGATGAGCAGCAGCAGCAGGACGTGCTTGAAGACATCCGCGTAGTTGCCCGCATGGTAATGGTGGCGGTAGTTCAAAGCAATGAAAGGGAAGGCGAGAGTGAAAGTGAGGCAAGCAAAGTCCGTTTCCCCTGCGTGCCATTTCCCCTCTTTACCCTCACCTTCACTATCACTTACCATCAGCCGGCACCTTGACCACGGTTTTGCGCACCAGCACCGGTTTGCTGACCGCGTGCGACATGTGTCCGTCCACCGTGAAAAACACCATGATTTCTCCGTCCCGTGCCCGCAGCACAGAGGTGTCCGCGTAGTCCTTGTATTTGATTAAGTCGCGCTCGGCGTCGTAGGGCACATCGAGGGTCAGGCGCTTGAGGTCCGCGATTTCCATGAACTCCTCGCCCTCCAGCACCGCCTGCACGTCGATGTATTTGCGATGCGTCTCGAAAAACACGTCGGGCCGCGGCTTGCTCAGGTAGGCGGCATCGATGGCGAACATTCCCCCGCCCAGCTCCACCTTCACCGACTCCCCGGCCGGCAGGGCGAACAGCCGCGCCCGCTCCGGCGAACCCGTCTGGAGCAGCTTGTCCACGTAGTCCATCGCCTGTTGCAAGGCGGGGTTCGCGGCAGTTTGCGCACGGACCGTGGAAGGTGAGCCGAAAATCGCCATAAAGCTCTGCAGCTAGCGGATACGGGGGATTGCTGGCAAGCTAAGATCCGCCCGGCACCGGCAGCGCGAACTGCCGCCGCACCTGATTTGTTGAGCTTGTCAAGATTGGGGGCGTTATTCACCGGCCAATTTTTTGCATTAAATAGCCTTGAGAGATTTCTTCCCGGGTGATTAAGAAGGGGCATGGGTCGCCGGGCGCATTCAACCGCATACCTCGCCGCGCTGTGCGTCGGCCTTGCTGGCTGGTTTACCGCCGCCCAGGCGCAGACCACCTTCACGTGGTCGCCGACCGCCGGGACCGGTGTGCTTGAGACCGGCGCCAATTGGATCAGCACCCCACCGAATACTGCACCAGTCACCGCTGACAATGCCGCCCTCGTGTTTGGCGCATCGACCCAATCCCACGTCAGTTTTGGGAGCAGCATCGATGTCTACTCGCTCGAATTCTCCGGCGACTATCCCCACTATTACCTTGAAGGTAATTGACCGGCCTCAACTTTTCGAGCCACCCGGAGGGTTAGTCTGGGCGCCTGTTATGGGTTGATGTGTTGGGTTGGGTTTGCGTTGTCCCGACTCCGGTCGGCCTCCGGCCTCCCTCCGTCGGGACAGCAGGAAGTTGAGCGGCGTAG
>SIBQ01000027.1 GCA_009695095.1 Lacunisphaera sp.
GGCATCGGCTTGGGGATAGGAGTTTGTTGCGAAATGGTGAGGTGGTTATCAAACCACCGGTTTTTGGTGATGATCACGCCGCTGCTTGCACCACCGGGTCAGCGGTGGCGCGACCGGAACATCGGCTTGGTGCAAGCTCAAGATCACGACAAAAAATCGGCTCGCTGCCAAACGAAGCGGGCCACCAGCCATGACGCGCGGTTGTTGCGGTCCCATCTTTTGATGATCAGAAACTCATTGCTCGACGCGAGCAGACACATGTCGGCCGCCGGATCGTGCCAGATATTTTCCCGGACGTGGACTTGTTCCGCCTTGCACGATACGCCGGGCACATGGTCCACCGATCGTGCCACAGAGTCCTCGCCGCGTGTGACTCGTCAGCGGCCTTCCAGTGGGAACCGCGCGTTGCTCAACGTGAACGGCGGCGGTTGGCCTACCGTCTTGGGCTGGGTCTGTTTGAGATCAATCTGGAATCGGACGACAATTCATTGGGTCTCTCTAGGGGGAAAGCATCCGAGTTCCCGGTGGGTCGCCAGCCGAAAATTTCTTTGGTGCGGTCAGTCGAACGCCAGCGGTATTTGTTTTCGGAGATGGCGTTGACGATCTCGTACTTCAGCGACTCAGGCGCGCCCAAGCACTTGTCAATGAGTTGCACGCAGTCGGACTGTGAGAGGTATCCCGGATAGAGCCGGCGAACGAGCGGGCGATTTTCCTTGTTCACGGCACCCAGTCGAATGGCGATCGTCGAGATTCCATACTTGTCGAAATAATAGCGCCCAAGGTTTTCTCCGAAGAGTTTTCCAACAGAGTAAGGCGAATCGGGACGGACCGGCCAATTCAAATCGACCATCGGCCAGGCCGCGGGGATCTCATCGTCAGGCCCGTTCGCAAGTTTACCGTAGGGATGGTTCGAGTCCCATTCCCAAGCGATCTGGCAGCTGCCGCTACTGATGAACACGACCCGCTGGACGCCGGCTTCACGGGCGGCCTCATAAACGTTGAGCGTCCCCTGGATGGTGATCGCCATCGTCGGAGCCCAGGCGAGCCACTGATCGGCACCATTGGCCGCGGCGAGATGCAGCACCGTGTGAATCCCGGCAAACGCCGGCTTGATGGCAGCCGCGTCGGTAATATCGGCCGACAGATGCGGAATTCCGGCGACCGGTCGCCGGCTCAGGCCGCTGAACTCGTACTTATCGCCCAAGTGTTTGATCGTCAGGCCACCAATGAGCCCACTGGCTCCGGTAATCAGGACTTTGCGTCGAGTCATGCGGGTTCCTCCTGAGCGGTCTGGCGGTGAAGCAATCCCAGTATGGCGGAATTACTGATAGGGAAATGGATTATCGGTCTGCGGGGATGGGATTTGCTCTCGACCACGCCTGCGCCTTCGTGGCCGAGCACGAGCGGAAGCTTGGCCTGGAACTGCTTGCGGCAGGTAGGAAAGTCCGAGTGGCAGAAGCCGGCGGCGACAGTGTTCACCAGAATTTCATCGCCTTTGGGTTGGTCTACTTGAACAGTTTCAATCGAGAGCCGGTCGAGAGCGGGAACCACGGCGGCTTTGATTTTCATAATGAGGCAAGGGTTGCAAGCACCTTTTTACTGGGATCGATGATGCACCAGCAGGCCACGCCTACGAAGAAAAGCAGGCTCATCACATAAATGGAGAAGTCCCAGTTGTTGAACCATTTCAGAGTGTAAGCGACGAGCAGCGGACAGAGTAGGCTACCGATCTGGCCGGCCGTGTTCATGCTCGCGCTGACCACGCCGGCATCGTTTCCGCCAATCTCGATGCAGGTGCCCCAGGCGACCGAAATGGTAAACGTGTTGGCGGCCATCGCGACGGCAATCAGGACCGCGGCACCGATCGGCTGGGAGCAGGACGGGACAATGAGTAGCGCCAGGGCGGCGACAGCATACGCCGCGGCGCCGAGCCCGCAGCGCCCGACCCGTTCCCCGAAGCGCGTGATCAGTCGGTCCATGGTCACGCCGCCGAGCACCACGCTGAAGACGCTCAGGAGCAGCGGCAGGCCCGTGAAAAAATCGAGCGATAGGGTGGTAAAGTTGTGCCGTTCCTTCAGGTAGGTAGGGAACCAGGTGATGCAGAAATAGAATACAAAGCTGTTTGGTAAATACATCAGGCAGAGAGCGAGAACGTTTCGGTTAAGCAGGATCTGTCTCCAGAACCGGCCGCCGCCCTCGTGCTGGGTGGCGGGTTCACAGCCGACTTCGATAAGTTCGCGCTCCGCCTGGTTCACGGCGGGGTGTTCCGAGGGCTCGCTGCGAAACCAAAGGTGCCAGACTATGGCCCAAGCTAGGCCGAAAAAACCGAACAGGACATGAAGCTGAGCAGAAAAGTGACGAGCATGGGCGTAACCGCACCTGAGAGAAAAGCCGCGCTGAAAAAATCCCCTGCAGGGTTCCGCGTTGCATCTTGGGAATCCAACGTGCGAAGGTTCGCGCGGCGCAGGGCCAGGCGCCCGCCTCGCCCGCACCGAAAAGGAAGCGCGCCACCAGTAGAGAGAGGAAATTGAACGTCGCGCCGGTGAGCAGGGTGAACGCCGACCACCAGACGACGATACGGGTGAGGATCGCATGGGTTCCGATCTTGTCGGCAAAGCGGGCTGTGGGGATTTCAAAGGCCGCGTAGGCGAGCGCGAAGGCGCTGAAGATATAGCCCATCTGCACCTTGGTGAGGGGAAAGTCAGCCATGATGCTCGGAGCTACCGTTGCGATGCACACGCGATCGAGATAGGTGATCATCGCGAGGAGGAACGTCAATCCCGCGACCTTGTAGCGCACGCGTGTCGGTTTGGCTACGAGAGTGATGGAGGCGGACGCCGGGTCAGATGTCATGAGGGACAGTGGGATAATTGGGGGACGTGACGTCAGCCGCCTTGAATACGTCGCATGTTGGCGACAAAGTGCTCGGTCAAACGTTGTCCCTCGTGGTGGAACAATCCTGGCGCGGCTCATTACTGACAGGAAACCGGATTATCGGTCTGCGGGGAAGGGGTTTGTTCAGGTGACGTAGGAACGCGTTGTCGGGCTCGAACACCCTGGTCACGGGGCCCGCCCGCAAGGGGATGGGCGCGGCGGTGTGAGCTTTGGCCGCGGGCCACATCGCTCCGAGCAGGAGCAGGGGGATCCATCGGAATATTTTGCGATCTGTTTTTATCGGTCCATCAGCCGTGGCGAGTGGATCTGGAACCTGGGTCCGGTCAGAGCGGGCGCACCACCGAAAGCCCGCGGGTGTAATCCAGGTAGGTTTCGAAGGAGAGCACGCCCCCGCCCAGGCCGCTCTTGTTGATTCCACCGTAGGGCACGCCGTGGGCAAAGACATTGTGCGCGTTGATCCAACTGTTGCCGGCGACCATCCTCTCCGCCACGCGTCGGGCCCGATCCAGGTCGGCGGACCAGACGCTGTTGGCCAGTCCGTAATCGGTGTCGTTGGCCATGGCGATGGCCTGGGCCTCGTTCTCGAAGGGCGTCAGGTAGGCCACGGGGCCGAAGATCTCCTCGCGCGCGGCGACATTGGCCAGTTCCCCCGCCATCAGCGCCGGTTTGACATAGAATCCGTTCCGGCCGGGCACGGAAGCCGGGCCACCTTCCAGGAGCAGCTTGGCCCCTTCGGCTCGCCCGCGTTCGAGATAGCCCAGAACGCGATCGCGTTGTTTGGCGCTGACCACCGGGCCCATCTGGCTGGCCGGGTCCAGCTGATAGCCGACTTGGACCGCCTTCAACCGGCCCACGCATTGGTCGACAAACCGGTCATAGATCGAGCGCTGCACCAGCCAGCGGGTGGCGTCACAGCAAACCTGCCCAGAATGGAAGGTGATCGCTCCCGCCAGCTTGGCCGCCGTCGTCTCGATGTCGACATCGTCAAAAATAACTGCGGCGCCCTTGCCGCCCAATTCGAGCTTGGCTGGCGTCAGGTTGCGCCCGCACGCCTCGGCCACCAGGCGGCCGACCTCAGGCGAGCCGGTAAATGACATCCGTTTCAAGCCGGGATGGGAGGCCAGGGCGGCCCCGGCCGTTTCCCCATAGCCGGTGACCACATTGATGACGCCGCCGGGAATGCCCGCCTTCTGGGCGAGGTGTCCGAGGTAGAGGGCGGACAAGGGAGTGTCCTCGGCGGGTTTGATCACCACGGTATTCCCCGCGGCTAACGCCGGGGAAATGTTCCAGCCAATGAGCAGGAACGGAAAGTTCCACGGGACAATGAATCCGCATGGCCCCCACGGCAGCCTGACGGTGGTGGCTTCGTGACCTTTGACGGCCAGGGGGGTGCGCCGCTCCACGTGGAGTGAGATCTCGATGAAATAGCGCATGGTATCGACGAAGTTCTGGATGTCCCCTTCGGCCTGGGCGAGGATCTTGCCGGCGTCGCTCGCTTCGATCCGGGCGAGAACGGGTTTGTGCTTCTCGACTTCGTCCGCCAGCCGGTGCAGCAGCACACCCCGCACGTTCGGAGTCATCTCCGCCCATCCGGAAGTGCGAAACGCCCTGGTGGCGGCCTGCACGGCGCGGTCCACATCCTTGGCCCCCATCGCCGGCACTTCGGCCAGCGGCGCGCCGGTTCCCGGATCACGCGTCGTGAAGGTCGCGCCATCAGCAGCCGGCACCCACTCTCCGCCAATAAACGCCTTGAGTGGGGATTGGGATAAGAACTCGCTGACTTGTTTGAGGGGATTTTCGAGTGTTGAGCGCATGGTCTTGGTATTTTGTTGGTGGAAATTTAATTCACTTAATTCACAATTTCAGTGTAACGGGGACGCGGGATCGGAGCCAGATGCAGTGTTAGTCTGGAGGGGGTGTGGGTGAAGTTGAAGTGCACCCGTCTATCGAGCCACTGGCAGTGTTAGTTTTCCCTGGTGGAGGATGTTTCGGACGGCTGGTATTGTAGCCGTGGCGCTAAGACTCAAGTTTATCTTAAGGTTCACGAGGCTGAAAACTGATTACGTTCAGACATTCGTCGCGCAGTCGGTGACCGGCCTCAACTTTTCTAGCCACCCGGAGGGTTAGCCTGTGAAGTGCATCCGTCTATTGAGCTGCTGGGAGTGTTAATTTTTCGCTGGTGGAGGATGTTTTGGACAACCTCGGCATGGCTCGCCGGGCGTATTCTGCCGAAGGCAGATGGCCCGGGCCCGTGGGCGTAGCCTGGGCTGGGGGTGCTGCGGAGGCAAAGCTTCAGCCAGCCGCTGGCAGCCCACCGCAAGTTTTGCTGGCTAGCCCGGAGGCAATTACCTACATCAATCCCATGCGCATTCTTGTCACCGGCGGGGCGGGGTTTCTCGGCAGTCACCTTTGCGACCGGCTGCTGGCCGATGGCCACGACATCGTGTGCCTCGACAACCTGTTCACCGGCAGCAAGGCCAACATTGCCCACCTTGCCGGCAACCCGAACTTCGAGTTCGTCCGCCACGACATCATCGATCCGTTCAAGTACGAGGTGGAGCAGATCTACAACCTCGCCTGCCCGGCCTCGCCGCCGCATTACCAATACAATCCCATCAAGACCACGAAGACGTCGGTCATGGGGGCGATCAACTGCCTCGGCCTCGCCAGGCGCGTGAAGGCCCGCGTGTTCCAGGCCAGTACCTCGGAGGTCTACGGCGACCCGGCAGTGCATCCGCAGCCCGAGAGCTACTGGGGCAACGTCAACCCCATCGGCCGTCGCTCGTGCTACGACGAGGGCAAGCGCTGCGCCGAGACGCTCTTCTTCGACTACCACCGCGAGAACAAGGTTGATATCCGCGTCGTCCGCATCTTCAACACCTACGGCCCCCGCATGCACCCGAACGACGGCCGCGTTGTCTCCAACCTCATCGTGCAGGCGCTCAAGGGCGAGAACCTTACGGTTTACGGCGACGGCACGCAGACGCGCGCGTTCTGCTACGTGGACGACCTCATCGAGGGCTTCGTGAGGCTGATGAACCAGACCGAGACCGTCGGGCCCATCAACCTTGGCAACCCCGGCGAGATCACGATGCTCGAGCTGGCCGAGCAGGTGCTCAAGCTCACGAAGAGCAAGTCAAAGATCGTGCACAAGCCACTGCCCGCCGACGACCCGCGACAGCGCCGGCCCGACATCACGCTTGCGAGGAAATTCCTTAAGTGGGAGCCGAAGGTCCCGCTCGCCGAGGGCCTCAAGCACACCATCGCCTACTTCAAGACGAAGATTTGAGCAGGATTTTTTGCAGGAGCCTGCTCGCAGGCGATAGCGCCAGCCGGGGAATAAGCATCGCTTGCAAGCAAGCTCCGACACGGTCTCAGCCGCCCGTGCGCCGGCGCCGGCGAGCCCATTGCGGCGCAGCGGTTTGGACGGGCCCGCGGGGCGAATTTTGCCATTTGCCAAGCCCTCGGGCGTGGCTTTCATTCGTCACCTTCAATGCTCAGCTTCATCTTGCAGAAATTCTCCGGCCGGCACCACCGCAAATACGTCGAAAAATGCCGCCCCCTCGTCGCGCGCATCAACGAATTTGAGAAGCAATACCAGGCTTTCACCGACGACCAGCTCCGCGCCAAAGCGGATGAATTCCGCGCCCGCCTCGCCAAGGGGGAGACCCTTGACGCGGTCCTGCCCGAGGCCTTTGCCGCGGTGAAAAACGCCGCCCGCCGCCTGTTCGGCCGGAAGGTCCTGGTGTGTGATCACGAGCTGACCTGGGATATGATCCATTTTGATGTGCAGCTCATCGGCGGCATTGCGCTGCACGAGGGCCGCATCGCCGAGATGGCGACGGGCGAGGGCAAGACCCTGGTCGCCACGCTGCCGCTCTTCCTCAACGCCCTCACGGGCAAGAACGCCCAGCTCGTCACGGTCAACGATTACCTCGCCCGCCGCGACTCCGAGTGGATGGGGCACCTCTACCGTTTTCTCGGCCTCACCGTGGGCTGCATCCAGCAGCAGATGCACTCCGAAACCCGCCGCGAGATGTATAACTGCGGCATCACCTACGGCACCGCCTCCGAATTCGGCTTCGACTACCTGCGCGACAACGGCATGGCCACCCGCAAAGAGGACCAGGTGCAGCGCGACCACTTCTACTGCATCGTCGACGAAATCGACTCCATCCTCGTGGACGAGGCGCGCACCCCGCTCATCATCTCGGGCCCCGCACCGATCGAACGCGAGCAGCCCTTCACCCGCCTCAAGTCCGGCGTCGAGCAGCTCGTCAGCGCGCAGCTTCGCCTGATCAACCGGCTCGTGAAGGAGGCCGGCGACCTCCTCGCCAAGCCCGACCTCACTCCTGAGGCGAGGCAGGACGCCGCGATGAAGATGCTCCAGGTCAAGCTGGGCATGCCGAAGAACAAGCAGCTCCTCCGTCTCCAGGAGAATGCCGAGTGGCGCAAGCTCCTCGACAAGACCGACGTCGAGATGCACTCCGACTTCAACAAGACCGAGCTCTACAAATACAAGGAGGAGCTGTTCTTTGTCATCGACGAGAAGAACCACCAGGCCGATCTCACCGAGCCGGGCCGCACCAAGCTGTGTCCCGATGATCCCGATGCCTTCACCCTGCCGGATCTGGCGACGATTTTTATCGAGATCGAGAAGGACGCCGCCCAGACCCCCGAGCAGAAGGAGTCGGCTAAGCGCGTGGCCCAGCAACGCTACGAGGTCGTCTCGGAGGACATCCACGCTTTGTCCCAGCTGCTCCGCGCCTATTCGCTCTACGAGCGCGATGTCGAATACGTCGTACAGGACGGCAAGGTCGTCATCGTCGACGAGAACACGGGCCGCATCATGTCCGGCCGCCGCTGGTCCGACGGCCTGCACCAGGCGGTCGAAGCCAAGGAAAACGTCACCATCGAGCGCGAGACGCGCACCTACGCCACGGTCACCATCCAGAATTACTTCCGCATGTATGAGAAACTCGCGGGCATGACCGGCACCGCCGAGACTGAGGCCACCGAGTTCCACGAGATCTACCGGCTCTCCGTTACCCAGATCCCGACGAACCAACCCTGCATCCGCGTCGACCGGAACGACTCCATCTTCAAGACCCGACGCGACAAATACAATGCGGTCGTGAAGCAGATCCAGGAGGCGCAGCAGCGCGGCCAGCCCGTCCTCGTCGGCACCGTCACGGTCGAGCAGTCCGAGGTGCTCAGCCGCATGCTGAAGCGCGCGAACGTCATCCACACCGTCCTCAACGCCAAGTTCCACCAGCAGGAGGCCGAGATTGTCACCCGCGCCGGCCAGCGCGGTTCCGTCACCATCGCCACGAACATGGCGGGCCGCGGCACCGACATCAAGCTGGGCGAAGGCGTCCGCGAGCTCGGTGGCCTGCTCGTCGTGGGCACCGAGCGCCACGAGTCCCGCCGCATCGACCGCCAGTTGCGCGGCCGCTGCTCGCGCCAGGGCGACCCCGGCATGACCAAGTTCTTCCTCTCGCTGGAGGACGATCTCATGCGCCTCTTCCTGCAGGGCAACCTCGCCTCTCGCATCATGGAGGGCGCAATGGTCGAGGGCGAGGAGCTCGAGCACCCGTGGCTCAACCGCTCCATCGAGTCCGCCCAGAAAAAGGTCGAGCAGCAGAATTTCTCCATTCGCAAGCGCCTCCTCCAATACGACGACGTGCTCAACAAGCAGCGCGAGGTCGTCTACGGCATCCGCAACAGCACCCTGCACAGCGACCGTCCGAAGGATATCATCTTCGAGATGATCGAGGAGGAGCTCGCGGCGCGCCTCGAGGTCGCCGGCATCGGCGAAAAGGGCGGGGCGTCCACCGCCAGCGTCGAGGGCCTTGTCGGCTGGCTGAATTCGCATTTTCCCGTCAGCGCCACGGTCGCGGAATTGTCCGGCCGCAATGACTTCGAGCCCCTGCTCAAGGAGCTCGTCGGGCGAATTAAAAAGGCCTACGCCCTCAAGGAATCCGTCGAGGATCCGGTGGCGCTGGGCGGCCTCGAGCGCTACATCGTCATCAGCGCCATCGACCACCACTGGCAGGAGCACCTGACCGAGATGGAGGAACTCCGCCGCTCCATCGGGCTGCGCAGCTACGGCCAGAAAGATCCGCTCTCCGAATACAAGGGCGAGGCCTACCGTTTCTTCGAGGAGCTGATGAACAACGTCCGCCTCCAGATCTGCACGAGCCTCTTCCGCTCCGCGACAAACCGCGATGCGTTCGAGAATCTCTTCGCCATCCTTTCCCGCTCCGCCCGCCTGCAGGGCCCGGCCGCCGCGCCCACTGCTTTGGCCGCGGCCTCGCAGGCCGCGCCGCCCGATGGAGGCGCGGCGACCCCGCGGCGCGATACCGAGCCGGAAATCAAGCTCCCGTCCGTCACCATCCGCCGCGAGACGCCCAAGGTCGGCCGCAACGAACCATGCCCCTGTGGCTCCGGCAAGAAATACAAGAACTGCCACGGCGCGGCCTGACGCGATGACGGCGACGAGTGCAAAGCCACGGCGGCAGCGTCGACACCCGGGCTTCTTTTTTTTCAGGAGCCGGCCTGCTGGCGAAATCTACTGTAGGAGCTTGCTTGCAAGCGACCATCCCGGTCGCCTGTAAACAGGCTCCGATAAAAAATGCCCACGCAAACAACCGAGGCCCCCGATCCCCATGAGCCGCGGCTGACGCCCTGGCAGTGGCAGCCCCGGCTCGGCTGGGCGCTGGCGGTCTTCGGCTGCACGGCGCTGTTCACTTTCGCGGCATTTCCCCCGCTCAATGCGGGCGAGGCCGCCTACGCATTCGCTCTGCCGGCCGTGCTGTGGGCCTACCGCAAACCGGCGTTCCTCCTTTTTGCGTGGACGGTGCTCGGGGCGCAGGCGGTGGCGTGGACGCTCCTGCTCGGTTGGCTGCATAATGTCACCTGGGTGGGGTTGATTGTTCTCGGGCCGTTCATCGGCGGGCTCATCGGCCTCTGGTATCTGGCAGCGTGGTGGGCCATCCCGCGCATCATTGGCCACCAGGTCCTGGTCCGTCTCCTCGTCCTGCTCGGGCTGGCGGCGCTGTGGGTCGTGCTGGAATGGGTGCGCAGCGTCCTGTTCGGCGGTTTTCCCTGGCTCCCGCTGGCCGCGAGCCAGTGGCAGCGGCCGCTCATCCTTCAGAGCGCCTCGGTCGCCGGGGCGTGGGCGGTCTCGTTCGTGCTGATCTATTTCAACCTCGCCGCCGCAGCCTATGCGCACCGGATTTTCTACGAGGGCGCCACCGGCCTGCGCAAACGCAGCCCCGAGTTCATGGTGGCCCTGCTCCTGCTGATGTTTTCCTCCTTCCCGTTCCTCTCGGAGGTGATGGGTCCGGCGCGCCACCAGATCGCGCGCGTCGCGCTGGTTCAGCCCTACATTCCGCAGAATGAAAAATGGGACGCCGCCCGGGCGGACGAGGTGCTGCACACCCTCGAGCAGGTCACCTTCACGGCCAACTCCGCCGGCGCGCCCGACTTCATCATCTGGCCCGAGGCCGTGGCGCCCTGGCCCCTGTATCGCGACGCCAACGTCCAGCCCTGGCTCGAATCCATCGCCAAGCGCACGGGCAAGCCGTTCCTCCTCGGCGTCGTCGTGGGCGACCGCGGCCCCGCGGACCAGGACTGGTGGTTCAACGCTGCCTATGTCGTCGAGCCGGTGAAGGGACTGCAGGCCGCGGGTTACCACAAGCGCAAGCTGGTGCCGTTCGGCGAATACATTCCCTTGCGCCCGGTGCTGGGCTGGCTGGAGAAGTTCGTGCCCATCGGCGGCGATTTCCAGCGCGGCACGGACGCGTCGCCGCTGCTGGTGCCGGTCGGCGTCAACCGCGTGCCAGTCGGCGTGCTGATCTGCTACGAGGACATTTTCCCGGCGCTGGCGCGCGATAGCGCATTGTCCGGCGCGGAGGTGCTGGCGGTGGTGACCAACAACGGCTGGTTCGGCGAGGGCGGGGCGGCCTACCAGCATGCGGCGCACTCGGTGCTGCGCGCGGTCGAGACGCGCCGGCCCGTCATCCGCTGCGGCAATGGCGGCTGGAGCGGCTGGATCGACGAATTCGGCAGCATCCGGGCGACGCTGAAGGATGAAAACGGCAGTGTTTACTTTCGCGGCGGCCAGACATTGAACATCACCCGCGACCTGCGCTGGCATGACCGGCAGAGTTTTTACACGCAGCATGGCGACTGGTTCCTGCTGACCTGCGCCTGCCTCGCGGTGGTGGCCTATTATCTGCTGCTGACCCTGCGCCCGCCGCGGCTCCCGGCCGACGGTGAAACGGTGTTCTGAGGTGTGCCCGCGAAATACCCAAAAGAACACGAATTAAGACCAAGGCATTTTAACACAGAGGACGCGGAGCTTGCGGAGGGGTTGCGCTTGATTGGTTTTCTCTGCGGACTCCGCGATCTCTGTGTTAAAAATAGAATCAGATTCTTTCGTGCTAATTCGTGTGTTTTGTGGGCAAAAATACTTCCGCCTTATTTGGCGGCGACCCGCTTCTCGAGGCTGGCGGCGAAGCTCTTCATCGCCTTGTCGAGCCCGATGAAATGCTGCGCGATGGCCCGAAAGAGCGGCGGCTTGATGAAGCCGTCCTCGATGAGCGTCAACCGGGTCCGCCCGCCTTCCTCGGCGAGCTCGAAAGTCCCGGTGCCGCCGAAGGGCAGGTCGTCGCCGACAATCTCGCGCACGAGCCGCGCGAGCGCCTGCTCCTCCTTCGTGCGGAAGACGATTTCCTGGCCGTGCGCGTCCTTGTTCCAGGTCCAGACCTCGCCATGGGGCCGGGTTTCCATCCGGATGCCCTTCACCTCCGGCCACCATGCGGGCATTTTCGCATAGTCTGTGATGACGGCCCAGACGGCGGGACGGGCGGCGGGAGAAGGTCTGAAATTGCGCATCCGTTGTCTAGAAAGCGGCGTATTTTGCCACATTAGTCACAAAACAAGACGCACACCGCCTGAGGCACAGTGGCGGTGTAGCCAGTCGCGGTCAGCCGGCCGGAGGCAGGATCGACCTTGAATACGACCAGATTGTTGCTGTCGCGGTTGGCGCAGACCAGCCACGTCCCATTGGGGGAAAGCGCAAAGTTGCGCGGTTGGCTGCCGCCTGAGGGCGTGATCTCGACGAGCTTCAAGGTGCCGTCGGCGTTGATCGCAAAGACCGCGATGCTGTCAAGCGCGCCGCGATTGGACGCATAGACGAATTTGCCGTTGGGATGGATGCGGATTTCGGCGGCGCGGTCGGGGTCCGTGACCTTGAAGCCGGCGGGCAGCGTGGAAATGTGCTGGATGGACTCGCCGGCGCCGCGCGCGGCGTCGTAGGCACAGGTCGTGATCGAGCCGGCGATTTCGTTAAGCACATAGAAGAAGCGTCCGTCGCGGGAAAACTTGCTATGCCGCGGGCCGGCACCGGACGGGACGGTGATGAAGGGTGGATCGTTCGGCGCGAGCAGCGCCCGGGCGGCCTTGAGCCGGTAGGCGAACACGCGGTCGAGCCCGAGGTCGGCGACGAAAACGAAGCGGTTGTCGGGCGACATCGTGGCGGAATGGGCGTGGGAATTGTCCTGTCGGGTCTTGTTGGGCCCCAGCGGCCCCTGTAGCGGGATGAGTCCGGTGCACGCGCCCAGACGGCCGTCGGTCTCGAGCGGAAACGACACGACATAGCCGCCGCCATAGCTGACAGCGACGAGCGCACGGCCGGTGGCATCCACGGCCAAGTGGGTGAGATTGCCGCCGCCGCTGGGTTGCTGATTAAGCAGCGTGAGCCGGCCGTTGACAGGATCCAGCGTGTAGGCGCCCACCGCGCCACCGGGGTTGCCCTCCGCCGTGACAAGCTCGCCGAGGGCGTAAAGCACGCGGCCGTTCGGGTGCAGGGTGAGAAAAGTCGGGTTGGCCGTCTCGGCCGCGAGCACCGGCTCGCTCAATGTGCCGGTGGCGCGATCGAGCCGCACGGCGTAGATGCCGCGGCCGGCGCCGTTCTTGGGCGTGGAGGTGCCGAGAAAGATGAGCTGGCTGGCGGCGGACATGGTAGTGGTGGCGAGAGAAGCCCGAGGGGCAGCCTGGCGAAAGTGCTCACGGAGCCAAGGCTTCCTTGAAGTGCCGGCGGCACATGGCGACGTAGCGGTCGTTGCCGCCAATCTCCACCTGCGCGCCTTCCTTCACGCCGCGGCCGTCGGGGCCGACGCGGAGGTTCATCGTGGCCTTGCGGCCGCAGTGGCAGATGGTTTTCAGCTCGATGAGATTGTCGGCCAGCGCGAGCAGCGCGGCGCTGCCGGGAAAAAGGTTGGCCTGAAAATCCGTGCGCAGCCCGTAGCAGAGCACGGGGATGCGGAGCAGGTCGGCAATGTCCGTCAGTTGCTCCACCTGCCGGCGCGTGAGGAACTGGGCCTCGTCCACCAGCACGCAGGCGACCGGCTGCGCAGCATGGGCGGCTTTCACGTGCTCGAAGATATTCTCGTCCGCCTGCAGCACCAGGGCCTCGGCCTCGAGCCCGATACGCGACTTGACTCGGCCGGCGCCCGCGCGGGTGTCGATGACCGGGGTGAAGAGCAGTGTGCGCATGCCGCGCTCGTGGTAGTTGTAGCTCGACTGGAGCAACACCGTGGATTTACCGGCGTTCATCGCCGAGTAATAGAAGTAAACCTTCGACATGTGCCCGGAGTGAAACAGCTGCGGGCGGCGCGGTCGAAAACAAAAAAGCCCCGGCGGATTCGCCGGGGCTCCAGGAGAGGGCTGGCTGGAGCGCGGGCGACCTCGCCCGCGAATCCGTTCAGCGCATCCGGGCAAAGGTCTTCGACAGCAGCTCGAGGTCGCTGGCGTTTTTTGTCTTTTCCCGGGTGTTGGCGATGAGCTTTCTTTCCAGCGCGTTCTTGGTCGGCCGGGTCTTGTTTTCGTAGAAGATGCCGAACCTGCCGGGCCAAGGTTCGAGGGCGAGCTTGAAGGCGGCGAGTTCGTCGGCCGGGTCGTGCCGCGCGGCATCCTCGGGGGAGCCGTCGTTTTTCCTGAGTTCGATGGTCTGCCAGGAGCCGCCTTTCCGCGGGATGGAGGAGTCGAAGGCGCCCTCGTAGAACTCGACGCACTCCGAGAGGATCTCGACCACGGAAAAGCCGTCGTGCTGCGAGGCGCGATACATCATGTCGACCATGTGGGCGACCTGCGTAGCGTGGCTGCGGGCGACGAAAGTGGCGCCGCTGTTGATCAGTGTGCGCATCGGGTTGATGGGTTGATCGAGCGCGCCCCAGGGATCAGTCTTGGACTTGAAGCCGATCGGCGAGGTGGGGGAGGTCTGCTTTTTGGTCAGGCCGTAGACCGAGTTGTCCATGATGACATAGGTCATCCGCGGGTTCTTGCGGGCGGTGTGGACAAGGTGGTTGCCGCCGATGGAGAACCCGTCGCCGTCACCGCCGAAGACGAAGACATGGAGGTCGTCGCGGCCGAGGCTGATGCCGGCGGCGAAGGGCAGGGAGCGGCCGTGAATGTAATGGCCGCCGTGGGTGTTGACGAAATAGGGGAAGCGAGAGGAGCAACCGATGCCGGCAAGGGTGACAATCTTCTCCTGCGGATAATTGAGCTTCTCGAGGATCTTGTAGAAGGAGGCGAGCACGGCGAAGTCGCCGCAACCGGGGCACCACGTCGGGTGGTCGGCCACGAGGACTTTCTTGGTGAGCGACGCGCGCGGGGCGTCAGCGGCGGGGGCAAGGGGGACGGCGGGAGCGGACATAGGGGGAAAGTTTGGAGCGGGGGGCGGTAGTTATCAGTTGCGAACGGGCATCGCGAGGACGCTTTGCTTGCGCATGCCGGCGGCGGGGTCGGCCAGGCTGATCTTTTTGGCGACACGTTCGACGATCTCGCTGACCTTGTAGGTGAGGCCGTCGGTCTTGGTGATGCTGCCGATGGAGGGAATGCAGTAGCGTGCGCGCAGAAGGGTGGCGAGCTGGCCGAAACCATAGAGGCCCTCGTCGTTGATCTCGACCACCAAGATGTGCTGGTAGCGCGCGAAGATTTCCTCAAGGCCGTGGTCGAGCGGGTGGATATGGCGGAGCTGGAGATGCCCGACGGTGGCGCCGGCGCCGCGGAGGCGGCCGAGGGCTTCGCGTATGGGGCCGTAGGTGCAGCCCCAGCCGATGAGCAGCACGTCGCCGGACTGGTCGCCGAACAACTCGGGGGCAGGCAGCGTGGCCGCGACGGACTTGATCTTCTCGCGGCGCTTGGCCGTCATCTTCATGTGCATCGCGGGATTGGCGGACGGGTGGCCGAGTTCGTCGTGCTCGAGGCCGGAGACCGTCGGGTATTTGCCGGAGCCCATGACGGAGCCGGGCGGCGCATGACGCCGAACCTCATCGAGCGGGTAGGGCTTGTAGGTGGCGCCGCGCGGCGCGAGGTCGGGTTTCAGGTCCACCATCAGTTTAGGGAGGTCGGGCTCGTCGAACGCCTCGATGCGTGTGGCGAGGGCCTGGTCGGTGAGGATGATGACGGGCGTGCTGAATTCGCGGGCGATGCGGGCGGCCTCGAGGGCGATGTAGAAGCAGTCCTCGACATTCTTCGGTGCGAGGACGACGCGTGGGGTGTCGCCGTGACTGCCGTAAATGGCCTGGAGGAGATCGCTCTGCTCAATGTTGGTTGGCATGCCCGTGGAAGGACCACCGCGCTGGACGTTGACCACGATGAGCGGCATCTCGGCCATGGTGGCCCAGCCAAGCGCTTCCATTTTGAGGGAGAGGCCGGGGCCGGAGCTGCCGGTGACGGCGAGGTGGCCGCAATAGGAAAAGCCGAGGGCAGTCGACGCGGCGGCGATCTCGTCCTCGCACTGCACGAAAAGACCGCCGTACTTCGGCAGCTCAGTGCGGAGGGTCTCCATGATGGAGGACCAGGGGGTGATAGGATAACCGGCGCCGTGGCGCACGCCGGCGGCGAGGAGGCCCAGGGTGAGGGCGGTGTTGCCGTCGGTGGTGACCTGCGGGCGGCCACCGGCGACGGGAACAGGTTTCTCGAGCCGGAACAGGCAGTGGCTCAGATGCTCGGCCGGATAGGCGTAGCCGGCGTCGAAAGCGAGCAGGGCGTTCCGCACGATGTCCTCGTTCTTGCCGCCGAAGCGCTCTTTGATGAGCTGCGTCAGTTTGGTGACATCGAGGTCGAACATGCGGGCCAGCAGGCCGAGCACGTAGATGTTCTTACCCTTTTCCTTGCTGGAGCCGCCGACGGCCTCGATTGTGGCCGCGGTCATGGGCACGGCCACGGCCGTGATTTCCTTGTCGTCGGGATTGGGTGTGACGTGGGCGGAGTCGTAGAGGAGCACGCCGCCCGGGCGGAGCGAGGCGCGGTGGCTCTCATAGCTGTGCTGGTAGAAGGCCACGAGTAGATCGGCGCGGTCGCCAGCGGAGAGGATCTCGCCCGAGCCTATGCGGACCTGGAAGATGGAAGGTCCGCCGGAAATGGTGGAAGGGATGGTCATGTAGGTCATGACCTCCTGATCGGAGCGGCCGGCGAGGCGGGCGAGAAAACCGCCGACAGCCTGGATGCCGTCCTGCGAGTTACCGGCGAACCGGATCACGACATCGGCAATGGGGGCAAGGGAACTCGTTGCGCGCGCTGACGCACCAGCGCCCGGAGGGATATTGGGGCTAACCATCCCCTCATGATGCACTGCTCGGCCACTTTCGTAAAGACTGCGCTTGGCCAACCCTGCGCATTTATTGCGAAAACAGAGCGAGGGCTCCGTCCAGGGTATTAGTTAAGCCCTTCTTCAGGCCGGGGTTGGATTTGCCGGGCTAATCGGAGTGGCATGTCTGATGGCGCAGACAGTCATAGCGGGGCCCGTCGCCCGACGGGTGTATCCTCGATCAAGCGGGCGCAGCTCGCGCATGAAGTCGTCCTGCAGCTTGATCATCTTGACGGTGGTCATGCCGTAGCCGGCCACCTGTAGTGAAAATAGTCCGGAGAATCCCGTTCCTGCGCCACGCCGTTGCGTAGGTCACGGAGCTTGATGAGCCTGGCCTTGAGTGCTTTTCCCGATTTCTTCGACGCCGCCCACATGACCTGTCGCTCGGCGAGGTCGGTGCTCGACTGGAGGAGGTTGGCGATTTCATTCACGGTGATTGACTTCCCCTTCAGATGAAACTCGAAGCCGTTGAGCGTGGACGCCTGCGCGACCTCGGCGACGATGCGATCGGCCACGGGCTTGGGGGTTGGTATCGGCGGCGCGGCCCAAAGGTAGCGCCACGAGCAGCCCCGCGACGGCGGCACTGCACTGGGGGATGCAATGCGAATCTGCATCACTCCGCCGCGGTTGGCAAACCCGCTAACGTCGTCGGGCTATTCAGAGTTTCACGGGATTGACGCGCTGGCCGTCGGAGACTCGGTCGCCGGGATAAAGGATGACCTCGTCGCCCTCCTTCAGGCCGTCGAGCACCTGCGTCTCGGTGCCGCTGGAGCGGCCGACCGATACGGGCACGAGCACGGCGCGGCCGGCGCGCACGACATAGGCCGACCAGCTGGCGCCGCGACGGAACAGTGCCGACACCGGCACCTTCAGCACCGATCCGCTTTCCCAGACGACCACGCGCGCCTCGACGCGGAAGTTGTCGCCCAGGGTCTGCCGTTCGGCCAGCGGCGTGGTGATGTCGGCCACGACGTTGACGCGCTGCTCCTCGACCCCGAGGGCGGAGATCTTGGTGAAGGCCGCGGGCTCGACCAGCCGCACACGGGCGTCCAGCGGTTTCGCGCCGCCCCATTGCTCGAGCTCCACCCGCGCGCCGGCCGCGGGGCCGGTTGGCTGGGTGGTCATGGAATCGGCGTGGTTCAAGGGGAGTCTGGTGGTTGAACCGGACCCTCGCACACTACCGGGGCCGTGCGCCTGCGCAACCAAAAGACCGGTGGGGGCGAATCAGGGTTGTCGCTGGCCCGCTGCTGCCTTGTGCTGGCAGGCATGAATCGGACCGACCGGCTGATGGCGATGGTGCTGCGCCTGCAGGGGCGGCGCGTCGTGCGCGCCTCCGAGCTGGCGGCGCATTTCGGGATCACCGAGCGGACGGTTTATCGCGACATCGCCGCGCTCGGCGAGGCGGGCGTGCCCATCTCCGGCGAGGCCGGGGTCGGCTACAGCCTGCTCAAGGGTTACCAGTTGCCGCCGGTGATGTTCACGGCCGATGAGGCCACCTCGCTTTTTGTCGGCGGCGAACTCGTGAAGCAATTCACCGACGCTTCGCTGCAGGCGCCGATGGCTTCGGCCCTCGACAAGCTGCGCGCGGTGCTGCCGCGCGACCGGCAGGACCATGTCGAGCGGCTCGTGCAGCGCACGCTCGTCTACGGCCAGTCGCGGCAGCAGGCGGCGCCGGAGGCCGCGGCCCAGCGCTGGCTGCTGCCGGTGCAGCAAGGCGTGGTGCTGCGGCGCGTGCTGCGGCTGACCTACCAGGGACGCGAGCGGGCCGAGGAGACGCAGCGCGACGTCGAGCCGCTTGGCGTGGCCTTTTACGGCGGCGCGTGGTATCTGGTCGCGTGGTGCCGCTTGCGTCAGGACCACCGGAACTTCCGCATCAACCGCATCCGCCAGCTCGAGCTCACGCCCGTGAAATTCGAGGTACGCGAGGGTTTCTCCTTCAAGAAGCACATGGAGGAATCCGCCTCCCGCGAGCAGACCCTGCCGGTGCGCGTGTGGTTTCACCGCTCGGCGCAGGAGCGCGCCCGGCGCGAGAGTTTTGCCACGCTGATCGAGGAGAGGGCCCGCGCCGGCGGCGCGGAGTTCGCGCTCTATGCCTGGTCGCTGGAATGGATGGTACGCTGGCTCCTGTCATTCGGCGACGGCGCCGAGGCCCTGGCCCCGGCCAAGCTGCGCGCGCTGATGCGCGCAGAGGCCGTCAAAGTCGCGACGAAACACCGCTAGAATACCGGTCGTTGCCGGGCGGGGTCGCTGACCCCGCCACGTATGGCTCGACACCAAGGCGGCATCAGCGCTCCCGCCCTGCAGTTTATATTCACGATGACAAACCCTCCTGACATAGGGTTGTCAGGAGCCCGTGTTAGGGTGGGGCCGCTGGCTCAGGCCGAGCCCGAATTAACCCTCAGACATGATATATCCCATGAACATCCGCACCATCGCCGTCACCGTGTCCGCGCCGCGCGACACGGTTTTCAACTTCCTCGCCGACATCGAAAACCTGCCCAAGTGGGCGGGCGAATACTGTGAACGCCTCGTCCTTGAGCGCGGCCGCTGGTGGGCATTCACCGCGGACGGCGAACAGGTCGTGGACCTCGAGTCGAGCTCCGGCACCGGGGTGATCGACCTGCGTGCCGGGCCGCTGCCGGAACGGATGAATCTGACACCCATCCGGGTGCTGGCACTGTCTGCTCGGCGCACCCTGGTGATTTTCACCCTCATTGAGTCAACCGGCCAGGCGGCGGATGCCTACGAACGGCGTTACGAGACCTTCCTCGGGGCGGCCAGCAGCCTGCTGCGCCGCTTCAGCGGGGGCGAGATCCAGGCCCCGAGCGTGTCCCTGCAATTCGCGGAGCTAGGCCTGAACTAGCGGACCGGCGGACGGTGCCACCGCCACCAGCCGGCGAGCACGCTGCCGATCACGGAGTGGAATACGCTCGAGATGGCGCACGGCACGGCCGTCAGCGGGTCGGCGAAATGCCGGCGGGCCAGCACGACGCCCAGCCCGGAGTTCTGCATGCCCACCTCGATCGACACCGTGCGCGCCACGACCTCGTCGAAGCGCGCCAGCCGGGCCGCCGCATAACCCAGCGCAAAACCGCCCGCGTGCAGGCCGAACACCGCGCCGAGCAGGCGCAGGCCGGCGCCGCGCACTGCCGCCGCACTGCCGCCGATGATGCTCGCGCAGATCAGCGCGATGACGACGACTGACATCAGTGGCAGCACCAGTTGGGCCCGTTGCACGAGGCGCGGCGCCAGGCGGTTGATCCACAGGCCGAGCACGACGGGCAGGATCACCACCTGGCAGGTGCTCCAGAAAAGTCCCCACGCGTCCACCGACACCAGCGTGCCAGCCAGCCATGAGGTCAGCAGCGGTGTCATGATCACGGCGGCGAAGGTGGAGCACATCGTCATCACCACCGACAGACAGACATTGGCCCCGGCCAGATAGGTGACGACGTTGGACGCCGTGCCGCCGGGGCAGCAGGCGACGAGGATGAGTCCGACGGCGAACGGCACAGGCAGGCCGAACAGCCGGCCCATGGCCCAGCCGAGAAAGGGCATGATGGTGAACTGCGCCAAGAAGCCCAGCGCCACGGCCCGGGGCATCCGGCCGACGGCGCGAAAGTCCTCAAAGGTCAGTGTCAGGCCCATGCCGAGCATGATCACTGCGAGGCCCCACACGATCCACGGCCCGCTGAACCACGTGAACCACGCCGGCTGAAACAACGCAGTGATGCCGCCGGCCAGCACCCAGACGGGAAAGGCGTTCGTGAGCAGGGTAAGCACGCGCGACATGCCGCGAAAGTCAGCCGCGCGGCCTGCTCGGTGGCGAGCCCGGAGTGGGGCTGGCGGCTGGAGGGCGGGATCGCTGACCCCGCCCTCCATTGCTGCACTGCTCTTTGCGCCGATCCTCCAAATCCAGCCGTTCCGTCACCATCGCGAGTTCACCCTTGGGCAGGCGCGGCCACTGCTCGCGGGGCCGGTCCTAGTAGCGCTCCACGCCGTTCTGGTCCGGTGTCACGGGCAGACTGGCCACGCCCGACAGAGAGACAAACAAGTCGGGGCAGACCGGCATACTCATGGTTGCAGCGCGGGCAAATTTGTGAATTGTGGCTGGCCTCACCCATGCAAAAATTCCTCCGGCTTGAATTTATCGCGCTCAGCCCGGATCTCGGCCTGCTCGTGCTCCGGCTCTGGCTCGGCGTCTCGATGCTGTGGCTGCACGGCTGGGGCAAGCTGCTGGCCCTGCTCTCGGGCAAGCTCTCCTTCCTCGACCCGCTGGGCATCGGCGAGACCCCGAGCTTCCTCCTCACCATCCTGGCCGAGGTGGGGTGCTCGGTGTTGCTGGTGCTCGGCCTGTATACGCGCCTGGCGGCGGCCGTGCTGGCTTTCACCATGGGCGTGGCGTTCTTTATCGTGAACTCCATGAAACTGGCCGGCAATCCCAACGGCGAACTCGCGTGGTTCTACTTTGGCGGTTACCTGGTGCTGCTCTTCGCCGGCGCGGGCAAATATAGTATTGACAAGAAGTGACGCAGTGGCGGCCACCGGTTAAGGGATTAACCACCAAGGGGCACTGATGGATCACTGATTTTGGCCCACGCAACACCCGCAAAAACACGAAGGTTTAGGGAGTGCTCTCAAGCCAGCAAATCGGGCGTTACTGTCCTGCTGGGCCCGGCGAAAGAATCCACGCGTTCGAAGCAAATAGCACATTCGCGGCTATGGATCCTTCTCTTCGTTCAGGCTGACAAGGCATGTTAAACACCCGCCTTGGTGGCCTTTGTTTTGTGGGCAATTGGTTTCAGCCAGACTCGTTCTCCTCATTAGTGTCCATTAGTGGTTAAAAACACAGTGGTTTAAAATTCCCCCGAGCTTTGGATTGCGCCGGCGGGAACGCGGCCTACGTTTGTCCCTTCCCATGGCGCTGCTCAGCCTGCTTGATGTCTCCCTGGCCTTCGGTGGCCCCTCCGTCCTCGACCACGTCAATTTCCAGGTCAACGCCGGGGAGCGCCTGTGTCTGCTCGGGCGCAACGGTGCGGGCAAGTCCACGCTGATGAAGCTCATCGCCGGCGAGATGCAGCCCGACACCGGCCAGATTTTCCGCAAGCCGGGCGCACATTTCGCGCGGCTGGTGCAGGAAGTGCCCGCGGACCTGACCGGCAGCGTGCATGACATCGTCTCCGCCGGCCTGCGCTCCGCCCGCGGGCACGAGGAGGACTGGGAGCGCGAGGTGCGCCTCGAGGATCTGCTCAAGCACGTCGGGCTCGACTCCCACGCCGAGTTCTCCGCGCTCTCCGGCGGGCTGAAGCGCCGCGTGCTGCTGGCGCAGGCGCTCGCCAGCCAGCCCGATCTGCTGCTGCTCGACGAGCCCACCAACCACCTCGACCTCGCCTCCATCCTCTGGCTCGAGGAATTTCTGCTGTCGGAGAAGATCGGCCTGTTCTTCGTCACGCACGACCGCGCCTTCCTCAAAAAACTCGCCACGCGCATCGTCGAGCTCGACCGCGGCGTCATCACGAACTGGGACTGCGACTACGACACCTTCCTCGTGCGCCGGCAGGACCGGCTCGAGGCCGAGGAGCGGATGCAGGCCCTGGCCGACAAGAAGCTCGCGCAGGAGGAGGAGTGGATCCGCCGCGGCGTCCGCGCCCAGCGTTCCCGCGCCACGGCTCGCATCAACCAGTTGCACGTCCTCCGTGCCGAGCGCCGCGCCCGCCGCGCCACGGTCGGCAATGTCAAAATGAGCGTCAACGAGGCCATCCCCAGCGGGCTAAAGGTCGTCGACGCCGAGAAGATGTACTTCGCCTACCATGAGGTGGAGCGCGGCCTCCGGACGCGCTCTGAACCCGTCCAGCCTGTCCGTTATAGCCTTGGCGACGGCGGAAGGCCGGGTTCCACCCAGGAAGTCGCAGACAATTCTGATGCAGGCCACAAATGGCTAGTGAAGGGCTTCTCCACGACGATCATTCGCGGCGACAAGATCGGACTCATCGGCCCCAACGGCGCCGGCAAGACCACCTTGATCAAGCTGCTGCTCGGCCAGCTCGCCCCGACCCGAGGCGTCATCAAGCACGGCACCAACCTGGAGGTCGTCCACTACGACCAGCTCCGCGCGCAGATTGAGGACGACCGGACCGTCGCCGACAACATCGCGAACGGCAACACGCACCTCACGATCGCCGGCCGCACGAGGCACGTCATCAGCTACCTGCAGGATTTCCTTTTCACGCCCGACCGGGCCCGCACGCCGGCGCGGGTGCTCTCGGGCGGCGAGCGCAACCGGCTGCTGCTCGCGCGGCTCTTCACCAAGCCGGCGAACGTTCTCGTGCTCGACGAGCCGACCAACGACCTCGACATCGAGACACTCGACCTGCTGGAGGATTTGCTCGTGGAGTTTCCCGGCACGGTGCTGATCGTCAGCCACGACCGCGAATTTTTGGACGAGGTCGTCACCAGTTCGTTCGTGTTCGAGGGCGATGGGGTCATCGGCGACTATGTCGGCGGCTACACCGACTGGCAGCACGAGAAGCAGAAGCAGGCGATGGCGGCGGCGAGAGGTGGAGCCCGGCCTCTGGAGGGGCTTCCTTCGAAAGGGGAAAACCTGTCCGGAGGCCAGGTTCCATCAGGGAAGCCCCGCAAACTTTCCACCAAGGAGCAGAAGGAGCTGGAGTCACTGCCCGCGAAGATCGAGGCGCTGGAGCAGGAGCAGGCGCAGCTGACGGTGAAGCTGGCCGACCCCGCGTTCTACAAGAAGGAGCCGCAGAAGTTCACGGAGGTGAAAGGGCGGCTCGATGCCCTGGAGCGGGAGCACGCGGGGGCTTTTGCAAGATGGGAGGAGTTGGAGGCCAGGACAGAGCGCGGCAGCGCGTAGATGGCGTGGTGAAGCGAAGCGTAGCAGCCCGGATCCCGCGTCGCGGGAGCAGGGTGGCTGTTGATTGGAGCCCGTTGGGCGACAACAGGCACACCTCAGAAAACAAAACGGATTAACTGCCAGGCCAAGGTTGCTTTCAGCAGCCAACGGGCGGGGTGACGGGAAGGGGGCTCGCGGCCGGCGCCACCTGGGTAAACTTGAAGGCATCGATCGTGCGCATGAAGACCTCCTCCGGGGTGCCATGGGCGGAAACGGTCACCAGCAGTCCACGGCTCCGGTAATAATCAATCAGCGGCTGCGGGGTCATGGCGTAGGTGTGCTGGATCAGGCGGATGGAATCGATGCGGTCGTTCGTGCTCTGCACCAGCCGGGACTGGCAATCGTCGCAGCAACCGGGGGTCCGGGGCGGCCGGGTCTTGAGGTGGTAGGTGCGCTGGCAACTGGGGCACGTGCGGCGGCCCAGCAGGCGCGGCACGATGCCGGCGGCGGGCAGTTCGTAGAGCACGACGGCGTCGAGGGTGAGTTCGCGGGCGGCCAGCAGGAGGTCGATGGACTTGGCGTGCAGGACGGTGCGCGGGAAACCGTCGAGGATGAAACCGCCGGCGCAGGTCAGGCAGCGGCTGCGGTCGTTGACGACGGCGAGCAGCGCATCGTCGGGCACGGTGTCGCCGCGGCGCGTGTAATCGAGCGCCGTGCGCATGGCGGCGGTGTCCGCGCAGGTGGGGTCGGGCCGGGTGGTGCGGAAGACTTCGCCCGTGGAGAGGTAGCAAGCGCCAAGGGCGGCGCCAAGTAAGCCGGCCTGGGTGCCCTTGCCGATCCCGGGCGGGCCGAGCAGGATTATCCGGCGGGGTATGGCGGGCCGCGCGGGGGATGCAGGCAGACCGCGCCGCGGCCTTGCAACCAGGCAGTGTGATCGCGGTGGACATTCATGGGAGGGCGGCGGGGTGGCATTATGCGCCCGGTGCCGGCCGGCCGCACGGCGCGCCTTGCCAAAAGCTGCGCATGCCTTGCGGGTGGGGGCAAATCCGACTTCGCCCCGCGGGTGAGGAGGACAGAGGACCCGCCCGCGCTCCCGCAGAGCTGCGACGAGGCAAGCGGTGGACGCACGGTTGTTGCCTCCCTGTTGCGCCCTGCCGGGCGCACGGGGGTCTGTCCTTCGGCCTTCGTCGTGGCTGAGCTGGCAACCCCGGTGCTTGTCCCCAAAGCTGCGTCCAATGGCGCACGCTGGGGCAAAGAGCTGCTGTCGGGGTTGGTTCCCGCCATCCACGGGAGCCATGGAATTTCGAAAACCCGGCGGGGCGGACCTGCCGGTGCTCAGCTTCGGCCCGGCGATCTTTGGCGATGCGCCGGGCGGTCAGGCCCCGCGTGATTATTTCTTCGAGCGTTGGTCCGTGATCGCGGCCTGAGCGGCGGCCAATCGGGCAACAGGGACTCGATAAGGAGAACAGCTCACATACGTCAGACCCAGTTTGTGGCAGAACTTGACCGAGTCCGGATCACCGCCGTGCTCGCCGCAGATGCCGAGCTTGATGTCGGGGCGGGTCTGGCGGCCCTTGGTGATGGCGATCTCCATGAGCTGGCCGACGCCCGTCTGGTCGATCGAGGCGAAGGGATTCTTATTGAACACCTCGGCTTCCTGGTAGGGGGTGAGAAACGAGCCGGAGTCGTCGCGCGACATGCCGAGGCAGGTCTGCGTGAGATCATTGGTGCCGAAGCTGAAGAACTCGGCCGTCTGCGCGATCTCGTCGGCAGTGAGCGCGCCGCGCGGGATCTCGATCATGGTGCCGACGGTGTAGGTGATCTTCACCTTCTTCTCGGCCATGACCTGGGCGGCGACCTCGTGGACGAGGGCGGTCTGGAGATCGAGCTCCTTCTTGAAGCCGACGAGCGGGATCATGATCTCGGGCTTCGCCTTGAAACCGGCCTTGGTGGCGTCGGCGGCGGCCTCGAGGACGGCGCGGGCCTGCATGGCGGTGATCTCGGGATACTTGATGCCGAGCCGGCAGCCGCGGAAGCCGAGCATGGGGTTGAACTCGTGCAGCGCGTGGACGCGGTGCATGATCTTCTCGACCGGGATGTTGAGTTTCCGGGCGAGGTCCATCTGCGACTCCTTCGAGTTCGGGAGGAACTCGTGCAGGGGCGGATCAAGGAAGCGGATGGTGGCGGGATAGCCCTTCAGCGCCTTGAAGATGCCGAAGAAATCATCGCGCTGGTAGGGCAGGAGCTTGGCGAGCGCGGCCTCGCGGGCCTCCGTGGTATCGGCGAGAATCATCTCGCGCATCACGTCGATGCGGTCGCCCTCGAAGAACATGTGCTCGGTGCGGGTGAGGCCGATGCCGACGGCGCCGAACGCCATGGCGTTGCGCGCCTGCTCGGGGGTGTCGGCGTTCGTGCGGACGGACATCTTCGTGGCCTTGGCGCACCACTTCATGAGCTGCACGTAGTTCTTGAACTTCTCGGTGGCCTGGGCGGCCTTGTCGCCGTGGATGAGGCCGGCGATGATCTCGGACGGGGCGGTCTTGATCTGGCCGGCATAAACCGCGCCGAGCGTGCCGTCGATGGAAAGGAAGTCGCCCTCGTTGTAGGTCGTGCCACTGACGCTGACGTTCTTCTTGTCGTAATTGACGTGCAGGGCGGCGGCGCCGCACACGCACACCTTGCCCATCTGGCGGGCGACGAGCGCGGCGTGCGAGGAAACCCCGCCGCGGGCGGTGAGGATGCCCTCGGCGGCGATCATGCCGCGGAGATCCTCGGGGGAGGTCTCGACGCGGACAAGGAGCACCTTCTCGCCCTTGGCGGCGGCTTCCTCGGCGCGGTCGGCGTTGAAATAGATTTTGCCGGTGGCGGCGCCGGGGCCGGCGGGCAGGCCGGTGGCGATGACCTTCGCCTTCTTCACCTCGGCGAGGTCGAACACGGGCGCGAGCAGCTGCTCGAGCTGGTCGGCCGGGTTGCGGAGGACCGCGGTCCGCCAGTCGATGAGCTTCTCCTTCACCAGGTCCATGGAGAACTTGAGCGCGGCCATGGCGGTGCGCTTGGCGTTGCGCGTCTGCAGCATGAACAGCTTGCCGTCCTGGATCGTGAATTCGATGTCCTGCACGTCCTTGAAATGCTTCTCGAGGATGGCGCGGACCTTCATCAGCTCGGAGAGGGACTGTGGCATCTGCCGCTTCAGGTCGGCGACGGGCTCGGGGGTGCGGACGCCGGCGACGACGTCCTCACCCTGCGCGTTGAGGAGGAACTCGCCGTAGAATTCATTGGTGCCGTTGGCGGGGTTGCGCGTGAAGGCCACGCCGGAACCGGACTTGTCGCCGGTGTTCCCGTAGACCATCGCCTGCACGTTGACGGCGGTGCCCCACTCGGTGGGGATGTTGTATTTGCGGCGGTAGACGATGGCGCGGTCGTTCATCCACGAACCGAAAACGGCGCCGCCGGCGCCGCGCAGCTGCGCCCACACATCCTCGGGGAACACCTGGCCGGTGCGCTTGAGCACGAGGGCCTTGAAGCGCGTGACGAGATCCTGCTGGTCGGCGGCGGTGAGCTCACTGTCCACGATGTTCCGGTGGTAGCGCTCGTGCTTGAAGTCGTGGATGAGGGTCTCGAACGGCTCGTGGTCTTCGTCCTCCCGTTTCTGCACGCCGAGGACGACGTCGCCATACATCTGGATGAAGCGGCGGTAGCAATCCCAAGCGAAGCGGTTGTTGTTGGTCGCATGGGCGAGGGCGAGGACGGTCTGGTCGTTAAGGCCGAGGTTGAGGATGGTGTCCATCATGCCCGGCATGGAGTCGCGGGCACCCGAGCGGACAGCGACGAGGAGGGGCAGGCCGGTGGCGTCACCGAATTTGCAGCCCATGATCTTTTCCATGTGGGCGACGCCGGCCTGCATCTGGGCCGGGAGTTCCTTCGGGTATGTCTTCTGGTGAGCGTAGAACCAGGTGCAGACCTCCGTGGTGATGGTGAAGCCCGGGGGCACCGGCAGGCCGATTCGCGTCATCTCGTGAAGATTGGCGCCCTTGCCGCCGAGGAGGTTCTTCATCGAACCGTTGCCGTCGGCTTTGCCAGCGCCCCACGAGTAAACGCATTTGAGGGCCCGGGTGGCGGGTGACTTGGACTTGGCCGCCCGGCGGGCGGATTTCTTGGCAGTGGTTTTCTTGGCCATGGCAGTGGGAATAATTCAGACGACAGGAGCGTTCAGCGCATAACAGGCGCCAATCTGTGTCAACGGCGGAGGCCGTCACATGCCCCATATTTTCAAATTTGTCTGCGCTTGGCTGTGCATTTATTGTCGAATGCCACCCATGGGATGACGCAGCCGGGCCGGGGCGTGCTCCGCTGACAGTCGGTTTGACACGGCAAATTTGGGCCGGCTTGGATCGGCCCGAGGTAGGGGCGATTGCCCTCAAGCGCCCGGGGAATTGGGCCGTTGGGGGCAACGGCCCCTACCATAAAAAGACGGGGATTGCGGGGGCAGCAGAAACTTGCTTCTAGGTCGGGGCTTGAGCGACCAACCTCCAGTGGACAAACCCGACGACGCCAGCCACCCGGCGGCCGCGGCCGCCCCGGGTCCGCGCAAGGCCATGGGCTTCCTCGACCACCTCGAGGACCTGCGCTGGACGCTCATCAAGTGCACGGTCGCGTTCGGGGTGTTCGTGACGCTGATCGGTGTTTACCTGAAGGAATTTTACGCCGTGCTCATCTGGCCGCTGGAGGTTGTGCGCGCGGACTTTCCGCAGTTCAGCACGCACCTCATCACGAACAGTCCGATGGGCATCTTCAACATGTTGATCAGCATCTGCCTGGTGGGCGGCGTGGCGCTGTCGCTGCCGTTCTGGTTCTTCTTTGTGTCTCAGTTCGTGGCGCCGGCGCTGACGAAAAAGGAATTGAAGGTCCTCCTGCCGGCCTGCCTTGCGGCGCTGAAGCTGTTTCTGGCCGGCGCGGCGTTCGGCTACTTCCTGCTGGTGCCGAGCAGCGTGCGCGTGGCTTACGAGTTCAGCGCCTACATGGGGGTGGAACCGATGTGGACAGCGGACAAATATTTCGGCCTGCTCACCTGGCTGGTGCTGGGGGTGGGGGTGTCGTTTGAGTTTCCGCTGCTGATCGTGCTCGCCTGCTACCTCGGCCTGGTGGAAGTGGCCACGCTGCGAAAATACCGCCGGCACGCCATCGTGGTGTGTTTTGTCATCTCAGCGGTCGTGACGCCGACGCCCGACATGGTCACCCAGACAATCTTCGCCATCCCGCTCTGCTTACTTTACGAGGCCGCCATCCTGGTGGCGTCGCGCCTGAAAAGCCGGCGCCGGGAAGAACCGGGCGTGATCGATGTCTGATCTGCCGGGCGGGGCTCAGCGGTCGGCCTTGAGCTTGGTGACAACGGCCGGGTTTTTCTCGAGATAACGCGTGAGCGACTCGATGGCCTTGAAGGTCTTGGGACTGATGTGGTGCTCCATGCCCTCGACGTCGTTGTAAATGACCTTTTCGTCGGCGACGCCGAGCACGCGGAGGAAAGCCGTGAGCAGCTGGTGGCGGTGGGCGATGCGCCGGGCGACCTCGAGGCCGGAGCTCGTGAGCACCATGCCGCAGTATTTCTCGTATTTGATGAAACCCCCGGCGTCGAGCCGCTGCACCATCGCCGTGACGCTGGCCTGCGAAATCTTCAGCCCGGCGGCGATGTCCACGACGCGGGCATAGCCCTTGCGCTGGATGAGCTGCTCGATCTTCTCGAGGTAATCCTCGACCGCGACGGTGGTGCGGGGGCGGGTGGGGCGGGAGGCGGCGGCCACGGGGGAGGCGGGTGGCGGGCCGCCAACGTGTCGCCCGGGGCGGGTTATTTGCGTGAATCGCGCTGGAAGCGGAAGACGGTCTTCATCATCTGCAGGGCGAGCCAGAACACCCCGGTCATGCAACCGGCGCCGAGGCCGCCCCAGAGCCGGATCATCGCGGGGTCGTTGGAGGGCACGTGCGTATTCACGAGCCGGTAGAAGATCGTAAAAGCGATACCGACGAGCACCAGATCGATGACGAGCGAGACGACGGGAAAGGGCTTTTTCTCAGGCGAGGCCATGGATGAAACAGAAGGAGCCGGGGGCGGATTTGTCGAACTGAAAGTTCTGATGATGCGCCGCCCGCGGACGGTGAATCATTCGCCCGGCAGCCGGCAAGCAGCGCGCAGCGGAGGAGAAGCAGGCGGGATATGCCGGGTGCCCTGATAACCATCCTTGTGCCCGTTGACCTCCCGGTTGTCACCACGCGGGTGTGTGCCGCGGCCTGCGCGCTCGCCAAGCTTATCGATTCCCGGCTGGTGTTCCCGCACGTCATCCAGCCGCCCGTCTCGCCACCGCAGTCCTCGCAGGATTCTTAGCCCACCGGCCCCTGAAAGCCGCGCTGGCGCCAGATTCCACTGATCGGCGCCACGGGACGAGGGAGACGCTATGAGGTTGTCCGCTCTGGTGGCAGCGTGTTACTTCGAGGCGGTCGTGCGCGGGAGGATCTACGTTGGCACCATCGGCCTTTGCTTGTTACCGGTAGCGGAAAAGCTAATACCGCCAGGGCTTGATGCAGGTCAAGGTAGCCCAAGTTTTCGTGTTGTATCTTGGATGACAAGGTAGGTGAACATCCTACACGCCCGCCCCACTAAAACGCTGACATTCCTCTGCTCATCCACAACGTGCTCCCACCTGCCATGAATCATCCACGCCTCTTCCCCCGCTTCACGGTTGCCGGTCTCGCCCTGGCAGCCGCTTTCTTACTATCAATAATGTTGCTCGTGCCGCTGGGGGCCCGGCTGACGCGAAGGGTCCCGTCATCCCCCCGGTCCTCGCCCTGCCCATTGAGCAGGCGATCCTCACCCCGGCCCCCCATGTGCCACCGGCCTCAACTTTTCGAGCCACCCGGAGGGTTAGTCTGGGCGCCTGTTATGGGTTGATGTGTTGGGTTGGGTTTGCGTTGTCCCGACTCCGGTCGGCCTCCGGCCTCCCTCCGTCGGGACAGCAGGAAGTTGAGCGGCGTAGTTCAC
>SIBQ01000028.1 GCA_009695095.1 Lacunisphaera sp.
GGTCGCCAGCGTGATCAGGGCGGTCTTGCACTTGAGGATCGTGTCGTTCTGGGATGGCTTTGCGTTCGGGCCACCTTGAAGCACAGCCATGCGCTGTCGCCGCTCCCACAAAGTCTGCAGGTGCTGGCGCAGCGCAGGAATCAGCGGCACCTCGCGGTCCGAGTTCGATGTCTTCGTGCCGTGCAGGCGGATGAATCCCTTCTCCCAGTTCACGTCCCGCCATCGCGACCTGTTGGCCTCAGATTTGCGGGCCCCTGAGTAGGCGATGAACCGGCAGAGTTCAGCGGGGAACAGGTTATTGCCCCACGCATTTCCCTCCATCTCTTCGAATACTTTTTCGATCTGCTCGGCTTCAGGCAGGTTCGGCTTCTTCGACTTCTGCGGCAACCGCACCCCTTTTTGCATGAGGGAATTCGAGACCAGTTGTCCGCGTTCAATCGCGATCGCCAACATGTCCTTCAAGGCGCTGATCATTTTGTTGATCAGGCTAGTCGAGCTGCCGTCCAGGTGTTCGATGCGCCCTCCCTTACCAAAGGCGGAGCGGTAGCCGGTGCCGTCACGGCGGATACTGTTGCGCCACGCGATGACGGTGGCCTTCTTGATCGCGGTCGGGGCAAGACTATCGAAACGGGGATACGTCTTTCTGAGCGCGGCAATGGCCTGCTGAATCGCTTCCTTCGACTTGGTCTTCAGGTCATCCCTCTCGTCCAACGACTCCAGCAGGAGGTTCGCGAGCTGCCCCATGGTGGCTTCCCCGCCCACTACATCCTGCCGCGCTTGGCGCAGGCGGTCTATCTCCTGCCGGGCGTCATTAAGGCGATGGCAAGCAACGCGATGGCTCGTGGTTTCCAAATTTGTCCATTTCGGCTTGCCGGCCAGAATGAATCGCCCGTAGAACTTCCCACTCTTCACGTTCTTTAGCAGATTCGGTTTGTCAGACTTGGTCCACGTTGTGGCCTTCTTCCCCTGTCGCTTTCGGAATCCTCCGGTTACTACAGGTTGTTTGGGGTTAATCATGGGTAATGTGTCCTGTGTAGATGCCTACTGTAGAAGGGTCAATAACCAAGACCGAATCACCTCGCAAGTTAGTGATGGATAATTCCTTTGCCGGCGTAGCTCAATGGTAGAGCACCTGTTTTGTAAACAGGCGGTTGCGGGTTCGAATCCCATCGCCGGCTCCAACCTTAGCTTTCACGAGTTACGGCTGGCCGACCACTCGCATTCAGTCGGCCCTAGCGGCGACTCCGCGGCGAAAGCTGCACTCCATGGCCTTGGCGAAGGAGGGCAGAAATCCGTGGAGGTTGTCTGGTGCGATGAATCAATAACCCACTGCCCGATGGTGTAATGGTAGCACAAACGACTCTGACTCGTTTTGTCTAGGTTCAAGTCCTAGTCGGGCAGCCAATTCAGCAGGCCCGGCAGATCTTTTCCCGGAGATAACAAACTACATTGACAGACTAAAGTGAGTATTGGCAGCATGTCACGTTTAGGCAATTCTATTATCACTTTGCCACTTCCCCGGCCTCCAGGTTGACCCTGCTATTGTGTAATTTATCCTTGTAGCACCCTTTGAGATCAGTTTGCTCGACTTTCCCCACAGGAATAACCCAGCCCGATAAAGTAAATCCTCCACCCTCACTATGATCACTGCATACCTGCCCTTGGCCATCCTCCTGACTAATGAAGATGGCAGTCCCATGACTTCCATGGAGCTTTTCCACGCCGGAAAATCAATCATGTGGCCCCTCCTGCTGCTTTCCTTTCTGCTCCTCACGGTCGTCGTCGAGCGCGTTATTTTCATTATGCGCGAAAACCGCCGCCGCGACCCCGATCTCGTGCACAAAATGCTTGAGAAAGTGGAATCTAACGACGCAGATGCCGCGGTGGAATTGGGCAAGAAGAGCCAGGACTACGTGGCCCGCATCTTGGTTTACGCCCTGACCCACAAGGAACACTCCCTCGGCAACGCCTTCTCCCGCGCCGCCAACCAGGAGATGCAGCGCTTCTCCTTGGGCCTGCCCACGCTTGACACCTGTATCACTGCCGCTCCGCTGCTCGGCCTGCTCGGCACCGTCACCGGCATGATGGGCACCTTCGGGGCATTGAGCGGCGGCGACATCGGGGCTGCAGCCGCTAAGATCACCGGCGGTGTGGCCGAGGCGCTGATCGCCACCATGTGCGGCCTAGGCCTCGCCATCATGGGCCTGCTCCCTTTCAATTACCTGAATGCCCGGGCCGAGGAAGCCCGCCACGAGGCGGAGGATGCCTCCAACTCGCTCGAAATCATTCTGAACAAATCCGAGAGTGCCAAGACCCGCTGAGCGCGCGGCGCACCCTCCCGACATTCAACTTCTAAATACTTACAGTATGCACGGTGGTGGTGGAACAGACCCTAGCGGCAGAAAGAGAGCCCGCATTGAGATCATCCCTCTCATTGACGTCATCTTCTTCCTGCTCGCCACCTTCGTCCTGTTCACCCTTTCCCTCAACAAATCGGCCGGCATCAGCGTCCTGCTGCCCGTGGCGGAGACCAGTGTGACCCGCGATCCCAGCGGCACCGCGACCATCAGCGTCACGGATGAAGGCGCGATCGCTTGGAACAAGGACATGGTCACGCTGGATGAATTCCTACAACGGTTGCAGCTGTACCACCTGCAGAACCCGGATGCCCGCCTCCTCATCAACGGCGACGAGCGCGCGTTATTCGCCCAGGCCGTCTATGTCTTCAACGAGGCGCGCAAGGCCGGCTTCACCAGGATCTACATCGAAACCCGCGCCCGCTGACGCACCCCCGCCTAATAAACCAGTCCCCGACCCGTCTAACTGACCAGCAGCCCACCTCATGGAAGGCAACAAAATCACCGTCCGCCCCCGCAAGAAGGCGCGCATTGAGATCATCCCGCTCATTGATGTCATCTTCTTCCTGCTCGCCACCTTCGTCTTGTTCACCCTTTCCCTCAAGCGCATCCAGTCCCTGCCGGTTGACCTGCCAGTCGCTGCGCCACCGCCACCGCCCGGAACGCCGCCCCCGGAGGACGCGATCATCCAAGTCTCCGCCGACAACGCCGTTTTCTGGAACCGCGAGTTGATCAATCTGGAGGAAGTGCCTTCCCGCATCGCTTACTACAAGAGCCAGACCGCGAGTCCGCGCATCCTGATCACCGGCGACGAAAAGGCCCGTTTCGGCCTGGCCATCGCCGTCCTCGACGAGGTCCGCAAGTCCGGCATCGAAAAATTCTCGGTCGAAACCCGCACCCGCCCGACGGGCAAATAACCCGACCCGGCCATGAACAGAGATCTTATCATCGGAGTTGCGGTCTCACTTCTCCTGCACTTCGTCATCTTGAACCCCTTGGGAGGCAAGCACCCCCCGCCGGTAAAGGCGGCCGCAGCCAAAGATGATATCCTCCAGTTTGAGATAACCCCGCCTGAAGAAGAGAAAGAGGACAAGGTCGAGGACTTGGACGAGTCTAGCGAAGACGTGCTGGCGCCGCCCACCTTGATCGACCTGCCAACGGCAGTGTCGGTCGATGCGTTTACGACGCCGATCGAACCGCCCCCGCCCCCCGGCGTGGCCAAGGGTTCCCTCACCATCCCGGTGGCGAAGCCCGCCGCCAATTTCGGCGGGGGCCTCAAGGATCTCTTCGATATCAACAATCTGGACCAGAAGCCGATGGCCCGCGTCCAGCCCGGTCCGATCTATCCTTACGAAATGAGCCGCGCCGGCATCAATGGTGATGTCGTGATCGAATTCATCATCAACACCATTGGCGATGTGATCCAGTCCCAGGTGGTCCGCTCTTCCCACCGCGAATTCGAGGGCCCGGCGATCCAGGCCGTCGCGAAATGGAAATTCAAACCCGGCCGCAAGGGCGGCCGCGCCGTCAACGTCCGCGCCTCCCAGCTCATCGAGTTCAACCTCGAGGATAACAAGTAACACCGCCGGCCTGCCCATGTTGCCCTTCCCCGCTTCTTCCCTCCGCACCGCCCTCGCCCTTGTCGGCGTGACCCTGCTGGCCGCCGCGCTGTCCGCCGAGACACCCGTCTCGGCGCCGGTTCGCGAATACTCCCCGTCGGATGCCGTCAGCGAGATGTTCCCCAAGTTCAAGCTTGCCGTGGATGCGAAGAACTATGACGCCGCCCTCGCCGTTATCGACGCCTATCAGGCCAAGGTTGCACCGGCCAGCTACGACTTCGCCCTGCTCCTTCAGTATAGGAGCAGTATCTTGCTGCAGAAGGGTGATTTTGCCGCGGCCATGCAGCCGATGGAGCAGGCACTGGCTCTCTCTGATTCCAAGACGCCCACCTATTTCGACGAGCGCGCCACCCGCGAATTCCTCTATTTGCTGACCTCGCTCTACCTGCAGGAGGCGGTGCAATCCAAAGCCCCCGCTCTCGCCTCCAACTATTTCGAAAAGGGGGACAAAAGCTTCGGCCGGTGGCTCAAGCTCAGCCCAAAAACCACTGCCGATGCGCAGCTGGTCTATTCCCAGCTGCTCTACACCTGGGCGGTGCAAAACCCGGCCAAGCCCGACCCTGAGCTCCTCAAGCGCGCTTTGGAACAGATCGAGACCGGCCTCCACCTGGCCACCCGCCCGCATGATACGTTCTATGTACTTAAAATGGTCTGCCTGCAGCAGTTGAACCGCAAAGCCGAGACGGCCGAGGTCCTTGAGCTGATGGTCAAGCGCAAGCCGGATTCCAGCACCTACTGGCAGCAGCTGGCGGGGCTTTATCTCGGCATCGACCAGCCGCTCCGCGCCATCCTGGCCCTGGAGCGCGCCCAGGCGAACGGGAGCCTCAACACCCCCAAGGAAAACTTCAATCTGATCGGCATCTACTACAACATCGGCCAGTATGAGCATGTCACCGACATGCTTGAAACCGGCTTGAAGAACGGCCAAATCCAAAACGAATTGAAGAACTGGGAACTGCTGGCTCTGTGCTATCAGCAGTTGCAGCAGCCCCTCAAAGGCATTGAAGCCCTCAAACATGCCAGCTTGTCTTACCCCAAGTCCGGCCAGCTGGAGTATATGATTGCGCAAGCCTATTACTCCCTCGATAAACCGGAGGACGCGATCCGCCACCTCAAGACAGCCGTGGCCAAGGGCGGGCTGGCGAAGCCCCACCAGGTTTACTTGTTCCTCGCTTATCTCGCCTTCGAGTTGAAGCAATTCGACGACGTCTTGGACGCGGTCAAAAAAGCGGCGGCCATCCCCGAGGGCGCCAATGATCCGCAAGTCAAGAACATGACCAAGGCCATCGAGGACATCCTCAAGAATCGCGAGGCTAAGAAAAGCAAGATGTAATTTCCGTCCCTGAACGCACGCAACACCCGACCATGAAGAAAGTCTATATCATATTCCCGCTTATCGGCCTCGTTATCTTTGGCAGCTTCTACGTGAGTTTTCGCAAAACACATGATGCCGTTCGCGCCGAAGCCAAGGCCAAGGCGGCGGAAGTCCGCAAAGCCAAATTTACGCTGGATCTCGCCCAGCGCGATAAGGCTGTTCAGGACGCCATCGCCGCGTCGAAAAAACGTGAACTGGATCTCAAGGAAAGGGAGCGCATCGAGGAAGCCATGAAGAACGACCGGCTCGCAGCGGATGACCGCCGCGAGCGCACTTATGCCGACCGCAACAGATTGCGCGAGCAGGCCTCCCGCCTCAAGAAGGAGCTGAGTGATGTCAAGGACACCATCAAGAAGATCGAGCAGGAGAAAAAGCACTCCATCGACGAGCAGACCTTTCTCAAGACCTTCGTCAAGCAGGCCGAGACCAACGTGAAATATTACTACGATCTGCTCGACAAGATTACCGTGGCCGAGAAGGCCCGGGTTGAAGCTGCCGCTGCCGCTGCCGCCAAGAAAAAATAACCCTGCCTCCCTACTCCCATGAACAAGTTCTATCTTATCGTTCCCGCCATGCTGCTGGCCGTGTTCGCCGTTCTCTACAGTGGCGCCCGCAAGGAAATGGTCGCCAAGCAGGTGGCCCAGCATGAGGCCAAAGTCAAGGCCGGCGCCGAAGAGAAAATTCGCAAGACCGCAATTGAGGCTGCGGCCAACGCCGAAGCCCGGAGCCGCCAGGAGGAGCGCGCGGCGACCGACCGCGCCAGGGGGGAGAAAAAGCAGCGCGACTACGATGACGCGATGAAGAAGCTCAAGGACGAGGCCAACGGCTACGCCGCTCAAGCAGACATGCTGGCCAAGGAAGCCGCTAGCACTGAGATCCAGATTTCCCTGGCCCGCAGCGACAAAGAGAAACTCAGCCGCGAAGCCCTGGAACTCGCCAAGCAGGTCGAGCAGGCCAAGATCGACCGCCGCAGCGCCGAGCTCGAGATCCAGCGCATGATCGAGATCGTGGGCAGAAAACTGAACGAAAGCTCGATTGCGGTCCCGCCGCCCCCGCCCTCCTTGGTCGCAAAGTAAACCCTGGTTGCCGTATTCATTTTCCGCCGCGCCCTGACCAGACGCGGCTTCCCTATGGGCGTTTTTCAGGGTACTGCCGCGAGCGGCCCAATTTGGCCGGGCCAGTCCCTGCGCCGCGTCATGTGCCCGGGGGGTTGGCACAGGCCGTGCTGAATCACGCTTCGGCTCATGCCAGAGCCCCCAGCATTGCCCTGAGCCCTTATCTTAACCAAGCGCTGACTCAAACAACCTTTGAATATGAGAAACCTTATGAAGTCACAGCGCTTATTGTTCGGGGTGGCCTGTCTGCTCGCCCTGGCCGGCGCCATCAGCCCGGCCTGGGCCCAGGAGCCACCCGCCTCCGCGACGCCCACGCCTGAGGAGCGTATTTCGGCCCTCGAGGCCTACATCAACAACACCGATCCGGGCAAGTCGCTCACGGGTGTCGCCGGTCCCGGGCACAATGCCTGGATGATGACCAGCGCCGCGCTCGTCCTCTTCATGACGCTGCCCGGCCTGGCGCTCTTCTACGGCGGCCTGGTCCGCACGAAGAACGTGCTCTCGGTGCTGGCCCAATGCCTCGGCATCATGGGCCTGGTGACCATCTTCTGGTGGGCGTTTGGCTACAGCTTGGTTTTTGGCACGAGTTACAGCTGCCCCTTTATCGGGGGCACCGAGTTCCTCTTCTTCGAGGGAGTCACATCCGCGCCCAACACCAAGTACGCCTACTGGGTGAGCCAGAACGTATTTGCCATGTTTCAGATGATGTTCGCCATCATCACTCCCGCGCTGATTGTCGGCGCCATCGCCGAGCGCATGAAGTTCAGCGCGATTTTGCTCTTCGTGACCCTCTGGATGTTCGTGGTCTACTTTCCCTTCGCCCACATGGTCTGGTCCACGACCGGCTTCATGTGCGGCCCGCTCAATCCGGACGCCGCGATCAAGGCGATCGACTTCGCCGGGGGCACCGTGGTGCACATGACCTCGGGCTGGAGCGCCTTGGTGCTCTGCCTGATCCTCGGCAAGCGCAAGGGCTACGGCAAGGAGCCGATGCCACCGCACTCGATGGTGCTCTGCATGGTCGGCACCGGCATGCTCTGGGTCGGCTGGTATGGGTTCAACGCCGGCTCGGCGCTCGGCGCCGACGCCATCGCCTCGAACGCCTTCACCACCACCACGCTCGCCGCCGCCGTCGCCGGTTTCGTCTGGGCCGTCGCCGAGTGGATCACGCGCGGCAAGCCCAGTGTGCTCGGCTTCTGCACCGGCATCGTGGCCGGTCTGGTGGTAATCACGCCGGCCTGCGGCTTCGTTACCTCCAAGTCCGCGGTCATCATGGGCCTCCTCGCGGGCATCGTTCCCTTCTTCGCCGTGGCCTACCTGAAGAAATGGCTCGGCTTCGATGACGCACTGGACACCTTCGGGGTCCATGGCGTGGGCGGCACCCTGGGTGCCATCCTCGCCGGCGTGTTCGCCGACGAAAAGGCCAACTCCGTGGTGGCCGGCCTCAAGGCCGGCCTGGTGATGAACCAGCTTAAGGCCGTCTGCCTGACCATCAGCTGGAGCGTGGCTGCCACCGCCATTATCGCCTTCATCGTCAAGGCCGTCATCGGGCTCCGGACCTCCCCTGAGGTCGAACAGCAAGGTCTCGACACCAGCGAGCATGGTGAAGAAGGCTATATCTACTAACATTGCAATCACCCACTCCCATGAAACTAATCATCGCCATCATCAAGCCCTTCAAGCTCGACGAGGTTAAGGAAGCCCTGGCCCAGGTCGGCATCGAGGGCATGACCGTTACTGAGGTCAAGGGCTTCGGTCGCCAGAAGGGCCACACCGAGATCTACCGCGGCAGTGAATACACCGTGGACTTCCTGCCCAAGGTCAAAATCGAGCTGGCGGTTCCCACCGAGCAGGTCGCCAAGGTGGTCGAGGCCATCACCAAGGGGGCCAAGACCGGCAAAATCGGCGACGGCAAGATCTTCGTGCTGCCGCTCGAGGATGTGCTCCGCATCCGCACCGACGAGCGCGGCGACGCCGCGATCTGACCACCGCACCCTTCGGCGCATTATTTCGAGCCCCGCCCAGCCTGCAGGTGCGGGGCTTCCCTTTTTGCCCGTGTTTGGGCCATCAGTGCCGCCAGCGCGTAGCGCGGCCAAGGCGGCTGGCGCTGAACTCGGGACGAACACCCGGGTCGCCAGCAGGCGGCAACGGGGCATACCGGGCCGGTAGCACCGGCAACGGTGTCATCCCACAGTCCGGATCACCCGAGTGTAATATTTCGCCCCCTTCCTGAGATTCCCCCTGGTTATTTCCATGCGACTGAGGCCTCCCGTTCGCGACTGACCTTACTGCGGGGTTTCCTAAATGATGTTAGGATGCCGCCCCGCCAGCCCCGGAGAATAGCACTGGCGAAAGGGCGGCGTTCATTCCAACCCGCTCCCCATGCCGGGAACGGGTATTTCGCTATGGGAGCTAGCTTGCTCGCGACTTCTTCACCTCAAACCTCGCAAGCAAGCTCGCTCCCACAACTCAGACCGGCACCGCGGCCTTGAGTGTGCCCAGCAGCCGTTCAATCCGGTCGCAGGCCGCCGTCAGCTTCTCCTCGTTCGCCGTGAAGCAGGCGCGAACATGGCCTTTGCCGGCCTCGCCAAACGCCGTGCCGGGCACGACCGCCACCTTGTGCTCCATCAGCAACCGGCGGGCGAACTCACCTTCGTCGAGCCCGGTGGCCGTGACGGAGGGGAAGGCATAGAACGAACCCCGGGGGGCATGGCACTTGAGGCCGGCCGCGTTGATCCGGCGGACTAACAGGTCGCGCCGCTCGCGGTAGCGGTCCCTCATGAAATTGGTCGCATCGTCGCCGGCTCGCAACGCCACAACAGCCGCCTCCTGGCTGAGGGTTGGGGCGCAAAGCATGGAATATTGATGCACCTTCATCATCGCCTCGATGAGCGGCGCAGGTCCGCAGGCATAGCCGAGCCGGAATCCGGTCATCGCAAAGGCCTTGGAAAAACCATGCAGCAGCAAAGTGCGTTCCCGCATGCCGGGCAGGCTGGCAATGCTGGTGTGCGTGCCCTCGAAAACCAGCTCGGAGTAGATCTCGTCGCTGACGACAATCAGGTCCTTCTCGATGGCAAATTTCGCGATGCGTTCCAGTTGCTCCCGGGAGCACACGCCCCCGGTCGGATTGCAGGGCAGGTTCAGGAGCAGCAGTTTGCAACCCGGCTGCCAGGCAGCCTGTAGCGCAGGAGCATCCAGCGAGAACATCTCGGCGGCGCTCGTCGCCACCGGCACACTCACGCCATGGACCAGCTCCACGGTGGGCGCGTAGGAAACATAGCAGGGCTGGTGATAAAGCACTTTGTCGCCGGGGTTGAGCAGCGCGCGCATGGCGAGGTCCAGAGCCTCTGACACACCGACCGTCACCAGCACCTCTTCATCGGGCCGGTAGCCGGCCTTGAAGTGGCGCTCGACGTAGTGGCAGATCTCCTTGCGAAGTTCGGGCAGGCCGAGGTTGGAGGTATAGTGGGTCTTGCCCTCTTTCATTGCCGTGCTCACGGCGTCACGGATGTGCTGCGGGGTGTCGAATTCCGGCTCGCCGATGCCGAGCGAGATCACGCCCTCGGTCTTGGCCACCAGCTCGAAGAAATCGCGGATGCCGGAACGGCGCAGGCCCGCGACGTGCCGCGCAATGAAACGTGCGGTATCGAGGGGCTTTGGGGAGGAGGTGGACATTGGGATGAATTGGCCGGGTTTCGTTCAACGGGGGCCGGCGAGGAGGCGTTCGCGGATGGTCGCGCCCATCTGGCTCGTGGTCAACGGCGACTTGGCGCCCAGGTCGGCCGTATGCTTCCCTTCCTGCAGGGCCCGGTTGACCGCGGCCTCCACCCCGGCGGCCTCTTTTTCCAGGCACAGCGAGTGGCGTAGCAGCATGGCCGCGGACAAGATCGTGCCGACCGGATTGGCGATGCCCTGGCCCGCGATGTCGGGCGCCGAGCCGTGGATCGGTTCGTAAAGCCCTCGCGGGCCGGCGCCAAGCGAGGCGCTTGGCAGCAGGCCGAGGGAACCGGCGAGCACCGCCGCCTCGTCGGTGAGAATGTCGCCAAACATGTTCTCCGTCACGAGCACATCGAACTGGGCCGCGTGGGTCACGAGCCGCATCGCCGCCGAATCGACCAGCTGGTGCTCCAGCTTGACGTCGGGAAATTCCTTCGCGGTCTCGATGGCCACCTGCCGCCACAGCCGGGAGGTTTCCAGTACATTGGCCTTGTCGATCGAGGTCACGAGCTTGCGGCGGCCGCGGGCCAGCTGGAAGGCGAGCCGCACGACGCGGCGGATTTCACCCGTGCTATAGATCATCGTGTCGAACGCCTGCTCGCCATCCTCCGACGGCCGGCGGCCGCGCGCGCCGAAATACAGGCCGCCGGTCAGTTCGCGCACGACGAGGAAGTCCACACCCTTGATTCGCTCGGGCTTGAGCGGCGAGATGTGCGACAGGGCCGGCAACGGGCGCACGGGGCGCAGGTTCGCGTAAAGCTGTAACGCCTTGCGCAGGCCGAGCAGGCCCTGCTCCGGCCGCACCTTGGCCGTGGGATCGTCCCATTTCGGTCCGCCGACCGCGCCGAGCAGCACCGCGTCCGCCGCCCGGCAGGCCGCGAGGGTCTCGTCCGGCAGCGCCGTGCCCCGGGCGTCGATGGCGCAGCCGCCGAGCAGGTGCTCGGTGAAGCTGAAGTGATGTCCGTGGCGCCGGCCGACCTCCTCGAGGACGAGGCGGGCTTCCTGGACCACTTCAGGGCCAATGCCGTCGCCGGGCGTGAGTGCGATGCTCGCTTTCATTAAAATCAGGCCCCGGCCGCCCCGCGCTTGGACTGCGGGGTCAGGATGTATTCGTAGCCGTCCGCGAGCGCGAGCCAGGTGGCGTCGAGGATGTTGCTGCCCGCCCCGACCGTGCTCCAGCGGTGCACCGCACCGTCATGCCAGTCGATCAGCACGCGCGTGATGGCCGCCGTGCCAAGGTCGGAATTGAGGATGCGCACCTTGTAGTCGGTGAGCGAGATGTCATTCACTTGCGGAAACAGCGGTTGCAGGGCCTTGCGCAGCGCCTGGTCGAAGGCGTTGACTGGGCCGTTGCCCTCAGCCGCCGTGTGGACCTCGTGGCCGCCGATGTTGAGCTTGATGGTGGCCTCGGCCATGCTGCGGTCGCCGTGACGGTTCACCATGCCCCGGTAGTCAAGCAGTTTGAACAGCGGCTGATAACCCGGCGTGAGCCGGCGCACGAGCAGCGCGACGCTAGCCTCGGCGGCCTCGTAGGAGTAGCCCTCGTGCTCCTTCGCCTTGATGAGCTCGACGACCTTTGCGCTGGTGGCGGCATCGACGTTCTCAAATCCTCGCTCCCCCGCCTTGGAAACCACATTGGCCCGGCCGGAAAGCTCGCTGACCACAACCCGCGTCGCGTTGCCGACCACCGCTGGGTTGATGTGCTGGTAGGCGTCGGGATGGCGTTGCATCGCGGCGACATGCACCCCGGCCTTGTGGGCGAAAGCGCTGTCGCCCACGTAGGCCATTTGGTCGTTGGGCGTCAGGTTGGTGACCTCCGCCACAAAGCGCGCGACCTCGTGCAGGTACGGCAGGGTCCCGGCCGGCAGAGCGCGCAGGTTGAGTTTCAATTCCAAGTTGGGAATGACGGCGCACAGGTTGGCGTTGCCGCAGCGCTCGCCGTAACCGTTGATCGTGCCCTGCACGTGCCGCGCCCCGGCGCGCACCGCCGCTAGGCTGTTGGCCACGCCGCAACCGGTGTCGTCGTGGGCATGGATGCCGACCGGCACGGTGGCACCTAGCTTCTGCCGGACATACGAGACGGCCGCCTCCACCTGCCAGGGCAGCGAGCCCCCGTTGGTGTCGCACAGGACAATCGTCTCCGCGCCGCCCCGCACCGCCGCCAGCAGGGTTTGCAGGGCATAGGCGGCATCCTGGTGGTAACCGTCAAAAAAATGCTCGGCATCGTAGATGACGCGCTTCCCCTGTCCCCGCAGCCAGACCACCGTCTCCTCGATCATCTTCAGATTCTCCTCGAGTGTGGTGCGGAGGACTTTCTTCACTTGGAGAGCGGATGACTTCCCGAAGATGGCGCAGACTTCCGTGCCGGCCTCGACCAGGGCGCGCACGCTCGGGTCATTCGCCGGGGTCAGGCTCGCGCGGCGCGTGGCGCCGAACGCCACGATCTTCGCGTGTCGCCAGGACTCCGTGCGGGCCTGCTCGAAGAAGATCACGTCTTTGGGATTGGAGCCCGGCCAGCCGCTCTCGATGAAGGCGACGCCCAGCTCGTCCAGCTTGCGCGCGATGCGCAGCTTGTCGTCCACCGAGTAGGAAATGCCCTCCGTCTGCGCTCCATCACGCAGCGTGGTGTCGAAGATCTCGACGGCGGGGCGGGCGGCTTTATTTGGCATGGGCGGCTTCGTAGGCCTCGGCCTGCTTGGTGAATTGCTGCAGGTAGCCGAGCTCGTCCACGCCGTCCAGCAGGCAGCGGCGCGAGAACGGATCAATCGGAAACTTGAGCGGTGCCTGGCCGGGCCAGGAGACGGTCGTGGCCTGCAGGTCGACCGTGACTTGCAGGTTCTGGCTCTGGCCGCGCGCGCCGATAAGCGCGGCGTGGTCCGCCGGCCTAATCACGACCGGTATCAGGCCGTTCTTGAGCGAGTTGCCCTGAAAGATGTCGGCGAACATTGTGGAGATGACCGCTTGGAAGCCGAAGCCCACCAGCGCCCACGGCGCATGCTCGCGCGAGGAGCCGCAGCCGAAGTTATGGCCGGCCACCAGGATCTTCGCGCCCTTGGCCTCCGGCTGGTTCAGGATGAACATCGGATTGGGCGAGCCGTCGTCAAGGTAACGCCAGTCGCAGAAAAGTTTTTCGCCGAGGCCGAGCTTGTCTGTGATCTTGAGGAAACGGGCCGGGATGATCTGGTCAGTGTCGACGTCGACACTCGGCAGCACGACGCAACGCGCGGTGAGGGAGGTGAACTTTGGCGCGCTCATGCCTGGCCTCCGTTCAGCAGCGGGCGCGGGTCGGCGATTTTGCCCGCGACGGCCGAGGCCACCGCGGTCAGGGGCGAGGCGAGCACGGTGCGGCCACCCTTGCCCTGCCGGCCCTCAAAGTTGCGGTTGGAAGTGGAGACAGCGAGCTGCCCGGGTGAAAGCTGGTCGCCGTTCATGGCGATGCACATCGAGCAACCGGCCTCGCGCCAGTCGGCGCCGGCCTCCTTGAAGACCTTGTCGAGCCCCTCGGCCTCGGCGGCCTGTTTCACCGACTGCGAGCCAGGGACGACCATCATGCGCACGGTCTTGGCCACCTTGCGACCGCGCAGCAGGTTTGCGGCGGCGCGGAGGTCCCCGATACGCGAGTTGGTGCACGAGCCCAGAAATACGACATCCACGGTCTGCCCAAGAATGGGCTTGCCGGCTTCAAATTTCATGTAGGCGAGTGATTTCTCCAGGCCCGCGCGCTCGGCGGCGTTGGCCAGGCTCGCGGGCAGCGGCAGCGGCTGCGTGATAGCAACGCCCTGGCCGGGATTCGTGCCGAAGGTGACCATGGGCTCAAGGCTGCCGGCGTCGAGCGTCACGGTTTTGTCGTAGGCCGCGCCGGTATCGGTGGGCAGCTCGCGCCAACAGGTGACGGCCCGGTCCCAGGCGGCGCCTTTCGGTGCAAATTCGCGGCCATGCACGAAATTGAATGTCTTGTCGTCGGGCGCGACCATGCCCGCCCGCGCCCCGCCCTCGATGGACATGTTGCAGACCGTCATGCGGCCCTCCATGTCGAGCGCGCGGATGGCGGACCCGGTGTATTCGAAAACGTGACCCGTGCCACCACCGACGCCAATCTTCGCCAGCACGGCGAGGATGATGTCCTTCGCAGTCACGCCGGGATGCAGCGTGCCATCGACGCGCACTTCGCAGGTCCGGGGTTTGCGTTGCAGCAGGCACTGCGTGGCGAGCACGTGGCCGACCTCGCTGGTGCCGATGCCGAATCCGAGCGAGCCGAACGCGCCGTGCGTCGAGGTGTGGCTGTCGCCGCACACAATCGTCATGCCGGGCTGGGTGAACCCCTGCTCCGGCCCGATGACGTGCACGATGCCGCGCTGCACGGAATTCAGACCGTAGATGCGGACGCCGTTCGCCTGGGCGTTGGACTCGAGCAGTCGCAGCTGGATGCGACCGAGCTCGTCGGCGGCCTCGTAGCCGCCCTTGGTCGGGATGGAGTGATCCATCGTGGCGACCGTGCGCTCGGGCCGGCGGACCTTGAGGCCGCGTTCCGTGAGCACGGAGAAGGCCTGCGGCGATGTGACCTCGTGGACGAGGTGCAGGTCGATGTAGAGCACGGCGGGCGCGCCGGGCTCCTCAGCCACAACGTGCGAGTCCCAGATTTTCTGGAAGAGGGTTTGTGGCTTCTGGCTCATGGGGAAACTTCCGTGGGCGCGCTGGTCCTTTGCGGATGCTGCACGTGGCCGCTGGAAGTGCGCGACAGGACGTGGTTGAGCGACGCGAGGTAGGCCTTGGCGCTGGCAACGACAATGTCGGTGTCCGCGCCGTGGCCGTGGCTCGAACGCTGGTCTTCGTGGCGCACGCGCACGGTGGCCTCGGCGAGGGCGTCGATGCCCCCGGTGACACCGCTGATGCCGAACTCCAGCAAGGTGACCGGCAGCCTGACGATGGCGTCGATGGCCTTGTAGGTGGCGTCCACCGGTCCGGTGCCGACCGCCGCATGGCTGTGGGTCTGGCCGTCGGGATCGCGCAGCCGGACGTTCGCCGTCGGTTGGTCAGTCGTGCCGCACACGACCAGCAGGTGCTCAAGCGTCCAGAACTCAGGCGCCGGCGAGCGCTCGTCGGAGGCGAGCGCGACGAGGTCGGCGTCGTGCACGGCTTTCTTGCGGTCCGCGAGTTTCTTGAACTCGTTGAAGGCCTTGAGCAGCGCGTCGCCCTCAAGCGGATAACCGAGCTCGGTGAGGCGCTTGGAGAAGGCGCTGCGGCCGGAATGCTTGCCGAGCACGAGCATGGTCTGCGTCGCCCCGACGTCCTCCGGGCGCATGATCTCGTAGGTCAGCGCGTTCTTGATCATGCCGTCCTGGTGGATGCCGGATTCGTGGGCAAAGGCGTTGGTGCCGACGATGGCCTTGTTTGGTGGCACAGGATAATTGGTGCTGCGGGAAATCAGCTTGCTGGCGCGGCAGAGCTGGGTTGCGTCGATGCCGGTGCGCAGGCCGATCTTCTCGCCGCGAGTGCGGATGGCCATGACGACCTCCTCGAGCGAAGCGTTGCCCGCTCGTTCACCGATACCATTGATGGTGACTTCCGCCTGGCGGGCACCGGCGCGGAGGCCGGCCAGCGAATTCGCGACCGCCAGGCCGAGATCGTCGTGGCAGTGCACCGAGATGATGACGTCCTTCGCTCCGGGCGTGTGCTTGATGATGCCGCCGATCAAGGCCCCGAATTCATCGGGCATGGTGTAGCCAACCGTGTCGGGGATGTTGAGCGTGGTGGCGCCGGCCTTGATGACGGCTTCCAGCACCTGGTAGAGGAACTTCGGGTCGCTGCGGCCGGCATCCTCCGGCGAAAACTCGATGTCTGTGCACCGCGACCTGGCAAATGTGACCATCTCGACGGCGCGCGCTGTCATCTCCGCCCGCGACATGCGGAGCTTGTGCTGGAGATGGATGTCGCTGGTCGCGAGGAAGGTGTGGATGCGCGGATGTTTGGAGCCCTTGACGCCGATCCACGCCGCCTCGATGTCACTGCGCGTGCAACGAGCCAGGCCGCAGATGATGGGTGGCTCGGTCTGTGGTCGGCCCGCTACGGGCTCCTGTCCCACCTCGGCGGCGATGGATTGCACCGCCGCCAGATCGTCCGGCGACGCGGCGGGAAACCCTGCCTCGATCACATCCACACCGAGTCTCGCCAGAGCCCGGGCGACCTCCAGCTTTTCAGCCGAGGTCATGGATGCGCCGGGAGCTTGCTCGCCGTCGCGGAGGCTGGTGTCGAAGATGCGGACGTAGTCGGGTTTCATGGGAGGACGGAATTACTCTCCAGGCTTGATGGTGACGGGCTGGAGGAAGGGCATCATGGCGCGCAAATCGGCGCCGACTTGTTCGAGCTTCTGGTCGCGCTCGCTGTTGCGGATCTTGTTGAAGCGCGGGCGGCCGTTCTCATTCTCCGCGATCCAGTCCTTGGCAAAGCGGCCGTCCTGGATCTCGGCCAGGATCTTCTTCATCACAGCCTTGGTCTCGGCGGTAATGACGCGCGGGCCGGAGACGTAGTCGCCCCACTCCGCGGTGTCCGAGACGGAATAGCGCATGTAATTCAGGCCGCCGCGATACATCAGGTCCACGATGAGCTTCAGCTCGTGCATGCACTCGAAGTAGGCGATCTCGGGCTGGTAACCGGCCTCGACCAGCGTGTTGAAGCCGGCCTTGACCAGCTCGGCGCAACCGCCGCAGAGGACGGCCTGCTCGCCAAATAGGTCGGTCTCGGTCTCCTCGGGGAAGGTTGTCTCGAGCACGCCGGCGCGGGTGCCGCCGATGCCCTTGGCGTAGGACAGCGCGATGTGCTTGGCGTTGCCGCTGGCATCCTGATGGATCGCGATGAGGGCCGGCACGCCGCCGCCCTCCTGGAAGACCTCGCGGACGCGGTGGCCGGGGCCTTTGGGCGCGACCATGGCGACGTCGACGTTGGCCGGCGGCTTGATGCCGCCGTAGCGGATGTTGAAGCCGTGGGCGAACATCAGCATCTTGCCCGCCGTGAGGTGCGGGGCGATTTCGTTCTTGTAGATGGCCGCCTGCGCCGTGTCGGGCGCGAGGATCATGATGATGTCGGCCCAGCGGGTGGATTCCGCCACGGTGCCGACGGTCAGGCCGGCCGCCTCGGCTTTGGCCCGGGATTTGCTGTTCGGCGCGAGGGCGACGCAGATGCTGACGCCGCTCTCCTTGAGATTCAATGCGTGGGCGTGGCCCTGGGAGCCGAAGCCGACAATTGCAACACGCCGGGCGCGCACGAAGGCGAGGTCGGCATCGGAGTCATAGTATATTTTTGCCATGATGATAAACGGGTCTGGGATTCAGGATCTGGGGTCTGGGCGGAATAATTTTAAACGGACATGGAGTGGCCGGAGTCGTGATGGTGCTCGGCTACCGAGGCCTCCGTGCGGACCAGCGGCGGAGCGGCGGACATCAGCTCGTGGCCGCGCGCCATCGCGACGGAGCCGGTGCGCACGATCTCGACAATGCCGTAGGGCCGCATCACGAGCTCGAACTTGCCGATCTTCTCCGGCGTGCCCGTGACCTCGATGACGAGGGTCGCCTCGTCCACGTCGACCACGCGGGCCCGGAAAACCTCCGTGAGTTCCAGAACCTGGCTGCGGGTCTGCGGCGTGACCGTGACCTTCACCAGGCCGAGTTCGCGCATGAGCGAGGGCTTGTGGGTGAGGTCGTCGACGCGGAGAACGTTGACCAGCTTGTAGAGGTTGGCCTCGACGATGCGGGCGCCGGCCTCGGTGGCCTCAACCACCACGGTCAGGCGCGAGACGCCCGGCTGCTCAGTGCGGCCGACGGTGAGCGAATCGATGTTGAAGTTGCGGCGGCGGAAAAGCGACGCGATGCGGCTGAGGACGCCAGGCACGTCTTCCACGTAGGCAATGAGGGTATGTTTGGCCATGGGAGTAGGTGGTTAGCGGCGGCTCGCCTTAGCGGACGAACGGAAGTGTTTGGCTCCGCCGTTGGAGACGAACGGCGCGGCGGATGCAACTTTGCCCCCGTTGGCGGACGGCATCTGCCATTCGGCATCGGCGCCGGTCTCGGCGAGGATGTCCTGCTTGGGGCGGCGGATCATTTTGTCGAGGTCGGCGCCGGCGGGCACCATCGGGAAGACGCTGTCCTCCTGCTCGACGCGGAAGTCGAACACCACGGTGCCCTCCTCCTTGCGGGCGGCCTGCACCGCCTTGGCGACCTCGGACCGCGAGGTGACGCGCACGCCCTTGAGCCCGAAGGCCTCGGCGAGGAGCACGAAGTCGGGGCCGGTCAGCGGCGTGGCGGCATAGCGCTTGTCGTAGAAAAACTCCTGCCACTGGCGCACCATGCCGAGGAACCGGTTGTTGATGATGGCGACGTTGAGCTTGATCTTCTCCTGTGCGATGGTGGCGAGCTCGGGGCTGGTCATCTGGAAGCCGCCGTCGCCGGCGACCACCCACACTTCCTTGTCCGGACAGGCAAACTTGGCGCCGATGGCCGCGGGCAGCGCGAAGCCCATCGTGCCGAGCCCGCCCGAGGTGATGAGCGAACGCGGTTTTTCGTGCCGGTAATACTGCGCCTCCCACATCTGGTGCTGACCGACGTCGGTGACGACGATGGTGTCGCGATCCTTCGTGGCGCGCCAGATGTCGTTGATCACATGGGCGGCGTATAGGTGGCCGTTGTCGGGCAGGCTCTGGATGTCGCGCACGGCGGCATCGCCGCGCTGGGCCTTGATGGTGGCCCACCAGCCGGCGTGATTCGCCTTTTTGATCGACGGTTTGAGCTCGCCGAGCACTTCGCGCAAATCGCCGATGAGCGCAACGTCCACCGGCACGTTCTTGTTGATCTCGCTGGGGTCGATCTCGACGTGGATTTTTTTGGCGTTGAGCGCGTAGGTCTTGATGTTTCCCGTCACCCGGTCGTCGAAGCGCATGCCGAGGGCGATGAGCAGGTCGGCCTGCTGGATGGCCTGATTGACCCACGCCTCGCCGTGCATGCCCATCATGCCGAGGTTGAGCGGGGATGACGCGGGAATGACGCCGATGCCGAGCAGGGTCGTGGTGATCGGGATGCCGGCAAACTTGGCCAGCTCGAGCACCTGGGCAGTCGCACGGGCATTGAGGATGCCCTGGCCGGCGAGGATGAGCGGGCGCTGGGCGGAATTGATCAGGTCCGCGGCGCGCGCAAACTCCGCCGCCGGGGCGCGGTGGTTCGGCCGGTAGCCCGGCAGGCGCGGCGCGGCGGCCTCCCAGTCGAACTCGACCGTCGACTGCTGTGCATCCTTCGTGATGTCGACGAGCACGGGGCCGGGCCGGCCGCTCTTGGCGATATAGAACGCCTCGCGGATGGCCCGGGCTATGTCGCCGGCCTTGGTGACAAGGTAATTGTGCTTGGTGATCGGCTGCGTGACGCCGGTCACATCGGTCTCCTGGAACGCGTCCGTGCCGATGGCCTTCGAGCCGACCTGGCCGGTGATGCAGACGATGGGCGACGAGTCCATCATCGCGGTGGCGATACCCGTGACCATGTTGGTCGCGCCGGGGCCGGACGTGGCGATGGCGACTCCGACCCGGCCGCTCGCCCGGGCATAGCCGTCCGCCATGTGCGTGGCGCCCTGTTCATGGCGCACGAGGACATGGTGGATCTTCGGATACTTGGTCATCGCGTCGTAGGTCGGCAGGATGGCGCCACCCGGGTAGCCAAAAACGACATCGACGCCTTCCTTCAGCAAGCACTCCCAAATAATTTCTGCTCCGGTGAGTTTCATGGTGTCCCTTGAGTTGCGGCGGTTATAAATTGGCTCAGGTGGTGACGGCGCCCTCGGCGGCCGAGGAAACGGTGTTGGCATACTTGGCCATGACGCCGCGCGCGTAACGCGGCACCGGCTGGCGCCAGGCCTTGCGGCGGCGGGCGAGTTCGGCGGCCGGCACCTCGAGTTGCAGGCGGCGGGTCGCCACGTCGATCTCGATGGGGTCGCCCTCGTGCACCAGCGCGATGAGCCCGCCTGTGAACGCCTCCGGCGCGACGTGGCCGATGGAAAATCCGCGCGTCGCGCCCGAGAAACGTCCGTCGGTGAGCAACGCGACGTTCTCGGACATGCCGGCGCCGGCGAGCGAGCCGGTGACGCCGAGCATCTCGCGCATCCCGGGGCCACCCCTGGGCCCCTCGTAGCGGATGACCACGACGTCGCCGGGTTTGATCTGCTGCGCGCTGACCGCGGCCATGGCGTCCTCCTCGTTGTTGAAGACGCGCGCCGGGCCCTTGAAATGCTTGATGGCCGTGCCGGCGAGCTTGAGTACGCCACCTTCCTCGGCGAGATTGCCGTGGAGAATGACGAGCCCGCCGGTGGGCTTGAAAGGCTTGGTGGTCGGCCGGATGACCTGCTGGCCGGCTGTCTCGGGCGCTGCCGCGACTTCCTCTCCGATCGTGCGGCCGGTGACCGTGAAGCAATCCTTGTGAAGATGACCGCCCTCGAGCAGCCGGCGTAGCAACAGCGAGATGCCGCCGGCTTGGTGCATCTCGACCGCGGTGTAGAGCCCGCCCGGCTTGAGCGTGGCGATGGTCGGGGTTCTGGCGCTGATGGTGTCGAACTCGTCAATTTTGAGCGAAACGTTCGCCTCGCGAGCGAGCGCGAGCAGGTGCAGCACGGCGTTGGTCGAACCGCCCGAGGCGGCGACCGCGGCGATGGCGTTCTCGAACGCCTTGCGCGTCATGATCTGCGATGGCTTCAAATTTCTTCGCACGAGATTCATCACGAGCTCGCCGCAGCGGAAGGCCGCTTTATTTTTGGCCTCGTCGGTGGCCGGCACACTGTTGAGCCCGGCAGGCGAGATACCGATGGCCTCCATGATGGTCGCCATGGTGTTGGCCGTGAACTGCCCGCCGCACGCGCCGGCCGTCGGGCAGGCGGCATTCTCGACGCTGCGAAATTCCTTCTCGTCAATCTTGCCGGCGTTGAACGCGCCGACCGCCTCGAACACGTCCTGCACCGTGAGGGCCTTGCCGTTGTGGTGGCCGTGGTTGATCGAGCCGCCGTAGAGCGCGAGGCCGGGGATGTCCAGGCGGGCCAGCGCCATCATGACGCCGGGGTTGGTCTTGTCGCAGGCCGAAAGGCAGACGAGGCCGTCGAGGCTGTTGCCGCGGGCAACGAGCTCGATGGAGTCGGCGATGACCTCGCGGCTGATGAGCGAGGCCTTCATGCCTTCGGTGCCCATGGTGATGCCGTCGGAAATTGAGACAGTGTTGAACTCCAGCGGCGTGCCGCCGGCGGCGCGGACACCGGCCTTGACGTGTTCGGCGAGTGCGCGGAGGTGGAAATTGCAGGGCCCGATCTCCGTCCAGGTGTTGGCCACGCCGATCAGCGGCTTCCGCAAATCCTCATCGGTGAACCCGATGGCCTTCATCATGGCCCGCGCCGGCGCCCGGCTGGGGCCGTCGGTCACCACTTGGCTGTGTCGTTTGCCGGATTCCATGGGTATAATGGTCAGGCCACCCTGCCAGGATGCCGGCGGCGGGGCGAGATATGGGTAGGACAGGAGTGCGTCATATGCGGAAAATTAAAAAGCCGCCCCTTGGTTGGGCGGCTTCCTGGTTTTGAGATTTCTCTCTCTTAGGAGGCAGAGGCTTCAGTGAGCCGCCCATGTGTGTTCGGGTCCGTGGCCAAGAGGGCCAGGACGGCGGTAATAAGGGCGACGAGGGCGAGGCTGAGGTTCATCTGAAGAACGCGAAAGCTGTTAAAGGCCAAGGACTCTGTCAATCCTCGTTTCCCGATTATGACAAAAGCCAGACCCGGGGCGCGCAAACCGCCCGCCGGCAGGTGTTTGCTTACCTGCGGCCCCGGATGTTTTGCGCGAGCCGGAGGATATCGGCCAGCACGCCGGCCGCTGTGACTTCCCCACCCGCGCCCGCCCCGCGGACCACCATCGGATACTCGCGGTACCGCTCGGTGTGAAAGGCGACAAAAGCCTCCGCTCCGCGCAAGGCCGCCGCCGGATGCGACGCTTCGACTTCCACCGGGCCGACGGAAACCTTGGGGCCAGCCGCCCCGGGTGTGATCCTCGCCAGGTAGCGCGGCAGCTTGCCCTGTGCTTTGCACGCGGCCACCCGCGCCGCCACCGACGCATCGAGCGCGGCGAGCGCCTGCATGAATTTTTCCGGATCATCCTCGCGCATATTCTTCGCCGGCACAAACGGTTCCAGCACGACATCGGTCAGATCCACCTGCAGGCCCAGCTCGCGTGCGAGGATGATCGCCTTGCGTGCCACGTCGAGGCCCGACAAATCGTCGCGCGGATGCGGCTCGGTGTAGCCCAGCTCCTTCGCCTTCCGGACCGAAGCCGAGAGCGGCTCGCCGCGGACCAGCTGGTCGCACAGGAACCCGAGCGTGCCGGAAAACGCACCCTCGATGGTGATGACGTGGTCGCCGGTGCGGACGAGATTCTTCAGCGTTTCGATGACCGGCAGCGCCGCGCCGACCGTTGTTTCGTAGCTGTAGGCGCGGAAATGCCGCCGCGCTTCGTCGCGCAGCGCATCGCGCTCCGCCTGCGGCAGGGCCAGCGGCTGCTTGTTGGCCGAGACGACATTGATGCCGTGACCGAAGGCCGTGCGGTAGATTTTCTCCATGCCCGCCGCCGCCGTGCAGTCCACCAGCACGGGGTTGGGCAGCTGCGAAAGCTTTTTCAAGAGCGAGCTGGCGTCCTTGACGGCCTTCCCCTCCCCCAGCGACTTGTCGAGGCGGGCGATCGCCTCGGCGGGCGGCAGGCCGTCTGCGTCGAACAGCGCGCCCTTGCTCGAGCCGATGCCGACCAGCTGCACCTGCACGTCATGCTCGCGGCCGAGCGTCACGTTCTGCCGCTCGATCTGCTTCAACAGGCTGCTGCCGACCACGCCCTTGCCGAGCAGCAGCACGCTGAGCTGGGTGTGCGCGAGGTTGAACGCGCCGTGCACCGTCCGCACCGCGGTCGCGGTTTGGTCGGCGTCCACCACGCATGAGATGCTCCGGGCCGACGCGCCCTGGGCCACGGCGCGCACCGCGATGCCGGCCGAGCCGATCGAATTCAAAAATTTGCCCGCCACATTCGGCTGGGCGCCCATGTTCTCGCCGACGAGGGTCACGAGCGTCACGGGCGACAGCACCGGCTCGATGCGCAGGTCGCCCAGCTGGATTTCGGAGGCGAGCGCCTCGGCAATGCTCTGCTTGGCGCGGGCCTCGTCCACCTCGGGAATCACGACCGAGAAGGACTGGCCGAGCGTGGACTCGGTGGTCAGCCAGACGCGCACGCTCGCCTCGTTGAGCGCGGCGAGGATGCGGCCGCCAAGCGGACGGCCGAGGCCGGTGCGGCGCGATTGCACGCCGATCAGCGCGAGCCGCTCCAGGCTGGTGACGCAGGTCGGCCGGTTCGGGTCGGGATTGCCGGTCTTGTCGATGCGCGTGCCGGGGGCGTCAGGCTGCGTGGTGCTGCGGATGATGAGTGCCGCGCCGCACTCGCGGAGCGGGATGATGGTGCGCGGATGGAACATCCGCGTGCCGAAATAGGCCAGCTCGAGCGCCTCGTCGTAGGAAAGCCGGTCGACCGGCGAGGCCTCGCGCACGAGCGCCGGGTCCGCCGTCATCACGCCGAGCACGTCCGTCCAAACGGTCACGGCGCTGGCCTTGAGCAGGCCGGCCACGAGCGTGGCGGTGTAGTCGGAGCCGTTGCGGCCAAGCGTAGTGATGTGCCCGTCCTTGGTCCGGCCGATGAAGCCGGTGACGATCGGCACGCTGCCGGCCCACTTGTCTTTTAGCGCGGCGAATTTCTTCGCGGTCTCCGCCTTGTCCACCGTCGCCGAGCCGTGCGTGGCATCGGTCACGACAAAATCCCGCGCGTCCACCGGGATGGCCGGCACGCCGCGCTCGACTAGGGCGCGGGCCAGCACCGCGACCGAGATGCGCTCGCCGACGCTGATGATGGAATCTAGGGTGCGTGGCGAACATTCGCGGGTCAGCTCGATGCCCGAGAGCAGGCGCTCCACCGGGGTGAGTATTTCGTCGAGATCGTGCTTCACGCCCTTCTGGCCCTGGCTGTTGAGCACGCTGCGCGCGGTCGCGACGGCGAGCTCGCGCACCTGGGCCAGTTCGCGCCGGGCCTGGCTGATGTTGCCCTCCGCCGCCGACTTGGCGGCCTGGAAGAGCCAGTCGGTGGTGTCGCCGAGCGCCGAGATGACCAAGGCAAGCGGGCGCGGCGCGGCCGCCACCAGCTCGAGCACCTTGGGCAAACGCCCCGAGGTGCCGAGGGAGGAACCCCCGAATTTGTAAACCTGCCAGCTTTCGCTCATCAGGCGGGAGCCTGCAGAAGCAAGGCCCGTGTCAAGATTGGTCCGAGCGCCGCCCATTCCATCAAAAACGCGTCGTGGCCGTGGCTGCTGTGCAAAGTCGCCCGTTCCACGTGCGCCCCGGCATGCCGCAAATGCTGCGCGAGGGCCTCCGTCTGCACCGCGGTGAAGAGCTGGTCGGTGTCCACCTCGACCACCATCGCCGAGGCGCGCACGCGGTTGATGGCTGGCTTGATCTCGCCGGGCAGCGGCTGAAACAGGTCGTGATGGTCCATCGCCGCGAGCTGCAGCTCATAGGCGCGCGCCGAGAAACGCTTGCGCAGCTTGTCGCCCTGGTGTTCGAGGTAGCTCTGCACGGGATAACCCGACGCGCAGGACTTCGCCTGCGGCCCGCGCGGCTGGCGCGCGTCGAGGCCGGGCTCGGCCCGGTAGGTGAGCATCGCCAGCTGGCGCGCGATCTCTAGGCCGCGGCCGGTGTGGTGCGGATAGCCGGGATCAAGCCGCAGGATCTGGCGCGCCACGTGGTTCCAGCCGACGACCCATGCGCTTGACGCCACGCTCGTGGCCAGCGGCGCGATACGCTCGAATCGTTCCGGTGCGAGCGCGGCGAGAGTGAGCGTCACCATGCCGCCGAGCGAGCCGCCGGTCGTCAGGTGCACGCGCTCCACCCCGAGCTTGTCCAGGCCGAGCAGCAGCGCGCGCGAAATGTCCAGGCTAGTCAGCTCGAGGTCCGGGTCGTCGGGAAAACCCTCCACGCCGGGCCCGCTGCTGCCGTAGCAGGAGCCGAGGTTGTTAAGGCAAAGGATGCGGTATTGCGCCGGGTCGAAAGTCCGGCCGGGCCCGATCAGCGGGTCCCACCAGCCGTCCCTGCCGGCGGCCTCCGCGCTGCCGGTCAGCGCGTGCACCAGCAGCACGGTGCGCGCGTCCGGCTGCGGCGCCTCGGAGGTGTCGCCCTCGCGGCTCCACCACCAGCCGCGGACGCGGTGCTGTTTTACCGTGCCCCCGCGCTCCAGCGCGAGGTCGGGCAGGGTCAGATCAAAGATACGCGGTGCGGCGGCAACAGTCGGCATGAGAATGGCGGGCACAGACTTCCATCTCACGCGGCCGGCGTCAACGCGCCGGCAAACAATTGCTGACTCCCAGACATTCTTTCCGTCGCATAGTCACCACCGTTGGAAAAACATTGGGCGGCCGGCAGCCCTTGGACGGTATTCGAGTTCATGGGGATTATCCTGATTTTTGTGTTGAGGGTCATCGCACGCCACCCGGATGGTCGAGACAAGGCGGTGACGTGTCATAGCTGCCGCCGGGCCGCCGAAAACGTGTCATACCCGGCCCGTTTTCAGAGGGAAAACGTGTCCGGCTGCGATTCCGGCTTGTTGCGCCGGGCTCCCCGGCTACGCTGCAAATTTCATGGCCCAAAGCTCCCAGCGCATCGTCCTCAAGTTTGGTTCCGGCATCCTGTCGACCCAGCGGGGCATCGGCTTGAGCCGGCCGCAGATCGCGCGGCTGACGCGCGAGGTCGGCGCGCTTGTCCGCGCCGGTCACCAATGCGTTATCGTCTCCAGTGGCGCCATCGCGGCCGGCCTGGCCACGCTGGGCCTCAACACCAAGCCCAAGGAACTCGCCGGCAAGCAGGCCTGCGCCGCCGTCGGCCAGTCGCAGCTCATGCACGCCTACGCCAGCGCCTTTGCCAAGCGGGGCCTCAACGTCGCACAGCTCTTACTGACGCACAACGACCTCGACAGCCGCACGCGGCACGACAACGCCCGCAACACCCTCGCCCACCTGCTCGGCCGGAGCAACGTCGTGCCTATTATCAACGAGAACGACTCCGTCGCGGTCGAGGAAATCAACTTCGGTGATAACGACCGGCTCTCTGCCGAGGTCGCGATCCTGCTCAAGGCCGACCTGCTCATCATCCTCACCAGCGTGGATGGATTGCAGGACGCCGCGGGCAAGGTCGTGCCGCTCGTCCGCGACTTCAGCGAAGTGGCCGGCATCGTGCGCGCCGACAAGGGCCGCGTCTCGACTGGCGGCATGGTGACCAAGCTCCAGGCGGCGCAACTCGCGGTGAGGGCCGGCATTCCGTGCTGCATCGCCAGCGGCCGCAAGGCCGGGATCATCGGCGCCATTGTCGCCGGGAAGCGCCCCGGCACTTACTTCCCAACTCGATGAACTTAGTCAGTATTTTCTTTGCGTCGGCTTCGCGAAGCGAGAACCCGAGGACAAGCACCGGGCCGGCAGCAGCCGCCAACAGCGCCGCCCGCTGATAAGTGAAGGCTGTCACCATGCCCATTCTCGGGTCTAAACTGTTGGCGCACGCAGAGTGCTGCTCTCAGAACCGCCATGGATGACCCGGCATTCATCATCGCCCGCCTGGGCCGGCAGGCCCGCGCCGCCGCGCACACGCTCGCGGGCACTCCGCCCGCGCGCATCGACGCCGCGCTGGAAGCGATGGCCGGCACATTGCTCGCCACCCAAAATGAAATCCTCGCGGCCAACGCCAAAGATGTCGCCGCCGCGAAGTCTGCCGGCCAGACTGCCGCACTGGTGGACCGGCTCACGCTCGACTCAATGCGGCTTGCTGCCTGCTGCGCGAGCCTGCGCAAGATCGCGTCACTCCCTTACCCGGTCGGCCAGGTGTTGCGCGAGTGGACGCAGCCCAACGGCCTGAAATTCGCCAAGGTGCGCGTCCCGCTCGGCGTCATCGGTTTCATCTACGAATCGCGGCCGAACGTCACCGTGGACGCCGCGGGGCTCTGCCTGAAAAGCGGCAACGCGGTTATCCTGCGCGGCGGATCCGAGGCGCTGCACTCCAACATCGCCATCGAGGCGGCGCTGCGGCGCGGACTCACGAGCGCCGGTCTGCCGTCCGAGGCAGTGCAGCTGGTGCCCATCCCCGACCGCGACACGGTGCGATTGCTCGGCGAGGCGGTCGGCCTGATCGACCTGCTCATTCCGCGCGGCGGCCGCGGATTGATCGAGACGGTCGTGAAGACCGCGCGCGTGCCGGTCATCAAACATTACGACGGCGTCTGCGCGCTCTATGTGGACCAGGCCGCCGACCTGATCATGGCGGGGAAAATCGCCGTGAACGCCAAGTGCGCGCGCCCCGGCGTGTGCAACGCCATCGAGACCCTGCTCATCCACCGCGACGTCGCAGACAAATTCCTGAGGGAGGCCGGCCGCATGCTCACGGATCGCGGCGTGCAACTCCGCGCCGAGCCGCGCGCGCTGGCCGTGCTGAAGAAGGCCGGGCTGCCGGCGACGCCGGCGAAGGACGGGGATTTTTGCACGGAGTTTCTCGACCTCATCCTCGCGGTGAAGGTCGTGGACGATTGCACCGCGGCCATCACGCACATCACGACCAACGGCTCGCACCACACCGACACCATCGTGACGGGTGACACCACCACGGCGGAAAAATTCCTCGCCGGGGTGGACAGCGCCGTCGTGCTCTGGAACGCCTCGACGCGATTCAACGACGGCCACGAGTTCGGTTTCGGCGCGGAGATTGGCATCAGCACTGACAAGCTGCACGCGCGCGGTCCAATGGGCCTCGAGGAACTGACGTCCTACAAGTATGTTGTCCGCGGCTCCGGCCAGATCAGAGGATAACCGTGGTTCCGAGCGCAGCGCCAATCAGCAGCCCACGGAACCGATTGACCCAGAGGGCGCGGAGAGCGCAGCAAGATCGCGGACGGAGCGCGGGAAACGCCTAGGTGGCGTCGTGTAGCGCGGAATAGCCCTGATCCCGCAGTCGCGGAAGCAGGGCGACCGGGGGCGGGCGCCAATGGGAACAAACACGGAAGAGCTGAAACACGGAACATACCGTTGCGCCGCTTACAGCTTAAAACCTATCGCCTGTAGCCTGCCTGAATCTGTCGAGGGGCTCATTTCCCCTTCGCCTGGTTGGTCCGGCCGGGGTTGGCCTGCCGGATCACTTCGCTGTGGTAGCCGCCTTGGCGGATACCCTTGGTGGCGACGTTTAGCGGATGATGCTTGCTGGTGTTGGCGGTCGCACCGGCGCGTTGGGCAAAAATTGCGTCACGATCTTTTTTAGAACTCATGACGTATGAGACCCCGAATGCGGGACGAGGTAAACACCTAAGACACGGTATTGGTTCACCGGAGGACGCAAAGAGAACAGAGGAGGACTTCCGCCCTGGAACCCAGACGTTAAACCCAAGACCCTGGAACCTAAACCCCAGACCCCATTTAAGCGCAGGATTGCCCTCGGGCGGTGGACGAAGAACGCCCTGTTGTTCCTTGCCAGGAACCCGGGGCTTGTCCTGAAGCCTGCATCCTTCGGTGCGTTTCAGGCAACAAGATCAGACTGATCCCCTCCCTGAGTGGCTGACTTGCCAGACCCACCCTTCCGACTGCATCCCCACTCATGACAGTGCTAGAAGAACTGGCGCCAGAGGGACAACCTCCTGAAACCTCACACCTAGCGCTCAATCCCCGGCACTTTTCGCTCATTTCTAACTTCAAATTGGACCTCGGCGGGACGGGATCATGCCTTCGCCAGCCAGCCTCGGTAAGCCAACCCGGCGTCCGCGCGCGTCAGTGGATAATAGTTTTAACCAGTTTTCCGCAGTTGCCAGACCCACGGCCAGGGGCAACTCTCTGTTTTCCGCCGGAGATTCCCCGGTCTCACTCGTCCCCGCTCAACCACACAACCTCATGACGCTTTCAACCATTTACCGCCAACTGATGGAGTTCGACGCAGCCCTGATCGCGAACACCCTCGGATACATCGACCCGATTCCGCCCGAGGACGTTTATCTCGGAGGATCCATTCAATGTCAGACGCCCGGGATCGGGCCCATGGTGGGAACAGCCGTCACCTGCGAGATGGACACCAGTTCACCCGGCGGCAAACATGAGTTCGGCCTATACTACGAGCAGCTCGAGCAGATGCAACGGATCGAGGAGCCGATAGTTTGGGTGGTCAA
>SIBQ01000006.1 GCA_009695095.1 Lacunisphaera sp.
ACCTCCACAATGCTTTTGCCGCCATCGGCACTCCGCAAGATGCGGATCTTGTCTTCAGTACTGTAGCGTTTCCCTTTCATAGTCTGGTTCCTTTTATGGGCTCCAGACTAACTCTTCAAGTGGCTTGATTTAGCGGGGTCACGTCACCTCGTTCGACCGGCTGCGCCACCTGCAGGCGCACCGCTGGGCCTACGTGGTGGCGCAGACACTCGCGGCGGATGGCGAGCCCGCCGCGCTCGCCCGGATTCAGTCAGTATTGGATGGCACCTTGCCCGTTTTCCAAGAGCCGTTGTCAGTGCGCCGGGGATTGTAAAACTGCTGCTGCCGCCGCGTCGTGCAAAGTGCGCAGGCGTATCTCATGCTGGCCAAGCACGAGACCGCGGTCGCCTCGCAGTAGCTCATCAGTCAGGCCGAGGAGGACATCCGGGCGCAGGAGGCGAAGCTGAACCGCGACCTCGACGGCCACTTAAGGTTCTAAGTTGTAAGTTTTAAGCTGTAAGTCGGAAAGCGCCGGTCATTCTTCTTGCTTAGAACTTAAACCTTACGCCCTTAAGTCCAGCTCCCATGGCCGACAAGAAAATCCTCTCCACCTTCCCCAATCCCGCGCCGCAGCGGGATTACGTGATCGAGCACACGCACCACGAGTTCACCTCGCTCTGTCCGCTCACGGGTCACCCAGACTTCGCCGACATCACCGTGCGCTACGTGGCCAACAAGAAGTGCGTTGAGTTGAAGTCGCTCAAGCTCTACTTCCACGCCTACCGCAACGAGGGCATGTTCTTCGAGGCAGCCACGAACAGGATTTGCGACGACCTGGGCACGGCGCTCCAGCCCCGCAGCCTAACCATAATCGCCCGGTGGAAGGCTCGCGGTGGTTTTTCCTCGGTCATCACCGCCGAGTGGAAACGCAAGCAAAGATGAGGGAAACCGCAGAACACACGGAACACGCAGAAAATTGATTGGGTTTCGGGCTTCGGTGTGTTCCGTGTGTTCTGTGGTTAAAACCTGGGTAGATCAGCCGATTCACTTCATCGACTTCGAGGGCAGCGCTACCTCGGGTATCGTTGAGTTTGGCGTCGTGACGCTGCGCCGCGGGCAAATAGCCGAGACGCGCACCCGGCTGTGTCAGGCGAGCGGCCGGATCACGGCGGAGGACGCGGCGGTGCACGGGCTGCGGGAACCGGAACTGGGGGACGCCGTTCCGTTCAACGAAGAATGGGAGTATTTCGCCGGGTTGCGCGAGACCGGCCCGTTGGCGGCGCATTTTGCCCACATGGAAAACCATTTGCTCAAAACCGTCTGGGCCTACCCCCGCAGCGCGCCGGATTTCGCCCGGCCGGGCAAGATTGCGACGGAGTGGGGACCGTGGATCGACACGGGCCGGCTCTATCCGCAGTTTTTCCCGGCACTGGGCGACGGCAAACTCGAGGAACTCGTGGTGGCCGGCGGACTGCAGAAAGAATTAGATTCACTGGCGGCGCATTGTCCCGCCGGCCGGCGGCAGTATCATGCGGCGCTCTATGATGCGCTCGGCGGCGCACTGCTGCTGCGGACATTGTTGCAGCGACCCGAATTCGCCGCGGCCACGATTCCTTGGTTGCTGCAGATGAGCACGCTCGATGGCGGCAAGCGCGACGCACTGCGGCAGGGGGATCTGTTCTGACCGGGCCTTAGCCCCAATATTCCGGCGGCGCATCCGCGGCGGGCAGCTTCGGCTGTTGCCAGCCGGTTTTCTGCGCCAGAACACCAAGCAGGAAAAGCGGATTATGGATCAGATAGCGCCCGGCGAGCCGGCTGGGTTCCTGGCCCAGCCGGTAAAGCCATTCCAGCCCGGTGCGCTGCATCCAAGCAGGGGCCATGGTCCGCTCGCCCGCCCACAGCGGGAAGGCTGCACCGACGGCGACGAGCGGCATCGATAACATTGGCCGCATGGCGTGAACCCAGTTTTCCTGCCGCGGGCAACCGAGTCCGCAAAAAACCAGCCGCGCGCCGCTGGCCGTGATGGAGTGCGCGTCCGCCGCCGCCTCCTCGGCGGTGATGCGCTGGAATCGCGAGGTCCGCACACCGGCGATCACCAAGCCCGGATGGCGGGCACCCAGAGCCTGTTGCAACCGGTCGAGGGTGGTGGTCGAGCCGCCCGAACAGGAACACCGGCAGCTGCTCGCGTGCAGCCGCGGCGCAGAGATCGCGCATGAGAAACGGCCCATACACCCGGTCAACCAGTTCCGTCGCGTGCAGCCAGTTGAGCGCCCAGCGCACGGGCTGGCCATCGGGCGTGGCCAGGTCGAGCGAATTGAGGCGGCACTGAAAGTCACGGTTCATTTGCGCTTCGCGGAGGGCATGAACCGCGAGGGCACTGGCCGCCAGGGGTCGGCGGTCGCGCGCCGCAGCGAGGATGACCGCCACGGCCTGGGCGTAGTCCACGGCGGAGACGCCGGTGCCGAGGACGTTATAGCGCGGGGAACTTTTCATTGCCGTAACCTAGCCGACAATGCCGCGTTCGTGCAATGAGGGATCGAGGGCGGAGCGGCGGGGGTGACGCATGCGGGTTTTTGGAGTGGCTGGAACGGAGCATCGCACCCGCCTTCGTCCCGCCACCACGGGACTGCCGCCTTCGCCAGAGGTTGCGGCGAGCCAAGCCGGCGAGGTGAAGTCGTCCGCCATGGCGGACAACTTCAGAACCATTTTTTCTTTTTCAGATAAATGGCCATGATCACTGTGCTGACCAGGGTGAAAAGGCCGGCGTAGAGGTAGCCGTGGGGCGAGCGCAGCTCGGGCATGTGATCGAAATTCATGCCAAACCAGCCGCCGACCATCACCGCGGGCAGCGTGATGGCGGTCAGGGCGGTGAGGAACTTGATGCCCTCGTTGGCCTCGCCCGCTGCCTTGTTGAGGTAAATGTCGAACGCCATCATCAGCCGTTCGTTGTAGCCGGTGACCGTTTCCTCGAGGCGGGCGAGGTTGTCCCGCAGATCGCGGAAATAGGGGAGCAGCTTGGGACGGATCATTTTGCTGTCGCCGCGTGCCAGGCGGTCGATGACGTCGCGCTGCGGGCGCACGATCTGGCGGAGCTTGGAAAAATCGCCGCGGACCTGCAGCAACTCGGTCACGAGCTGCTTGTCGGAGATCTGGCTCAGCACGATCTCCTCGATTCCCTCCAGCTCAGCGTGCAATTCTGCGAGCAGGGGGACGTAGTTGTCCACGAGCAGGTCGAGCAGGGAGTGGGCGAGCCGGTCGGGGCCGCGCGGGCCCGGGCCGGCGTTTTTCGCGAGCCGCTCCGCCAAAGTGGTCACGGATCGCAATGGGGTGCGGTGGAAAGTAACGAGAAACTCCTTGCCGAGAAAGAGATCGAGCTCGGTGGTGGCGAATTTATCCTCGCGGTTGAAGTCCACGGCATGCGTGACCATGAAGAGGTAGTCCTCGTAGTCCTCGATCTTGGGCAGGCTGCTGGGCGTGACGCAGTCCTCGATGGCCAGCGGGTGAAAATGGAACAGGCCTTCGAGGACGGTCTTGATCTCGTCGTCGGTCGGGTTGTCGAGATCGACCCACACGATCAGCCCCTTGTCCGCGACCACGAGGCGGAGTGCCTCAATCTCGAGGTCGCGGCCGGCAAGTTTGCCTTCGCTGAAAATGAAGGAGTGAATCATGCGCTGTGACCTTGATGCTGCCTCGAGTCATTGCCCTGGCAAGCCCGCCTTCTGGGAACCATGGCGCGACTGGGCGGCCGGCGGCGGCTTATTTTTCGGGCCCGAGAATCTTGTCTTCCAGCTCTTTGACGGTGGCGATGAAGGCCTCGGGGGTCGCGGCGGTCAACAACGCCTCGCGCTGGGGCGCCTCCTTGATCAGGCGGCAGAGCGAGCCGACGAGCATCAGGTAGTCGCCGGGGTTCGACTTGGGCGTGCCGAGCACGAATAAAAGGCGCACGTTCTGGTTGCTGTTCTCAAAATGCACGCCGGTGTCGCTGCGGCCCACGGCGATGACGATCTTCTTCACGTGTTCGGTGCGGGCATGGGGCAGGGCGATCCCGTTGCCGAGGCAGGTGGTGTCGAGCCGCTCGCGGGCGAGCAGCTCGTTGTAGAAGCCATGGAAGTTCACGACGTTCGGGTCGCTCTCCAGCAGTTTCGCCACCTCGCTGAGTGCGGCGGTGCGCTTGGTGCCCTGGAGCGAGAGGGCGATGTGTTGCGGAGCGAGAAGACTGGAGAGACGGGCGGCCATGCGGGATAGGTTAAGGAAAGAGATTCACCACTCCGCTGATTGGCAAGGCCGGATTGGGGCATGGCCAGCGGCAAGAAAAGCGCATCCGGACGGATGCGCTTTGGATTTTGGCGGATCGCCGGTCAAGTCGCGGCCGGCGGGGTATCGACGGGCGAGGCGCTGTCGGCCTCCTCCGCGTCGGACTCGACGACGCGGGCGATGGCGAGCAGCCTGTCGCCCTCCTCGAGGTTGACGAGGCGGACGCCCTTGGCACCGCGGCCGGTCTCGCGGATTTCCTTCACGCGGGTGCGGATGCTCTGGCCCTTGGCCGTGAGCAGCATCACCTCGTCGGTATCGCGGACGCTGAGCGCGCCGGCGACGACGACGGAGCCGTCCTTCGGGAGGTCGATGGCGATGACGCCGGTGCCGCCGCGGGAGATGAGGCGGTAGTCCTCGAAGGGCGTGCGCTTGCCGATGCCGTCCTCGCGGGCAATGAGCAGGCGGGCCTGGGCGTCGCAGACCTCGATGGCCTTGACGTAATCGCCGTCATACTTGAAGCGCATGCCGGTGACGCCGACGGTGTCGCGGCCCTGGTCGCGGAGGTCGGCTTCGACGAAGCGGACGGCCTGGCCCTTGGCGGAGACGAGGACGACCTCGTTCTCGCCGTTGGTGAGGACGCAGCCGATGAGCGTGTCGCCCTCCTCGAGCTTGATGCCGCGCAGGCCGGACTCGCGCGTGGCATTGGCGTAGTCGCCGAGGTTGGTCTTTTTGGTGATGCCGTTCTTGGTGGCCATCACGATGTGGTGTGTCTCAGCGAAGTCCTTCACGCAGACCATGGCGGCGATCGTTTCGCCGTCATTGAGGCGGAGGAACGAGGAGACGGACTTGCCCTTGGCGGTGCGGGTGCCCTCGGGGATGTCATAGATTTTTTTCGCGAGGCACTGGCCGGTGCTGGTGAAGTGGAGCACGTAATCGTGGGTCGAGGCGGTGAAGAGGGTCTCGACAAAATCCTCTTCGTAGGTCTCGGCGCCGATGACGCCCTTGCCGCCGCGCTTCTGGGCGCGATAGGCGGCGACGGGCGTGCGCTTGATGAAGCCGAGGTGCGAGACGGTGATGACGCAGCCCTCGTTGGGGATGACATCCTCCATGCGCAGCTCGCCCTCGACGTCCAGGATCTCGGTGCGGCGGGGCGAGGCGTATTTGTCGCGGAGCTCGAGCAGTTCCTGCTTGATCAGGGCGAGCAACTTCGCCTCGGAGGCGAGAATGCTGCGGAGTTCCTCGACGAGCCGGAGGAGCTCCTTGTATTCCGCCTCGATCCTGCCGCGCTCGAGGCCGGTGAGCTGGTAGAGGCGGAGCTCGAGGATGGCGCCGGTCTGGAGCTCGGAGAGCGGATACTTCGCCATCAGCCTCACCTTGGCCTCGTCGCGATTGGCCGAGGCGCGGATGATCTTCACGAAGTCGTCGAGGTTATCGAGGGCGATGATGTAGCCCTCGAGGATATGCGCGCGGGCCTCGGCCTGCTTCAGGCGGAACTGGGTGCGGCGCGTGACCACGTCGCGGCGGTGGTCAATGTAGCACTCAAGGAGTTCCTTGATGTTCATCTGCTTTGGCCGCTTCTTGTCCAGGGCCAGAAGGATGACGCCGAAGGAGGACTCGAGGGCGGTCTTCTGGTAAAGCTGGTTGATGATGATCTGCGACTGCTCGCCGCGCTTGAGCTCGATGACGATGCGGGTGTTCTCGTCAGACTCGTCACGCAGGTCGCGGATGCCGTTGATCTCCTTTTCGCGGACGAGCTTGGCGATGCGGAGCACGAGCGTGCTGCGGTTAATATTGTAGGGGATCTCGGTGATGACGATCAGCTCGCCGCCGCCCTTGAGTTCCTCGGTGTGGGCCTTGCCGCGCATGCGGACGATGCCGCGGCCGGTGGTGAGGTAGGAACGGATGCCGGCGCGGCCGTTGATGTAGCCACCGGTTGGGAAGTCGGGGCCGGGGATGTGGGTCACCAGCTCGTCCAAGGTGATGCCCGGGTGGTCGATGATGGCGCAGGTGGCGTTGATGACCTCGGTGAGGTTGTGCGGCGGGATATTTGTCGTCATGCCGACGGCGATGCCGGTCGAGCCGTTCATCAGCAGGTTGGGCAGCGCGGCGGGGAGGACGGTCGGCTCGGTGGTCGACTCCTTGTAATTGGGCGCGAAGTCGACGGTGTCCTCCTCGATGTCCTTGAGGAGCTCCTCGGCGACGTCCTTCAGGCGCACCTCGGTGTAGCGGTAGGCGGCGGGCGGGTCGCCGTCGACGGAGCCGAAGTTGCCCTGCGGATCGATGAGCTGGTAGCGCATGACCCAGTTCTGGGCGAGCCGGACGAGCGTGTCGTAGACGGAGGAGTCGCCGTGCGGGTGGTAGTTCTTGAGCACCTCGCCGACGACGCCGGCGCACTTGTCGAACGCGCGGTTATGGACTAGGCCCTCGCGGAGCATGGCATAGAGGATACGGCGCTGCACGGGCTTCAGGCCGTCGCGGGCGTCGGGCAGGGCGCGCGAGACGATGACCGACATCGAATAATCGATGTAGGCCGTCTGCATGATGTCGGTGATGTTGGCCGAGGAAAGTTTTTCGTTCGCGGTATACATGCTGAAAGTAGCGAGTAGCGGGTGGAGAGTAGTTACGGGCTGTTGCGATCGAGGCCGTTGATGTAGCCTTGGAGCAGGCGAGAGACTTCTTCGAGGTCAGCTTGGAGCGCGGTGGTGTCGGTGTAGTTCAGGTCGTGCGCAAGTATGAGATGATAGAGGCACTCGTCGGCGGAGCCTTGGGCGATGTTGTAGAACTTCAGTTTATCGGGGGTGGTCCGTTTGCGGAAACCCTCGACGAAGTTGGCGGGAATGCTGGCCGCGGAGCGGCGGAGTTGCGAGGTAAGCGCGAAGAGCGCGTGCTTCGGGAACGGTTCCGAGGCGCGATAAACCGCGAGCGTGAACACGTGGGCTTTCTGCCACACGAGGACATCGCGGAAGGATTGGGAATTGTCGGCCATGCTCGCTAGTCGCTACTCACTGCTCGCTACTCAAACGTCCAGATACTGGACGTTTAACGCGTTGTCCTCGATGAACTGGCGGCGGGGCGGGACCTCGTCGCCCATCAGGAGCGTGAAGAGGGCGTCGGCCTTCGCGGCGTCGTTGATGCTGACCTTGAGGAGGCGGCGCTTGTCCGGGTCCATGGTGGTCTCGTAGAGCTGCTTTGGGTTCATTTCCCCGAGGCCCTTGTAGCGCTGGATGGAGAGACCCTTGCGGCCGTTGGCGCGGATCTGGGAGATAATGTCGAGCGGGGAGAGCAGCCCGGTCTTCGCCTCGGTCTTGGTGCCGGCGTTCTCGGTGATGGTGTAACGGGCCTGCTCCGTCGGCGCGAACTGCGTGGTGTCGAGCCCGGCCTTGGCCAGAGCCTTGAGGAGCTTGGTCATCTCGGTGGACTCGAAGATCTCGTGGATGGTGACGCGGCGGGAGGCCAGCATCGGCGCCGCGGTGTTGCCTGGGGCGGCGGTGTTGAGCTCGGCATCGAGGCCCATCTGCTTGAGGAAGGCGGCGCGGGCCTTGTCGCCGGTCACGAACTGGTGCGACTCCTTGTTGCCCTCGCGGATGCGGGCGATGTAGCGCGGCAGCTCGTGCGTGCCCTTCTCCTGCCGGTCGAGGTATTCGGCGAGCGTGGCGCCATGGCGGGTGATGGCGTGTCCGAGTTTCTCGAGCGCGCCGAGCATTTCGACTATCTGCTCGATGGCGACGCGGGCGAAGACATGCGTGTCGCGGATTCGGGTCAGCACGATGTCCTCGGAGCCGAGTTCGAGCAGGATGCGGTTGAGCTGCTCGTCGTTGTCGATGTATTGCTCGCGCTTCTTGCGCTTGATCTTGTAGAGCGGCGGCTGGGCGATGTAGACGTAGCCGCGCTCGATGATGCCCTTCATCTGCCGATAGAGGAAGGTGAGGAGGAGGGTGCGGATGTGCGAGCCGTCCACATCGGCATCGGTCATGATGATGACGCGATGGTAGCGGGCCTTGTCGGCGTTGAAGGCGGATTCGTCCTCGCCGGTGCCGATGCCGGTGCCGATGGCGGTGATGAGGGTGCGGATTTCCTCGTTGTTGAGGACCTTGTCCAGCTGGGCCTTCTCGGAGTTGATGAGCTTGCCGCGCAGCGGGAGGATGGCCTGGTAACGGCGGTCGCGGCCCTGCTTGGCGGAGCCGCCGGCGGAGTCGCCCTCGACGATGTAGAGTTCGCAGACAGCCGGGTCCTTCTCGGAGCAGTCGGCGAGCTTGCCTGGGAGGCCGCCGCCGTGCAGCGCGCCCTTGCGGATGGTCTCGCGGGCTTTGCGGGCGGCCTCGCGGGCGCGGGCGGCGGTCATGGATTTTTCCACGATGCGCTTGGCGATCCCGGTGTTGCTCTCGAAGTAGAACATCAGGCCCTCATAGGCGATGGAGCCGACGATGCTCTCGACCTCGGGGGAGAGCAGCTTGACCTTGGTCTGCGACTCGAACTTCGGGTCGCTGTGCTTGATGGAGATGACCGCGGCGAGGCCCTCGCGGACGTCGTCGCCGGTGATCTGGGGATCCTTGTCCTTGAGCAGGTTGTTGGCCTTGGAGAACTGGTTGATGGCGCGGGTGAGGGCGCTGCGGAAGCCGGAGAGGTGGGTGCCGCCGTCGGGGTTGTGGATCGTGTTGGTGTAGCAGAGGACGAGGTCGTTGTAGGAATCGTTGTATTGCACGACGATCTCGGCGTGGATCTCAGCAGGTTTGTCGTCGAGGGTTGTCTTGATCTCCTTGGCGATGCGGATTGGCGCCGGGTGCAGGGCCGTCTTGCCGGTATTGATCTGCTTCACGAACTCGACGACGCCGTTCTTGTAGAGGAAGGTCTCGGTCTTCGGCGTGGCCGGGCGCTCGTCGGTGAAGGCGATCTCGAGGCCGGAGTTGAGGAAGGCCAGCTCGCGCAGTCGCTGGGCGATATAGTCGGCCTGGAAGACGGTCGTGTCGCGGAATATCTCCGGGTCGGGCTTGAAGGTGATGAGCGTGCCGGTGCCCTTAGCCTTGCCGATGACCTCGAGTTTTTTCACGGTCTTGCCGCGCTCGAACTTCATGTTGTGGACCTGGCCGCCGCGCAACACCTCGACCTCGAACCACTCGGAGACGGCGTTCACGCACTTGGCGCCGACGCCGTGCGTGCCGCCGGAAAACTTGTAACCGCCCTGGCCGTATTTACCGCCGGAGTGGAGCGTGGTGAGCACCATCTCGACGCCGGGAATCTTGTATTGCGGGTGGAGGTCCACCGGGATACCGCGGCCGTTGTCGCGGATGCTGATCGAGCCGTCCACGTGGATGGCGACCTCGATTTTGCTGCAATGGCCGGCGAGATGCTCGTCGACGGAGTTGTCCAGCACCTCGGAAACGCAGTGGTGCAGCGCGCGCTCGTCGGTGCCGCCGATATACATGCCGGGCTTCTTGCGGACGGCTTCCAGTCCCTCGAGTTTGCCGAGCTTGGAGGAGTCGTAGACCGTCGCGGCGGCGTCTAATTTTGCTTGGCGGAGGGCTGCTTCGTGATCGGACATTTCGAGGGGAATAAGGTATGGGAAAAAGTCATGGAAAAGCGTTCGCGCGACAACGTTTTTTTGAGCAAAATTCAGGGTATTTTTACCGTAAAAAACACCATTATTAATCATTGGCTATCAATGATTAGCAATATGAATAAAATGCTTGCGGAAGTCACTGCTGCGGCAGGTGGTTTTGGAGATATATTTCGCGCTTGGACGCCTGAGATCAGGCCGCATCAGCCGGCGTTCAATGGTTTCATTTGACCACGTTTCGCCGCCACGCAGAGTGACCGCAACATGGCCGCCTTCAGTCTGGGAAAACTGCTCGTGCTACAGGAACGCGATAGCAAGCGACTGACCTTGGAACAGCAATTGAAGGGGGTGCCGCGCGAGATTGCTGCGGTGGAGGCGAAAATCGCCGCCGAGAAGGCCGCGATCGAGTCCGCCAAGGCCGAGTGGCACAGACTGGAGTCGAAAAAAAAGCTGCTCGAGGTGGAAATCAAGAGCGCGGAGGAAAAGATCGCCAAATACAGGACGCAGCAAAGCCAAGTGCGGAAGAACGACGAATACCAGGCGCTGACCCACGAGATTGACACGACGCAGACCGGCATCGGCACCTTGGAGGAGCAGGAGATCGGCGTCATGCTCTTGATCGATGAGGCTAAGAAGCGCTTTGCCGCGGCTGAGGCGGCGTTGAAAAACAACATCACGGGTCATGAGGGCCGCATCCGCATGCTGCGGGAGCGCGAGCAACAGCTGCAGGGGGAGGTCAAGGCGGCCCAGGAGGCGGTGGCGGCGGCGCGCCCGAGTGTGCCGGAACCACAATTGAAGATTTACGACCGGATCGCCACCAAACCGGGGCACCCCGTTTGTGTGACCGTAAATGGCGGCCGGTGCGGCGGTTGCCACCTGAAGGTGCCAACGCATATCGAGGTGCAGGCGCGCAACGGGATCGAAATTTCCACTTGCGACCAGTGCGGCCGGGTGGTCTATTGGGCATCTTAGTTTTGGGGCCAGATCTTCGCTCCGAGTTCTTTGATCCCAAGGCGCGGGTAATGCCGCGCCCGATAGAAGTTCGGAGAGGAAAGTCCGGACACCACAGGGCAGGATTCCCCGCGAAAGAGGGGGCGTGGCGCGTCAATACGCCATGACGGACAGTGTCACAGAGAATATACCGCCTGGCGGGCAACCGCCGGGTAAGGGTGAAAAGGTGGGGTAAGAGCCCACCGCGCCGGAAGCAATGACGGCGGCACGAAAAACCCAATCCGGTGCAAGACTAAATAGGGGACTCGGTGGCCCGTCGGACAGTCCCGGGTTAGTCGCATTCCGCGGCGCCAGCGCAAGCTGGCAGCCCGGAGAGGCCGGGCCTTCGGGCACGCCTAGAGAAATGAAGATCACGCCGCCTTAAAACCGTGGCAGACAGAATCCGGCTTACCGGCCCCAAAACTAAGACTCTTTCAACCAACGCGCGGCTCTGGCCAGAGCCGCGCGTTCTGCCTGGAAGTTTAGATGGGGGGCTGGCGAGGAGCAGCCGAGATGGAAAATTCAGGTGCGGCTTTACGCCGCGATGACCGGCTCGACGGGCAATTTATCGCGGCATAAAGCCGCGCCTGCAACGGGCTGGCCCGCATATTGAGCCACAACCGATGAGCCACGGCGTCTCGTGGGCAGCCTAGACGTTGTGCTCGCTGCTTTTCGAGAAATCCTGCAACAGTAAGCGCATGCCTTCCTCCGCCGTCCGCCGTCTCTCGGCATTGCTCCCGGCGGACCGGTTGCTCTGGCAACCGGAACAGCTCGCCGCTTACCAGAGTGATGCGCTCACGGCTTACAGCGCGCTGCCACTCGCCATCGCCATGCCCGAGACGGCCGATGAGGTCATCGCGCTCGTCCGCGCCTGCCGGGCCGATAAAATTCCCTTTGTCGCCCGCGGCAGCGGCACCAGTCTTTCCGGCGGCTCGGTGCCCGTCGCCGGCGGCATCGTGATCGCGCTCAATCGCCTCAACCGCATCCTTCGCCTCGACCCCGCGCAGCGCCTCGCCGTTGTCGAGCCGGGCGTCATCAACCTCGCTGTCACCACCGCTGCCGCGCCGCACGGTCTGCACTATGCGCCCGATCCGTCCAGCCAGCCCATCTGCACCATCGGCGGCAATGTCGCCTTCAATTCCGGGGGCGCCCATTGCCTAAAATATGGCATGACTTCCAATCATGTCCTCGGTCTCCGGGCCGTGCTCGCCACCGGTGAGGTTGTCGGGTTTGGCGGCCCCAGCCGCGAGCAGCTGGGCCCCGATTGGTGTGGCCTGTTCACAGGCAACGAAGGCCTTTTTGGCATCGCCCTTGAAATCACCCTCCAACTCCTGCCCAAGGCGGAGTGCTTTCACACCGTTCTTGCCGGCTATCGCACGCTTGAGCAGGCGGGCGATGCCGTTTCCGCCATCGTGGCCAGTGGTCTGCTCCCCGGTGCCATCGAGATGATGGACGCCCTCGCGCTTGAAGCCGCCACGGCCGCCGTCCACGCCGACTATCCGCCCGGTTGCGAGGCCGTGCTGATTGTCGAGCTTGAGGGTCCGCGGGAGGTCGTTGCCGCCGACCGCGTGCGCCTCGACGGGATTTTAGCCGCCAGCGCACCCGTCGAGGCGCGCCCGGCCCGCAACGCCGCCGAGCGCCTTGCGATTTGGAAGGGCCGGAAGAGCGCCTTCAGCGCCGTCGGCCGCCTCTCACCCGACTTCATCGTGCAGGACGGCGTCGTCCCGCGCCGCCGCCTTGGCGAGGCCCTCCGCCGCATTGCCGCGATGACCCGCGAGGCCGGCCTGCGCTGCGCCAATGTCTTCCACGCCGGCGACGGCAATCTCCACCCGCTCATTCTCTACAACGGCCGCAATCCCGGCGAACTCACGCGCGCCGAGGCGCTGGCCGGTCGCATTCTCAAAATGTGCGTTGCTATGGGCGGCTCCATTACCGGTGAGCATGGCGTCGGGCTGGAAAAACGTGACTACCTGCCCGACATGTTTAGCGCGGACGAGATCGACTGCCTGCAGCGCATCCGCGCCGCCTTCGACCCGCTCGGTATCGCGAATCCGGGGAAAATGTTCCCCGGTGGCGAAGCCCCCGCTTTCGTGCAGCACGGTCTTCACCCGCTCGAAAAAGCCGGGGTCATTTCCCGCGAATGAACGCCACCCTCACACCGACCTCCGTCATCGAACTTGTCGACGCCGTTCGTGCGACCCCTCGGGTGCTCGCCGTCGGCGCGCGCACCAAGCCACGTCTCTCGCACGTTTCGCCGGACGTCACCCTCCTTTCCATGCGCCAGCTTTGCGGTATCATCGAATACGAGCCCGACGAATACACCTTCACCGCCCTCGCCGGCACATCTCTGCATGCCCTTGCTGCCGCCCTTGCGGAAAAAGGCCAATACCTCCCGTTTGATCCGCTGCTGGTCGCGGCTGGCGCCACGCTTGGCGGCACCGTCGCCGCTGGCCTCAACGGCCCTGGCCGCTTCCGCTTCGGCGGCGTGCGCGACTTCATCCTTGGTGTCCGTTTCGTGGACGGCTCCGGCCGCCTCCTCCGCCTCGGCGGCAAGGTCGTCAAGAACGCCGCCGGTTTCGACCTGCCGAAATTTTTCACCGGCAGCCTCGGTCGCTTCGGTGTGCTAGCCGAGCTTACCTTCAAGGTTTTCCCGCGTGCGGCTTCCACGCTCACCCTCCGCCTCCCCGTGGCGGGCAGCGAAGCCGCTGTCAAATTGCTCACTGTCGCCGCCAACACCCGCTGGGAACCCGACGCGCTCGACCTCCTTCCCTCTGGCGACGCGGTCGTCCTTCGCCTCGCCGGCCCCGCCAATGCCCTCCCAACTCTCGCCCGTGAGATCCTGGCCCGTTTTCCTGGTGAAATCCTTGCCGCCGATGCCGCCGCCGCGATCTGGGCCGATCTCTGTGAATTCCGCTGGACGTTCCCTGATGGCTCGCTGCTCAAGCTCGCGCTCACACCTGGCGAGCTTCCCGCCCTCACCGCCATCGTGCGGGCGCTCGCGGGCCGTCTGCACATCAGCGTCGGCGCCAATGTTGCTTATGTCTCACTGCCGGCCGGCGCAAATCCGGCGGCACTCAGCCTGCCCGCGCTGACGCTCCGCGGCCCCGGCCCGCTTTGGCACAATCCGCCGCCCGCACCCGCCATCTCCGCTGCGGTGAAATCCGCCCTTGATCCGCTTAATCGTTTTCCGGCTCTCGCCGACTGATGCATCACACCATCAAACCCGACGCGCACGGCCCGTTCACTGCACCCATGGCGCATGCGGTGGACGCGTGCGTGCATTGCGGCTTCTGCCTGGCGGCTTGCCCCACTTATGGCGAACTGGGCCAGGAGATGGACTCCCCGCGCGGCCGCATCGTGCTCATGAAACAGGTGCTCGAAGGCTCGCTCTCGTGGGAGGCCGCGCAGCCGCACGTGGACCGCTGCCTCGGCTGCCTCGCCTGTGAGCCCGCCTGCCCGAGCGGCGTGCATTACCGCGACCTTATCAGCCCATTCCGCGCCGTCGCGCAGGCAAAATTCAAGCGCACGCCCGGCGAAAAACTTCGCCGATTTCTTGCCGCGCAAACCATTCCCTATCCCGCGCGCTTCCGGCTCGCGGCCTTGGCCGGCCGGCTCGGCAAACTGATGCGTCCTCTTCTGCCACGCTCGCTGCGCCCGATGGTGGACCTTGTGCCCGCGATGCTCCCGCCCGCCGAGTCATGGCCGGGCGTCACGCCCCCACAGGGCGAACGCCGCGCCCGCGTCGCCCTGCTCACCGGCTGCGCCCAGCAGGTGCTCGCGCCCGACATCAACACCGCCACGATCGCCGTCCTCGCACACCACGGCGTCGAGGTCATCGTGCCCGGGGCGCAGGGCTGTTGCGGTGGACTCGCCTGGCACACCGGCGACCTCGCCGCCGCGCGGGCCTTCGCCCGGCGCAACCTGGCTGCCTTTCCCACCGATGTGGACGCCATCCTCACCAATGCGGCCGGCTGCGGCTCGGCCCTGCACGAATATCATCTCGTGCTCCGCGGCACCGCCGACGAGGCGCGCGCCGATGCGTTCCGCCAACGCGTGACCGACGTCAGCGCTTTTCTCGCCCAGCTCGGCCTGCGCGAGCCGCCGCGTGACCCCGGCCGCCAGCAGCGCATCGCCTATCACGACGCCTGCCACCTCGCCCATGCCCAGAATGTCCGCGATGAGCCGCGCGCGCTCCTCCGCGCCATTCCGGGCGTCGAACTCCTTGAGCTCGCCGGCTCCCATCTCTGCTGCGGCAGCGCCGGCACCTACAATCTCGACCAGCCCGACATCGCTGCGTCGCTCGGCGGACAGAAGGCCTGCGCGGTCATTGCCACCGGTGCCGACGTCGTCGTCACGGGCAATATTGGCTGCCTCACCCAGCTCCAGGCCCATCTCGCTAAACTCGGCTCGCCCATCTGCGTCCGCCACACAATGCAAGTGCTGCGCGACGCCTACCGATAACCTCAATCCCATTAGAGGAGTTGGGGATGAGCACAAAGACTCTGAGGCACAGAGAAGAATATGAAAAAGCCATGGTTTTCTCCGGGTCTCAGTGGCTCAATCCGGATAACCTCGGTGATCTTTGCGGCAAATTATCTGTTTTTTAACCCACAGCCCCGTTTCCTCCCATGAACGCCGCCCGATTATTTCGTTTCACACGTTATTGCTTGTCTCCTCCACGACCTCGCACTTCGCCGCCTCCGCTGGTGACGACGCCAGCGCGCCATGCTGGCTGCCGACGAGGCCCGGGGCGCCGCGCTTCTGGCCGCCAAGACCAAGGCGCTCGACCGCCTCCTCACCGTCGACCTCCGCTACACGCACAGCAACGGCAAGCTTAAGGCGAAGGCCATCCACATCGGTGCCTTCGTCGACGGCCGGCGCGATGCCCGTTTCCAGACCTCGAACCAGCATGGCCATGTCATCATGCCCGGCGTGGTGGTGCTGACCGGCAACATCGACCGGCGCTAAGGCGTCGCCGGGAAATGGTCGGACTATCCCCCGCTCTGCCAGGCCATTTGGCGCAAAGAGGCCGGCGCGTGGCGGCTCGCCAGTTTGCAGACTGCTGTGCCACCCGCTCCGGTCAAGCCGCGGGCGGCATTCTCAGTGTCCGGGCACGATTCCGGGCCACACATAAGCCTGAAGCATCACGAGGAGGCCGACGAGGAGCGCGAGCGCGATGCTATGCCAGAAAACCGCACGCAGGACCGTGCCGGCATCGGGACTGTCGGGCCGGCCGCCCGTCGCGACACTGGCCACGACAATGCTCTGCGCGTCGATCATCTTGCCCATGACACCGCCGGAGCTGTTCGAGGCGCACATGAGGATGGGTGACAGACCGAGTTGCTCCGCGGTGACTTGTTGCAGGTTGCCGAAGAGGACGTTGGACGAGGTGTCGCTGCCGGTGAGCGCCACGCCCAGCCAGCCGATGAGGGGCGAAAAAAAAGGGAAGAGCCAGCCGGTGCCGGCCATGGCTAGGCCCATCGTCGTGTCAGTGCCGCTGTAGCGCGTGGTGAAACCCAGCGCCAGCATCAGCGCGATGGTGAGCAGCGACACGCGGACTTTCCAAAACGTGCGCCCGTAGAGCGCCAGCAGCCTGCCCGGCTTCAGGCCAAGCGCGAAGCCCGCCAGCACTCCTGCAAACAGCAGCGCAGTGCCGGTGGCCGAGAGGGCGTTGAAGGCGAAAACCGCCGCTTCGGGCTCCGGTTTGAGCGCGACCGGCAGAACTCGCAGCACGGCCTTGTGCAGCAGCGGCACCTCATAGGCCGGCGCAAACACGCCATTCAGCGCGGTCTTGATGACCGGCAGACCCCACAAAAACACGAATACACTGAGAAAAATCCACGGGAGCCAGGCCTTCCAGGCCGGCGCGGCTGAGGGCGCCGCCGTTGGGCTCGAGTTGGTTGCAGCCGATTTCTCCGCCGCGGCTTGCGTCTCGGCCGGCCGCCAGAATCTCATGAGCACTACCAGCGCCCCCATTGAGACGAGAGCGGAAATGATGTCCACCAGCATCGGCCCGATGTAGTTGCTCACGAGAAATTGGGAAAGGCCGAAGCTCGCGCCGGTCACGAGGCAGGCCGGCCACACCGCCTTCATCCCGCGCCAGCCGGATTGGGCGGCAATCAGCCAGAAAGGCACAAGCAAGGAAAAGAAGGGCAGTTGCCGGCCCACCATCGAGCTGAGCGCCGACAAATCGAGGTCGGTGATTTTGGCGAGCGTGAGCAGCGGCGTGCCGAGCGCACCGTAGGCCACGGGCGCCGTGTTGCCGATGAGCGCGAGCTTGGCTGCCTCCAGCGGGCGGAAGCCGAGTCCGATGAGCAGCGCACCACTGATGGCGACCGGCGCACCGAAGCCCGCTGCGCCCTCAATGAATGCGCCAAAGCTGAACGCGATCAGCAGCGCCTGGATGCGCCGGTCGCCCGACAGGCCGGCCACCTGGTGTTGCAAGAGGGTGAACTGGCCCGTCTCGACGGAAAGATTGTAGATGAAGATTGCGTTGAGGATGATCCAGCCGATGGGAAACAGCCCGAATGTCGCGCCATAGCCGGCCGCGGCCAGCGTGAGCGAGGGCGGCATGTGATAGACGAGGATCGCGATGGCAAATGCGACCAGCAGGCTGGCCAGCGCCGCCAGTTGCGCCCGCACATGCCAGAAGGCCAGCAAACCGAGCAGGGTGACGACCGGCAGGGCAGCCACGAGCGCGGACAAACCCACACCGCCGAGCGGGGAGTAGTTTTGGGGCCAAGTCATGGGTGGAGACTAGGGGAAATGGACTGAGGGCGGCGGGTGCCCGCAATCGAATTCTCCCTTGACTCACCGCCCGGCCTCTGAGTTTTAGCCCTTTCCAACCAATTCAAGACCCATGGCCAACACCAAGTCCGCACTCAAAGCTGCCCGCAAATCCTTGCGTAACGCCGCCCGCAACCAGGCCGCCAAGACCCGCCTGAAGACCCTCGCCAAGGCCGTCCAGCTGGCCGCCACCGGCAGCGATGCCGAGGCCAGCCGAGCTGCCGCCATCGCCTACAGCTCCGCCCTCGACAAGGCCGCGAAGAGCCACGTCATCCACCGCAACGCGGCCTCGCACCACAAGTCGCAGTATTCGAAATACATCTTCGTGACGAAGAAGTAACCCGCCCGCTGCCGAACCCCTTGGCTCCGCACACCACCCGGTCGCTGGGCTTTTTGTTGGCCGGTTTGCGGCGGGGCAGGCTGACAAGCGCTGAAACAGATTGAGCCGTGCGCGGAACTCCGTGTTCATCGGGACTGCGCGGCATGACTCCTCGATTGCATTTCCTGTCTTGGGACCGACCACTGCTTCCGCAGGCAGTGGACTTGCTCGCGGCGAACTGGGCTGGCAACGGGCCACTCGATCTCTCAGGTCTGCTGGTGGTCGTGCCCACCAAGCAGGCGGGCCGGCGCTTGCGTGAGGCCCTCGCGGCGCACGCGCACACCCGCGGCCAGGCGGTCTTTCCGCCCAGGGTCGTGCCGCCGGAAACACTCGCGACGCTGGGCGTGCCCGCCGCCGGCATCGCTTCGCGGCTGGCCAGCCAACTTGCGTGGATTGCGGTGCTGCGCAATCTTTCGCTCGAGGAATTTCGCGCCGTCTTTCCCCTCGATCCGCCGGCGCGTGATTTCGCTTGGGCCCGGCGGCTGGCGATCCAATTCATGCAGTTGCAGGCCACGCTGGCCGAGGCCGGGTTGCGGCTGGCCGGCGTCAACGCCCGCGCGGGGCAGGATTTTCCCGAGACGGAACGCTGGACGCAGCTCGCGGTGCTGGAGCAACGCTACGATGAAGCGCTGGCGGCCCACCAGCTGCGCGACAACCAAGCCGCCAAGCTGGCCTTCGCGACTGCCCCTTCGCTTCCGCCGAACATCAAGAAGATCATCCTGCTCGCCACGCCCGACCCGCTGCCGCTGGCCACGCGAATTCTCGCGCGCTACGCGGAAGAGGTACCGGTTGAAATCGGAGTGTGCGGTCCGGCGGACGAGCCAGTCGAGAGTCTTTTCGACGAGTGGGGCCGGCCCCGGGCCAAAGTCTGGGCCCAGCGCGTGCTCGGGTGGCCCGACTTTGAACAGCGGGTGTGGCTCCATCCTGATCCGGCCGCGCAAGCCGAGCAGATCGTCGCATTAACGCAGAGTTATGCCGCCCCGGAGGGTTTGCTGGCGATTGGGGCGGCCGACTCGGAGGTGCTTGCCCCACTCGAAAACGGGCTCGGGCGCGCCGGAGTGCCCGTATTCAACCCCGAGGGCCGCCCGCGAAAACGCGATGGGTTGCACGCGCTGCTGGTCCTGCTCGCGGATTTCGCCCGGGCCGATGAATTCGCTTCGGCTGCGGCCCTGCTGCGGTGTCCCGACGTGCTCGACTGGCTCGGGCCACGTCTAGGGCCGGAATTCTCCCGCGCCCGGTTGCTGGAAGAACTCGACGAGCTAAATGCCACGCATCTGCCACCCACCCTGATGGCGGCGCGGAAGCACACAGGCAAATTTCCACTGGCCGCCGGGGCGTTCGTGGCGCTGGAGGGAATGCGTGCAGGGCTGACCAAAGGGAAATTTCCGGAAAACGTCCTGGCGGTGCTGGCTAATTTGTTCGCCCCACCCCGCGTAGAGGCGGCTGAGCTACTCGCGGAATCCGCCGAGGCCTGGCAAAAGGTCACGGACGAGACCAGCCGGGCGCTGGCGGCTTTTCCCGGTCTCTCGCGGGCGGACGGCTGGGAGCTCGCGTTGGAGGTTTTTGCCGAGGACAAAGCTACGGCGGACAAGTCGGCGGGAGCGCTCGAGCTGAACGGCTGGCTCGAGTTGTTGTGGGAGGATGCGCCGCACCTCGTCGTGGCTGGCCTCAACGACGGCTCTGTGCCTCTTGCGCTCGCGGTTAACACTTTCCTGCCTGAATCGTTGCGCGACCGGCTCGGACTCCAGACCAATGCCGTGCGTTTCACGCGCGATGCCTACCTGCTTGCAGCGCTGGGAGCGCGGCGGGCGAAGTCCGGCCGGCTCGACCTGCTGCTGGGCAAGGTCTCCGCGGCCGGTGATCCACTGCGGCCGTCGCGGTTGCTGCTGTGCTGCCCTGATGCGGAACTGCCCCGGCGCATCGAGTTTCTTTTTCGCAACGTCGAGACGGCCCAGGCCAGCCTGCCGTGGATGCGCGCGTGGCCGCTGCGCCCGCGGGTCGTGCCGCCGCCGGCCAAGCTTTCCGTGACCGCCGTGCGTGACTACCTCGCGTGTCCGTTTCGCTTCTACCTCAAGCACGTGCTGCGGATGGAACCGGTCGATCTCATGAAGGCTGAGCTTACCGCGCGGGATTACGGCACGCTGCTTCACGTGGCGCTGCAGGCGATGGGGGAGGATGAGAAGCTGCGGGATTGCGCAGACGAAGCAGTGTTGCGCGACACCCTGCTGGCGGTTTTCGAGCGCTGTGTCCGGGACCGTTACGACAACGAACTGACCCTGCCGCTGGTCGTGCAGTTTGAGTCGGCGCGCCAGCGGTTGCGCGCGGCCGCCGCGGTGCAGGCCCGGGAGTGTGCGACGGGCTGGCGCATCGAGCGGGTCGAGTGGAGTTTTGCTTTGTCGCTCGGCGGGCTGACCGTGCGGGGCAAGATCGACCGTCTCGACCGGCACACGGATGGACGGATGCGGGTGCTCGACTACAAATCCGCAGACTCACCGTTGACTCCGGCGGCGAGACACCTGGGGCCGGTCGGGGCAGGCGAGGCGAGGCCGGCCTGGGCGCGCGTCATGGCCGGGGGCAAGGAGCGTGTATGGCGGGATCTGCAACTTCCGCTTTACCGGCGGGCTGTGGCGGCGGAATTCGGCCCGGCGGTGGCGTGCGGGTATTTCAACCTGCCGAAAGCCGCCGGCGATACGGCGGTGGTCTTGTGGGGCGACCTTAGCCCCGACCTGCAGGTGGCGGCGGAGAGTTGTGCGGAGCAGGTGGCGGCGGCCGTGGCGGCGGCAAAATTCTGGCCGCCAGCGGAATTGGACCCGCGGTCGGATGAGGACTGGGCCGGCTTGCTGCAGCACGGCGCGGCGGCGAGTGTGGCGGCGGAATGGGCGCAGGGAGGCGCACGGTGAATGCTCCCGGACACGTCATGATCCTCGCCTCGGCGGGCTCGGGCAAAACCTACGCGCTCACGAACCGCTTTGTGCAACTGTTGGCCGGAGGGGCGGCGCCCGAGCGGATCGTGGCGCTGACCTTCACGCGCAAGGCTGCAGGCGAATTTTTTGACGAGATCCTGCACAAGCTGGCGCGGGCGGCGACCGACCCGATTGCGGCGCAGAAACTGGCGGGAGAGATCGGCGCACCTGGACTGAGGGCGGCGGACTTTTTACGCATGCTGCGCGCGGTGGTCGAGGCGATGCCGCGGCTCAGCCTGGGCACACTCGACGCGTTCTTCGCGCGCATCGTGCGGAGCTTCCCGCTGGAGCTGGGGCTGGGCGGCGAGTTCACCTTGCTGGAGGAGCCAGGGGCGCGCCAAGAGCGGCGGCGCGTGCTGCAGCAGCTCTTCACCGCCGGCGGTGAGCCCGACGCGGCCCAGAAGGATTTCATCGAGGCATTCAAGCGCGCGACGTTTGGCGCCGAGGAGAAACTGCTGGCCCGCCGGCTCGACACGTTTCTCGACGAGCACGGCGAGGTCTTCCTCGACGCGCCGCGGGCGGAATACTGGGGCAATCCGCAGCGCATCTGGCCGGCCGGGACGGAATGGCTGGAGGTGAAGCTGGAGCGCGAGGCGGCGGGGCGGGCCTTGAGCGCGGCCCTGCCGTGGGCGGTGCTGAACGACAAGCAGCGGGCCCGGCTGGAGAATTTTCTGGCGGAACTGCCCGCGTGGCAGCCCGGCGCGCCGTTGCCCCAACCCGTGGAGTATCTGGTCAAAAACGCGCTGGCGGTCTGGAGTGAGCTACGGGCGGGGCGGGCGGATATCACGCTGGAGCGGAAGAAAATTTCCCTCGCCCCAGAGGCATGCGCTGCGCTGGCCGCGCTGGTGAGGACGATCGTGGGCGCCGAGTTGCAGCGCCGGCTGGAGATGACGCGCGGGCTCTTCGCCGTGCTGCAGGACTACGAGGCGGTTTATCACAAGGTGGTGCGGTGCGCCGGCCGGCTGACGTTTGCCGATGTGCAGCGGCTGTTGCTGCCGGCGGAGCGCGCGCCGGTGCTCAGCGGGGGCGCCGCGGGGGAGGGCCGGCTGTTCATCGACTGGCGGCTCGACGCACAGTTCGACCACTGGCTGCTCGATGAATTCCAAGACACGAGTTTCGCACAGTGGAGCATCTTGCGCAACCTGCTCGACGAGGCGGTGCAGGATGCCGAGCAGCGGCGCAGCCTGTTCTTCGTCGGCGATGTTAAGCAGGCGATCTTCTCCTGGCGCGAGGGTGACCCGCGGTTGTTCCGGGAGATTTTCAACCACTACAACGGGGCCCTTGCTGAGGAACATCTGACCAGTTCCTACCGTTCGGGGCCGGCGGTGATTGCGATGGTCAACCGGGTGTTTGGCGATGGGCCCGCACTGCGGGCACACGTGCCGGCGGACGCGGCAGAACGCTGGACGCAGGAATGGCGAGCGCACACGACGGCGAAGCCGGAACTCGGCGGCTACGCGGAATTGCGCCACGCGGAGGACGAGGTCGGGCGGTTTGCGGAGACCTTACGGATTTTGCAGGAGATTGAGCCGGGGCGGCGCGGCCTGAGTGTGGCGGTGATTGTCCAGAAGAACGACACGGGGGCGCGGCTTGCCGACTACCTGCGGCGCGAGGGCAACCTGCCCGCCGTGGCCGAGAGCGACCTGCACGTCGCGACGGACAATCCGCTGACTTGCGCCGTGCTGGCGTTGCTGCGCGTGGCGGCGCATCCCGGCGACACATTTGCCCGCGAGCATCTCGCCATGACGCCGCTGGCGGCGGGGCTGGGCGACCAGGAGGCACTGACCGGGCGTTTGTTGCGCGAGTTGCACTCGGACGGTTTTGCGGCGACGATTGAGCGGTGCCTGCGGGCGGTGGAGCCGCACCTTGCCGCCGGGAACCAGTTCAGCCGGCTGCGCGGCCAACAACTGGTAGCATTGGCGCGGGAATTTGATGAAGGGGGCCGGCGGGACGTGGCGGAGTTCCTCGCGTGGGCAGAGGGCTGCACAGTGCGCGAGGCCGACACGGCGGGTGTGGTGCGGGTGTTGACCGTGCACAAGGCCAAGGGCCTCGGCTTCGATCTGGTTATTTTGCCCGAGTTGGAGGGGCAGACCATGGCGCAGCGCCGCGACGGGCTGGCGGTGCACAAGGCGGCGGACCGCTCGGTGGAGTGGGTGCTCGACCTGCCGGGCAAGATTTTCCAGGAGCAGGATGCGGTGTTGAACGCGCATGTTGCGGCCAAGGAGGCCGACACAGCCTACGAGGCGCTGTGCAAGTTCTATGTCGCGATGACCCGGGCAAAGCGGGCGATGTATCTCATCGCCAAGCCTGTCGGGCCGTCCGCATCGCGGAATTTTCCAAAACTGCTGGAGCAGACCTTGGGAGAAACCTGGTCGGCGGGCGATCCGGCCTGGTTCGCGGCACTTTCGGTGGAGAAAAAAAGCGAACCGATACCGGCGAAACTGGCCCGACTCCCCGAGTCGGGGGTCGCGCGGGTGCGACGGTTGCTGTCGCGCCGGCCGTCGGACGCCAAGCCGGGGACGAGACTAGTGGCGCTATTTGGCGCGGAAGAGTCGGGGGCGGCAGATTTCGGCACCCGGGTGCACTCCTTGTTCGAGACAGCAGAGTGGTGGGAGGCGTCGCAAGCGGCAGCTTGGACGACAGCGCGGAAAAAAGAAGGCGTGGATAAGGCAGCGCTGAAAGAGGCGCTGGGCTGCTTGCAAAGCCCTAGACTGGCGGCGGTGTTTGCGAGACCGAGTGCGGGAGCGGAGGTCTGGCGGGAGCGGGCCTTCGAGATTGTGCTGGATGGAGTGTGGCTGACCGGCGTGTTTGACCGGGTGGTGATCGAACGTGCCCCGACAGGAAGCGCAGTCAGAGCCTGGGTCTTTGATTTTAAGACCGACCGGGTCAGAGCGAGAGAGGATGCGGCCGCTCGGGCGATGGAAAAGCACCGCGGCCAGCTCAATGTTTACCGACGGGTGGCGGCGGTTTTGACTGGCTTGCCAGCGGATCAGGTGAAGTGCTCGTTGGTGATGACGGCCAAGTGCAGTCTGATTGAGGTTCCGCTGCCGGCATAAATTCACGCTTTACACCAGGTCGGCCCAATTGCACGTTGCCCCTCCATCAACCGTTTTACACCATGGGAAATCTTAAAAAGAAACGACGTCTCAAGATGTCGAAACACAAACGCCGGAAACGTCTCAAGGCGAACCGTCACAAGAAGCGCACCTGGCAGAAATAGGCGCGAAGCACTACCAAGGCTCATTTTTCACCAAACCCGCCTGATTTGGCGAGTTTTTACATGGATGAGGCGATGCCATTGATGGTAAAGGATTGGGGAAACTATTGGGAGCAATTGAACGAGCAATGTTTTCCATCTTGTTAGAAAGGTAAGTGTCCCATATCCAGCATCCCCTTAAAATGATTTTTACTTGGCCTTTTGCGCGGTTCACATAGCCTGCGAATGGCGGTTTTAATCGTAAAGCACGCCAACCGCCTCTCCACAGCATCCGCATGTTTTCCGCAAGCAAATCGAAGGGCTTTTGCGTCGAGATTGGCACGCACTCGACGCTCTTGGCCCGGCTGTCTCAGCCCGAGGCGCCATTCCTCGTGGAGGAACTGAAGGACGCTTACCGAGGCCCGCGTCGTCATCGAGGACTTCCGGATCCAATACAACACCGTGCGGCCCCACAGCAAACTCGGCTACCGCAGCCCAGTCCACTACGCCGCCCAACTCTCGATCTCCGACTCCGGTTGGCCTCCGGCCACCCTCCGTCGAAGATCGACAAACCAGAACCACTACCCCAACCTCAACTCATCACTCCGACTAACTCTCCGAGTGGCTCGAAAAAGCGTATCCCGTCAGGGCCACGGTATCGGTGGCAGTGCTCAGGGCCGTCATAGTGGTCCAACTCATCATCCGGAGCCGCTCCATCTCGCTTTGGATGATTTGGGAAGCCATCGTCGTGCCGCGGGCGAGATCGATGGCCTTGAAGCCAGTCTGCATGGCGATGATCGAGGTCGCGATGCCAAAGGCCATGATGAAGGCGGACATGGCGACCTCCAGAATGGTGAAACCAGCGTTCAAGCGGCGCGCGCAGAGCGGGAGCGGCCGGACGGGGCAGGTGATGCGATTTGCATGGCGTCACTCTACCACATCATCATGGCCAATGTAACAGGCGAACGGCCCTGGCAATGGACCCTACCGCTGGGCAGTCTTATGCCGGCTTTCACAGCCAGCATTCCGATCAATGTTATCGCAGCCTCGGGCCAAACCCAGAGGGGACGTCTACCTGGCCCTCCGTATGTTCAAGTTAGCTTAGACCGACAAGCAACCAAAGGCGGTCTGGCCCATGGGCTTGGCAAATAGTTATCGCACCTGGTCATGGCCGGAACCGCACCGTATTTGTTAGCCATTTGGGGCCGCCAGACTAGTTTCCGGCTGATGGCCATTGCTGTAACGCCTCCCGGCCTGCCGCCTCAGGATTTTCCCGAACTTTTCGAGCGCGTGCGTCCGCAGATGGCGGCGCTCGAACTGTTCATGCGCCGAGAGTTGGAGCAATTCGAGCCGGAGATCCGCGGGATGGCCGCCTACTGCCTCGACACCATCGGCAAACGGCTCCGCCCGACTCTGGTTTTTGTCAGCGGCTGGCAGGGCGAGGGCGTGGTGTCGGACGATCTGGTGCGCGCTGCCGGCGTGGTGGAGATGGTGCATCTCGCCACCCTCGTGCACGATGACATCATGGACCGGGCGGAAATCCGGCGCAACCGCCGCACGGCGGCGCGCGAGTTCGGGCCCGATGCCGCCGTGCTGCTGGGGGATGCACTCTTCTCGCAGGCCCTGCATGTTGCTTCCCAGTTTCCCACCACCGAGGTCTGCCGGCTGGTGTCGGAGTCCACGCGCAAGGTATGCTCGGGCGAAATCATGCAGACGCTGCGCCGGCACGATATCAACATCTCGCTCGCGGAATACCGGCGCATGATCGACCTAAAGACCGCGGAGCTTTTCCGCGTCTCGTGTTTTTTGGGGGCCCGGTTGTCCGGGCATGACGCCGGGTTTGCCAGCGCGGCCGACCGCTTCGGCCATCACCTCGGCATCGCCTACCAGATTTATGACGACCTCGTGGATTTTGTTGGCGAAGAGCAGCGCATTGGCAAGACCCTCGGTACCGACCTCGCCACGGGCAAACTCACGTTGCCCCTGATGCTGTTGCTTGACCGGGTGGCTGCAGAGGAGCGGGCCGCCATCGTGGCCGCCTTGCGGGGCGGCCAGCCGATCGGACTGGCCGCCAGCAAGCAACGGATGCAGGAACTGGGCATCGCGACCGGGGTAGTGCGGGCCATTGACGATGAACTGGCGGTTGCCACCCAAGCACTTGCGCCCTACGCCCGGCTCGCCCCGGTGCCGCTGATGCTCCAGCTGTGCGCCATGCTACACGGACAGATGGCGGCACTGCAACAGGGTGGGCCGGTTTCTTGATAATTTGCGTTTGCTTGGCTCCTCGGCTGCTGTACCCTGTCATTCGCGCGATGAATCTGTCCAAGGTTTTCACCAAGACCATCATTACCTCTCCCGAGCGCCAGCAGGAGGCGGATACGGATTTTTCCATCGTGAAACAGGTGCAGGCGGGCGATGTGGCCGCTTTTGACCGGCTTATCCTGAAATACCGCGAGCGGGTCTTTGGCATCATTTACAACCTGACCTCCAATCGCGAGGACACCTCCGACCTTACCCAGGACGCTTTTATCAAGGCCTTCCAATCCATCAACCGCTTCCAAGGCCACTGCGCGTTCTTCACCTGGCTCTACAAGATCGCCGTCAATACCACGCGTAGCCACCTCCGAAAGAACCGCTTGCGCAGTTTTTTTAGCCTGGAAAAACTCCACGAGGATGGACTAAATGCGCAAATCCTTGAGCAATTGACGGATAAAAGAGGTGCTGATCGTGATACCTACCTCCACGAGCTTCAGGAAAAATTGAACGAAGCACTCCAAAAATTGTCTATCCCACACCGAACAGTGATTACCCTTTTTGAGATAGACGGCCTTGGCCACTCCGAAATAGCCGAAGTCATGGGTTGCTCCGAAGGCACCGTTCGCTCCCGGCTCCACTACGCCAAGCAGTTTCTGCAGGGTGAGTTGGGTAAATACCTTCAGTCCTGATCCCGCTCCATGCCCAATTCCGATCAACGCCCCAAAATCACCGTCGAGGACCTCTTGCGTCTCAAGCGTGCCGAGCGTCCCGCCGCAGAGTTTTGGGCCAATTTCGAGAGTGAGTTGCGCCAGAAGCAACTCACCGCACTCCTTGACAAGCGTCCTTGGTGGCAGGAGCTGCCGCAATTTCTCGCCCGGCGCGCCTACATTCCTGTCGGGACCGCCGCCATTCTCGCCTTCACCTTGGTTTCGGTGAAATTTTATACGCCGGCCCAGCTCGCACCGACCGGCGCGGCCAAGCACGAAATGCTGGAACCCGCCGCCACCTTTGTTTCCGCGCTGGTTAGTTCGCCGTTGGTCAATCGCCGCGAGCCCGCAGTTTCCGCTGTTAATGACCGCACCGCGGTTGCCGGCGCTTCGGCGGAATCACCGCCTTCCATCGACACCATTGAGCTGATGCCCCAGGTGCTTGCCCCGCACGAAGTGGAGACGCCTTCCGCCCGCTCCATCGCCGCCAATCTCGCCGTCCTTGAGCAATCCGAGCCCGAGCTGGTCAACGCGGTCATGGGCAGCCGCCTCAGCCCACCGGCCCGCGTGCAAACCGCCGCCGCAATGGTCACCGAACTGGCCTCCGTTCCCACCAATGCTTCCAAGCGCAACCGCCTGTTCACCCAGTATAACGACCGCCTGCTCAGCCCCGAGCCGACCGCGCCCGATATCGTGCGTGAGCGCCTGGCCCGCCGTCTCGGCGACAACGAAATCACCGACCGCCTCAGCCGCATCGGCCTGAAAGGTGACCAAGTCTCGCTCGGCCTGACCCTCAGGCTGTAACGCGCAATCTTTTTCGGCGGTTTTTTGCGGTTCGCGGCCGGCTCACTTCTCGGCCACGCAGATGCCGCAGATGTCGTAGAAGAAGTCGTGGCCCTTGTCGTCCACGAGGATGAACGCGGGGAAGTCCTGCACCTCAATCTTCCACACCGCCTCCATGCCCAGCTCGGGATACTCGAGCACCTCGACCTTCTTGATGTTGTCCTGTGCGAGAATGGCTGCCGGCCCGCCGATGCTGCCGAGGTAGAAACCGCCGTGCTGTTTGCACGCCTCGGTCACCGACCGGCTGCGGTTGCCTTTGGCCAGCATGATCAGCGAGCCCCCGTGCGATTGGAATAGGTCCACGTAACTGTCCATGCGCCCGGCGGTCGTCGGACCGAAGGAGCCCGAGGCATACCCGGTGGGCGTCTTGGACGGGCCCGCGTAGTAAACCGGGTGGTTCTTGAGGTAATCGGGCAAGCCCTGGCCGGCGTCGATGCGCTCCTTCAGTTTGGCGTGCGCACTGTCGCGGGCGACAATCATCGGGCCGGTCAGCGACACCCGCGTGGTCACCGGGTATTTCGACAGCTCGGCCAGGATGGTCTTCATCGGGCGGTTCAGGTCGATGCGGATAAAATTCTCATCCTTGAACGCCCGCATGTCCGGAGGAATGAACCGGCCGGGATTGGCTTCCATTTGTTCGAGGAAAATGCCGTCCTTGGTGATCTTTGCCTTGATGTTGCGGTCGGCGCTGCAGGAGACACCCATGCCCACTGGGCAGCTGGCGCCATGGCGTGGCAGGCGAATGACCCGCACGTCGAGGGCGAAATACTTGCCGCCGAACTGCGCCCCGACTTTTGCCTCCTGGGCGAGTTTCAGCACCTTCTCCTCCATCGCGAGATCGCGGAAGGCCCGCCCGTGCTCGTTGCCACTCGTCGGCAGGCCGTCGAGATACTTGGTCGTCGCGAGTTTCAGGGTTTTCATGCACGCCTCGGCGCTCGTCCCACCGATGACAAACACCAGATGGTAGGGTGGGCAGGCCGAGGTGCCGAGCAGTTGCATCTTCTCGGTGAAAAACTTCTCGAGGCTCTTCGGGTTCAGCAGGGCCCGGCTCTCTTGGAAAAAATATAGCTTGTTGGCCGAACCGCCGCCCTTGGCCACGAACAGGAATTCATACTTCGCCCCCTCAGTGGCGTGCAGGTCGATCTGCGCCGGCAGGTTGGTGCCGGTATTGACCTCCCTGAACATCTCGAGCGGCGCCACCTGCGAATAACGCAGGTTTTCCTTGGTGTAACATTCGTAGACCCCTTTCGCCAGTTGCTCGGCGTCATTGGCGCCGGTCCACACCTGCTGGCCCTTTTTGGCAAAAATGGCTGCCGTGCCGGTGTCCTGACACATGGGCAGGATGCCCCGCGCGGCGATCTCGGCGTTCTTCAGCAGCGTCAGCGCAACGTAGCGGTCGTTGGCCGACGCCTCGGGGTCCTCGAGGATGGCGGCCACCTGCTCGAGATGCTTCCGACGCAGGAAAAAATTGGTGTCGTGGTATGCCTCCCGCGCCAGGTAGGTCAGCGCCTCCGGGGCGACCTTCAGGATTTCCCGGCCCTCAAAGGCCGCCGGCGAAACCCCGACCTTGGTGAGCAGTCGATACTCGGTATCGTCCGCTCCGAGCGGCAGGGGATCCTGGTAAACAAATGGCGGCGTGGGCATGACGGCACCTTACTCGATTTCGTCCGCATGACAAGCTGTCGAGCAGACCGTCTTGCGTCTATAAGGCGGCTGTCTGGCGGCGAGAACCCCCGGGGTCAGAGGATCTTCAGTTTCGGCAAATCCTGCACATCGATGTAGCCGACCGGCCGGCCCTTGGTGTCGAGGGCAAACAGGTCGGATATCTTCAGTTGTTGGAAAATCTTCAGCGCCTCGACCGCCAGTGCGTCGGCAGACACGGTCTTGCCGCCGCGGGTCATGAAGTCGCTCACGGGCTTCTTGAGGAAATCCGCGCCACCATTCAGCGCGCTGCGGCGGAAATCCCCGTCAGTAAAGATGCCGGCCAGCTTGCCCTTCGCGTCCACCAGTGCCACGGCGCCGGCCTTCGCCTTGGTCATGGCAAAGATCGCCTCCTGCACGGTTGTCTTCGTCTCCTTGAGCACCGGGCAGCTTTCACCGGTGCGCATGATGTCCCTCACCCGGAGCAGGAGCGTCATGCCGAGTGTGCCCGCCGGGTGGTATTTCGCAAAATCCTCGCGCGTCAGACCGCGGCTCTCCAACAGCACCATCGCGAGCGCATCGCCGAGGGCGAGTGCCGCCGTCGTGCTGGCCGTCGGGGCGAGCGCGAGGGGACAGGCTTCGCGTGGCACGGAGTAGACCAGCCGGTGGTCGGCGCCCCGGGCCAGCTCGCTATTTGGGGCGCCAGTGAGCGCAATGGTTTTTAGCCCGAATTTCTCAAACAGCGGCAGCAGGCGCAGCATCTCCTCGGTCGCCCCGCTGTTGCTTAACAGGATGGTCAGGTCGCCCGCCGCGCACAGTCCCAGGTCGCCGTGCAGCGCCTGGGTGGCATCGAGAAAGCACGAGGGCACGCCGATGCTGTTAAGCGTGCCCGTCAGTTTTTGCGCGATGTGGGCATTTTTGCCCACGCCGGAAAAAATCACCTTGTGGCCGGCCTCGACAGTGGCCTCCACCGCCCGCACTACCGCCACAAAATCCTCGCCCAGCGCCCCGGCGGTGGCTTCCAGCGCCTCCCGTTCGATGGTGAGGCAGTTGCGGGCCTTGGCGAGTAAGGTGGCGGAATCCAGTGGCATCAAAAACTTGTGTTGGTTTGGGGCAGGCGCAAACCTAGCCCTCGCTCGTCCTCATTCAATTCATTTCCAGCCGTGTTCCGCTTCACTGCCATCCTCCGTTCCCTGCTGCTCCCGCTGGCGGGCGCACTGGCGCTGGGACTGGCCGGTTGCCCGGAGAAGGGAAGGCTCTCCTACGCGACCGAGGTGGATGAGCCCAACTACCGGGAGGGCCAGGCGCTGCTCAAATCCGGCCGCAAGCAGGAGGCTCTCAGCGCCTTCCTCAAGGTCATCGACAAGCGCATCGACGACGCACCCGAATCACACCTTGAGGTCGGTCTGCTCTACCTGCAGCACATCAATGACCCGCTCTCGGCCATCTATCACTTCAAGAAATACCTGACCCTGCGCCCCAACAGCCCGCAGGCCCCGCTGGTCAAGCAGCGCATCGCCGCCGCCACTCGCGAATTCGCCCGCACGCTGCCGGCGCAGCCGCTCGAGAGCCAGCTCCAGCGCGTCGACCTCGTCGCCACACTCGACCGGCTCAAGCAGGAGAACGAGTCGCTTAAACAGCAGCTGGCGGACCTGAAGGCCGGCCGCAACAGTCTGACCGCCACTGTCCCGGAGGATACTACCTCCGCCGCGGCAGCGCCCTCCACCGCGGTTAATTTCTCCCTGGAGACAATGCCCGTCGTGCGCACCCGGCCGCCACCGGTTTCGCCGGTGCGCGCCCCGCCGGCTCCCGCGCGGACCAGCGCCACCCCGGCGCAAACCAAGCCGGCGCCGGCCGCCCCGTCCCGCACCGCCACCGGGGTCCGCAAGCACACCGTCCAGCCCGGCGACACCCTTTCCAAGCTTGCCCAGCAATATTACGGCAATCGCGCCAAGTGGCGCGATATCTTCGCGGCCAACCGCGATGTGATGAAGAGCGAAGCCGACCTCAAGGTCGGCCAGGAGCTCAGGATTCCCTGAGCCCGCTCAAGCCTGAGCCAGCGCCTGCTCGAGGTCGGCAATCAAATCGTCCGCGTCCTCCAGCCCGACTGACAGCCGCAACAGGTCCGCCGGAGTGGGACTGTTGGCTCCCTCGACGCTGGCGCGGTGCTCGATGAGACTCTCCACGCCGCCGAGCGAGGTCGCGCGTTTCCAGAGCTGCACCCGTGCCGCCGCGGCGATGGCCGCCGCCTCGCCCCCCTTGACCCGCAGCGAAAGCATGCCGCCGAAGCCGCCTTTCATTTGTCTGGCCGCCACCGCATGGCCCAGAGCGGTGGCCAGACCCGGGTAAAGCACAGCCGCAATGCGCGGGTGACTGGCGAAATGCCCCGCAATCTTCTGTGCGCCGCGGCAGGCCGCCGGCACCCGCACGAAGAGCGTGCGCATGCCGCGCACGAGCAGCCACGCCTCGAACGTGCCCGCAATTGCCCCGCCGTTTTTCCGGCCGGCCTTGATCCGCTGCCAGAATTCGTCGTCCTTCGCCGTCACCAGTGCACCGGCCACCACGTCCGAGTGGCCGTTCAGGTATTTCGTGGCCGAGTGCAGCACGAGATCCGCGCCCAAGGCAATGGGCTGGGTGAGCACCGGCGTGGCGATGGTTGAGTCCACGGCGAGTCGTGCGCCGGCCTGGTGGGCGATCTCAGCGGCGGCGGCGATGTCGGTGATGACCCAGGTGGGGTTGGCAGGCGTCTCGATCCACACGAGCCTGGTTTTGCCCGGCTGCACGGCGCGGGCGAGGGTGGTGGGATTCGTGGGGTCCACCAATTCGACCTTGAGGCCCCATTGCGTTGCAAAGCCGAGCAGCCAGTGACGCAACGCCCAATACATGACCTTGGGCGCGATGACGTGGTCACCCGGATTGAGGGCCATGAAAACCGTCGTGGCCGCCGCCATGCCCGAGCTGAATAGCGCCGCGCCGGCGCCGTGCTCCAAGTGCGTGAGCAATGCCTCGGCCTGCTCAAAGGTCGGGTTGTCGGCTCGGGCATAGACGCGGCCCGAGCGAAACTGGTTGTCCGGGTCGCGCAGATAGGTGGTCGCAGGCTGAAGCGGCGGTGAAATCGCCCGCGTAGTTTCATCGATCCAGCCCAGGGCCTGCGCGGCGGCGGAGGCGGGTTTGACGTGCTTGGGATCCACGAGGGGTTACCAAAGAGCAAAAGCGCCCGGCTGCAAAGAAGGAATCAGCGGCCGCCCCACGGTTTTAAAATGAGTGCCGAAAAACGCGCTCAGACGTTCGCGATTGACTCGTCCAAAACGGCGAGGAGGAAGTCGGCGTCGGCCTTCGTGATGTTCATCGGCGGCGCGAAGCGGATGGTCTGGCCCCACAGGCCGCCCTTGCCGAGCAGCAGGCCGAGCTCGCGGGCGTTCTCGACCGCCTGCGCGCAGGACTCCTTGGCGGGCTCCTTGGTGGCGCGGTCCTTCACGAACTCGATGCCAAGCATCAGGCCGCGGCCGCGAACATCGCCGATGATCTTGTGTTTCGTCTTCAGCTTGTTCAGCCCGGCGAGGATGTAATTGCCGAGCTCGAGGCAGTTAGCCTGCGTCTTCTCGTTGTCGATGACCTCCAGCACGGCCTGGCCGATGGCCGAGACGACGGGGTTGCCGCCGAAGGTGTTGAAGTGGACCTTCTGCGCCATGACGGCGGCGATCTTCGGGGTGGTGACGACTGCCGCGAGCGGCGCGCCGTTGCCGATGCCCTTGGCCATCGTGACGATGTCGGGGATGACGCCCTGCGTCTCAAAGCCCCAGTAATGCGTGCCCGTGCGGCCAAAGCCGGTCTGCACCTCGTCGGCAATGCACACCCCGCCCGCGGCGCGCACGTGCTCGTAAGTGTGCTTGAGGTAGCCGTCGGGAAACACGACGAAGCCACCGACGCCCTGGATTGATTCCGCGATGAACGCCGCGACCTTGCCCGGCGTAGTGTAGTCGATGACCTGCTTGACGTCCTCGGCGTATTTGCGGCCGGCGTCAGGATCATCGTAGCCGAAGTGTCCGCGGTAGGGATAGGGGGCGACGGCATGATGGACGCCGAAGGAGTGCGGCGTGTTGAACTTCCAGGAGCTGTGCGCGGTGACGCCCATACCGGCCGCGTTGCCACCGTGGTAGGCGTTGCGCAGCGCGATGACGTCGTAATTGCCGGTGGAGAGCCGGGCCATGAGCAGCGCGAGGTCGTTGGCCTCGGAGCCGGAGTTGACGAAGTAACAGACCTTGAGGTCGCCAGGCATCTTCGCCGCGAGCTTCTCCGCGAAAGCGCCGATGTTCGGGTTGAGGTAGATCGTGGTGGAATGCTGCAGCACCTGGTTCTGCGCGTTGATCGCCTTCAGGATGTGCGGGTGGCAGTGGCCGACGCTCACGGTCACGATGCCGCCGAGGCCGTCGAGGTAGCGCTTGCCGGTGGAGTCCCACACATACTGCATCTTGCCCTCCACAATCATGATCGGCTGCTTGTAGTAGAGAAAAAGCCCGGGGTTGAGGAACTGCTTGCGCTGCGCGAGCACCTGCTCGAGTGAGAGACCGGCATAGGGCGCAGGCTTATGGGCGGTGGGCGGAAGGGGGATGGATTTCATAAAAACAGGGGATTCACCGCGGATTGCGCGGATTGACGCAGATAAGAAATGACTGGATGGAAATGGCAGGCAAGTAAGGTTTATCCGCGTTCATCTGCGTTATCCGCGGGAAATCCGGGTCAGAAGTTTGGCGCGAGTTTCCGCAGGGCCAGATAGACCGTGAACGCGAGGCCGAAGCCCACGAACCACGCGTAATGGTAGAGCCCGAGAAGGCAGGCCGGCAGGCCGGTGCCGGCGATGATATGCACCTGGACCAGGAAGCCTGGCAGGCTTGGCAGCACGCCGGCCAGCAGTGCGATGATGGCGACGAAGCCGAATCCTCCCTTGTAACTATACTCACCCTCCGGATTGTAGAGACCGAGGACGTTGAGCCACCGTCGGCGGTGGACAAAGTAGTCGGCGATCATGATACCGCCGATGGGGCCGAGCAGTGCGCTGTAGGCGATGAGCCAGACGAAAATGTAGCCGCCGTGGTCGGCGACCAGTTTCCAAGGCATCATCAGAATGCCCGCCAGGCCGGTGATGAGTCCGCCGATCCGGAAGGTGATCCGGCGCGGCGCGAGCTAAGCAAAATCATTGGCCGGCGACACGACGTTGGCGGCGATGTTAGTGGCGAGCGTGGCTATGCAGAGCGCCACCATCGCGATGACAAGCACGGCGGGGTTTGTGAAACGCGTGAGCACGTCCACCGGGTCCCAGATGGTCTGGCCGTAGATGATCGTGGTCGCGGAGGTGACCGCCACGCCGATGAAGGAGTAGAGCGCCATCGTCAGCGGCAGGCCGATGGCCTGGCCGAGCATCTGGTCGCGCTGCGTGTGCGCATAGCGCGAAAAGTCGGGAATGTTGAGCGAGAGCGTGGCCCAGAAGCCGATCATGCCGGTGAGCGCGGGGAAGAAAAAGCCCCAGAACTGGCCGGCCTTGGGCTGGCCGGCCTCGAAGGCGGAGGGTTGCGAGAGGATGGGGCCGAAGCCTCCCGCGGCCCGCCACGCCCACCACAGCAGCAGCAGCAGCCCGAGGGCGAGGAGCAGCGGCGCCTTGATGTTCAGCAACAGCCGGATCGAGTCGATGCCCTTGTAGATGACGAACATGTTGATGCCCCAGAAAAACATAAAGCAGGCGAACTCAGGCGCGGTGATGCCGAACGCGCTCGCGGCACCGGGCGCCGCGAGCCCGGGCCAGAAGACCGCGAGAATCTTGTAGATGGCCTCGCCGCCGATGTAAGTCTGGATGCCGAACCACCCGCAGGCCACGAAGGCCCGCATCAGCGCGGGGATGTTCGCGCCGAGGGTGCCGAACGAGGCGCGGCAGAACACCGGGAAGGGGATGCCATATTTCGTGCCCGCGTGGGCGTTGAGCACCATCGGGATGAGCACGATCAGGTTGCCGAGGAAAATGGTGAGAATGGCCTGCCACCAGTTCATGCCGCCGCCGATGAGCGACGAGGCGAGCATGTAGGTGGGGATGCAGGCCGACATCGAGATCCACAGCGCGGCGAAGCTGAGCACACCCCATTTGCGCCCGCTGGCCGGGACGGGGGCGAGGTCGGCGTTGTAGTGGCGAGAGTGCCGGATTTCCTCGAGGTCGAACTCGACATCGGGGGCGTTGCGGCGGAGTCCGGGGTCGGTGGGCATGGGGGGAGTCGCGGCGGCCTTAGAAATGGCTTGGCTTGCGCTGCAGGAACCGGCCGCGACCGAGCGTGCCGCAGAACCTGCCGTCGCGCACCGCGACCTCGCCGCGGACCGTGACATCGCAGGCCGACTTGCCGACAGCCTGGCTCATCCAGAGTTCAAAGCTCTTGAGCGCGTCGTCGGCCCGCGACGGGCAGCACATCTCGATGAGCGTCGTTGTGCCACCGACCAGCGCGGCCTTCGAGCCGGTCTCATAGGTGTCCTTGGAAAACGTGCCCATGAAGGGCAGGTAGATGTGGACGTGCGGGTCGATGAACCCGGGAAAGACGTATTTGCCACGAGCATCAATTGTTTCGGTCCCTGGAGGTGCCGATAGATTCTTATCAATGCGGGTGATCTGTTCTCCTTCGCAGAAAATATCCGCTACATAACGGCTGTCGGCGGTGATTATCTCGCCGTTCTTGATGAGGAGTGACATGTGGCGTGTGACTTGTGACGAGTTCAGGGAAAGCCGGAAAGCTTTCGGCGGAGCCCATTGAGCATCCGGCGAAGATCGCCGAGGAGCTCGAAGCACGCGGTTGCCTGCTGTTCGGAAGCGAACCCGAGTTCAACCGCCAGATGGAGCTGGGTGTCCAGCTCAGCGACCGAGCCCTCGGCGTGTGATATAAACTGGATGAACTCACCTGTCGTGTGCCTGGCTTGGCCTTCGGCGATATTCGAAGAGATGGAGACCGATGCACGCCGCATCTGTGAGACCAGTCCGAACTTTTCGTCCGATGGAAACGTCCTGGTAAGAGCGTAGATAAGCTTGGCGAGAGCAATGCCCTTCTGCCATACGACCAGATCGCGATATCCGTCAGCCTTGGGATTCTCGAATTTGAGTGGTTTCATTGCGCGTCACATTTCACAAGTCACACGTCACAGCGCTTCGCGTCATTTTTTCCACACATCGCCGACGTCGCCGCCGAACCAGCGGGACGAGACGACCTTTTGCTGGGTGTAGAATTGGATGCTTTCCTTCCCCTGGATGTGGAGGTCGCCATAGAAGGACTCGTCCCAGCCGGTGAAGGGGAACATCGCCATGGTGGCGGGGACGCCGACGTTGACGCCGACCATGCCGGCCTTGACGCGCATCGTGAACTCACGGGCGGCGCGGCCGTTGTTGGTGAAGATCGCCGCGCCGTTGCCGAAGGCGGACTTGTTCGCCTGCTCGATGGCCGTGTCGAGGTCGGCCATGCGCATGACGTTTAACACCGGACCGAAGACTTCCTCGCGGGCGAGTGTCATGTTATTCTGCACGCCGTCCACGACGGTGGCGCCGAGATAAAAGCCCTTCGGTGCGTCGGGCACCTTCACGCCGCGGCCGTCGGCGATGATTTTGGCACCCTCCTTCTCGCCGCTGGCGAGGAGGCTCAGCACGCGGTCGCGGTGGGCGGCGGTGATGACCGGGCCCATGTCAGGCTGGGCGGCACGGTCGGTGGGTCCGACCTTGATAGCGTTGGCGGCCTTCACCAACTCGGGCAGCACACGGTCGGCCGCGGCGCCGACCGCGATGGCGGTGGAGCCGGCCATGCAGCGCTCGCCCGCACAGCCGAACGCCGCGGTGGCAAGGTTTTCGACGGTCTTGCTGATGTCGGCGTCGGGCATGACGACGATGTAGTTCTTCGCGCCGCCGTTGGCCTGGACGCGTTTGCCGTGCTTGGTGCCGATATCGTAGATGTATTTGGCGATGGGCGTGGAGCCGACGAAGGAGATCGCCTTCACCTTCGGGTGGGTGAGCAGGGCGTCAACGGACGCGCGGCCGCCGTGGACGATGTTGAACACGCCCTTGGGGCAGCCGGCCTGCTCCAGCAGCTGGCCGAGGAGCACGGCGCTCAGAGGCACCTTCTCGCTCGGCTTCAGGACGAAGGTGTTGCCGCAGGCAATGGCCGTGGGATACATCCACAGCGGCACCATGGCCGGGAAGTTGAACGGCGTGATGCCCACGCAGACACCCAGCGGCAGGTTGATGGTCTCGCAGTCCACGCCGCGGGCAATGTTCCGGAGCGAATCGCCGAAGAGCAGGGTGGGGATGCCGCAGGCGTATTCGATGTTCTCGATGCCGCGAAAGAGGGAGCCGCGCGCCTCGGCGAGGGTCTTGCCATGCTCGCGCGAGACGGTCTGGCAGAGTTGGTCGAAATTGGCCTCGACCAGCTGGCGGTATTTGAAAAACACGCGCGCCCGCTCAATCGCCGGGGTGTCGCGCCAGGCGGGGAAGGCGGCGTACGCGGCCTCCACCGCGGCGTTGACCTCGGCCGCGCCGCCTCCCGGGCACTCAGCGATGATGTCGCCGGTGGACGGGTTATAGACGGGCGTGCCGGGAATCTTCGGCTGCAGCCATTCGCCGCCAATGAAATTAGGACAGGGGGTGTGGGGTGTTGGCAGCCTTAAAGACTGCGCCTTGGCGCGTCTTGCTATGCCGGAAGCTATGCCCCCGGCCTTAGCGATCTTGGTGTAATGGGCGGGCGGCTGGCGCTTGGCATTGCCGCTGGCTTTAGCGCCGCCGAGAGCGCCCCTGTGTTTAAAGTCGGCGGCGGTGTAGGTCTTTTTCATTTGATAATACGGGTGAAACTATCAGTTGCGCCCAGTGTGGGCGGGTGGGTTAAATAGACGGTGCGGACTAAGGGAGGCGCCGACAAACTGTCCGAGGCCCCAACGGATGAGCCGCAAGTTGAGGTAATTGCGGCCGGCGCGAAAAACGCGGACGGAGCCCGGTGCGCCAAACGGCGGCGTGGGTTCAGGGGGCACGCGCAGGACTCCCAGCGCCCAGGTGCGGATGCGGTCAAACATGGCCAGAGTCCTCCGGGCGGGCCTGCAGGGCGAGGCGGGTTTCGCGCAGATCGCGGGCGACTTCGTGGAGAGCGGCGGCAAGTTCGTCGGCTTGCGCCGGAGTGGCGGCGGGGGGCGCGGCGGACTTGTGCGCGGGATCCTTCACCCCACGCATCTTGGAATAAAGGAAGTCGCGCACCGCTTCGAATTCCTTGAACCCCTCCAGCGTCATCTCTGCGCCGGAACTGCCGCTGGCGGTCTGGACGAGGATGCGCGCGAGGCCGAGCCAGCGCTCGACGATGTTGGAGCGCAGGTGGATGTCCTGGATGCGGGCGTAGTTGATGATGATCTGGCGGCGGAACAGGATGCCCCAGCTCATGGAGATGCCCTCATCGGTGAACTTGTAGCGCAGCGTGTGGTAGCGGAAATACATCGGCAGAACCAGAATCGGAAACAGGGGGCGGAACCACCAGGCAGCAGAGGATATAGTAGGTCCAGAGCGCCTTGTCGGGACGCTCGAGGGCGAGGATGGCCTCTTCGGCAGGGGGAGGGTTCACGCGCCAAGGAGATGACGGGAAAACCCGCCGGCGACAATCCCAGACGGATCCGCGGGCGAAACAACCCCTTAGCTGGCAAAGAACTTCGAGATCTTTTGCAACGCCTTCACTAGCCGGTCGATCTCAGTCTCGGTGTTATAGAGATAGAAGCTGGCGCGGGAGGTGGACGAGAGACCGAGCTTTTTCATAAGCGGCTGGTTGCAGTGGTGGCCGCCGCGGAGGGCGATGCCTTCCTGATCGGCCATCGTCACGACGTCGTGCGCGTGCACGCCCTTGAGGTCGAAGCTGACGACGCCGCTGCGGTGGTGGGCCGGACCGAGGATGCGGATGCCGGGCACCTCGGCCTTGAGCCCGGCGTAGGCGAGGGCGGCGAGTTTTTCATCGTGTTGCGCGATGGCCTCGCGGCCGAGATCGTTGAGGTAGTCCATGGCACGGGCGAACGCGATGACATCGGCGATGTTGGGCGTGCCGGCCTCGAACTTGGCGGGCGCGGGCGCCCACTTGCTTTCGAAATACTCGACGTTGGAGATCATGCTGCCGCCGCCGCGGTAGGGCGGCATGGCGTCGAGCAGGACCTTGCGGCCGTAGAGCAGGCCGACGCCGGTGGGGCCGCACATCTTGTGGCCGGAGACGGCGAGGAAATCGCAGCCCAGGGCGCGGACATCGAGCGGCATGTGGCCGGCGCTCTGGGCGGCATCGATGACGGTGAGCGCGCCGACCTTCTTTGCCGCCGTGCAAAGCTCGGCGGCGGGATTGATGACGCCAAGGGTGTTGGAGACGTGCGTGAAAGCGAAAACCTTTACTTCGGGGGTAAGCACCTTGGCGAGTTGTGCGAGGTCGAGCAAGCCGGTGTCGCCCGCGACGATGGGCAGGTAGCGGAGCTTGGCCCCGGTACGGCGGGCGAGAAGCTGCCAGGGCACCAAGTTGCTGTGGTGCTCCATCTCGGTGAGCAAAATGACGTCGCTCTTTTTGAGGTTTTCGTCGCCCCAGGCGTTGGCGACGAGGTTGATGCTGTCGGTGGTGCCGGCGGTGAAGACGATTTCGCCCGGCTCAGTGGCGTTCAGGTATTTCGCGGCGCGCTCGCGGGCCGACTCGTAGCCGGTAGTGGCGCGCAGGGAGAGCGCATGGATGCCGCGGTGGACGTTGGCATTGTCCTTCCGGTAATAGTGAGTGAGCGCGTCGATGACGCACTGCGGCTTCTGCGAGGTGGCCGCGTTGTCGAGATAGACCAGTGGCTTCCCGTTCACCTTCTGGTTGAGGATCGGGAAATCGGCGCGGAGGTTTTTCCAGGCATTATTCATCTAAGTGTTTTCAGTCGCCCGGTTTTTCAGTGGTGACGGGTTTCTCGTCGCCCTTGGCGGCGTTGAGCGCGGCGTGCCAGCTGAGGGTCGCGCACTTGATACGGGCAGGAAACTGATGGACGCCGGCGAGCGCGGCGAGGTCGGAGAGGTTGTCCTCGTCGACTTTGCCGGTGGTCACCATCCGGTGCAGGTTGGCGTAGATGGCCTCGGCCTCGGCGACAGTCTTGCCCTTGAGATTGAGGGTCATGAGCGAGGCGCTGGCTTGCGAGATGGCGCACCCGCTGCCTTGGAAGCTGACGTCGGTGAGGCGGTCGCCATCGAGCTGCACGTAGACGGTGATCTGGTCGCCGCACATGGGATTGTTGCCGCTGCCCACACGGTTGGCCGCGGGCAGGACCTTGTAGTTCCGCGGGCGGCGGTTGTGGTCCAGAATGACGGACTGGTAGAGGTCGGTGAGGTCTTGCATCGGCCGGAAGTTGAACGGCTGAGGCTACGCTGGAGGCGGCATTTGGCAAACAGAGTTTGAGGCATAGGCCAGCTTGGAGGTTGGACTCCACCAAGCGGTTTTGCTCCCAAGGCTCAGCCCGACATTTGGGGTCGGTTGGTCAGGCCGGTGGGTGGTGGCACGACTGCCAGGATGCGGGCGATGAGCTTCCTGACGCGGATGATGCCCACGATGCGGCGGCTGGCTTTGTCGACGACGACGGGGAGCACCTTATAGCCGTGCTCGCGGAAGGAGGAGGAGGAGGCAATGAGCACGGTGTCCATGGCGGCGAGCATGGCGGGATCCTTGGTCATGAACAAGGCGAGGGGAGTCTCTGGAGGCACTCCCTTGCCCTGGGCGCGCAGGAAATCGGTGAGGGTGATCAGGCCATCGAGCCGGGCGCCGTCGGCGGAGACATAGAAAAAGTCGGACGGGTGCCGGGCAAATTGGTGGCTCGTGTCGTAGAGACTGTCGGTGGTTTTCAACAGCGGCTGCGGCGCTGCTCGATGAACTCCTTAAGCGAAAATCCCCGCAGGGCCGCTAGCACGGCGGGACGTTCCTGCCAGGTGCCAGCGGTGCGGCGGGTGATGGCGGCGGTCAGTATCTCGCGCAACGGCGCGAGTGACTTGGCGATGGTGCCGAAGACATTGCGGCCCATGACCACGACCTGGAGAGGGGTGCGGGCCCGGACGGAGGCGCTGCGGGGGCGGTTGTTAATCAGCGACTGCTCGCCGAAAAAATTGCCTGGGCCGAGCGTGGCGATCGCCTCGCCGTCGGGTTTTTCAGGCGAAGTGCGGACAATCTCCACCTCGCCGTGCTCGATGACGTAGAAACGGGAGGGAGGCTCGCCCTGCTTGATGATATAGTCGCCGGGCACGTAATGGGCGTGCGAGACGCGCTCGGTGACGTCGGTCTTGATGCAGCTGAGGTCGCGGGGGAAGATGAGCAGCCACGCCCAGTCAAAGCCGACCTGCACGCGACGCGACCAGGAGGGGAGCTTGAAGAGATAAACCCCGCGCCACGTGAACCACGCGAAAAAGCCCGAGAGCCGGAAGCCGAGCATCTCGGCGACGGCGCTGTGGCCGCCGATGGAGCAGAGTTGCCCAAGCACCTTGAATGAGAACGGGCGGGTCGGCTCGCCCGCCAGCACGCGGACGACGTTCTCAGCGCACTGCCGGCCCTGGCGCTCGGCAAACTGACCGGTCGGCGGCGAGGGCTGGCCGTCATGGGCGTTGATGATGCAGGCGCAATCGCCCAGGGCCCAGGCGTTGGCCCGGCCCTGCAGCCGCATGTCGGGTCCGGTCAGCAGCCGGCCCTTCTCCTTGGGCGAGTCGAGCCGCTCAACCACCGGCGCGATCGTGCTGCCGATGGTGCAGACGATGGTGCCGCCGGGCACGAAGCCATCCTTCAGCCCCACGCCCTCGCCAGTGGCCAGCTGCACACGGGCGTTGAGCTTCATGGTGACGCCCGCCTTTTCCATCTTCACCCGGGCGAATTCACGCAGTTGCGGGCTGATTTCCGGCAGCAGCTCAGCGCGCGAATGGATAAGGGTGACAGTGACGTCATCCTCCCGGATATAGGAATAGAAGCGCAGACTGCTGCGGACGAGATCGTTGATCTCGCCGGCGGTCTCGACGCCGCTGTAGCCTCCGCCCACGACGTTGAAGGAGAGATACCAGCGCCGGCGGGCCGGATCGTCGCAGACCGCGGCCTTCTCCATTTGCGAGAGAATGTGGGTGCGCAAGACGGCGGCATCACCGACGGTCTTGAGGGGGAAGGCATGGTCGGCCATGCCGGGGACGACGTTGAGGTTGGAGATGTTGCCGCAGGCAATGACCACGTGGTCGTAGTCGAGCGAGCGTGGCAGGCCGTCGTGCCCCTCAAATTCAAGGCGGCTGGCAGCGAGGTCGATGCCCCTGACCTCCTCGGTGCGGCACTGAACCCCGGGGAGCAATTGCCGCAGCGGCACAATCACATCGTCTAGGCTCAGCGAGGACCCAACGGCGTCGGCCAGCAACGGGCTGAAGACCAGGTGGTTTTCCTTGTTGAAAAGGACCAGTTCGGCGTCGCCATTCCGCAGACGGGCCCGCAGGGTTCGGGCGCATTTTACGCCGCCGAAGCCTCCACCGATGATGACAATGCGTTTTTTGGGCATGCGGCGCATTGTGGCAGTTTGCCGGGGGAGGCGGGGTTGGCAATGCGGCTTTAGGCGGGGATTTCGGAATTTCCATTGACCGGGGGCAGTGGAGCACGCTTTATTCGCCCTCCTTTGCTTGCCCGGAGAGGTGACAGAGTGGCCGAATGTGCATGATTGGAAATCATGTGTAGCCGCAAGGTTACCGAGGGTTCGAATCCCTCCCTCTCCGCCATGCAAAGCATGGCGGCACCGCAGCATGCGGTGAGCGGATGCGGGCCCGACTTATCGCCTCCCTCACGGCAAGTCATATTGCCGCCGGCGTAAACAAAAGCTCCTTGCGCGGGCAAGGCCGGATGGTAGCTTGGGTTGATTTTTATCCACCGAACACGCCTATGGTCACCGCCAACTCGGAGCTAGCCTATGACAGCAAAATCGAAGGCGATGTCATCGTCACCCGGGCGGATGCGGCCATTAATTGGATGCGCGCCAACTCCATGTGGCCCATGCCGATGGGTCTGGCCTGTTGCGCCATCGAGCTGATGGCGGCGGCGTCCAGCCGGTTCGACATCGCACGGTTCGGCGCCGAGGTCATGCGCTTCTCCCCCCGCCAGTCCGACTGCATGATCGTGGCGGGCACGGTCACCTACAAGATGGCTCCGGTTGTCCGCCGCATTTATGACCAGATGGCCGCACCGAAATGGGTCATTGCCATGGGCGCCTGCGCCAGCTCGGGCGGCATGTATCGGAGCTACGCAACGCTCCAGGGGGTCGACCGCATCATTCCTGTGGATGTCTATATCAGCGGCTGCCCGCCGCGCCCGGAGGCCCTGCTCGACGCCCTCATGAAGCTGCAGGCCAAGGTCAAGCGCGAGCACTCGGCCTCAAAACTTTTCAGTGCCTGAACCTCCAATGCTGACGCGCATGACCACCGACGTCGACCTCGCGACCGCCGTTAACCTGCAATCCCCCTCGGCCACGCCCCGTGCCAGCCTCGACTGTCCGGCCTGGAATGTCTTGCCCGCCGACGTGCGGGCGGTTCTCTCCCGTTTGCGCGACACCCAGGGCTTTGATTTCCTGATGGACGTGACCGCGGTGGACTGGAGCGCGGAGAAGTCGCCCCGCTTTACCGTCGTCTGGCATCTCTACTCGAGCACCCGGCACACCTACGTGCGCCTCGCAGCTGATTGTGCCAGCAACACCGAGCCGGCCATGCCCAGCGCCACCGGCCTGTGGCCCGGCGCCAACTGGCACGAGCGCGAAATCTTTGACATGTTCGGCATCAAATTTGACGACCATCCCGACCTGCGGCGCATCCTCATGTGGGACGCCTACCCGTATTTCCCGCTGCGCAAGGGTTTCCCGCTGGCCGGCCTGCCCGCGGAGTTGTCCGATCCCGACATCACCGCAGAAACCGGGACGGGACTCATCTCAGCGCCGATGGCCGGCGGCCCGTTCGTGGCCACGCCCGGCGGGCCGATGAGCGAGGCCGAGCCCCGCGCCAAGGACGAAGCCTGGAACGAGCAGCGCGCCAAACCCGTGTAACGCGATGGCCACCGACTTTTCATTTCCCGACACCGCCGCGAAGACGGCCGCCATGCCGAATGAATTCGAGTCGGGAAAAATGTCGCTCTCGATGGGCCCATCGCATCCGTCGACCCACGGCGTGCTGCGCATCCAGTTCGAACTGGACGGTGAGATGGTGACCAAAGCCGACCCGGTGGTGGGCTATCTGCACCGCGGCGACGAGAAGATCGCCGAGAACATGACTTACAACCAGTTTGTGCCCTACACTGACCGACTGGATTACATCGCTCCTCTCGCAAACAACATGGCCTACGCCATCGCGGTCGAGCGCCTCGCCAACCTGCAGGTACCGCCCCGCTGCCAGGCCATTCGCGTCATCACCGCGGAAATGGCCCGCATTTCTTCGCATCTCATGGGCCTCGGCGCTTACGGCATCGATGTCGGGGCGTGGACGGTGTTCATGTATTGCTTCCAGGAACGCGAGAAACTCTACAAGCTCTTCGAGGAGCTGACCGGGGCGCGCTTCACGACCAGCTACACCCGCATCGGCGGCCTGCAGCGGGACGTGCCCGCGGGCTGGACCCAGCAGGTGGACGCGTTCTGCGACCAGTTCCTGCCGATTCTCGACGAGATTCTCGGTCTGCTCTCGCGCAACAAGATCTTCCTCGACCGCACGACGGACATCGGCGTCATTTCGCGGGCCGACGCCATCGCCTACGGCCTTACCGGCCCAAACCTTCGCGGTTCCGGAATGGCGATGGACCTGCGCAAGGACCGCCCCTACTCCGGCTACGAACAATATGAATTCGACGTGCCGGTCGGCGCGCAGGGCGACTGCTACGACCGTTACCTCTGCCGCGGCGAGGAGATGAAGCAGTCCGTGCGCATCCTCCAGCAGGCGGTGAAGAATTTTCCGGGCGGCGACTGGTATGCCAAGGATGCGCGCAAGATCTTCGCTCCGCCGAAGGATAAAATCCTCACCTCGATGGAGGAATTGATCAACAACTTCATGATCGTGACCGAAGGCCCGCAGATGCCGGCTGGGGAGGTCTACTTCGAGGCGGAGAATCCGAAGGGCGTCCTCGGCTTCTACATCGTGAGCAAGGGCGGCGGCGTGCCCTGGCGCCTGAAGATCCGCAGCCCCTCGTTCTGCAACCTATCCATCCTGCCCAAGCTTTGCGTCGGCCACCTGGTGTCCGACGTCGTTTCCATCCTCGGCTCGCTCGACTTCGTCATGGGCGAGTGCGACCGGTGATAATTTTTGCCCGCGAAATACACGAAAAGACACGAAATGAATATGCCCCACGCAATCTCCGCCGTCTTTCGTGTAATTTCGTCCGTTTCGTGGGCCAATGCATTGGTTAATGAATCTTAAGCCAGAAACCCTCCGGCAGATCGACGAGGTCATCACCCATTACCCGGTGAAGCGCAGCGCAGCGCTGCCGCTGCTGCACCTCGTACAGGCGGACGCCGGTTGGATCCCGCCCGAGGCCATCGAGTGGGTCGCGCAGAAACTCGAGCTGCAGCCGATCAACATCTACGAGCTGGTCACCTTCTACCCGATGTTCCGCCAGAAAGCCATCGGCCGCCGCCACATCAAGGTCTGCCGCACACTTTCGTGCGCGCTCACCGGCGGCTACCGGGTGTGCGACCAATTCCAGAAGGAATTCAACTGCCGGCCGGGGGAGATCTCGCCCGACGGCGAGGTCACCATCGAGTTCGTGGAGTGCCTCGCCAGCTGCGGCACCGGCCCGGTCGTCATGATCGATGACGATCTCCACGAGCGCGTCGACGCCGCCAAGGCAAAACAATTAAGCGAACAAATCAAAACCGCGGCCTCGCGCCGCCCCTCCCCATGAAAAAACATCGTATCCTCCAAGTCCCGCCCATCCGCTTCGGCATTGTGCTCGGTCTGATCAACGGTGTCGCGGGCATGATCATCGCGCCGCTCTTCCTCATCACCTTGGGCATCGCCTTCACCGCCTCCGAGACGGCGCACGCCACGAACCTGCTGCCCACTCTGCCGCGGTTCCCGGTCGTGCCGTGGTTTCTCGCGGGGGGACTGGCAGTTTTCACGCCGGTGATCAATGCCATCGGCGGTTTTCTCGCCGGCGTGCTCATTGCCATGGTCTACAACTTCGCTGCTCGCTGGACCGGCGGCATCGAGATCGTCCTCGAGGAAAAGTCCTAAACCTTTCGCTCCCATCGAAAATCGAGAATCAAAAAAGCAAAAATCTTCTGATGCCCGCCCCCGCCGAACGCCGCCTGATCTTCGCTCATATCGATGAGCCCGGCTACACCCCGGACCTCGCCTGCTACCTGCGGCACGGCGGTTACGGCGTTTTGCAGCGCGCCGTCGCACGCAAGCCCGAGGAGCTGTGCGACGAGGTCAAGAAGTCCGGCCTGCGCGGCCGTGGCGGCGCGGGCTTTCCCTGCGGTTTCAAGTGGTCGCTGCTCGACCGCAAGAGCGGCAAGCCCATCTACCTCATCGTCAACGCCGACGAGTCCGAGCCGGGCACGTTCAAGGATCGCTACATCATGCACCAGGATCCACACCAGCTGATCGAGGGCATCATGATCACCTGTTTCGCGAACAACGTGAAGCTGGCCTACATTTACATTCGCGGTGAGTTCCCCCAGGGCGCCAAGATTTTGGGAAAGGCCATCGCCGAGGCGCGCGCGGCGAATTTCTGCGGCCCGAACATCCTCGGCACCGGCTACGGCTGCGAGATTTACGTGCACCGCGGCGCCGGCGCCTACATCTGCGGCGAGGAGACCGGCCTCATCGAGTCGCTCGAGGGCAAGCGCCCGTATCCGCGCATCAAGCCCCCGTATTTCCCCGCGGTCCTCGGCCTCTACCAGTGCCCGACCATCGTCAACAATGTCGAGACCCTTTGCCACGTGAAACACATCGTCGACCTCGGCGGCGAGGCCTACGCGAAGATCGGCACTCCCAACAACACCGGCACGCGCATTCTCTGCGTCTCCGGCCACGTCAAGAAACCCGGCTTTTACGAATTCGAGGTCGGCAGGATCACGCTGGGCCAGCTGCTCCACGAGGTTTGCGGCGGTCCGCTGCCCGGCCGCAAGTTCAAGGCGGTCATTCCCGGCGGCTCGTCCGCGAAGATCCTGAAATTTGGCGAGACCTTCACCCTGAAAAACAAGGACGGCTCCACCCGCACCCTGGCGGTCGAGGACATCCCGATGGATTTCGACACCCTCGCCGCCTGCGGCACGATGGGCGGCTCCGGCGGCGTCATCGTGATGGATGACTCGGTCAACATGGTCGAGGCGCTCGCCAACATCAACGCGTTCTACGCCCACGAGAGCTGCGGCCAGTGCACGCCCTGCCGCGAGGGCTCGCTGTGGATGAAGAAAATCACCGGCCGCATGGTGCACGGCGGCGCCCGCCCGAACGACGGCGAGCTGCTCAAGAGTGTCGCCGACCAGATCGCCGGCCGCACCATCTGCGCCTTCGGCGAGGCCTGCGCCGGGCCGACGCAGAGCTTCGTCGCGAAGTTCGGCGATGAATTCAAAGGCGGCCCGGCCGCCATGCCCGCCAGCTCGCTCGAACTCGTCTGACTCTCTTTCCGCCATGATCGCCCCGCCCAAACCAGATCTCGTGACCATCAACATCGATGGGAAGGACATCGCGGTGCCGAAGGGCACGAATGTGCTCGAGGCCGCCAGGCTGCTGGGCATCGAGATTCCCCATTACTGCTATCACCCCAAGCTGAGCGTCGTGGGCAACTGCCGGATGTGCCTCGTCGAAATGGGTCTGCCGACGGTGGATCCAGGCATCAAGGCGCCGTTCGGGGATGCGGCCACCGGCAAACCGAAAATCAACTGGATGCCCCGCCCCCAGATCGGCTGCGCCACCAACGCCTCGCTCGGCCTGCACATCCGCACCAACTCGCCGATGGTCAGGGAATGCCGCGAGGGTGTGACCGAGTTTCTCCTCATCAACCACCCGCTGGACTGCCCGATCTGCGACCAGGCGGGCGAGTGCAAGCTGCAGGAATTCTCCACCAGCTACGGCCGCGGCTACTCTCGCTTTGTCGAGCAGAAGAACGTCAAACCCAAGCGCACGCCGCTCGGGCCGCGCGTCACGCTCGACGACGAGCGCTGCATCCTCTGCTCGCGCTGCATCCGTTTTAGCAACGAGGTGGCGAAGGACGACGTCCTCGGCTTCATCGACCGGGGCAGTTACAGCACGCTGGCTTGCTACCCGGGCAAAAAACTGGAGAACAATTATTCGCTCAACACCGTCGACATTTGCCCGGTTGGCGCGCTCACCAGCACCGATTTCCGCTTCCAGATGCGCGTCTGGTTCCTCAAGCAGACAGCGGGCATCGATCCCGAGTCCTCCGTCGGCGCCAACACCGTGATCTGGAGCCGCGAGGGCGTCATCTACCGGATCACCCCGCGCCGCAACGACGAGGTGAACGACACTTGGATGGCCGACTCCGGCCGCGTGCTCTACCAGCAGATAATGGCCGCCGACCGCCTCACCGCGCCATCCATCAGCGGCACTGCCACAGCGACTGAGATGGCGCTGAAATCCGCCGGGCACCTGTTGAAAGCTGGCTCGGTCGCGATCGTTGGCTCCGGTCGTAGCTCGCTTGAGGAGCAGTTCCTCCTTAAAAAGCTCGCCGATGCACTGCGGGCTTCCACCGCGTTGGTCAGCCGGGTGGGGCGGGGCGACGGCATCCTCATCTCCGCCGACCGCAACCCGAACGTCCGCGGCGCGCTGGCCACTGGTCTCATCCCGGCGCTGCCGGTGCAGAAACTCACCGCCCTCGCCACCGCGATTGATTCCGGCAAGGTGAAGACCGTCCTCACCGTCGGCGAGGACCTGACGGCCGCCGGGCTATCCACAGCACAGCTCGCCAAGGTTGCCGTCATCTATCTTGGCCCGCACCGGAACACGACGAGCGATGCGGCAAAGGTCGTGATCCCCACGCTGACTGTGTTTGAGAAAAACGGCACGTTCATGAACCAGCAGTTTCGCCTGCAGAAATTCGCCAAGGCCGTCCCCGGTCCCGCCGGCGTGGCCGACGATCTCGCTACACTCGGCTATCTCGTCGCTGCGGTGGGTGGGCCTACCCTCTCGTCTGATCTCAATATTCTCTGGGCGACCCTGGCCGCCGAGGTGAAGCCGCTCGCGGCCATCACCTACGCCAATCTGCCGTCCACCGGTCTGCTGCTCGACCCGACGCCGTGGGCCGCACTGCCCTTTGTCGAGCGTGAGACGCTCCACTTCAAACCCGCCGCCGTGTCCGGGGCCGCCAACGCATGAGCGCCGTGATGCAACTCTGGGCCAGTCTCCATCCCGTGGTGCAGATGCTCGTCAAGGGCCTCGCGGTGATCGGAGTCATGTTCCCGTTCGGCGGTGCCTGCTCGCTGATCGAGCGCAAGGTCTCGGCATGGATGCAGGGCCGTCCCGGGCCGAACCGCGCCATTCCGTTTTGGTTCGCGTGGATTCCCGTCATCGGCCCGTTCCTGCAGCGGCTGGGCGTGTTCCACTTGCTGGCTGACGGCGGCAAGATGTTCCTCAAGGAGGACTCGCTGCCGGGCCACGTGAACAAGTTTTATTTCCTGCTCGCGCCGGTGCTGGCGATGATTCCCGCCCTCACGACTGTCACCGTCGTGCCGTTCGGCGCCTACCTGGACGATGCCGGCCGCCTCGCGCCGCTCGTGCTGGCCAATCTCGACGTCGGCATCCTCGCGGTGTTCGCGGTGTCCTCGCTCGGCGTCTACTCGCTCATCCTCGCCGGCTGGGCCTCGAATTCGAAATATCCCTTCCTCGGCGGCGTGCGCGCCTCCGCCCAGCTCATCTCCTACGAGATCTCGATGACACTCTCCGTGCTGCCCGTGTTCCTGATGATCAACGCGCCGGGCGGCGACGGTTCGCTCAGCCTCTTCCGCGTGGTGGAATTCCAGAGCGGCACGAGCGGGTGGCACGGCACCTGGTTCATCCTGACGATGCCGCTGGCGGCGGTCATCTTCCTCGTCTCGCTTTTCGCCGAGACCAATCGCCTGCCGTTCGACATGGCCGAGTGCGATGCCGACCTCGTCGGCGGCTTTCACACCGAATACGGCTCGATGAAATGGGGCCTGTTCTTCGTGGCTGAGTATTCGCACATGCTCATCGGCTCCGGCGTGTTCGTCCTGCTCTTCCTCGGCGGCTGGAATCCGCTGCCGTGGGTGCCGCTCGAGCGCGTCGCCGGCTGGCTGCACTTGGTGGATAAACCGCTGCTGCTGGGCCTGCTCTCGATCGTCATCTTCATGGGCAAGGGGCTGCTCTTCATCTTCGTCTTCATGTGGGTGCGCTGGACCGTCCCGCGCTTCCGCTACGACCAGGTGATGAAGCTTGGCTGGCAGAAGCTTCTGCCGCTCGCCATCGGCAACCTCATCTTCTACGCGATCCTCATCGCGTGGCTGCAGCCTAAATTTTAAACCACGGAGACACAGAGAACACAGAGATGAATACAGATACTCAGGCATCGCACATTTTTCCGGGCTTTCTCCGTGCCTCTGTGGTTCAATAAGTATCCCTCCCATGCCCTACGTCGTCGAACGCAAGCCCCTCACGCTCTCCGAGCGGCTCTACTTCCCGCAGATCCTCGCGGGCATGCGGGTGACACTTAAGCACCTCATCGCGCCGAATGTGACGATGGAATATCCGGAACAGCGCCCGGCTATCCCGCCCGGCTACCGCGGCGTGCCCACGCTGGTGATGGACCCCAACGGCCGCGAGAAATGCGTCTCCTGCCAGCTCTGCGAATTTGTCTGCCCGCCCAAGGCCATCCGCATCACGCCCGGCGAGATACCCCACAATGCCCCGACCGCCCACGTCGAAAAGGCGCCCCAGGCCTTCGACATTGACATGCTCCGCTGCATCTACTGCGGCCTGTGCCAGGAAGTTTGCCCGGAGGAGGCCATCTTTCTGCAGAACCAGTATTCCATGACCGGCTACACCCGGGAGGAGATGGTCAACAACAAGGCCCGGCTCTACGAACTCGGCGGCACGCTGCCCGACTCGCATCACAAGTGGGACAAGAAGAAAGCGGCCGAGGCGCACGGAAATGCACACTGACTCATGAATAACGAGACTGTCATTGCGAGGAGCGCAGCGACGAAGCAATCCATCTGGATCGCCACGCCCGGTTTTGCCGGGCTCGCGATGACAGGGGCCAACTGAGCCATGGCGAATTTCCTCTTCTACACCTTTGCCTTGCTCACCCTTGCCAGCGCCGTGCTGGTTGTGATGAACAAGAACGCGGTCAACGCCGCCCTGGGCCTGCTGTTGAGCCTGGTCGGTGTCGCCGGCCTGTTCGTGCTGCTCGACGCCGCGCTGCTGGCGTTCGTGCTGCTGCTGGTCTATGCGGGTGCGGTCGTCGCGCTGTTCCTCTTCATCATCATGCTGCTCGACACGACGCCCGGCGCGCAGAAACCGTTCAGCAGGCTCACCATTGCCGCCTCGGCCATCGGCGGCGCGCTGCTGCTGCTCGGTGTCCTCAGTCTCGATGAACGCTCCGTCCTGCCGTCCCTCACGGCCGCCCACGCCATCCCGACGCTCAAGAATTACGCGGAGCAGCTCTTCACCACCTACCTGCTGCCGGTGCAGCTCGTGGGCTTCATGCTCCTCGTCGCCATGCTCGGCGTCATCGTCCTGAGCCGGAAATGCACCGGGGAAGATGAACCGAAGACGGAGGGCCAGCCATGAGCATCGGCCTCGACCAATACCTGATGCTCAGCGCGGCACTGTTCGCGACCGGTTTCTTCGGCGTCCTGCTGCGCAAGAACACGTTGGTGATCTACATGTGCCTTGAGCTGATGCTCATCGCCTCGACTCTCGCGCTCGTGGCTTTCTCCAAGTTCAACGGCACGCTCGACGGAAACGTTTTCGTCTTCTTTATCCTCACCATCGCGGCGGCCGAGGTCGCCGTCGGCCTCGCCCTCATCGTCGCGCTCTTCCGCCGGCGCCACACCATCCAGGTTGAGGAGCTCAACCAGTTGAAGCACTGACGCCGATGACCATGCTCCAGCACGCAATCCTGGTTCTGATCCTGCCGCTTGCCTCGGCCGCGGTGATTGCGCTTTTCCTGCGCAAGCAAGGCGCGCTGGCTTCCTGGATCTCCACCGCTGCGGCCGGCGCCGTTGCGGCCATCTCTTTGATACTTCTTCTGCACGGCGAGCGCAATTTTCCAGCCTCCCGGGAGTGGCTGCGTTTCGGCGACTTCAGTGTGCGGTTGGGATTCAAGTTCGACGACCTTGCGGCGCTCATGCTGTTCATCGTCGGCTTCGTCGGCTTCCTGATCCACGTCTTCTCGCTCGGTTACATGCACGGCGACAACGCCCGGGCGCGGTTCTTCGGCGGTCTGTCCATATTCATGTTCTCGATGCTCGGCATCGTGCTCGCGGACAATCTTTTCATGCTTTTCATCTTTTGGGAGTTGGTCGGCTTCAGCTCCTGGCTGCTGATCAACCACTATCACGAGAAGCAATCCGCGGCCGATGCCTCGAAGAAGGCCTTTATCGTCAACCGCGTCGGCGACTTCGGCTTCCTGCTCGGCATCCTCATGTGTTACTGGCTGAACCACACGGTCAGCCTGACCGAACTGGCGGAAAAGGACGCAGCCGGACAATTGGTCTTTAGCACCCTGATTCCGTTGCTGCTGTTCTGCGGCGCGGTCGGCAAGTCCGCCCAGCTGCCGCTGCAGGTGTGGCTGCCCGATGCGATGGAGGGCCCGACGCCCGTCTCCGCGCTTATCCATGCCGCCACGATGGTCGCGGCCGGCATCTACATGCTTTGCCGCATCGAAGTCCTGATGGTGCCGGATGCGCTTACCATCATCATGTGGACTGGCACCGCCACCGCGCTTTACGCCGCGCTCAGCGCCGTCGTCCAGCGCGACATCAAAAAAGTGCTGGCTTACTCCACGCTTTCGCAGCTCGGTTACATGGTCGCAGCCTTCGGCCTGGGTTCGCTTACCATTAAGCACGAGATGGGCGGCGCGGTCCACGAGTTGGCGATCGCGACCGGTGTTGGCGCCGCGATGTTCCACCTGACGACCCACGCCTTCTTCAAGGCGCTGCTCTTTCTCGGCGCCGGCTCGGTCATCATCGGCTGCCACCACGAGCAGGATATCTTCATGATGGGCGGACTGCGAATGAAGATGCCCGTGACCTTCTTCACCTTCACCATTGGCGTGCTGGCGATCATCGGGATGCCGTTCCTCGCGGGCTTCTTTTCGAAGGACGCCATCCTCTATCTGGCGATGGAGAAAAACACCGCCGTATTCGCCATCCTCGCGTTCACCGCCGTGCTGACCTCGTTCTACATGGTCCGCCTGTGGAAGATCGTTTTCCTCGGCGAGACCCGTTCTGACGTTGCCACGCATGCGCATGAGAGCGGTCTAACGATGACGCTGCCGCTGATGACATTGGCTGTGCTGTCGGTTGCCGGCGGTTACTCGGGCGTATTTGGCAAATTGGCCGGCTCCATTGCCCATCTCGTGCCCGAGGCCGAAGGTTCGGCCCATACGACCATCCCGCTCGTCTCGCTCGCCGTCATGCTGGTCGGCTCCAGCTCGGCGCTGTTCTTCTACAAGTCCGCGGCGGCCGACACGCTGGAGGAAAAGGTCCGCGTGGTTTTTGCCGGACTCACCTGGTTCAAGGAGTCCTTCGACCGGCTCTACAATTACTACGTGGCGAAAATCCAGCAGCGTTTCGCCATGCTGCTGAACTTCCTCGAGCAGATCTTCCTCGCCGGGCTCATCATCCGCGGCTTCGCGGGCTTTGTGGGCCTCGTCGGCTACAGTGCTCGGGCCCTCTACACTGGCAGCCTGCACGCCTACGTTTATTGGTTCCTGCTCGGCGCAGTGCTCCTCTGGGCCTTCGCTACCGGACTCCTCTGATCTCTGATGCTAACAAACGCCCATCTTCTGCAGCTCGCCATCGCGACCCCGCTGGTCGCGGCGCTCATCATCGCATGCGGGCTGCCCAAGCGGTTTTCCATCAGGCTGGCCGCCATTGCCTTCACCGTGCCGGCGCTCATCGCACTATGGCTGTGGTCGAAATTCCCGGCGGCGGGCGCGCAGAATTATTCCTTCCTCAGCACGACCGACACCGGCCTGTCCGCCTTTGGCCTTAGCCTGAAACTCGGGCTCAACGGCATCGCGCTGCCGATGTTCCTGCTCGCGGCCATCGTCGGCCTCGCCGCCGGCCTCTACGCCCTGCGCTCCCAGGCCGAGCGGCTGAAACTCTACCTCCTCCTGCTGCTCGTCATGCATGGCGGTCTGTTGGGAGTCTTCGCCTCAGTGGACGTGTTCTTCTTCTACTTCTTCCACGAACTGGCGCTCATCCCGACCTTCATCATGGTCGGCATCTGGGGCGGGCGCGACCGCAACTACGCGGCGATGAAACTGACGATCTACCTGACGGCCGGCGCGATGCTGTCGCTCACCGGTCTCATCGCCATCTACGTGAAGAGCGGCGCGAACTCCTTCGACCTGATCACCCTGCGCGAGACGCTCACCGCCGACCCGCTGCGCGTGACGACGCAGAAATACATCTTTGGGCTGCTGATGTTCGGCTTCGGCATCCTGGTTTCGCTCTGGCCGCTGCACACGTGGGCGCCGCTCGGCTACGGCGCCGCGCCCAGTTCCACCGCGATGCTGCACGCGGGCGTGCTCAAGAAATTCGGCCTCTACGGCCTGGTCCAGATCGCGCTGCCGCTGCTGCCGGCGGGCGCCGCCGAATGGGCCTGGAAACTGGCGCTGCTTGCCGGTTTCGGTAACGTGCTGGTCGTCGGCTTTATCACCATGGCGCAGCGCGACCTGAAGCAGATGCTCGGCTACAGCTCGGTCATGCACATGGGCTACTGCTTCCTCGGCATCGCCTGCCTCTCGACCATCGGCTCGGGGGGCGTGATCCTGCTGATGGTGGCGCACGGCCTGTCGGTCGCGCTGCTCTTCCTGCTTGCCACCAGCGTGCATCACCGCACGCACACCTTCGACCTGGCCGAGATGGGCGGGCTGGCGCAGAAGACGCCCGTGCTCGCCGCCCTGTTCTTGGCCGGCACCATGGCCAGCATCGGCCTGCCAGGTTTCGCCAACTTCTGGGGCGAGCTGACCATCTTCGTGGCGCTGTGGAATTTCTCCCCTTGGATCACGGCCGTGGCTGTCGCCGGCGTGGTCATCTCGGCTATCTACGGCCTGCGTGCCGCCACGCGGGTGTTCTTTGGCCCGCCGAGCGAGGCGCTGCAGCGCGTCATGGCGGAGCATCCGCCGGCGGACCTCGACTGGCGGGAGCGGCTGCCCGCGCTCATCCTCCTCGCCGCGTTGTTCTTTTTCGGCTTCTACCCGCGGGCCCTCTCCGAGCCGGTCAACCAGGCGCTCACCGCGCCGCCCACCGTGGTGACCGCGCCCGCGTCGTTCCACCGCTGATTTCCGCCGCCATGTCCACCGAACTTCTCCAGGCTGCCGCTGAAACCAACCAATGGTGGGCCATCGGTCCGGAAATGATCCTGGGCTGCGCCGCGCTTGGCCTGCTGGTGCTGGAGATCGTCATGCCGAAGGATAAACGGAAGCTCATCCCCCACGTGGCGATGATGACGTTGCTGGTCGTGCTGGCCGGGGTGGGGCTGAACTTCGACACCGAATGGAAGGATCAGGAACTTTTTGGGGGGCTCATCCTGCTCACTGACGCTGGCCAGGTGGCGCGGGTGTTCTTCCTCCTGTCGTCGCTGCTGGTCTGCTACTTCGGCACTGTCTGCCTGCCGCGCGCCCGGGCGCCCCGCGTGGAGTTCTACCACATCGTACTCGTGGTGACGGCGGCCCTGATGCTGCTCGCGCAGAGCAACCACTTCGTGATGTTCTTCGTCGCGCTCGAGACGGTGACCATTGGGTTCTACATCCTCGTCGGCTATTACCGCGAAAGCACGCGGTCGCTCGAGGCCGGCCTGAAATACCTGGTGCTGGGCGCGCTCAGCTCGGCCATCATGCTCTTCGGCATCGTGTTGATTTACGGCGCCGTGGGCAAGGTGGGCCTCGAGGGCGGAGCGCACACGGGCTTCGAATTTTCCGTCGTGGCGGATTTCCTCCGGCATCACCCCGACAATTTCCTCGCGACGGCCGGCGCGCTGCTGGTGCTCGGCGGCGTGGCCTTCAAGATCGGCGCTTTTCCGTTCCAGATCTGGATTCCCGATGTCTACCAGGGGGCGCCGACACCCGTCACTGCTTTCCTCGCCGTCTCGTCCAAGGCTGCGGGCTTTGCCGTGCTGCTGACGCTGGTGCACCGGGTCTTTGCCCCGTTGGAGGGCGTGCTGGTGCCGTTGCTGTCACTGCTCGCGGCGGCGACGATCATCATGGGCAATCTCTCGGCGCTCACCCAGCACAACACCAAGCGCCTGATGGGCCTCTCCGGGGTTTCGCACGCGGGCTATCTGCTGCTTGGCGTGACGGCCTCGATCTCGGTGCCGTGGGCGGCCGGAGCAGTGTGGTTCTATCTATTCACCTATATGCTGGCCTCGATGGCGGTGTTCGGCGTCATGGCCCACCTGGCTGGCGCCGACGACGCCGACCAGGAACTGGAGCATTACGAGCGGCTGGCCCGGGACCGGCCATTCCTCGGCGCGGTGCTGGCCATCGGAGTCGGTTCGCTCGCGGGCATCCCGCCGCTGGCCGGCTTCATGGGCAAGCTGCTGCTCTTTGTCGCGGCCTTCCAGGCGCACCTCTACTGGCTGCTTGCCGTGGCGCTCGGCAGCGTGGTCGTCTCGATCTACTACTACTTCGGCTGGATCAAGGCCGCCTTCTTCGAGTCATGGCAGCCGTCCGGCAACGCGACGAGCCCGTCCGTCCGCCCGGTGCCGGCCGCACCGTCATGGGTGGGCGTGGCGGTGATGGCCACGCTGGCCCTGGCCACGGTGCTGCTCGGCTTCTACCAGGCGCCTCTGACCAGCTGGCTGCTGAAGTGAACGCCTCCGCCGGCGTTTATTTCCTTCGCACCGGCGGGCGAATCTGTTTCGTGTGAGCCCGCTGTATGAAGGTCACCGGTCTTGCCATTGTGCCGCCGCCCGCGGCCGCTGATTTACCCAAGGTAACCCCCGAGTTGCTCGCCTCCGTTCTCGCCCGCTACTCGCGGAGCAATGACGGCCTCGGCAAGATCATGGAGAAGGTGGACCTCGCCAACCCCAACGAGTCCATCGACCGCATCCTGAAGTTCGTCGATTACGGTCACGCCTCCATCGGCGGCCTGACCGGCGGGCTCGCCATCGCGCTCGACGATGTGTCGATGTGGCTGGCGTATAAAATTTTCGAGTTGGCGCAGATGGCGGACGGACAGGAATCGAGCACGCGCTACATCACGATGGCCGCGACGAACCTGCCGGCGCCGGAGGAGCTCGGCCTCCCGGCGGACCTCGCGTCGCGCTGGTCGGCGCTGATGGCGATGGCGTTTACTGCCTACCACGCCGAATACGAGCTCTTGGACAAGCTTGGCGCGGCCGAACCCGGCCGCGTGCGGCTCCCGAAGGACGCGAAGCCGGCCGTCGTCAACCGGCTGCGCAAGAACTATGCGCTGGACCGGGCGCGTTATTTTATTCCCCTCGCCACCCGCACCAACCTCGGTCTCGTGCAAAGCTCGCGCATGTGGTCCATGACGGTGAAGCACCTCGACTCGCTGCCGATGCCCGAGGCGCGAGCGGCGGCGAAGCTGATCCGCGACGAGCTGTTGAAACAGTCGCCACGGTTGATGCGCTACAGTTTTGCTGATAAATCCTACGAGGCGCAGGCGCAACAGGAGCTGGCGGCCAGCCTGTCGCTCGGCCTCGCCCGGCTCTCGACCCAGCCGCTGCCGGACGAGGTGTGGGTGAGGGTCGAGCGTGACACGCCGCCGTGGCTGCGCGAGGAGCAGCCGGTGGCCGAGGCGCTGAAGCATCGCGCCAATCGTTACGGCTACCAGGGCAAGGCCACGCGCCGGATGCGGGTCAGCTTTGCGTGGAACAACCTGGCGATCGCCGAGCTGCGCGACCTGAACCGCCACCGCACCGGCCACCGCTACACGCCGTTGATCCAGGCCGGCTTTTACCTGCCGCCGGGAATCGACCATGATTCGCATCAAGCCTTGCTCGACGAGCAGGCGGCGCTGACGCGAGAGCTGATGATGCGTGGTTCGGCAGCGTATGTCTATTCGCTGTTGCTCGGCGCGCAGACGCCGTTCGAGCACAGCACGCACGCGGACAAGTTCATTTACGAAGCCGAGCTGCGCACGGGCATGGGGGCACACTTCCGCTATGCCGAGCACCTCAGCGCGGCTTTACGGGAATTCACCCGGCAGGTGCCAGAAGCGAAAGACTGGGTCCGGGAAGGCACCGCCGAGCCAGAATAGGCTTGCCGCAATTTTCCGGGCAGCGGAGCATCGGGTAGCCTGCCGCCTATGAGCCCGAAAACCCGCTTCAAACCGTTGCAGTTCAACATGCAGTTTGGTCAGATGTGGGATGATGCGTATCCCGACCACGCACCCGTCCGGCTGGAGCTGACCTTGGACGAAATCCGCTCGCACAATGCCGACATCGTCATGCTGCAGGAGGTCGAGCAGATGAAGCCCGGCGGGATCCAGGCCAACCCGCCCCCGCACTACACCCGGCTCCAGGCCGAGTTGAAGGGCTACGACAGTTATTTTTGCTACCCCAAACCCGACCCGCGCGAACTGCCCTTCGGCATCGGGCTGGCGATTTTCTCCAAACCCCGCTGCGCGAGCACCTCTGCCTGAATCTGCCATCGCCGCCGGTGGAGTTCGATTTTTTCGGCGAGAAGAAAACCCCGACCGACCGGCTGCTCATCGGCGCCTCCACCACCATCGACGGCCATGTGGTGCGGCTCTTCAACACCCACCTGCTGGCGTTCTTCATGCTCAACTCGAGCAGCGAGGTGCACCTTAACCAGCGCAACCTGGTCGAGGAGCAGCTGCGCAAGACGGCTGAGGCGCCGACACTGCTCACGGGCGACTTCAATGTCAGCAAGCACCAGTCGCTCATCGCGCAATTTTCCGAGGCTGGCTATGAGACCGTGCAAGCGAAGGAGATCACCTGGCGCCGGCGGCCCTACGTGCTCGATCACATCTTCTACAACGAGTGGCTGAAGCCCACCGGCTGGTGGGTGAGGCCGACACCGGCCTCGGACCACCACGCGCTGTCGGCCGAGTTCGAGTTTACCAAGTAGCCGGATGGCCGGGTTCCACCTTGCGTTGCTCAGCTTTTTGCCCGCCGCACACGCCCTTTCTCGGCCTCGCGCTCCTCGTCCAAGCGGGCTTTTTCGCCGGCCATCTGCTTGCGGATCTTGTCCGCCTCGTCGAATTTCTGTGCGCCCAGCGTCGTGTTGAGCTGCTGCTGCAGGAAGATTTCCCGCTCGGCAACCTTGCCCTGGTAGACGCGGTCGATTTCCGCGAGCCGGGCCTTTTGGGCCGCCGAGAGCGATGGAGTGGCGGGGTCGCTTTTGGCCAGGCGTTCCATGGCGAGTTCATAGGCGCTTTTCATGGGAGAGGAGTTACCACGGAATACACACAATACACAGCAAACTTTTTAGCCACGGATTACACGGATAGGCACGGATCAGGATTCAACCTATCCTGGTATTATCCGTGAGATCCGTGGTCAATTTTATCTCGGGCGGCTTCAACCAAACTTCACGCCCAAAATGACAATCAGCGCGAGCGCCAGCACAGGCGGCCAGTAGCCACCGTAACGCCGGGACCAACCGCCCGCCCGCCCGGCCGACATCACGGCGGTCATGACCAGGAGCGAAACCGGCGCCAGCCAGTCCGCGGTGAAGTGCGCCTTGAACCAGCCCCCAGGCAGTTCCATGCAGCGGCGCAGAAGACAGTCCATGACGAGGATCGTGACGGCGGCGGCGGAATTGAAGAGCACGCTCAGCGGGAACAGGCCTGCGATACCGGTGAGCAGGGAAATGAACCCCGCCACGAGGGCGAGCGAGGACAACGGGATGATAACGAGGTTGGCCAGCAGGGAGCCCGGCGAAAAGACCTGGAAATAACCGATGCCCGACGGGGCGCTGGCCAGGAAGGCGGCCCAGCAAGCCGCCGCGGCCCCCAGCAGCTTGCGGCCCCTCCAGTTGATCGCCTTGTGCTGCCGGCGCCAGTCGGCCCACGGCAGCGCGGCGAATGGTTTCCAGCGCGCCACCCACCGCTCCCCCAGCGTCGCCCCCATCACCACCAGCGCAACCACGACGGAATAGGACATCTGGAAGCCGGTGCTGAAAAGCTGCAGGGGGTCGAGCAACAGGGTGAGAAGTGCGGAGGCTGCGAGCGCCGCGAGGGCATTGCCCGGCAGCCGGAAGACCTGCGAGGCAAGCAGGAAAGCGATCATGAGAAAAGAGCGAAGGGCGGGTGAACTGGCCCCGGTAATCTACACATAAAGCCACAGGACGGGCAGCGTGAGAATCACGGTGGCCCGGCGCGTCATGCGCAGCAGAGTGAACCCGCTGTAGAGGGCGGCGGCGATGACCCCGACGTGGAGCCCGCTGACGGAGAAAATATGAAACGTGCCGCTCCGCATGAAGGCATTCGTCTGCTCCGTGGAAAGCACGGCCTTTTCCCCCAGCAGCATGGCGAGGTAGATTGAGGCAATGGCCGGATGCCCGGCGAGGCCGCGGCGCAGGATCGCCTCGAGCCGGTCCTCCGCGCGGCTGCACCAGCGCTGGAACCAGCCCGGCGGCGCCACCTCCTCGATAAGCTGGGCGCGCGTGAGTTTTTTACGGATGCCTAGGTTGGCGAGATAGCCGTTAAAACCGGCCCCGGACGATTCGCGTGGCAGCGGCTCGATGACTCCACGGATGAGGTAGCGGCCCGAGCGCTGCGGTGGCACGCTGATCTTGCGGATGGCGGAATAATAGATTCGGCGGCCGGTCAGCTCGCGGTCGGCTTCGCTGGTGGCGGTTATCTCGCCCAGGCCGGTCAAACTGTGGGCCGAGGGAGCGACCGGAAAGGCCTGCCCTGCATCGTCACGGTGACTTCGCTCGCGGGCCGTTCCTCCCAGTGATGCAACTGGGGCTGCCGGACATGGAGAAGCCCAAAGCCGCCCAACCCGGCAGAAAGAATGAGCGACAAGCCCTACACCAGACGACTGAACCGGCCGTCTTGCAGTGCACGCCATCCGGCGGCGAAGGCTAGCCCACCCGCAGCTAGGATCAGTGGCAACAGACCAAAGACGGGCGGAGGCCAGAGCTTGGCGGCGGTGAGCCCGGCCATCAGCGGCAGGAGCAGCCACAGGAGTGGCGCGCGGAGGTGCGTGGCGGGCGAAGGCATGGGCGAAACTGCGCCTTGGCCCGAACGGAGCAGCGAGCCAAGCGAACAGCATTCCCCGTCGCCTTCAAACTTGTTTCTCCACCGGGGGCGCCCCAATCTGCCCAAACTCATGGCCCGCCCGACAGACGACTCCGGCTCACTTTTTGGCGAGACCGTCCCGCGCCATGTCACGGTTCTGTCCGACCAGATGGCCGCGCACCAGCCGCTGGCTGCGCGGATGCGACCGCGGCGGCTGGAGGAAATCGTCGGGCAGGAGCACATCCTCCAGGCGGGCAACCTGCTGCCGCGGCTGATCGCCAGCAACCGTTTCGGCAGCCTGCTCTTTTACGGCCCGCCCGGCTGCGGCAAGACCAGTCTCGCGGAGGTCATCGCCCGCGTGACTCAAAGCCGCTTTGTCCGCATCAACGCGGTCATGTCGAACGTGGCCGAGCTGCGCGAAATCCTGACCCTGGCCCGCCGACGGCCCGAAGACGCCACGATTCTCTTCATCGACGAGCTCCACCGGTTCAACAAGGCGCAGCAGGACCTGTTGATGCCCGACGTGGAGGAGGGCGCGGTGCGGCTGATCGGCGCGACAACGCACAACCCCGGTTTTTATGTGAACCCGCCGCTGCTCAGCCGCAGCCATCTGTTCCGGCTCGAACCGCTCATCCCGGCGGCCATCGCGGGCGTGCTGCGAAAGGCGCTGGGGGACACGGAGCGCGGGCTGGGCGCGCGCCGGCACCCGGCGGAGGACAAGGTGCTCGCCGATCTTGCGGTGCTCTGCGATGGAGACCTGCGCCGGGCGCTAAACGCCCTGGAGGTCATCGCACTCAGCCTGCCGGAGAAGGCGGAAATCAGGGAGAAGGAACTGGAGCTCTTCGCGCGCGAGCGGCGCATCCGCTACGATGCCGATGAGGACGAGCATTATGATACGATTTCCGCCTTCATCAAAAGCTGCCGCGGCAGCGATCCAGATGCGGCGATGTATTGGCTGGCGAAGATGCTGGCCGGCGGTGAAGACCCGCGCTTCATCGCCCGGCGGCTGGTCATCCTGGCCAGCGAGGACGTGGGTCTGGCCGACCCGCAGGCCCTGCCGCTGGCAGTGGCGGCTCACCACGCGTGCGATTTCATCGGCCTGCCCGAGGCGGAGCTCACGCTCGCGCACGCCACGCTCTACATCGCGACAGCGCCGAAGAGCAATTCCGCCACCCTGGCGCTGGGCGAGGCGCACCGCGTGTTGAAGGAGTCGCCGGTGCAGGCCGTGCCGCGGCCCCTGCGGAACAGCAGCGGCGCTGCGAGCAAGCAGGCCGGCCACGGCCAGAGCTACCGGTATGCGCATGATTTTCCGGAAAACATCAGCGGCGATGCCTATCTCGAGAAGTCGCTCACGCTTTACACGCCAAAGACGGCGGGGTGGGAGGCGAAGATCGCCGAGCGGCTGGCCCTATGGCGGGAGCTGCGGGCGAAAATCCGTCAGGCGGGTGCCTGAAGTAACACGGTATATTGCGACTGGCGGGTGAATTACGTGCGAAATTGCGCCTTTGACCCGGACGAGGCGAGCGGGGGCTTGCACGGGCGCCCGGTCTGACTAAAGTGACGGCATGAAAACCAAGGTCGCCGTAGCGGGTCTTTTATTTGCAGCCAGCCTGATTCAAGCGCAGACCCCGCTTGTGGCCAAGTTGGTCGAGCCCGTGACACCCACGACCAAGACCACGCCGGTCAAGTCTGTCACGACCAAGGTCCCGGTGGCCAAGGATACCAAGACCAAGGTGGAGGTAATGGGGGTCATCCCGGGCACAACCATCGCCCGCCCCAACGGCACATTTCTCGGGCTCGAGGTAGTCGCCGGCAATTTCAAGCTCACTTTTTACGACAAGAAGAAAAAACCCACGGCGATGGATGTCACGCGGGCTCGCGCGCGCTGGCCCAATCTCCGCTCCCCGGGCGACAACCGCACGGTGCTCAATGGCAGCGGCAACGCCTTGGTCGGGGCGAAGCCGGTCCTCCCGACATTTACCTTCAATGTTTATCTCACGCTGTTGCAGGGCGAAAACGACGAGGCCAAGGCGGTGGAGACCTACATGGTTGGGTTCCGCGGCTAATTACTGATACATTCCCCGTAGCATGCTGCGGGTTTTGCAAATGCGATTAGGCGCCACCCGGCGAGCTCCTCGGCCGAGGACCTGTGCCGATTAGGCATGGAATTCACGAGGAGTGGAGCAGGCGTTAAAAAAAGGGGGCGTTTAACCAGCCTGGATTTGACAGCGGCGGGCGGGATGCAAAGCTTGACCGCTTCCCGCCATGCCCAGCGCCACCCCGTTTGACACCGTCGAGACCGCCATCCAGGCCATTGTGGCGGGCGGGGTCATAATTGTCACCGACGACGAGGGCCGGGAGAACGAGGGCGACCTCGTGATGGCGGCCGAAAAGGCGACCCCCGAGCTGGTGAACATGATGATCCGCCACGCACGCGGCCTCATCTGCGTACCGATGACCGAACCGCAATTGAAACGGCTCGGCATCAACCCCATGGTGCAGCAGAACCGCGAAACGCACCGCACGGCCTTCACGGTCTCGGTGGACGCAGCAGAGGGCATCACGACCGGCATCAGCGCCTTCGACCGCGCCCGCACCATCCAGCTGCTCGGCAACACCGCCACGCGGCCGGACGAGCTGGTCCAACCCGGGCATATCTTCCCGCTTTGCGCGCGGCCGGGCGGCGTCTTGGAGCGCGCCGGCCACACGGAGGCTGCGGTGGACCTGGCGGCGCTCGCCGGCCTGCGCCCGGCCGGCGTGATTTGCGAAATCTTGAGCGAGGACGGTGCGATGGCGCGTCTGCCCGAGCTGCTGGAATTCAAGCAGCGGCACGAGCTGCCCCTCATGTCCATCGCCGCGCTCATTGAATATCGGCATCGGCGCGAAAAACTGGTCGAGATGGTGGCGTCGCGGCCGTTCGCGTCGGAATACGGCGAGTTCCAGCTGCACATTTTCCACAGCAAGGTGGACGGGCGGCACCATCTGGCCTTCACCAAGGGCAAGCTGGATGCCTCGCCCACGCTGGTGCGCGTCCACACGGAGAACCTGTTGAGCGATGTTTTCCATGCCAAGGACATGGGCAGCCACCGTTCACTGCTCGCCTCGCTCGAGCAAGTCGCGAAGACCGGCCACGGCGTCATTGTCTACATGGAGCAGAACGGCCGGATGCAGGAGGCAATGTTGCATGAAGACAAATCCGCCCTCGAGGGCCGCCGGCCGGCCAACCTGCGCGACTACGGCATCGGCGCCCAGATCCTGACCGCGCTCGGACTGAAAAAAATCCGCCTGCTGCAGCATTCCCCCCGCCGGGTGGTGGGATTGGACGGCTACGGGTTGGAGATCGTGGAGCAGATCCCCGTTTGAGATTTCGATTGCGGGGCGGGCCGTTCCAATTTGCCCTGAACCTCCCATGAGTCTCCACGCCCCCCCGGCCACCGCCCTCAAGGGTGCCCCGTTCACCGTTGGCATCGTGGCGGCGCGTTACAATCCCGCGCTGGTTAATGCCCTGCTGCACACAGTGTTTGAAAAACTCACGGCGGCCGGTGTGAAGGGGAAACGCATTACCGTGGTCCGCGTGCCGGGTTCACACGAGGTGCCCGTTGCGGCCCAGTGGCTGGCCGGGGGCCGGAAGCGCGACTGCGTCATTGCGCTCGGCGTCCTCATCGGTGGCGACACCAACCATCACGCGGTGGTGGGGCAGAGCGTTTCGCACGCCTTGCAGCAGGTCGCGCTTACCAGTGGCACACCGGTCATCAACGGGGTCATCCTGGCGGACAACCTGAAGCAGGCGGAGGAACGCTGCCTCGGCGCGATCAACCGCGGGGCGGAATTTGCCCGCGCCGCACTGGAGATGGCGGCGTTGAAACGCTCAGCGGGCAGAAAATCATGAGCAGCCAATTCACGCAGCGCCGGGAATGCCGGGCCGCAGCGTTCCAATACCTGTATGCCTGGAGCGTCAACCAGCCGGCCAGCATGACCGACGACCTGCGGCTGTTCTTCGAGCACCTCGACAAGCCGCGCGAGCATTACGCCTTTGCCGAGGAGCTGATCCACGGCGCCATTGAGCATGTGGCGGAACTTGACGGCCACATCAAGACCCTGGCGCACAACTGGGAGTTCGAGCGCGTCGCCAAGATCGACCTCGCCATCCTGCGGCTGGCGATGTTCGAAATGCTGCACCGCAAGGACATCCCGCCGGTCGTCTCGATCAATGAGGCCATCGACCTGAGCAAGCAGTATTCCAGCGCGGACTCGAAGCGGTTCATCAATGGCATCCTCGACCGCATGAAGGACCAACTCGGCCGCGACGCGCGCAAAGCCGCGACGGAATAAGGCAATCGAGGCGCGGAGGAACGGAAACACGGAACCAAATTCAGCGCTTTCACACTTAAGTGTTTCCGCGATTTTCCATGCTTTCTCTTTTCAAAAAGTTCAAGGACGGACTGGCCAAGACGGTCTCGGCCATCGCGGCAAAGACGCACGGGCTGTTTGGCGGGCGAAAGATTGACGCCGCCGCGCTCGAGGAACTCGAGGAGGCGCTCTACACGGCCGACTTCGGGGTCGAGACAACCACCGAGATTTTACAGGAAATCAAGGCCGCCTGCCGTCAGGATGCCACATTGAATGGCCAGCAGGCCGCGGCGATCGGGGCGACGGTGCTGCGGCGCGTGCTCACTGGCTCCGAAGGCAAACTTGAGGGTGGATCCCGACCTCCGGGCGGGCGGGGTTCTGTAAACGCGTCCGGAGGCGGCGATCCACCTAAAAATCCCCAGCTCATCTGCCTGATCGGGGTCAACGGCTCGGGCAAGACGACCACCACAGCCAAGCTGGCGCACAAACTCAGGAGCGACGGCCAGTCGGTGATCATGGCGGCGTGCGACACGTTTCGTGCGGCAGCCGTGGAGCAGCTCAGGAGCTGGGCCGACCGGCTGGGCATCGAGCTTATCGCGAGCCACTCAGGCGCGGACGCGGCGGCGGTGGCGTTTGATGCCTGGCAGGCGGCGAAGGCGCGCGGCAAGGACTGGCTGATCGTGGACACGGCGGGGCGGTTGCACACCAAGGGCAATTTGATGGAGGAGCTGGCGAAAATCCGGCGCGTGCTGCAGAAAAATGATCCGGCCGCGCCGCAACACCGCTGGCTGGTGGTGGATGGCTCGCTGGGCGCCAATTCCATCGAGCAGGCGAAAGTGTTTCACCAGAGTTTCGGACTGACGGGCCTCGTTGTGACCAAGCTCGATGGAACCAGCCGGGGCGGCGCGCTGGTTGGCATCTACCGGCAGTTGAAACTGCCCATTTATTTCATCGGCCTCGGCGAACAGCCCGACGACTTGCAGCCGTTCTCGGCCGAGAACTACGTCCGGGCCGTCTTTGGCTTGGAGGCATAGGGTTCGCCCCGGCCCCGGAGGCTGGTGACATACGCCGGGTGTCCCGCGGTGCTAGGGTGGAAGTGGATGGCCCCAGTCTCCCAAACAGCCTCAAGTGAGGGAATTCCAACCACCTCAATTTAGGCCTTTTCGCCGCTACAGTGAATGACGTGGCTGTGGTTGAATCACTCCGTTGTTTTTTGCACCCGCTTTGCGGGTGCGAGAGGTGACCAAAGGGGCTCGAGTGCGCTTGGCTGGCCCGCTGTGCGCATGCGAGCCAACCGATATTGTGGCGGGATGGGGATCAGAACTCCAGCGCGGCGCCGAGGTAGAAATTGAGGCGCTGGGCCGGGTCGATGCCGTCGGGGCGCACGCGGCTATAATAGTCCTCGTCAAAGACGTTGTTGACACCACCGATGAGTCGGAGCGGGGCGCCGGGCACACGCCACTCGGCGGTGAGGTCCCAGACGGCGTAGGCGGGCACGTAGCGCTGTGTGGTGTTGCCGTCGTCGGCGAAGCTGTCGGCGGAAAGCGTGCCGGTGAGGGCCAGCTTGAGCGCGTCTCCACGAGTGTAGATCACGCCGGCGCGGACAACGTGGTTGGGGGCGTATTGTGGGGTCCGGCCTCGGGTGGCGCCTTCCTTGAACTCGGCGTCGAGCAGGAGTGCGCTGACGTAAAGATTGAATGCGGAGCGGGCGCTGCCTGACGATGATCCGACCCGGTGGGCAGGAAGATCGTAACTGGCACCAAGCTCGACACCCCGGTGAATGGCGCGACCGACGTTGGCGACAGAGGCGAGACCGCTGGGGAGCGTGGTGCTGCCGATCTGGTTGCTGAATTCGAGGTGAAACACGCTGGCATCAAGCACGAGACCGCGCACGGATTTGGCGCGGTAGCCGAGCTCATATTGGACGGCGTGGCCTTCCTCGAGGTCGCCATTGACGACGGTTGTGGCGCCATTTGGCACCGACTCGACAAAGACCATCGGGCGATAGCTCTGAGAGACGTTGAAGTAGAGTTGAGAGCCACGCTTAAGTTCGTAGGCGGCGCCGAGGCCGAAGACCGGCACGGTGACACGCTCGTCACGGGTTTGCAGGGGCGTGGTGGTGCGGGTTATGTTGACAAGTTCGCGCACGTTCTGGTCGATGAACTCAACGCGCACACCGGGCGTAAGGCTGAGCGCGCTGAAGCGAAAGAGATTCTCGGCGTAAACGGGCGTGTAAAGGATCTCGCGCTTGGACTCGAGGCGCACGCTGCCGGTAGTGGCGTCCGGAGTATTACCGCGCGAGTCAGTGCGGGGGGACTCGTTGTGATAAAGCTGCGCGCCGGCGGTGAAGACGTAGCCGCCGTTGCCGCCCCAGTCGAGGCGCACGCGGGCTTCGGCGCCGAGCTGGTCAAATTGCTGGCGCTCGATGGTGTTGGTGTTCGCGCTGGCGCCGGTGGGGAGGGTGCCGAAACCGCCGCCGCCCTGCCGGCGGCTGGCGCGGGTGTAGTCGATGGCCCAGACGCGGCCGACAAAAGTGCCGCACGAAAAGTCGCGCTCCCAGACGAGCGAGAGAGCGCTGCGGTCAAGGTTGAAACGGTCGTAGAGGCGCGAGGGTTCCTCACGCTGGGTGTTGTAGTTCACCGTACCGGCGCCGGTGATGAATGTAAGGCCACCGGGCTCGCCGTGCTCCTCCTCGTAGGTTTCGGCGGTGAGGATCCAGCGCGAGCTGGTGTCGGCACCGAGCACGACGCGGCCGGAGAAGGCGTCGAGCTTGTAGTCGCTATTGGCGGAGCGAATGCCGCCGGACTCGCGGTGGTTGTAATAGCCGTAGTAGCCGAGCGGGCCGGTGGTGCCGTCGAGGTAGTTGAAGGTGGAGTAGTAGCCGTCGCTGCCGAAGGTGTGGAGCGTGCTGCCGCCGAGTTTGGTGTCGGTGCGCGGGCGGTGGGTGACGTAGTTGAGCGCGCCGCCGGGTTGCGGGCCATACATGAGCGCGGCACCGCCGCGGGTGAACTCGATGCGGTCCACGGTGTCGAGCGGCGGGGCGTAGTAGGCTTCGGGGTAGCCGAACTGGTCTGCGTGGATGGGAACGCCGTCCTTCAGCACCTGGGTGAATTGCGCGCGATGCGGCTGGAGGCCGCGGTAGCCGATGCTGATAAGGGGCGAGGTCTCCTCGCTTAGGATGAGGCCGGGGGCTTGGGAGAGGGCCTGGCGGTAGTTGTTGCCGGTGATGCGGGGCAGACTGTCGAAGTCAAGGACGGTGGTTTTCTTGCCGACGTTGATCTTGGTGCCCTGGGTGTCGGGCAGGAAGGGACCCTGGATGTAATGGTCCTTCTCCGCTTCAGCATCGACGCGGAAGGTGGGAAGCTGGAGAGTGCCTGCGTCGATGGTGTCTGGTGCGGCCGGCAGCGAGGTTTGCGCCAGCGTCAACAGGGCCAGCTTGAGGCTGGCGACAATCGATTGATGGAGGAAGTGGAGCAGTTTTATGAAGTAGTGGTGCGGTGGCAATATCCAAGGGGTAAGAGAAACAGGCGGGCAGATTAGAATTTCCAGTCGGTGTGGAGGGAGATGGTGCGGGCAGCGCCATTGTTTAACCGGCAGATCGCCACAGCGAAGCTGCGGTTGGGCATAGGCGGTGCGGGAGTTTTTGAGCAGCAGTACGCCCGCGATCAGCAGGGCGCTGAGAGTAAACGGAATTTGGCTGATTGTGCTTGGGGGCGCGGAACTCAGGGAATTCATTTGAAGCGATTTGATATGAGCATGAGACGCAGTCTCACGTCAATAGTACAAATGATATTTTGTCTCATTAGCGCTCCATAACGGGCATTGACCTGTGCAAGTAGCTGGTTTTTAAGCTATCTATGAAACAGAAGCTCACAGTTGAATTGGGCGCACGGAGTTACCCGATTCATTTTTTGCGGGAGGCCGGGACTGTGATGCAGGTGGCGCTGGCTGAATTAGCCCGCCGCGGGCAGAGTTCGGTCCTGTTGACCGATGACGGGGTGGCGCGCGCCCAGGGGGATTTTCTAGCACGGAATTTTGGCGCTATTCCGAAACTCGTGGCGAGTGCTGGCGAGAAGGCCAAGTCGCTCGAGATGTTCGGTCAGGTGCAGGACTTTCTGGCGGCCAATAAGATCACCCGTCAGGGCGTGCTGTGGGTCGTCGGCGGTGGAGTGACAGGCGACTTGGGGGGCTTTGCGGCGGCGACCTACCTGCGCGGAATCGATTACCTGCAAGTGCCGACCACCTTGCTAGCCATGGTTGACAGTGCGGTGGGTGGCAAGACCGGCCTGAATCTTTCCGCCGGGAAAAATCTGGTGGGGGCCTTCCATCATCCGCGGGCAGTGTATGTCGCCCCGGAGTTTCTCCAAACACTGCCTGCGCGGGAGTTTGCCGCCGGCATGGCCGAAGTTATCAAATACGGCTTGCTGGGCGATGCCGAGCTGTTCGCCCAATTGGAGAAAATCCCGCTTAACGCACAAAGCGCGGATCTGGCCTCGGTCATCCGGCGTTGCTGCGAAATCAAGGCGGAACTGGTGCGGGCAGACGAACGCGAGACGGCGGCCGAGGGCGGCCGGGTGTTGCTGAACCTGGGGCACACCTTTGGCCACGCCATTGAGCAAGTGACGGGATATGCGACCTACATACACGGCGAAGCGGTCGCCATCGGCCTGCTAGGCGCGGCGCGTCTCTCACAAAAACTCGGCTTGGTATCGGTGCCGGAAGTTGCGCGGGTCGAGCGCGTGCTGGCCGCCCATCAACTGCCCGTGCGGTTGCGTGTGCCGCTGTCGGTGGCGGATTTACAGGCCGCGATGGCGCATGACAAAAAGAACCGGACCGATGGAGCGCGCTTTGTGGTATTGCCAGCCATCGGGACGGCCGCCACCCGCTCCGGCATCCCGCCGAGCCTGGTCGAGACGGTCTGGCAAGAGTTGGGCGCAGCCTAAGAATTGGTGTGTATTCGGCGGGCAAATCGCTAAGTTAATCGACCCATGTCAGCCATCGACGAAGGCATTGTGCGCGAGTATTTCGAGCAAAACGGATTTCTCGTCCGGCAAGTGCGCAAATATCAGGCGCAGGCGCGCCGCAAAACCGGCGACGAGGAGGTGGATCTGGTCGTCTACAACCCGGCCTACGCACGCAATTCGCGCAAGCCCGACTTTTTTCTCTTTGCCAGCGAGCTGGCCTGCATCCACCGCGCCATCGTGGTGGTCAAGGGGTGGCACACCGGCCGTTTCTCGCCGAACATGCTGAAAAGCAGCCCGGAAATATTCCGGTTCCTGGAGGAAAACGTAATCAAGGAGGTCACGCGATTCTTTCCCGTGGACGCCGAGGAGCCCGGCAACGCCGCCGATGTCACGAAGATCCTCGTGCTGCCCAGCCTGCCGACTGCCGAGCCCTTCCGCTCGCAAAGCGTGGCCATGCTCAAGGAGCATGGCGTCGATGCCATCATTTCCTTCCGCTCCATGCTGCTCGACATCATCGACAGCGTCGAAATCAACAAGAGCTACGGCAAGTCCGACACGCTGCAAGTCATCCGCATCCTGAAAAACTACGACCTGCTCCAGGACGCACAGCTCGACCTCCTGGCCGAGCGCGCCATACCACACAAATCCCCGCCGAAGGTATGAGCATCCACCCGACCGCCATCATCGAGGACGGGGTCCAGTTGGGCGCGGGCTGCGTGGTTTACCCTCACGCCATCATCAAGCGGCACACGGTCCTCGGCGACGGCGCGGTGGTTCATTCCTTTGCGGTCATCGGTGGCGATCCGCAGTATCTCAAGTTCGACCCGGCAACCGTATCTGGGGTGCGGATCGGCGCCGGCACGGTGATCCGTGAATACGTGACGATCAACCGCTCCATCAATCCGGGCCAGGCCACCAGCGTGGGCGCCCGGTGTTTTTTGATGGCCAATTCCCACGTCGGCCACGACAGCGCCGTGTCCGACGATGTCGTGCTGGCCAACAATGTGATGTTGGCAGGTCACGTGCATGTCGGCGGTCACACCTTCCTCGGCGGCGGAGCTGGCTTCCACCAATTTTGCCGTATTGGCGAAGGCGTCATGGTTAGCGGGCTGGCCCGCATCGCACAGGACATCCCGCATTTCGTGATGGCGGCGGAACGCAATGAAGTCATCGGACTCAATCTCATCGGCCTCAAGCGCCGCGGGGTTGGACGCGATGCCATCGGCGAGATCAAGGATGCCTTTCGCGCCGTTTATTTCACCGCGGGCAACATTCGCGAGGTGGCGCGGTCGGCGCTGGCCGGCGGCGCGTTCAAAACCGCCGAGGCCAGGCAGTTTTTGACTTTCTTCACTGAGGGGAAACGAGGTTTTGCACGCGCGCGCCGCGAATCGCTGGGGGGGGACGGCGATGGCGACTAAACTCGCATTCACCTGCGGGGACCCGGCCGGCATCGGTCCGGAGATCATCGCGGCCTGGCTTGCCGCCCATCCGGCGGAGGCGGGTAACGTGACCGTCATCGGACCAGCCCACTGGCTGGATACCCTGCCCGCCGCCGCGGCAAAGCTGCCGGTGGGTCTCGCGGAGTTCACGGCCACGGCCGGAAAACCGGATGGGGAGGGCGCGCTGGTTGCTTGGGCCGCCTTGGAACGCGCCGCCTCGGGTTGCAAGTCCGGCGAGTTTTCCGGCGTGGTCACCGGACCGGTCAGCAAGGAACAACTCGCGAAGATTGGCTTCGCGTTTTCCGGGCAGACGGAATTTTTCGCGGCCCGCTGGGGCGGCGAGCCAATCATGGCTTTCTGTGGCGGCAAACTGCGACTGGTGCTCGCGACCAGGCACGTGCCCCTGCACCAGGTCGCCCGCTTGCTCGGGCCGCATCTGTTGCATCGTACGATCACAGCTGCGGACACGCTCGCGCGGATCGAGGGCATTGCCTGGCCGCGTATCGGGGTGTGCGGGCTCAATCCGCATGCCGGCGAGGGCGGGCTGCTCGGTTACGAGGAACGCGATCTGCTCAACCCAACCCTCGACCACCTCCGCGCGGAGTTTCCCGGACTTTCGCTCTGCCAGCCGGGCGACACGCTCTTCGCGCGCGCGTTGCGCGGCGAGTTCGACGTCGTCATCGCGCTTTACCACGATCAGGGCCTGGCGCCGCTCAAGGTGATCGATTTTGACGAGGCGGTGAATCTCACCCTCGGTCTGCCGTTCGTCCGCACCAGCGCCGACCATGGCACGGCCTTCGGACTCGCGGGGAAGGGGAAGGCCAGCCCGCGCAGCTTCACCAACGCCGTCATCGTGGCGCAGCGCTTGATAAAATCCCGTTCCGGGACATGACTGTCGCCGTGTTTACTACCAGCACCACGCTTCCGGAAGGAGTGCGCGAGGGAAACGAAATCCTTGTGCGCCTGACCGCCGCCGCCGGGGCCAAGATCGCCGCGCTCATCGCGCGCGAGCAGCAGGGCGCTTACCTCCGCATCGCCATCACCGGAGGCGGCTGCAACGGCCTGAGCTACAAGCTAAAATTTGCGCCCGAGCCCCGCCGGGGCGACATCCTCGTCCGTTCCGCCGGCGTGCCGGTGGTGGTTGATCCCAAGACCGCCCTCTACCTGAAGGGTACGCTGCTCGATTACGCAGACAAGATGATCGCCGGCGGCTTCAAGTTCTCCAATCCCAACGCCAAGGCCAGTTGCTCGTGCGGCGAGAGTTTCAGCGTCTGATCCGGCCGATTTTTCTCTCTCAATAATTGGTGTTGTCATCACTACGGTTAGAGGCAAAAACAGCCCCCCGACCAACCGATCCAGCAATCCCTCCCTCCTGAATGGCACTTCCTTCCTCTTCGCCCGGCGGCCGCCCTCCGTATAACCGCGACAACCGTCGCAACAACGATCCCTTCGCCGCCATCCGCCGTAACATGCGGATCAAGTCGCCACAAGTCCGCGTCATCAGTCCTGAAGGCCGCCAACTGGGCATCTTGGATACGCAGAAGGCCATCGCACTCGCGATGCAGTTTAACCTCGATCTCGTCGAGGTCGCCGCCGCCGCCACGCCGCCGGTCTGCCGCATCATGGATTTTGGCAAATACGTCTACGAGGAGCAGAAGAAGCACGCCCACAGCAAGCCCGCCGCCGGCAAAATCAAGGAAATCGAATTCACCGTGCGCATCGAGCAGCACGACTTCATCACCAAGGTCCGCCACGCCGAGGAGTTCCTCGACCACGGCAACAAGGTGAAGCTCCGCCTCAAGTTCCGCGGCCGCGAGATGACCCACACCGAGATGGGCTTCGAGGTCATGAAGCGCGCACTCAAGGAGCTCGAGACCATGGGCCACCCCGACGCCCCGCCCAAACTGAACGGCAAGCAGATCAACGTCATGCTCTCGTCGCTGCCAGTCAACAAGCGCAAGCCCAAGTTCCACGTTCGCGAGCACGCCCCGGCTCCGCCGCCCGCCGCGGGCTGAACGGCCCTGATGCCATGGCGCGGCTCCCCGCACGCTGCCTGCTGTTTGCCTGCGCCACCCTGACGGCGTGCACCGCGCCTGCGCAGCCGGCCGCAGTCAAGCTAGCACTACCGGCGGTCAAGGCGGAGCCGACACGGGTTCGCGCTGCGCCCACGCGGCCCGCCCAGCTCTGGCCGTTCACCCGGCTCCGCGGCATCGACTATGTCTCGGTGCGTGATTTGGCCGCGCGCTTTGGTCTGAAGCCGGCCTGGTCGAAGCCCGATCAGGCAATGACCCTCGGCGATGCGCCCGGCGTCCGTTTCACTTTCGAGAACAACCAGCGGGATTTCTATTTAGACGGCCTCCGGGTATTCCTCGGCGAGCCGGTGCTCATCCATCGGGACAGTCTCTGGGTCAGCAAGCTCGACGTCATCAAGATTGTCGCACCGCTGTTCCAGCCGGCCGACCATCTGGCCTTTCTGCCGGCCGCACCGCCGCGGCTTATCGTGCTCGATCCCGGCCACGGCGGCACCGACCCCGGCACAGAAAACAAAAAACTCGGAGTGAACGAAAAGACCTTCACGCTGGATGTGGCCTTCCGGCTGAAAAAACTTCTCGAGGCCGGCGGCTATCGCGTGCTGCTGACCCGGGACAAGGACCATCGCTTCTCCAATAGCCCCGCGATCGACCTTCCGCTCCGCGCCGATTTTGCCAACAAGGCCGGTGCCGACCTGTTCGTCAGCATTCATTTCAACAACGCCCCGGAGGCCATTACCGGCGTCGAGACCTATGCCATCCCGGCGCAGTTCATGCCTTCCACCGCAGACACCAAACCCGACGACCTCACGGCCGCGGCGTTGCCGGGCAACCGGCAGGACTACGCCAACCTCTTGCTTGGCCACCAAATTCACCGCGCCATGCGCACGGGGCTCAAGACGCCCGATCGTGGCTACAAACGCGCGCGCTGGGCCGTCCTTTGCCTGCTCAGCTGTCCGGGCGTGCTCGTCGAGTGCGCCTACCTTTCCAACGACGCAGAGGCCCGGCGCGTCGCCACGCCGGAGTTCCGGCAGCAGATTGCCGAGGCGCTCGCCACGGGAGTGCAGAACTACGCCGCGACACTCGCAGCATTGCGTCCCGCTCCGCCCCTGGCTAACAAGTAAACCTCTCCCTTGAAAACACCGCCGTCCCCCCGTCGCTTCCTTTTGCCCTTCGCCCTGCTCGCCGCCGTTACGGTTCAGGGTTGGGATTACGATGGCCACCGCATGGTCAACCAGCTGGCGCTCACCGCACTGCCGGCGGACTTTCCGGCCTTCGTGCGCGAGCCGGCCAACGCCGAGCGCGTTGCGTTCCTTGGGGGTGAGCCCGACCGCTGGCGCAATGTGCCGGATCTGATCATGAAACAGTCGGGCGGCAGCTGGACCGACCACTTCTGCGACCTAGAGCAAATACCGGACGCCGGACTCGATCTGGCGAAGGTGTCCTCCTTCCGCTACGATTTCATCCTGCAATTCGCCGCCGGCCGCGCGACGCATCTGGAAAATTATCGGATGATCGATCCGGCGGAAAACGCCGATCACACGCGCGAGTGGCCCGGCTTTGCGCCGTGGGCCATCACCGAGTATTACGCCAGGCTGAAGTCAGGCTTCTCCTACCTGAAGGTTCTCGAGGAGTTGGGCACAGCCGAGGAGGTCGCCAACGCGCGGGCCAACATCATCTACATCATGGGCGTGATGGGCCACTATGTCGGCGATTGTGCGCAGCCGCTGCACACCACGGTGCACCACAACGGCTGGGTGGGGGCCAACCCGAATGGCTACACCGTGTGGTCGGGTTTCCACAGCTGGATCGACGGCGGCTTCGTCGCCAAGGCCGGGATCAAGCTGGTGGACGTTGCGCCGCGGGTCGTGCCGGCCCAGCCGATTGCCTTGGCAACCCAACCGGACGGCCGCGAACCGATGTTTGTCGCGATCATGAACTACCTCATCGAGCAGAACAAGCTCGTCGAGCCGCTCTACGCCTTGGAGAAGAAGGCCGTGTTCAAGGCCGACGTAGCCGCGAGCAGCTTCGAGGCGCAGGAATTCATCAAGGCCCGTTTTCTGACCGGCGGTGAAATGCTCGCTCGCATCTGGGTGACGGCCTGGAAAAATGCCGTCCCCGACACCTACCTGCGCGCCTCGCTGATTAAGCGGCAGACAGCGGTCGCGCCTGCCGCCAAATAAGTTCCCGCACGGCTTTATCTGGTCCGTGTCCGACACGGATTCATGCCTGGGTGGGGCGGTAATGGATGACGCGCAACTTCTCCAGCGTCACTAGGCCGCCGCCCATCATGGCGTCAAGCACGGGCAGGAAGGAATTGATCTTTTCCTCGCTGTCCACGATCTCGATCACCAGCGGAAGATCCATGGACAGCCGCAGGATCTTGCTAGTATGAATGCGACTGCTGGCGCCGAAGCCCATGGCGCCGCGCATCACCGTGGCACCGGCGAGGTGCAGTTCACGTGCTTTGAGCACGATGACCTCATGCAATGGTTTGCCGTCATGGCGGTCGGATTCGCCGATGAATATGCGCAACAGGAATGAATCGGTGGGGATTTGCATGCTTAGATACCTCGTTGAGTGTTGAGATAGGCGGCCAGCAGATGCCCGAGCCAGACAGCGATCAGGCAGGTCAAGACCGAGCCGATAATGTTGCCCCCGGCCTGCCACCACTGGCCTTCGCGGGCCAGGCTGAGGGTTTGCAGGCTGAAGGCGGAAAAGGTCGTGTAGCCGCCACACAGGCCGAATATGACAAACTGCCGGGTGTAACTGCTGGCAAACACTCGGCCTTCGGGTCCGGTCAGCGTCACAAAAAAGCCGATTACGAACGATCCGGTGACGTTAATGACCAGTGTTCCCCAAGGAAAAGTTTCGCCGATACGGGCGGCGGTCACACCGGAAAGCCAGAAGCGTGCCATGCTGCCCAGCGCACCGCCCAAGCTGACCAAAAAATAAATCATCATGATGAACTGCAGGAATGAGAAGTTGCCCAGGAGTCATCAGCCGGCGACATGCAGGCGGTTTACCTTGCGGGGAGGCGGAATCCATCGCCGATGGCAGCAAAGGGGCATGCCCCCGGGGTTGGCAAGCACGCTTCACCGTGTTCAGTGAAACCGTGCTCGAAATGCGTGGTCACTGCGGGCAGCTTCACTCCGGTGACTTTTACGAAAACAATCAAGTGGAGCCTCCCGGTCCTGGCCCTCGGACAGTCGTTGGCAGCGGCGGACCTGTCAGCCGTCGGCCCGGCGAAGGCTCATGACCTTGCGGCGCGCGTCGTCATCCTTGCCAACGCCCGGTCGCTCGACTCGATCCGGCTCGCCGAGTTCTACGCGGAGAAGCGCGGGGTGCCCGCGGCCAACATCGTGACCCTGCCGCTGCCCGAGGCGGAGAGCATCACGTGGCGCGAGTTCATCGACCAGGTTTACCAGCCGGTGCAGGACGAGCTGTATCGCCGTGGCTGGATTGAGGGCATGGCCACGAGCCTGCTTGACCGGCTGGGCCGCAAACGTTACGCCCTATACGGCCCCGGCTGTCCTACCTCGTCGTCTGCCGTGGCGTGCCGTTGCGGATCTACAACGACCCCGCGCTGCTCGGCGAGCCGGCCGCAAGGAAAGTCGCCGATCAGTTCAACAAGAACGAGGCCGCGGTGGACGCGGAGCTGAGCCTGCTGGCCCAGAGCGGCTACGCGATCACGGCGATGATCGCAACCCGCTGTTCGCCAACGAACGCCTGTCCTCCCTCGACACTGAGATGGTGGTGAAGGTCTCGCGGCTCGATGGGCCCACTTGGGAAAGCGCGCGCCGGCTCGTCACCTCGGCGCTGGAAGGGGAGCGAACGGGCCTGCTCGGGCGCTACTACGTCGACCTCAAGGGCCCTCATCCGGACGGCGAACAGTGGCTCGAATCGGTGCAGACCCAGTTGCAGGACCTCGGCTTCGACGGCGATGTCGGGGACACGGGGGGAACCTTTGATCCCGCCGGGCGCTTTGATGCGCTCATGCTCTACTTCGGCTGGTATCGCGGCGACCTCAGCGGGGCGTTTTCGGCCCTGGGTTTCACTTTCCCGGCCGGAGCCGTCGCGCTGCACATCCACAGTTTCTCGGCGCACACGCTCCACTCGGAATCCTCGGGATGGTGCGGACCGCTGGTGGCGCGCGGGGTGGCCGCGACGGTGGGCAATGTGTTTGAACCCTATCTGCAGCTCACGCTCCGGCCGAACCTCCTGCTGCGCGCCTTGAGCCAGGGCAAGACCTTTGGTGATGCCGTCTATTATGCCTTGCCGGCGCTGAGCTGGCAGGCCGTGGCCCTCGGTGACCCGCTTTACCGCCCATTCAAGGTTACATTGGAGGAGCAGGAACGGTCGGCTGACCGGCTGCCGCCGGCGTTCGCGCCCTACGCCGTCATCCGTCGCGCCAATCTGCTGCTGCACAAGGGGCAGAAACTGAGGCGCTGGCCGTGCTGCGGGCGGGGATGAGGCAGCAGCCGAGCCTGGCGCTGGGACTCTCGCTTGCGAAAATGGCGCTGGCAGGAGACGACTCCAAGGCCGCGATGATTGCGCTCGGGTTTGCGCCCTTGCTGAAGCAATTCCGACCGGAGGACTGGCCGCTGGCGCGCGAGGCCGCCGCACTGCTCGCCGCCCAGGGCGCGCGCCCGGCCGCCCTGCAGGTTTATACGACGCTGGCCCGGGCGAAAGCGCCGACCCCCGACGCCTACAAGGCGCTGCTCACAGAGGCGCGCAACACCGCCGATGCGGCGGGCGACCTGCCGCTCTCGCTCGATTTCGGCCGGCAGCTCAACGACCTGAATATGGTGCCGGCAAATTAACCCTTGCGGCGGGAGGTCAGAGCTTCTCGACAATCTTGTCGGCCAGCCCATAGGCGATGGCTTCCTCGGCGTTCAGGTAGAAGTCGCGGTCGGAGTCCTTCGCGACCTTGTCCAGGGACTGGCCCGAGGCTGTGGCGAGGATTTGGTTCAATTCGATGCGCAGCTTCTCCATTTCCTTGGCCTGAATGTTGATGTCCGAGGCGGGACCGACCATCCGGCCGGTGATCAGGGGCTGGTGTATAAGCACTCGCGCGTGCGGGAAAATCAGGCGGCGGCCTTTCTTCGCCGCGCAGAGCAGGATCGAGCCCATCGAGGCGGCCATGCCGGTGACCACGATCGTGACGGGCGACGTGATAAGCTTGATGGTGTCGTAAACCGCCATGCCGGCCGTGATGGAGCCACCGGGCGTGTTCATGTAGAAGGTGATCTCCTTGCCCGGCCCCGTGGTCTCAAGGTAAAGCAGTTTTTCGGTCAGATCCTTCGCGGTCACGTCGGTCACTTCGCCCCACAGGAAAATCTTCCGCTGCTCCAGGAATTTTTTCTGGATCATGGCGCCGACCGGCGTGGGAGTGGGTTTGGCGGCGGTCTCCTCGTGCTCGTCCTCTTCTTCATCATCGAGGCAGGGCGTGACCGGATTCTGGTATTTGCGGGTGAGATTGTGGGCGGACATAGCGTCGAAACGTGTACCGCCCGGACGGTTTTGCGAGTAATTTTTGCTCACCGGGGTTGCCTCCGCCCCGCCGGTCTGCCAGCCTTTCCATCCGTGAAGACCCGTGTGCAACGCCTTTCCGGCCAGATTGTTGACCTGCAGCGGCGGCGGATCTTTCCCGGGGTGGTGGAGTGGAACGGCGGGCGGATCCGGCGCATCGCGTTTGATCCTAGCGTGCGCGGCAAGCGCTATATCGCGCCCGGGTTCGTGGATGCGCATATTCACATCGAGAGCTCCCTGCTACCGCCCGCGGAGTTCGCCCGCTGGTCCGTCGTCCACGGCATCGTGGCGACCGTGTCCGACCCGCACGAGATCGCCAACGTCCTCGGCGTCGCCGGCGTGGACTACATGATCCGCGACGGCCGGCGCACGCCGTTCAAGTTCAACTTCGGCGCCCCCTCCTGCGTGCCCGCCACCACGTTCGAGACGGCCGGTGCCAGACTCGACGCGAAGGCCGTGGCCCGGCTGCTGGCCCGGCCGGTCGCAGCGATGACACCGTCGGGCATCACCTGGCAGGCGGCGACGATATCGGTGGCGAATGATCAAGATTAAAAGCTGAACTCGTGCTGTCGAGTGCACGCGAACTATGGGAAACTGTCTCAAATCAAGCCCAACTTCATTTTTCCTTCTTCAGAAATCATGCTCTGATTCCAAGGTGGATCCCAGGTGATGCGGACGTCGGCATCGGCGACACCGGGAACGAGGAGAATCTTGCCCTTGGCGTCCTCGGCGATGGCCGGGCCCATGCCGCAGCCGGGCGCGGTAAGGGTCATGTCAATATTCACCTTGAAGCCGCCCTCGTCCTGCTTGGCGACGGCCATGTTATAGACGAGGCCGAGGTCGACGATGTTGACGGGGATCTCCGGGTCGAAAACCTTGCGCATCTGGTCCCAGATGGCCTGGGGATCGGGCGCGCCGCCGGCCAGCGTGGCCGCCGTAACCGTCTGCACCGCGACGGTCTCGCCGATCGCATCGGCATCCTTGCCGTCGATCCGGAAGAGCCCGGTCGAGGTCTGCACCGTATAGCTGCCACCCAGCACCTGATGGATGAAAACGGAGTCGCCAGCGAAAAGCGTCTGCTTGTCGCCGCTGGGGATCTGGGTGACGGTGACCTCGCGGGTCAGGATGCGGTCGCGTTTGTCAGTCATGGAAGAAAGGGAAGAGTTTTTACCGCGAATTGCACGGATAATACACGGATGAGACAGAAGCTATCCGTGTTCATCCGTGTGATCCGCGGAAAATTTCATGATTTGAATTTTTTGCGGAAGATCTCGGTCAACGAGTCGTGGAGCTGCTGATTTTCAATCCTGCCCAGCACTTCTTCGAAGAACCCGAAGACCAGCAGCTCCTGCGCCTGGGCGGCGCGGATGCCACGGGATTCAAGATAGAATTCCAGCTCGCGGTCGATGCGGGTGCTGGTGACGCCGTGGGTGCAGCGCACGTCATTGGCCTGGATTTCGAGGCCGGGCAGCGAGTTGGCCTCGGCCTCGTCGCTGAGCATCAGGTTGCGGTTGCTCTGGTAGGCGTCGGTCTTCTGCGCGTCGGGGTCGACGACGATGAGGCCGGAGAAGATGGTCTTCGCCTGGTCGAGCAAGGCGTTTTTGTAGAGCAGGTTTGAGCTGGTGTTGGGGGCCTGGTGGATCTGGAGCGTGCGCTGGTCGAATTCCTGCGAGCCGTGCGCGACGGTGAGCGCGAGCATGTCGGAGTGGGCGCCAGGCGCCTGTAACTGGGAGAACGACTCATGCCGCGCTTGCCGGGCGCCGGCGTGGAGGTTGAGCGAGAGCACCTTCGCATCGCGGCGGGCGACGATGGCGTTGAACTGGAAGGAGAGGGTCTCGCGGCTCCAGTCCTGCATGGCGATGTAAGTGACATGCGCGCCGTGGCCGGCGTAGAGGTCGTTGCCGCCGCAAGCAAAGGATTGGAGCGGAACACCGTTGCTGGCTGCTATCAGCCCGGTGTTTGTCCGGGCCGGCCGCCCGGCAAAGAAGTCGGCGACGGTTATCTTCGCGTGGCTCTCGGCGATGACGAGCGTGTGCGGAAACACGGCGGCACCTGCGCCACAGGCGTAGTGGAACACCGCGACCGGCAGCTCGGCCTCCACGCCCTTGGGCACATAGATGAAGGCACCGTCCTCAAGGAAGGCCTCGTGCAGCGCGGCAAACTTGTCCGAGCCGAGCTTCGAAGGATGCGCGAGCAGGTGCGACTTCACGAGGTCGCTGTGCTTCACCAGCGCGTTTTGCAGGGTGTCGAAGATGATGCCATTCCGGGCGGCACCGGTGTCGAGCGCCTGCCGAGTCACGAGCCGGTTGTTGGCGAAAACCAAGTGGTCGGCGCCGGTCACGCCGAGTTCGCGGTGCGCCATCTGGTCAAAGCGGATGGCGGCGGGCAGGGCGAAGCCATCGAGCGTGAGCCCGGCTAGGTTGGAGAAACGCCAGCCCTCATCGGAGCGCTTGGGCATCGGCCGGGCGGCGAATTGTGCGTAGGCGGCGCGCTTGCGGTCAAGCCACCACGCGGGGAGGTGCTTGACGCGCTCCAAGTGCGTGGCGAAGGCCGCGGGGGTGAACGAGCCGGTGAGATCGGCGGAAGTGGTGACTGATGTCATCATGAATAATTATCTTGAACCACGGAGGCACCGAGACACGGAGCACAGGGCTTAGATCTATGTGATTTGGTGTTTTTGGGGTAACTCAACCAACCGAACCCTCCATCTCGAGGTCGATGAGCCGCTTGAGCTCGACGGAGTATTCCATCGGGAACTGGCGGGCGAGGTCGTTGATGAAGCCGTTCACAGCGAGGCTCATCGCCTGCGCCTCGGTGAGGCCGCGGGACTGCATGTAGAAGATCATGTCCTCGCTGACCTTGGAGACACTAGCCTCGTGCTGTGTGGCATTGCGGTCGCCGCGGACGGAGATGGCCGGGTAGGTGTCGGTGCGGCTGCTGGTGTTGATCAGCAGTGCGTCGCACTCGGTGTTGTTCTTGCAACCCTTCAGGTGCTTCGGGATGTGGACGACCCCGCGGTAGGTCGAGCGGCCCTGGCCAACGGAGATGGACTTCGCGATGATGTTGGACGTCGTATTGTTCGCGGCGTGGATCATCTTGGCACCGGTATCCTGGTGCTGGCCGTCGTTGGCCAGGGCGATGGAGAGCACTTCGCCGCGAGCGCGCTCGCCCTTCAGGACGACACCGGGATACTTCATGGTGAGACGGCTGCCGATGTTGCAGTCGATCCACTTGATCTCGGCGTCCTCGTGTGCGACGCCGCGCTTGGTGACGAGGTTGAAGACGTTGTTCGCCCAGTTCTGGACCGTGATGTACTGGATCTTCGCGCTCTTGAGCGCGACGAGCTCAACCACGGCGCTGTGCAGCGTGGAGGTGGAGAACTTCGGGGCGGTGCAGCCCTCCATGTAGACAACCTCGGCGCCCTCGTCGGCGATGATGAGGGTGCGCTCGAACTGGCCGAAGTTCTCGGCGTTGATGCGGAAGTAGGCCTGGAGCGGCTGCGCGACCTTTACGCCTTTGGGCACGTAGATGAACGACCCGCCGGAGAACACGGCGCTGTTGAGGGCGGAGAACTTGTTGTCGCCGGTCGGGATGACCTTGCCGAAGAATTTGCGGAAAATCTCCGGGTGCTCTCTGAGGCCCTCGGTGGAGTTGACGAAGATGACGCCCTGCTTCGCGACGATGTCCTTGATGTTGGAATAGGCGGCCTCGGAATCAAACTGGGCCTCGACGCCGGCGAGGAACTTGCGCTCCTGCTCGGGGATGCCGAGCCGCTCGAAGGTCTTCTTGATGTCGTCGGGCACCTCGTCCCAAGTGCGCTTGGGTTTCTGGCCCTGCGAGAGGTAATAGCGGATTTTCTGGAAATCGATGTTCCCGAGGTCCTTCGTCGCCCAGTGCGTGGGCATGGGTTTCTCGAGGAAGGTCTTTAGAGCCTTGAGGCGGAACTCCAGCAGCCACGGCTCCTCCTTCTTGACGGAGCTGATGTAGCGGACTGTGTCCGCGCTCAGGCCGGTGCCGGCGTCGAAGGCGTAGTCGACCTTGTATTGAAAGTCGCCTTTGGTCTGGTCGATGCCGGCGACGGGATTGGCGTCCATCGCGATGGCAGTCTCGATTTCACTCGGTGGTTTCATCGGGCAAATGGGGTCAGGCGGTGGCGGGTTGCTGCTTCAGCCAGTCGTAGCCCTTGGCCTCGAGCTCGAGGGCGAGGGATTTGTCGCCGCTCTTCACGAGGCGGCCGTCATACATCACGTGCACGAAGTCGGGCACGATGTAGTCGAGCAGGCGCTGGTAGTGGGTGATGAGCATGATGCCGGGCGAGGCCGGGCTGCTGCGCATGGCGTTGACGCCGTCGGCGACGATGCGCAGCGCGTCGATGTCGAGGCCGGAGTCGGTTTCGTCCATCAGGGCGATCCTGGGCTCGAGCATCGCCATCTGGAGAATCTCGCAGCGCTTCTTCTCGCCGCCGGAGAAACCCTCGTTGACGGAGCGGGCGGTGAACTTCCGGTCGATCTTCAGGAGGTCCATCTTGCTGTAGAGCCTCTTGTAGTAGCCCGCGGCGTCGAGTTCCTCGCCCTCGGCCATCCGAGCCTGCACGGCCGCGCGGAGGAAGTTGGCAATGGAGACGCCGGGGATCTCGCTCGGGTATTGGAAGGCGAGGAACAGGCCGCTACGGGCGCGCTCGTCGGGCTGCATGGCGAGGATGGATTTCCTGTCGAGCTGGACGTCGCCGCCCGTGATGGTGTAATCCGGGTGGCCGGCGATGGCCTTGGCGAGGGTGCTCTTGCCGGTGCCGTTCGGGCCCATGATAGCGTGCACCTCGCCCTGCTTGATCGTCAGATTGAAGCCCTTGACGATTGCTTTTTCGCCGATGCTGATGTGCAGGTTTTTGATAACGAGTTGGGACATGAGGAAGTGAAAGGGAGAGGGGGAGTGAAGATGGCGGAAAGTCAGTTGGTGCCGTGCGGGTTGTGGGCGGCACGGCCGCGGAAGGTGAGTTCGACGCTGTTCGCGTCGAAGCCGGTGGGCAGCAGCCCGTGCAATTGCTTCATCGTGTCTGTCGGCAGGTCGATGTCGTGCACCTGGCCGGTGGTGTCGTCGTGGAAATGCGCGTGCGCATGCAGGTTTGGGCAGTAACGCGTCGGCGCGCGCTCCAGGTGCACCTGGCGGATAAGGCCGCAGGCGACGAGGGTTTCGAGACAGTTATAGACCGTGGCCAGCGAAATGGTCGGCATAGACGACTTCACCCGCGCGAAAATCTCGTCGGCGGTCGGGTGGTCGCGTTTTTCCAGGATGACCTTGAGCACAACCTTGCGCTGCGGAGTGGGGCGGACATCACAGGCTTTGAGCCGCTCGCTCAGGGCCGCGTGGTTTTCGTTAGGAGAAAGCATGGCTGGATAGGGAGGAATAAGCCAAGCCAGCCGGAAGTGGGTTTCAAGTGAGAATTGGTATTATTCCAATCTCTCTCCTAAGTATCAGTCCATATTAAGGTTAAGTAGGTCTAAATGAATGCTGCCCTTTGACCAGCGCTGCACCTCGGAGCAAGCCCGTGGATTCTACGCACGGCTTGCACCTCCACGTTGATGAGGGCTGGCCAAGCGGCGTCCAAATTTCACTCGGAAATCCGGCAGCATGCTGCAGGAGATGTTTCAGTATTCAATCACGCCAGCACCAATGCCAGGGCTCGTGGCCGATGCCGGGCGGATTCCCACGCGGGTATGATAGATGGAAACCGAAACGACTGCCGTGACGCCTCAGCCAGCGAAACCCGGCGGTCCGGGCAAAGCGCTCATCGAGCTGCGGAACGCCGGGCGAACCGAGGTCGAGCGCCCCGCCCGTGTGGTGCTCGCTAAAGCCGGGGAAGGCGACCAGCCGTAGGATTCTGCTGATGCACTCGCCCGCGGCCAGTTTTCCCCGGATGATGGCGGTCTGCCGCGCGACGCTGCGCCAACCCGAGATGAGCCGCAGCGCGCGCCGTCGATTGACGCGGCCGCCTGCATCTGTCGCCACGTGCGCGTGGCGAGCGGCGCGAGTTTTACGATGCGACCCTCGGGATTGCGGCCAGCCGCGACGATTTTTATTGCCTCGCGCTGCTTTGGCATGAGCCGGAGTGCCGGATAGTCGGACGGGATGCCGAGCGCAACCCGCAGTTGCCGCAGCGTTGAGCGGGCCGGCACGTTGGTCATGACGGCGGTCGTACGGCTTGAAGCCCTTGGCGCCACCTGGCCAGGGGTTGGACGCATGGGAACAGGGCATGGTTTGAGTGCGGCACATCGGCACGCTCAAATTAAGAAATCGCGGCGCCGCCAGAGCGCGTTCATTTTCACCGACCGGGGCGCCGAAAGTCTGATCCGGCTTTAGTGTTGCAGGGGCTGCGCCGACCGTACTTGATGACCCTTCTTGTCGGTCGGTTTCATCGGTCCAACGCTAAGCTTCAACCCCTATTGTCCCATGGCAACATTCGTTCCCCTCGTCAGCTCCGGCATCGCCGGCCCTCTTGGTGTGCTGCACCTGCCCCGTCTCTGGCTCAAAGTCTCGCTTGAGGCCCGGGGCAAACTCGATTCCCGCTATCCAGGCGTCGGCAAGGGCTTCGATGCGATGACGATCTCCGCGCTCGGCCTGAACCACGACGCGGTGGTTGCTTTCATCAAGGACAAGCGTCCGACCTACCCACAGTTTGAAGCGTGGATCACCAAGCAGCCGGGCGTGAAACTCGATACGGCGACGATCGGGAAACACAACGCCTCCGTCCGTGGCTACAACCACGACGAATCCACGCGCAAGCGCGTCCTCGGTGCTTGTGGCATTCCCGACGATGGCAAGACGCTCGATGCCGTGCGACTCAACGATCTCGAAAGCTGGCTCGAGTTTCACGTCGCCGAACTCAAGTAGGCGGCCCGGGCTTTGCTTTTCATTTTAACGCCGCCGGCTGGACGCGGGCGGCGTTTTTTTTTCGCGACCCTTCACGATAGCCGACTGGCCCGGCGCCGGGTTGGCCCGGGCTCAGCCGCCGTGCTCCGCCAGCCAGCGCTCGGCCTCGATCGCGGCCGCGCAGCCCATGCCCGCGGCCGTGACGGCCTGCCGATAGACATGGTCCGCGCAATCGCCCGCGACATACACGCCGGGCGTCTTCGTCTTCACCTGGCTGAGACCGGTGGCCACAAAGTAACCCTGGTCGTTGGTGTCCACCACGCCCTTGAACGGAGCGGTGTTCGGCACGTGGCCGATGGCGACGAAAATGCCCTTGGCGGCGATGATCGACTCGGCGCCGGTCTTCAGGTTCTTCACCTTCAGGCCACTGACGGCGCCTTCTTTCACGCCCTCGACGGACACCGGCACGCTGTCCCACACCGGCTTGATCTTCGGGTGGGCGAGGGCGCGGTCGGCCATGATCTTCGAGGCACGGAGTGAGTCGCGGCGGTGGACAAGATAGATTTTGCTGGCGAAGCGCGTGAGAAACAGCGCCTCCTCGGCCGCGCTGTCGCCGCCGCCGATGACCACGACGTCCATGCTGCGGTAGAACGCGCCGTCGCAGGTCGCGCAGGTGGTCACGCCCTTGCCCCCGTACAGCTCCTTCTCACCGGGCACGCCGGTCAGGCGAGGCGACGCACCGGTCGCGATGATGATGGTCTTCGCCCTGATCTCGCGGTCGGTGAGTTTGACCGTGTAGGGCCACTGCGACACATCGAGGCCCGTGACGCTGCCGCTCTCGTAACGGGTGCCGAATTTTTTCGCCTGCTTGCGCAGGTTCTGCATCAGTTGGAACCCGTCCACCCCCTCGGGGAACCCGGGAAAATTCTCAACTTCAGAGGTCGTCGTGAGCTGGCCGCCGGGCAGGATGCCCTCGAGGACGAGGGGTGAGAGGTTCGCCCGGCCAGTGTAGATGGCGGCGGTGAGGCCGGCGCAGCCGGTGCCGACGATGACGGTGTTTTCAAATTGGGCGGACATGGAAAAGAGAGGCCCCACTGAGTCCAATATTCCAATCAGCGCAACTCCGGAGATGGGGGATGCAATATTTCACCTCGGAGACACGAAGGTCGCGAAGCACGAAAAATCACCACAAGCAAAATCCCGTTGACCTGACCCCGAAACTTTGAGCTGCCTTCGGTGTTAGTCTGGGCCAGAAGAAGGACCCAGACTATGAAAGGCATTGGACATACGACCGAGGACAAGATCCGTATTTTACGGGCGGCCGATGGCGGCAAGAGCATCGCAGAGATCCGT